>NZ_CP049357.1:730000-1430000 GCF_011067105.1 Deinococcus wulumuqiensis R12 | reverse complement strand
GCACGGCCTGGAAAAGCCCGGCAACGTGGGTGCCATCCTGCGGACCGCCGACGCAGCGGGCGCCGCCGGGGTGCTGGTGCTGGGGCGCGGCGCCGACCCCTACGGCCCCAACGTCATCCGGGCCAGTCAGGGCAGCGTTTTCAGCGTGCCGACTGCCGTGCTGGATGAGCCGCAGGCGCTGGCGTGGCTGGCCGAACAGAGCTTTCGGACCGTCGCCTGCACGCCCGACGCCCCCGCCGATTACTGGGACACCCCGCTGACCGGGCGGGTGGCGCTGCTGCTCGGGGCCGAGCACGCCGGGCTGCCTGCCGAGTGGCGAACGGCCCACCAGTCGGTGCGGGTGCCCATGCACGGACAGGCCGACTCGCTCAACGTGGCGACGGCGGCGGCGCTGGTGCTGTACGAAGCCCTCAGACAGCGCCGGGGCGGTGGGGTCTGAGTCTGCTGGGCCGAGCGGGAGGTGACGGGTTGGGAAGTCGAGAGGTGGAGAAGCCTAGGGGTCGAGAGGTTGGGGGAAAGTCCGGCTTGACGCCTGGTGGATGACTACAGCACCTGACATAATCAACGGTTCGGACAGATTCATAATTTTCGGCTGAAGAAATTGCGATTTAGTTGTCTGGGACGCTATTTACGTCACGCCCCCTCCCAGACTCCCCCACAAGGGGAGAGGAGCCAAAAACACCGCATTCATCGCAATTCGGAAGCCGGGTTCTCAAAACTGTCCGAACCATTGATGAATCGAGAAATGAGGAAAAGTCCAGCTCGCTTTCTCGACTCCTCGACTTCAAGACCCCTCAACCCCCCCAAACGGCCCCCTGCTGGCCCCGGGTGCCATACTGCCCCAGATGCCTGTGCCCGCTTCCCCCGCTTCTCAGGACCCCTACCGCGACTGGCTCAAATCCCGTCTGGGCCGCGAATTCGGCGTGCGCGAGGCCGAGCAGTTCATTCAGGCGGCGGTGCAGCGCCGGGGCTGGCAGGCGGTGCGGGTGCTGGGGCCGCGTGACGTGGTGGCGGTCTTGCAGGACGTGTACCAGAAGATGCGCGACGAAAACGGCGAAAACCGCGCCGACCGCTGGCTCCAGGAGGCGTCCACCGACCTCGCGCGGCTGGCCGAGACGGTGCCGGTGCCGGTCACGCCTGCCGAGGACGTGCTGCAAAAACCCGCGCCGCGCCCGGTCGCCTGGGGTCGGCGGGCACACGACCTGCCGCTGATGCTCGCCCGCGTCCACCACGAAATCGCCACCCGCAGCCTGGCTTCGATTCGCACCGACGCCGAGCTTTCGCAATTGGAGCGGTTGCGCCGCGCCGCCGAGTGGGACGTGCAGGCGACCCAGGCCGAGGTCCGGCGCTGGGAAACCGAGGACATGCTCGCGCAGCTGCGCTCACAGCACGCCCGCGTGGAGGTCACCGACCAGGTAGCGTCGGCCCGCGCCCAGGTCGAACTGCTCGAACTCACCGTGCGCGAACTCGCCGCGCTGACCGGCGAGCGCAGCGCCCCGGCCAAACTCGCCCACAACCGCCTGATGCTCACGCAGACCCGCAGCTTTCTCGACGCCTTCGCGCCGCTGGTGGACGAGCGTGAGGCCGACCAGCCGCTGACCCGCCTCGACATCGACCTGCGCCACGCCCGCTACTCGCTGGGGGTGCCGCTGCACCCGAACGTGCTGCGGGCACGCTACGGCCTGAACTACGCGCTGTGGCAGGCGGGCGAACTCGGGGAGCGGGCGCTGCCGGTGCAGGAAGCCCAGCGTGTCCTGGCGCAGGCCGAGCAGGAAGCGGCGGCGCAACTGCGCAGCACCATCGAGGCGGCGCGCGGCCACCAGGCGGCCCTGGCCCAACTTGCCGCGCACGTCGAGGAACTCGAGGAGCGGGCGCTCAAGCTCAGCCGCCTGGGGGGTGAGGCCCTCTCGCTGGCGCGGGTGCGGCTGGAGTGGCGACAGGCCCGCGCCGCCGCCCGGATTCAGGCCAACCGCCTGGAAGAAGCGGTGCAACTGCTCGAAGCCCTGGTCAGCGACTCGGCGGAAACGAGCAACCTCAACTGATACGGATTCCGATTGAATCTGGTCGTTTCAGATTCAATCCGAGCGGATGCGAGTAGGAAAAAATACGGGTTACGCGATATGGATGCACAGGCGGCGCTTTCCCGACTGTGCAGGAATTAAGCGGAATCCGTATGATACGGCTTTGAAAAAGAGTTTGGGCATCCAAAGTGTTTCTCCGAGCAGAGCAGAGAAGACGGAGCCGGGTGATGCGGACTTGCCAAGCGGCGAACCAGAGCACATTCGGGTGCTTTTCTCGGAGGTGTAGAGTTAAGCCCAGCTCCGTCTGAGGAGCGAGGAGCGCGACACGGCAAGGAGGGGACTTCGCATCCCCTTGCCCGTTCCTGAAGATTGTCTTCTGTCCTCTTGTACATTTGTTCAAACCCTGTGAACATATGTGCAAGCTAGCCAGGGTCCCTTCCCGACACCTGGCGGAGGAGTGCCATGACTCAAGGTTCTGCTGTCGATCCCCGTCCGGCCCAGCTGCGGGCGGCCCTCGCGTCCCCGGAGTGGGACATCATCGTGGTGGGCGGCGGCGCGTCCGGGCTGGGCAGCGCGGTGGAGGCCGCCACCCGTGGCCACCGCGTGCTGCTGCTCGAAGGTCACGACTACGCCAAGGGCACCAGCAGCCGCTCGACCAAGCTGGTGCACGGCGGCGTGCGTTACCTCGCCCAGGGCAACGTGTCGCTGGTGCGCGAGGCGCTGCACGAGCGCGGCCTGCTGCGCAAAAACGCCCCTCACCTCGTCCGTGACCTGGGCTTCGTGGTCCCGGCCTACGACTGGTGGGCCGCGCCCTTCTACGGCATCGGCCTGAAGATGTACGACGTGCTGGCGGGCAAGCTCAACCTGGGCAGCTCGGCTTACCTCAGCCGTGACAAGGTGCTCTCGCGGGTGTCCACCTATCAGCCCGAGGGACTCCGTGGCGGCATCCTGTACTTCGACGGACAGTTCGACGACGCCCGCCTCGCCATCACCCTGCTGCGGACCCTGGAAGACTTCGGCGGCGTGGCCCTGAACTACGCTCCGGTCACCGGGCTGCTCAAGGACGGCGAGCAGGTGCGCGGCGTGCGCTTCCGTGACGAGGAAAGCGGCCAGGAACACGAGGTCCGCGCCAAAGTCGTGGTGAACGCGACCGGCGTGTGGGTGGACGATATCCGCCGCATGGAAGACCCCAGCGTGAAGCCCATGCTCTCGCCCAGCCAGGGCGTGCATGTCGTGGTCGAGAAGAAATTCCTGCCCGGCGACAGCGCCATCATGATTCCCCGCACCGACGACGGGCGCGTGCTGTTCGCCGTGCCCTGGCACGACCATGTGGTCATCGGCACCACCGACACCCCGGTGCCGCAGACCGACTTTGAGCCCCGGGCGCTAGAGGAGGAAGTCGAGTTCATCCTGCGTACCGCCGGGCGCTACATGAACCCGGCCCCGACGCGCGCCGACGTGCTGAGCGTGTACGCGGGGCTGCGTCCGCTGGTCAAGAACGAGAAGACCGACGGCGCCGGGTCCACCGCGTCCCTCTCGCGTGACCACGTGATTCGCATTTCGAAGGGCAACCTCATCACCCTGACCGGCGGCAAGTGGACCACCTACCGCCGCATGGGTGAAGACACCATCAACCGCGCCGAGAAGCTGGGCGGCCTGCCGGAGCGCCTCACCATCACCCCCGGTCTGCACCTGCACGGCTGGAGCGAGGACGAGCGCCCCGACCACTGGAAGGTCTACGGCAACGACGCCGAGCGCGTGCAGCAGCTTCCCGGCGCCGACGTGACGCTGCATCCCGCGCTGCCCTACACCGAGGCCGAACTGCGCTGGGCCGTGCGCCATGAGAGTGCGCGCACCGTCGAGGACCTGCTCTCGCGCCGCACCCGCGCCCTGCTGCTCGGCGCCCGCGCCAGCATGGAGGCCGCCCCCCGCGCCGCCGCGATTCTGGCCGAGGAACTCGGCGGCGCAGGGGCAGGCAAGGACGCCGCGTGGCAGGCGCAGCAGGTCGAGGCCTTCCGGCAGATTGCCAGCGGCTACGTGCTGTCGTCCGGCGCCTGAACGGAAAGGCGACGTAAGCGGCGAAGGCGGACCCGGTTCGAGGTGTCCGCCTTCGCTCTTTCCCGGCCGGGAACGTTATACGGATTCCGATTGAATCTGGTCGTTTCAGATTCAATCCGACTTGCAAAGCTGCGCAGCAGAGCGGATGCGAGTAGGAAAAAATACGGATTCTGCGATATGGATGCACAGGCGGCGCCTTCCCAACTGTATAGGCCCGACTGTGCAGGAATGAAGCGGAATCCGTATTACAGGCAGGAAAGCTCGGTGTTCAGCCCGCAGTCGCCGCTGCCCCGCCCACCGGAGGCAGAGGCTCCAGGCTTCCTCCGGCGAGCAGCGTGGCGAACTCCTCGCCGCTGAGGGTTTCGCGCTGCATCAGCACGCCCACGACCCCGTGAACCTGGGGCAGATGCTCGCGCACCAGGGCCAGCACGCGGGCGTAGGCGGCGTCGATCAGCGAGCGCACCTCCTCGTCCACCACGCGCGAGGTGTGTTCGCTGGTGGGCAGCGGCTGCGGGCCGCCCCCCAGGTAGCTGCCCTCGTCGGTGGCCAGCGCTACCTTGCCGATGCGCCCGGACATGCCCCACTCGGTCACCATGCGCCGGGCGAGGCCAGTCGCCTGTTGAAAGTCGTTCTGGGCGCCCGTCGTCACCTCGCCGTAGACCACTTCCTCGGCGGCGCGGCCCGCGAGCGCCACCGCAATCATGTCCTCCAGCGCGGCGCGGGTGACGTGCAGCCGGTCGTCGGCGTCGGGGAGCATGTACCCGGCCGCGCGGCCACGCGGCACCACCGTCAATTTGGCGACCCGGTGCGCGTGGGGCAGCAGTTGGGCAGCCAGCGCATGCCCGACCTCGTGGTAGGCGGTCACCTTGCGGTCGGCTTCGCGCACCACCAGCGAGCGCCGCTCCGGTCCCATCAGCACCCGGTCCCGTGCCTCGTCCACGTCCCGCCCGGTAATCCGGTTGCGGCCTTCCCGCGCCGCCAGGAGTGCGGCCTCGTTCAGCAGGTTTTCCAGGTCGGCCCCCACCATCCCGGCGGTCCGGCGGGCAATCACGCCCAGGTCCACCGACACGTCGAGCGGTTTCTTGCGGGCGTGAATGCGCAGAATCTGTTCGCGCCCCCGCACGTCGGGGGCGTCCACCACCACCTGTCTGTCGAATCTGCCGGGACGCAGCAGCGCGGCGTCCAGCACGTCGGGGCGGTTGGTGGCCGCGAGGACAATCACGTCCTGCCCGCTGCCGAAGCCGTCCATTTCCACGAGCAGCTGGTTGAGCGTCTGTTCGCGCTCGTCGTTGCCGCCTTGCAGGTTCATGCCGCGTTTGCGGCCCACGGCGTCGATTTCGTCGATGAAAACGATGCAGGGCGAGGCTTTCCTCGCCTGCTCGAACAGGTCACGGACGCGGGCGGCACCGACGCCGACGAACATTTCCACGAAGTCGGAGCCGGAGATGGAGAAGTAGGGAACCCGGGCTTCACCGGCGACGGCTTTGGCGAGGAGGGTCTTGCCGGAGCCGGGGGGACCGACGAGGAGGACGCCGTGGGGGATGCGGGCGCCGAGGAGGTGGTATTTGTCGGGCTGGCGCAGGAAGTCGACGACTTCCTGCAGGTCCTGCTTGGCCTCGTCGCAGCCCGCGACATCGGTGAAGTTGAGCTTGATCTGGCCTTCGCTGACGACCGCCGCCTTCGACTTGGCGAAGGTGCCCGCGCCGCTCCCGGTTCCGCTGGCCCGCAGGGAGCGCCACAGCACCGCCAGAATCAGCCCGGTGAGCAGCAGCGGCAGCACCTGTCCCACCCAGGCGAAGCGTGAGCCACCCGGCGTGACCTGCACGGGCACGCCGCTCTCACGCAGCCGGGCCAGGGTGTTCGCGTCCGGGGGGAGCAGCAGCCAGCGCGGGTTCGGCTCGCCGGGAAGGTTATTCAAAAACACCTGGGTGTTGCCGCTCCCGTCGAGCTTGACCCGCTGGACCTTGCCGGCCCGCAGGTCCGCAAAAAAGCGGTTGACGGTGTAGGGTTCGTTCGTCGGGCGCGGATTGCCCGCAGGGGCAGAGGCCGCCGGACCCGACGGCTGGGCAGGCGAAGCGGTGCCCGCACGTTCGCCCACGTTCTGTGCCAGAGCAGGCGGCGACAGGGGCGGCAACGTCAGCAGGCCCAGAGCCAGTAGAGCAGGGGTCAGCAGGGCGGGGGACAGCAGGCGGGCGGTCCAGAGGCCACCTCTCCGGTCGCTCCTGACCTCGAAAAACCAGCGGCGGGCGGGGGCGCGGCGGTTCATGGCCGTCATGCTAGCGCCGCGCTCGCCGGGCAAATGGGAACCCGTGCGGGCTGCCGGGACAGGCGACTGAGCGGTGCATGGCCGAAGTGTGAAGTTTTTGGCCCTGACGCGGCGCACCTGCGCTGTTTACACTGCCTTCATGCGTCCCACTCCTTTGTCGGCCCTACTGCTCGGCGGCCTCGCTCTCGGCCTGAGCGCCTGCACGGTGACGGTGCGTCCCAACACCGGTCTGGCGGGCAGCTCGAACAACCTGATTTCGACCTTCGTTCCCACCAAGGGCGAGGGCGCGACCTACGTGGTCGGGGAAGCCGTGCAGTTTCGCCTGACCACCCGCGACGCGGGCTACGCGACCTTGCTGGCCCTCAACCCCGACGGCTCGGCCAACGTGCTCACCCGCAACGCTTATGTCAGCGCGGGCACCACCGTGTTCCCCCGGCCCCAGGACGGCGTGACCTACAACGTGGCGCCGCAACGCGGGTTGCAGAAGGTCCGCGCCATTTTCCTGCGTGTGCGTCCGACCACCGACCTGGTGCTGGGCGGCGTCTACGACGACGGGCGCTGGAACACCGTGACCACCGAGTACCTGACCCCCTACGCCTACGCCGACCGCGACGTGCAGGAAACCTACCTGTACATTCGCTGAGCGCCCCGCCCGGGCGACCCGGCCCGTCCCTGACCTCGCCGCAGCTTGCGGGGTCGGGGCTTTTTCACGGGCGCTTTCGCCTATCCTGGGCGGCAGGAGACATCATGACCACCCCAACCTTCTCGCGGCAGGCCTTTGAAGACGTCGCCTCGTTCCTGCCCATCTTTGAGGCCAGCGGGTTCGATTTCGGCACCTGGGTCGTGCGCCAGGGGTCTTTTCCCTTCGTGACCTATCACCCCGAGGTGGGGCGGTTCGTGCGGACCCTGGAGCGGCACGGCTGGGTCTACGAATCGCCCGATTTTCTGTGGGGACCGTGGCTGCGCACCCCCGAAGCGGCGAAGCTCCTCAGCGGCGAAACCCTGCCTGCGGCCACGCCCGAGCAGCTTGCCCGGCTGCTGACCGTCTTTGCCCGTCAGGAACGGATCGTGGACGGCTCGCGGCTGGAGACGTACCAGTCGGGGCTGCTGCTCGCCGCGCTGCGCCGGGTCCAGAGCTGGCTGGAGTGGCTGCCGGCGGGCGACCCCGACCCCACCGTCCTGGCTGCCGACTCCGCCGTGCCCCTGCCTCCCAGCGTGCGCCAGGACTGGGCGCTGCCGGGAACGCCCCTGGGCCTACAGGCGGGGCCTTCTCCGAGGCAGTCGCGGCCTTTCGGTGAATCGGCCCGTTCGCGCCCCGCCGCGCCCTTTCAGCCGCCGCACCCGAGTTCCAGCCTCACCTTTTCCGAGGCCGCCCAGCGCGTACACGCCTTTATCTCGCAGTTCGAGGAAGGCTATTTCCCGCCGCTGCTGATGCTCGCCCGCCTGACCGAGGAAACCGGCGAAATCGCCCGTGTGCTGGCCCACCAGAACGGCAAAACGCCCAAGCCCGGCGAGGACGTGGGCGACCTGGAAATGGAACTGGCCGACCTGCTGTTCGTCACCCTCTGCCTCGCCAACGAGCAGGGGCTGAGCCTGGAACGCGGCTTTGCCCGCATGATGGACAAAATCGAGCGCCGTGACCGTGACCGCTGGACCCGCAAGGTGGACCTGTCCTGGGACGTGGCCGAGCCTATGGGCGCCGACCCTGTGAGTGCTGACCCTGTGAGCGCCGACCCTGTAAGCGCAGACGGGGAGGCGGCGAACACCGCACCCGTTCCCGCCGGGGCGCCCGAAGTCATCGGGAACGCGCCGCCGGAGCAGGAGGCAGAGGCTTTCCCGGTCGACCTACCGCCGGGCGACACGTTGGTCATCTCGGCCCACACGGGCGAGGTGCAGGTGCCGCAGGAGGAGTCGCAGGAAGACGAGAGCGGGTTGATGCTGTCCCCCGACGACGGGCTGACGGTGGCGCACGCCCCAGCGCAACCGGTCCCGGCGGAGCAGGCCCTCACCGCTCAGCCGACCCTGCCCGCCGACGCTGACCCGGCTGCCGAGTTGTCTGCCCGTACGCGCAGGGGCAAGGCGGGCGGCGAGATCGCCAAGCCGGTCAAGGCCCTGGCCCGCAAGAGGAACCCCCGCAAATGACCGACCCGCGCTATCCGCTGGGGCCGATGCCGCAGCCCCTCGCCCTGAGTGCAGCGGAACGGGCGGCGGCCCTGAGCGCCATTCGCGCCCTGCCCGCCGAGTTGCGCCTCGCCGTCGCCGGGCTGACCGACACGCAACTGGACACCCCGTACCGCGAGGGCGGCTGGACGGTGCGGCAGGTCGTCCACCATGTCGCCGACAGTCACCTCAACGCCTACGCCCGCACCAAGCTGGCGCTGACCGAAGACAACCCGACCGTCAAGCCCTACCACGAACAACTCTGGGCCGAGCTGCCCGATTCGGCGCTGGCGACCGAACTCAGCCTGTTGATGCTCGAACAGCTGCACGGCCGCTGGGACGCGGTGCTGTCGAACGTAAACGCGTGGGACCGGCCCTGGACCCACCCCCAGACCGGACAGTGGACGCTCGACACCCTGCTGGGCATGTACGCCTGGCACGGCCAGCACCATGCGGCCCACATCACCGGCCTGCGGAAGCGCGAAGGCTGGTAGCGCGTGCAGTGGGACGAGACGTTCCATGTGCCTGTCGCGCAGCGGGCGGCGGGCGTGGTCATTCTGAATGGGCAGGGCGACATTCTGCTGGTCCGGGAAAAGGGCGATGGCAAACAGCGAAAAGCTGGCTTGTGGCACATCCCCTCGGGCACTGTGGAAGAAGGCGAGAACCCGCAAGACACCGCCCTGCGCGAAGCCTACGAGGAAACGGGGCTGCGGGTGCGGCTCCTCAAGTTTCTGGGCGCGTATCTGGGCCGTTTCCCCGACGGCGACTTGATTCTGCGCCACGTCTGGCTGGCCGAGCCGGAGCCGGGGCAAAGTATCGCCCCAATCCTGACCGACGAAATTGCCGAGGCCCGTTATGTCACTCAAACCGAATTCGACGCCCTGTACGCGGCGGGCCAGATTCGTATGTACCACACCCGTCTCTGCTACGAAGACGCCCGGCGTGAAGTGGCTGCCCAGGCTGCCCGGAGAGACCATCGCCGCGCCCAGGAAAGCTAAAATTTCTCCCATCTGATACGGATTCCGATTGAATCTGGTCGTTTCAGATTCAATCCGAGCGGATGCGAGTAGGAAAAAATACGGATTCCGCGATATGGATGCACAGGGGGCGCTTTCCCGACTGTGCAGGAATTAAGCGGAATCCGTATGACACATGTTGTGGGAAGGCCGCTCAGCCCGGCACTTTCCCCGGAGGACCCATGAACAAGACCACTCGCTTTTCCCTGACGCTGCTCGCGGCTCTGGCCACTGCCCAGGCCAGCGCCGCCAGCACCGTCAAAATCGCCACCCTCAGCCCGCTTTCGGGATCGTCGAGCAACATGGGCGTGCAGGTCAAGAACGGGGCGCAGCTCGCCGTGAACGAAATGAAGGCCGAGTTCGCCAAGGCGGGCCTGACCCTCTCGCTGGTGGCCTACGACGACCAGGCCGACCCCGCCACCGGCACCGCCGCCGCCCGCCGCATGGCCGCCGACAGGTCCATCCTGGGCATGGTGGGCACCGTCAACTCCGGCGTGGTGCTGCCGGTCAGTCAGGCCCTCGCGCCCAGTCACCTCGCCATCGTCAGCCCGCTGAACGTCAACGAGCAGGTGACCGACCGGGGCCTGAAGAACGTCAGCCGCATCTGCGCCCGCAACGACGACCAGGGACCCGCCGCCGGAAACTTCGTGGCGGGCACGTTGAAGGCCAAAAAGGTCTACGTCCTCAACGACAAGACCGCCTACGGTCAGGCCCTCGCCGACGAAGCCGCCAAGACCATGCAGGCCGCCGGGGTCAAAATCGTGCAGAACGAGGGGGTGGCCGAGAGCGAGCGCGACTTTTCCGCCATCATCACCAAGATTCAGACCCTCAGGCCCGACGCGATTTACTTCGGGGCCATGTACGGTCAGGCGGCAGCGTTCGCCCAGCAGCTCCGGGCCAGGGGCATCAAGACGCCCATCGTGGGCGGTGACGGCTACGACAGCGAGGACCTCGAAAAACTGGCGGGCAAGGGCGCCGACAACCTCTACTTCACCACCGTCGCCCCGCCCCTGAACGCCGTGCCGGGAGCGAAAACCGTTGCCGCCAGCTATAAAAAGGCCTTCGGCAGCGACCTTCAGGGCTTCGGCATCATGAGCTACGACGCGACCAAGGTGCTGCTGCGCGGCATCCTGAACGCGGCGAAGGCGAACGGCAACAAGGCGCCCACCCGTATACAGGTGGAACAAGCCGTGCGCGGCGGCACCTACAAGGGCCTGATCACCGGCGACGTGAAGTTCAACGCCAAGGGCGACCGCACCAGCGCCAGGCTGTACATGATTGCCGTGAAGGGCGGCAAACGCAGCACCGCGCTGACCATGACCATCAGCCGCAAGTAGAGCGGGCGGGGCGGAGCAGGCCCGGCGACCGGATGCGGAGTGCTCCGGTCGCTGGGCCGCTCGCTTGCCGGGAAAGCCGTGAGTCTGTTCGGAGAACTGCTCTACACTGCCGCATGACCATCAAGGCCCTGTTCTGGGATATCGGCGGCGTGCTGCTCACCAACGGCTGGGACCGCGAGCAGCGTTCGGACGTGGTGCGGCGCTTCGGCCTGAGCGCCGAGGCCGAGGAACTGCACGAACGTCACAAGCTGGCCGCCCCCGAGCTGGAAGTGGGCCGCATGACGCTCGACGAATATCTGGAGCAGGTGGTGTTCTACGCGCCCCGCAACTTCACGCCCGCCGACTTTCGCGCCGCGATGGAAGCGGAGAGCCGCCCCAACGAGGCAGGTCTGGCCCTGGCCCGCGACCTGGGGCAGCGCTGGCGCATGTACTCGCTCAACAACGAGGGCCGTGACCTCAACGAGTACCGCATCCGCACCTACGGCCTGCGCGACTTCCTGCAAGGCTTTTTCTCGTCGTGTTACCTGGGCGTGATGAAACCCAGCCCGGCCATCTACCGCCTGGGTCTGTCGCTCGCGCAGGTGTCGCCCGCCGAAGCGGTGATGATCGACGACCGCCTTCAGAACGTGCAGGCGGCCCGTTACGTGGGCCTGCACGCCATTCAGTTCGTGAGCGCCGAGCAGTTGCGGGAGGAGCTGGCGGGGCTGGGGGTGGAGTAGCGGGTCGAGGGCTGGGGGTGGAGGGGCCGAGAAGCTCAGGCTTGACCTCTCTCTCGCTGACCCCCCGCCCCTCTTGGCCTGCCAGCCCTAGCCCGCCCGCCTCTGCGCCTTGCCCAGAAGCTTTAGCCTCGGCGCATGACAGGCGCCCCTGACTTCTCCCGACTGACGTTTCCGCAAGGCTTCCGCGCCGCCGCGATGGCCGCCGGCATCAAACAGAGCGGCAACCCCGACCTGAGCTGCGTGGTGAGTGACCACGGCTGCGCCTGGGCGTTCGCGGGCACCCGGTCCACCACCGCCGCCGCCTGTGTGACCCGCAACCGCGAACTGTACGCGGGCGGCGCTCCGCTGCGGGCGCTGATGGTCAACGCGGGCGTGGCGAACGCCGCCACCGGGCAAAAGGGAGCCAGGGACAACCTCGACATGGCCGACGCGCTGGCGAGCGTGCTGGCGGTGGGCGAGCAGGAGGTCATCACCGCGTCCACCGGCATCATCGGTCACCTGCTGCCGATGGACCGGGTGCTGAGCGGCGCAGAGCACCTGCCCGAAGAACTGGGGGACGCAGCGCTGCCCTTCGCGGCGGCCATCATGACCACCGACACCCGGCCCAAGCTGGCGCAGGCGGTCCTGAGCAACGGCGCCCGCATCGTGGGCACGGCGAAGGGCAGCGGCATGATTCACCCCGACATGGCGACCATGTTCGCCTTCGCCTTCACCGACGCGGCGGTGGAGCAGACGGCGCTGCGAGAGGCGTTTCCCGGCATCGTGGCCCGCACCTTCAACGCGGTGACGGTGGACGGCGACACCTCCACCAACGACATGGCGGCGGTCCTCGCCAACGGCGCGGCGGGAGAAACCGACCTGACCGAGTTCCTGACCGCCCTGGAGAGCGTGATGCGCGACCTCGCCCGCCAGATTGCCGCCGACGGAGAGGGAGCCTCGCGCCTGCTCACCGTGCGCGTGACCGGCGCGGCCAGCGAAGCCGAGGCCCTGGCCGCCGCCCGCACCTGCTGCGTCAGCCCGCTGCTCAAGAGTGCCGTTCACGGCGCCGACCCCAACTGGGGACGCGTGATTATGGCGGTGGGCCGCAGCGGAGCGCAGGTGGACGTGGAAAAACTGAAAGTCAGCGTGCAGGGCGTGCCCGTCTTTGCCGCTGGCCCGCTGAACTACGACGCGGCGGCGGTCAGTCAGAGCATGAAGACCGACGAGGTGGTGTTCGACGTGGACCTCGGCGTCGGCACCGCGCAGGGCGAGGCGTGGGGCTGCGACCTCAGCGCGGAGTATGTGAGCATCAACGCGGATTACACGACCTGAGGGGCAGAGAAGGGCGTCACGTCGGGTAAACTGTCGGCATGTCAACGCTGAAGCCGCTGCAATGGGGACTGCTTCTCCTGATAGCTGGGGCTGGGTTATATACCCTGTTCGGTCAGCCGTCTGCCTCTGTCCGGGCAGGCATTCTGGCAGCGATTTATGGTGCAGCGGCGTGTGCATACGCTGTAATGGCCTGGCAAAAGCAGGAAAACCGGGGGCTGAACGTGCTGTTTGCGACAGTTTTCCTGCTGCTCGCCGTTGGGCAGGCCAACATGCTGTGGGGCGGCTGAACCCGAGTTTCCCCTATCCTCCCCCCATGTCCTACGTCCTTGAACTCGAAACCGTCACCCGTCTCGCCCGTGAGGCGGGTGCGTTGCTGCTGCGTCACCGCGCCGCCGGGCTGACGGTGGAACACAAGACCAGCGCCGACGACCCGGTGACGGCGGCGGACCGCGAGGCCTCGGCGCTCATCGTCGCGGGCCTGCGCTCGGCGTTTCCTGCCGACGGCCTGCTCAGCGAGGAGGAAGTGGACTCGCCCGAGCGCCTGAATCACGAACGGGTCTGGATCATTGACCCGATTGACGGTACCCGGGAATTCACGACGGGCAGCCCCGACTTCTGCGTGAGCATCGGGCTGGCGGTGCGCGGGGAGGCCGTGCTGGGCGTGGTCTACGCCCCGGCCACGGGCGAACTGTTCAGCGGCGCGGTGGGGGAGGGCGTGCAGAAAAACGGCGTGGCGGTCACGCAGGCTCGGCCCGCCGCCTTTCGCCTGAGCGTGTCCGACACCGAGCATGGGCGCGAACTGCACCGCCACGACATCCCCGGCATGTTCCCGAGCGGGTCCATCGCCCTCAAGCTGGCACGGATGGCGGCGGGCGAGGCCGACGTGACCTTTTCCATGTCGCCGCGCTCCGAGTGGGACATTTGCGCCGGGCACGCCCTGCTGCGCTCTGCAGGGGGCGAGCTGCGGCGGCGCGACGGGCGGCCCATCGTCTACAACTCGCCGCGCCCCAGTCTGGAACAGGGCATCATCGGCGGCACCCCGGCGGCGCTGGTGTGGCTGGAAACCGAACTGCTCGCCCGCAAGCTGCCCACCGCCCACCTCGGCCTGACCTCGCAGGACCCCGCCTGGGCCGTGCTGAGTGAAGCCGACCGTGCCGCGCTGGCCGGGCATTCCGGCGTCTGCGTGCGCTACGCCGGGTCCGACCTGCTGGCCTTGCTGGTCGTGGACCCACAGACACGCGCGGTCCAGCGGGCCGAGGGCGACGCCTTCCACCTCGAGCGCCTGACCAGGGACGTGGTGCGGGCTGGACTAGGGAGTGGATGACCAAGGGCATGGATAGTTTTATTGAGTTCACTTGGTTGCCCCCCCTCCCGTTGCTTCGCAACGCCCTCTGCAAGCAGCTCTAACGAGTCCCCCGCAAGGGGAGAGGGTCAAATAACTGTACTTATAGCCTTGGCGCCCCACTAGGGGCTAAGACCGACAGAAAGCACGCTTTCGCCCTGGCCCCCTTCAACATTCCCCCAACCTATCGCGAAAGACAGAACGCCAGGGTTGTCGGGCGTATCAGCGCACGGGCCTCGCGTCCGCAGAACTCACCGGTATCCAGGCCGCCCAGAACATCGAGGAACACCGTGAGCCAAGCGAAATGACCGTCCGCCTCCTCAGCGGAGCGTTAGAGCCGCCTGTCCCGCCTGGGGAGAGGGGGTTGGGGTTGGGGCATAAAGCTGAAGCCAACGCTCCAACCTCCCACACGACCATGCCCCCCTTGACTTCTCCCCTCGCAGGCCGTTTGCTGTCCCTCACCGCATTATGACCCCCCACGTCACCCTCAAACCCGTCCTCGACTTCACCCCCGCCGAGTGGCGCACCCTGCACTCCTTTTTCCGTGACCGCGAACTCGCCGCCTGGAACGACGCCAAACCCATCCGCATGCCCGAGTGGCTCTTTCGCCGCGTGATGCAGGAGGAGGAAAAGACCGGCGAACGCGCGGGTTTCGGCCTGCTCGACGGGGAAGGCCGCCTCATCGGCAACGCTGAACTGTACGACTTTCGCCCCTCGCCGCCGCTGCAAGCGACGACGGCCACCCTGGGTATCATGGTTGGCTACCCGGCCCTGTGGGGCCAGGGCTACGGGCGGGCGGGGGTGCGGGCGCTGCTGCACTGGGCCTTCGCGGTCCACGAACCGGCCCTGCAACGCGTGCGCCTGACCACCTTCGGGCACAACCGCCGCGCCCAGCGGGCCTTCGCCGCCTGCGGCTTTCGCGAGGTGGCCCGCCGCACCCATCCCGAACGGGTGGACGTGCATATGGAAATCACGCGGGAGGAGTGGCAGCGAGGCGCAGAGGGCTGAGGGGAGAGAGTGAAGGGAAAAAAGCTCTTGACCCTCTCCTCTCCACCCTTCCCCCACTGCGCTATCACTGTCCCATGCGCGTTCTTGTTCCCGACCTGCCTGCCTTTCGTGCCCTGGCCCGACCCGGCGACACCTCTTTGCCCGGCGCGGACCTCGCGTTCTATTCCAACGAAACCGGGGTGCCGCAGGGCGAGGCCCAGGGCGCGGTGCTGTGGCTGGCGAACGCGGCGACCCGCGACGCTCTGCTGGGCACGGCGGGCCTGAAGTGGGTGCTGACGCTCACGGCCGGCATCGACCACGTGCAGGGCAAGCTGCCGCCCGGGGTGCGCCTTTACAACGCCCACCGCCTGCATGACCGCGCCGTGGCGGTGCATGTGGTGGCCGGAATCCTGGCGGCCAGCCGGGGCCTGCACCGCTTTCGTGACGCCCAGCGGGGAGGCGAGTGGACCAGGACGTCCATTCCCGACTCGGGCCTGAGCACGCTCGGCGGCAAAAGGGTCGTCATCTGGGGCTACGGGCACATCGGCAAACTGGTGGAGGAACGGCTGACCCCGTTCGGGGCGCAGGTCTACGGCCTGACCTCGAAAACCGAAGCCGACCTGGTGGACTACCGCCTGGCCGAAGCCGACTGGGTGGTGCTGCTGCTGCCGAGTACCGACCGCACGCGGGGCCTGGTGAACGCTGAGCGGCTGGCCGCGCTCAAGCCCGGCGTCTGGATTTCCAACCAGGGGCGCGGCGACCTCATCGTGACTGGTGACCTGCTGGCCGCGCTCGACACCGGGCAGGTGGGCGGCGCGGTGCTCGACGTGACCGACCCCGAACCGCTCCCTGCCGGGCATCCGCTGTGGGAGCGGAAGAACGTCGTCATCACCCCGCATGTCGCCAGCACCACCACCGACCTGCTGGAGCGCGGCGCCGCCTACGCCCGCAGCGTGATTCTCGACCTGCTGTAAGGCCGCGAACCGGAAGGCGAAGTCGCGCCGGGGGACGCTTACTGACATGTCTTGGAAAAAGAGATAATACGGATTCCGCTTAATTCCTGCACAGTCGGGAAAGCGCCGACTGTGCATCCATATCGCGTAACCCGTATTTTTTCCTACTCGCATCCGCTCTGCTGAGCAGCTTTGCAAGTCGGATTGAATCTGAAACTACCAGATTCAATCGGAATCCGTATAAGGCATGCCAGCTCTTTTTCCGAGCAGAGCGAGTACAAGAAAATACGGGACGGAATGGAGCGAAGGAGATGGCGGCGCTTTTCCGACATCTCCGAAGAAGAATTCCGTCCCGTATGAGCCGTGAACTCTGAGAGGCGGGCCTCCCCAAAGCTGTACGCGGCTTGGCCTGGGCCTCATGAAACCGTGACAAGTCTGTGACATCCGGCTGGGTACTCTGGTCTCACCGCGCAATTCAGAAACAGGCGGGCCGGGTGAAGTCCGCCGCGCCAGAAGGCCGGCTCTCTCGGGGGTCGGCCCTTCTTCTTGCTTCGGTGGGGCTTGTTCCCTTCGGTCATGCCTGCGTCCCTTTCACCCTGCTGCCCTGTTTCACCCTGCTGCCCTGTTTCCGGTCCAGGGTGCAGTCGTGCGGGCGTTCGCTGTTTATCGTGGAGCCATGAACACGCAGCAGACAGCAGACTCCCTGGCCGGGCGCCACATCCTCGTGACGGGCGCGACCGGGGGCATCGGGTTCGAGACGGCGCGGGGGCTGGCCCGGCGCGGGGCGCAGGTGGTCATCGTGGGCCGCGACCCACAGCGCACGGCGCGGGTGGCCGCCGAGGTGGGGGCCGCCGGGACCGTGCTGGCCGACCTGAGCGAACTCGCGCAGGTGGAGCGGGCCGCCGCCGAGTACCGCGAACGCTTCGGCGAACTCGACGTGCTGGTCAACAACGCCGGGGCGCTGCACCGCCAGCGGGAAGAAAGCCGCGAAGGCATCGAGCTGACCTGGGCACTCAACCATCTCGCGCCGTTTCTGCTGACCCGTGAGCTGCTGCCCCTGCTGCGCCAGAGTGCCGAGCGGCGCGGCGAACTGGCGCGGGTGGTCACGGTGGCGTCGGCGGCGCACGTGATCGGGCGCATTCGCTTTGCCGACCCCGAGTTTCGCCGGGGCTACGCGGCCTGGCCCGCCTACGCGCAGAGCAAGCTCGCCAATATCCTCTTTGCGCGGGAACTGGCGCGGCGGGAACCCGAACTGCTCAGCGTCTCGCTGCACCCCGGCATGGTCGCCAGCGGCTTCGGCAAAAACGGCGGCGGGCGCTTCGCCCAGGCGTACGGCCTGCTCGACCGCTTCTCGCTGACCCCGGAGCAGGGCGCACAGACCAGCCTGTACGCGGTGACGGCCCCGGTGGACACGGGCGGCTACTACGCCGACTCGCGCCGGGCCACGCCCGCGCCCCAGGCCCTCGACGACGGCGCGGCGGCGCGGTTGTGGGCGCTGAGCGAGCGGTCTCTGGAGCGCTGAGCCGCCCGGTCTCACGACTCAAAGTTCCCCCTCATGCGCGGCGCCTAAGATGCGGCGTATGGCCCACGCTTTCCCCAAGACCCTTGCGGCGTTGCTCGCCGCTTCCCTGCTTCCCGGTGCCCTGGCCCAGACAGCGGCTCCTGCGCCGGCCCCGGCCAAGGCGTCGCCTGCCCCTGTTGCCGCCGTTTCACCCGTCACCGACCGCACGGTGAGCGGCGTGGCGATTGCGGTCAGCCGCGCCGTCGGCGGTCAGCTCGTGTCGTGCCCGAGCAAGCTCAAGGTCAGCCGCCAGGCCGTGTGCCTCTACACCAAGCGGGCGCCGGCTCAGGCCCGCACCCAGATTCGTACCGCGCTGGGGTCGCAGGCCCTGGGCGACTGGAAGCTGAGTGGTCCGGCGGCAAATCCGCAGTCGGGCAGCCTGCTGGTCAAGGACACGGCGGGCAAGGCGGGCGCCTACGTGCTCAGCGCCCCCCTCGGCGCCGCCGAAACCCTGCTGGTGGTGGACGCCGTGAGTGCGCCCGCAGTCAGCAAACCCGCCGCGCCCGCTGGCGTGGTGAGGGGCCAGCCCTACCTGCTGGGCAAGGACCTCGTCGGCGTGGTCAACGTGGTCGGCCTGGGCGGTGGCAAGTTCCGCATGAACGTGGCGGGTCAGACGCCCCTGACCGTGACCGCCGGGCAAAAGACCGCGCAGCGCGGCACGGGCAACGTGGACCTGCCCCTGGCCCCCGCCACCGACGGCAAGAACCTGATTTTCCCGCTCTCCGGCCTGCGGGCGCTGGGCTGCACCGTGTCCGACGCGCCCAAAGGCGTGACGGTGGACTGCGGCGGCGACAGCGTGGGCGTGCTGCCCATCGTGTTCTGACGCCGGACGCAAAACGAAAAAGCAAAGCCCCGCCGACCCTGGCGGGGTTTTTTATACGGATTCACCTCGGGTGCGGCGCAAGAAGGGGCGAAAAAAGCGAAGCTGGGGTTATGCGAACCAGCCAGCTTCTGGAATATTTTAGCCTGCCCGACCTCTTCACACTGGCCTACGTCCTTGTCGACGACCATCTCCAACTGCTCAGCGCTATGGGAAGCTACCAGCTTCCCATGGCCCGCAACCGTCAGGCCACTCCTTCTGAACTGATCACTATCGCCCTCGTGGGCGACCTTCTTGGTCAGAAGAACAGCGAGACCTGGTTCGCCCTCGTTCGTCAGCTTTACGCCGACCTCTTCCCACACCTCCCCGAACGCAGTCGCTACCACCGCCATTTACTCGCAGCCAGGCATCTCATCGCATCTTTCGGGCTGTCCCTCAGCCCGAAAGATGCAGACATCCTCATTATCGACAGTAAACCCCTCCCCATTGCTCAGGGTGCCCGAATGAAGCGGCCCAGACAGCAGTCAGAAGCAAAAATAGGCCCAGGGAGTATGGGCTGGGTGATGGGCTACAAGCTTCACGGCGTCGTCGACACGCAGGGCTACTTCACGAAGTTTGCCATTGTCGCTGCCAACGAATCCGAGCAGGGCGTGGCCCGTGAGCTGCTCTCTGAATACGAACGCAGCCGCACGCTTGGGGACAAAGGCTACGTCGGGAGTGGCGTGTACGCCAAGTCACGGGAGAACGCGAAGACACCGGTGGCATGGCCACCGGTGCTGGGGAAACTAAGAAAGCGCATAGAATCGGTCTTTTCCAGGTTAGCGAGATGCTGCTCTCTGGGTGAGGTGCAGCTGAATTCCTTCCAGGCCGTCGTAGCCCGCACGTGCCGTGCGGTTGCGGCCCACAACCTGATGCTGCACCTAGAGCGCTACGTGCGTTCAGCAGCTTAGATTCCGCCGCACCCGAGGTGAATCCGTATTTTTTCCTACTCGCATCCGCTCTGCTGCGCAGCTTTGCAAGTCGGATTGAATCTGGTAGTTTCAGATTCAATCGGAATCCGTATTAGGCTCTGGCGTCCAGTACGTCCTCGGGCACCCCGGCCAGGGCCGCCCGCACCACGTCCAACCCCGCGCCCGGTTTGTGGCCCTGCTCGCTCAGTGTCCGTTTCCAGTGCCGCGCGCCCGGTTGCCCGGCGAACAGGCCCAGGGCATGCTTCATCATGCGGTTCAGCGGCTGCCCGGCTTCCAACTGCGCGGCCACGTAGGGCAGATAGGCTTCGATGGCCTCGCGGCGGCTGACCGTCCGGGCGTCCTCCCCGAAGATGTCCCGGTCGGCGGCGGCGAGCAGGTACGGCTCCTGGTAGGCGGCGCGGCCCACCATCACGCCGTCGGCCCAGGTCAGGGCCTCCTGAGCTTCGGCCAGCGAGCGCACGCCCCCGTTGAGCACGATGGTCAGGTGCGGAAAGTCCCGCTTGAGCTGCCCCACCACCTCGTAACGCAGCGGCGGAATCTCGCGGTTTTCCTTGGGTGAGAGGCCCGAGAGCCACGCTTTGCGGGCGTGGACGATGAACTGCTCGCACCCCGCCGCCGCCACCGTCCGCACGAAGCCCGTCAGGTGCTCATAGCTGTCGAGGTCGTCAATCCCGATGCGGTGCTTGACGGTGACCGGCAGCCGGGTCGCGCCCCGCATGGCCTCCACCGCCCGCGCCACCACGTCGGGGGTGCCCATTAGACACGCGCCGAACGAGCCGCTGCTCACCCGGTCGGACGGGCAACCGCAGTTGAGGTTGACCTCGTCGTAGCCCCAGTCCTCGGCCAGCCGGGAGCACTCGGCCAGCGCCGCCGCGTCGCTGCCGCCGAGTTGCAGGGCGACGGGGTGTTCGGCGGGGCTGAAGTCGAGGTGCCTGGCCCGGTCCCCGTGCAGCACGGCGCCCGTCGTGACCATTTCGGTGTACAGCAGCGTCCGGCGGGTCAGCGTGCGGTGAAACATGCGGCAGTGCCGGTCCGTCCAGTCCATCATCGGGGCCACGGATAGGGTATGCGGGGGGCGGGGCGCGGCGGTCACAGCCGGTCAGTGTAGGGCAAAGCGGGGCAGCAAAACAGCACGCCGGTCCCGAAATGGGTCAGCGTGCCGCAGGTGGAGAAACGCTCAGACGAGCTTGTCGTCTTCGGGGGTCGTGCCGAAGCTGGTGCCGGTCTGGTGCATGCCCCGGTCGTCGCCGGTCACGGTGGGCACCGCGCCGGGCGAGGTCGTGTCGGTGGAGGGGCGGCCCACCGGGGTTTCGGTTTCGCCGCTGGGAGACTCGTCGTAGTAGCCGGCGCGCTCGCTCATCTCGTTGCCTATGTCGCTAGGAAGGCCGCCTTGTTCGTTCTTGGGATCAGTCATGGGGCTGTTCATAGCGTCTGCGGCGTGTCAGGCGGGTGAAGCCCAGTTTGGGCAAAGGTTGACTCTCCTGCGCCGAGCGGTGTTCTCCCCTCAAGCCACGCTGTCCCGCCCCCGCGCCACGTCGCGCACGCCGCGCCGTCCGAAGGCGTGGGCGAGGTCGCGCTCGGACAGCCGCAGCACGGTGGGCCGCCCGTGCGGACAGGCCCAGGGCTGCTCGCACTCGCGCAGCGCGGCCAGGACGAGGGCGCCGCGCTCGGGGTCGAGCATCCCGGCCTTGAGCGCAGGCAGGCACGCCAGCCGCGCCAGCACCTCGCGCCGGGGGTCGGGGCCACCGGAAAGGGCCGTGTCGACCACCAGTTCGTGCAGCCGGGGCACCGGCAGGGCCGCCAGCGCCGCCGGAAGCGTTCTGAGCCGTGCCAGCCCCGGCCCGAAGTTCTCGATGGTCAGGCCCCAGCCGCGCAGTTCGGCGCCGCGCTCGTGCAACTGGGCGGTCTGTTCGGGGGTCAGGTGCAGCAGTTCGGGCGCAGGCAATTCCAGCGGGGCCGCTTCCCCGAGTTCGCGGCTCAGCCGCTCGTAGAGGGTCCGTTCGTGGGCGGCGTGGGCGTCCACCACCCACAGGTCGCCTTCCCCCTGAGCCAGCAGGTACAGTTCCTGATACACGCCGAGCAGCGTCAGGTCGGGAAAGTGGCCCGCTGTGGGCGTCGGCAGCGGCTCGGGGGGCGCGATGAGGGCCGGGGCCGCCCGCACCAGCGGATGCCCGGCAAGCGCCTGCGCCACCGCCGCCCGCACCCGCGCCGCCACGTCCGGCAGGTCGGCCAGCGCGACCACCTGTTTGGCCGGGTGGATATTGGGGTCGTGGTCTTCCGGCGCCACCGTCAGGTCGAGCACACACAGCGGCGCGGTTCCTGCGGGCAGCAGTTCGGCGTAGGCGTCGATGACGGCGCGTTCGAGTTCCGGCGGCGCCGTGACAGGCCGCCCGTTGACCGCGAAGTGCATCCGGTCCCGCCGCGCCCGCGTGAGTTCGGGCCGCGAGACGACCCCGCGCACAGTTCCCGTATCCAGCGTCAGCACCCGGTTGGCACTCAGCGGGCCGTAGACCGTCGCCACCGCGCCCCGGTGGTCGGCGGGGGCGTGGGTCAGCCGGGGGTCGCTGTCCACCGTCAGCCGCCAGTGCAGGCCGGGGTGGTGCAGCACGTAGCGCCCGAGAAGCGCGGTGATGTCGCGCACCTCGGCCCCCGCGCTCGCCTGCGTTCGCAACCGGGCCGGCAGGTGGGCAAAGAGCCGCGACACGGTGACGGTCGTTCCCGCCGGGGCCGACGTGCGGCTGACCTGCACCTCGTCGCCCTGGGCGTAGAGCCGCGCCGCCCCCACCTGCGCCGCCGGGCGGGTCATCAGTTCGAGCGTTCCCGCCTGCGCCGCCGCCCACAGCGCCTCACCCCGGAAACCGAGGGTGGTCACCTCCAGGCCGCCCGCGCCGACAGGTTCGGCTGCCGTCAGCTTGCTCGTCGCGTGACGGGCAGGGGCCAGGGGCACCGACTCCGCCGGGATGCCGCACCCGTTGTCACGCACCTGAACACGTTCCAGGCCGCCGCCGTCCACCTCGATGTCGATGCGGCTCGCCCCGGCGTCCAGCGCGTTTTCCACCAGCTCGCGCACCACATCCAGGGGCCGTGACACCACTTCCCCCGCAGCAATCAGGCGGGCGACGTGGGGGGGGAGAATGTGAATGGGGCTGGGCATTCTGTTCTGAGCATATCAGGGGGGTAGGGGAGGGAAATGGGAGTTTGGCCGCTTGCAGGTGGTTGAGAGGCGTGGTGGCTTGGGCTTTAGCTTTTGGCCCCAACCCCCGGCCCCTATGCCCACAGGGGACAGGGGAGTTGACGTTGGCACTGGGCAAATGGTGGTGATGGCGCTTGGCGGGCGGTGTTTCGCCGTTGGGTGGGTTGGTCTGGACGCTCGTGAGTTCTACGTACGCGAGGCCCGTGCGCTTTCAGCGCCCGACGGCCCTGGCGTTCTGCGTTGCACAATTTTTCGTGGGATAGCGCAGAGAGAGGCTTGAAGCCGAAGCATTTTCTGACCCTCTACCAGGGGGAGAAGGCCTGCCAAAGGCAGGGGTGAGGGGTCCCTTTCTTTCAAATACTCTCATCCCCTTCGAGCAACTCCACCTGCCGCCCGTCGGGGTCGAGCACGAAGGCCATGTCGCGCCCGCCGGGGCTGGGTTGCAGGTCGCGGGTTACGGTGACGCCCGCTGCCTTCAGTAGGGGGAGCAGGTCACGCAGCCCGCGCACATGCAGCGCGACGTGTTCGGCCCAGTGGGGGTGTGGCGCAGGCGCTTCGCCCTGCACCTGAAAGAACTGCAAGCGGCCCTCGCCCAGCCGCACCACGCCCCGGCGGTGGCCTTCGTGGGTGGTCAGGTCTTTTTCGACGATGCCGCCCAGCTGGGTGTAGAAGGCCAGGACCGCGCCGAGGTCACGGGTCAGAAAGGAAACGTGCTTGAGCATCTGTGCCCCCCTTCAGCCCTGTTTGCGCAGCAGAATGCTCTTGAGGTACAGGCTTTCGGGCACGCTCAGCAGGTGGGGGTGGTCGGCGGGCTGGTAGGTGATGTCCACCACCTCGGCGTCGCACTCCGCCGCGCCCGCCGCCACCCGCGCCGCGTCGAGCAGGTCGTCCACCCGGATGTAATGGGCGCAGGTGCTGACCAGCACGTGTCCGCCGGGGGTCAGCATCCGCAGCAGCGCGGCGGTGCCGTCGGTGAAAATCCGCTTGGCACGGGGCACGTCGTCACGGCGCTTGGCGAGGGTGGGTGGGTCGAAGACGGCGGCGTGGAAGGACTTCTTTTCCTTTTCCAGCGCGGCGAGTTGCTCGATGGCGTCGCCCCAGCGCAGGTTCACGCCCACGCCGTTTTCGCGGGCCTCGCGCTCCAGCACCCCCAGCGCCACGCTGTCCTTGTCGATGGCGGTGCTCTGCGCTCCTGCCTTCGCCGCGTGCAGCGAAAAGCCCCCGGTGTAGGAGTACACGTCGAGAAACGGCTGCCCCGGCCCGACCAGCCGCGCCATCATGCGGCGGTTGTCGCGCTGGTCGAGGAAAAAGCCGGTCTTCTGCGCGTCGAGCGGCGCGAAGTGCAGCCGCAGGTCGTCCTCATAGAACTCCACCCGCTCCGGCAGCTCACCCCACAGCGGGCCGCTCACGAGGTCCAGCCCTTCCTTGCGCCGCTCGCCCGTGTCGCTGCGCTCGAAGGCGGAGGTCGCCCCGGTTTCCTCGCGCAGCGCCCGCAGAATCAGGTCGCGGTGCTTTTCCACGCCCGCGTTTCGCAGCTGCACGCTCAGCACGTCACCGAAGCGGTCGGCCACCACGCCCGGCAGCCCGTCGGCCTCGGCGTGCAGCACCCGCAGGGCGTTCGTGCCGGTGATGCGGCCTTCGCGCCGGGCCAGCGCCGCCCGCACCCGCTCGCGGTAGAAGTTCAGGTCGATGTCCCGCGCTTCCCAGGTCAGCATCCGCAGCGGGGTGGCACCTTCCGGGTTGAAGTACCCGCGCCCGACCAGTTTTCCGCCCTCGTCGCGCACGTCCACCACGTCACCCGGCCCTATACCGGCGTCGGCACGGGCGATGTCGCCCGAGTGTCCGAACGGGTAGCGCCCGGCGATGCGGCGCACGGCGGCGTCTTTGAGGGTCACGGCGGGGCCGCGCGAGGTGCGGCTGGCTTTGGCGGGAACAGACGGGCGACTCACGCCCTGGAGGGTAGCAGGGGAGAGGGGCGCAAAAGGAAAGGAGGGAGCCGCCCGCAAAAGGAAAGGAGGGAGCCGCCCGCGCCGCCCCCTCTTACAACTTCAGCCTTACCAGCCCAGCTTGCCGCCCTTCTGAAACTGCGCCAGCTTCTCGGGGGTCCACAGTTCGTACGTGTACATCGGGTACTGGCGCTTGAAGCGGCCCACCCGGTCCCAGACCTCGCGCGACTCGTGCGGCACGACCAGAATCAGTCGGATGACGCTGCCTTCGGGGTCGTAGATGTAGAAGTCGAAGTGAAAGCTCTGCTCGTGGCCCTTGTCGGTAAACAGGGGAAAGGCGAAGGGCCGGAAGCGCCAGGGCTTGTGCCGCTCGGCCAGCACGCGGGCGGCCACCCGGCGCAGGTTGCTCTCCGGGAACGAGACCTTTTCGCCGTCGAGGTCACGAAACACCGTCTCGGGCGCCGGGGCGTCGAGCTGCACGCGCTTGAGTTCGGGCAGGGCTTTCTTGGCGCCGAGTTTGGGCGGGGCCTTGCGCGGGCCGCCGCTGGTGAAGCGGAAGTCCGACCCGCGCAGGCCGATCTTGCCCTGGCCACCGCTGCTGCTTTGGCTGCCGCTGCGGGCAGGCCGGGACGCCGCCTTGTTCTCGCCGGGCTTGAAGCCGGGGTCGCGCTGCACCCGGCCCTCGCTGCGGGCCTGACGGTCTTCGGGGGTTTCGCGCACCGGGCGCACGCTGTCACGGCTCTCGCCGCCGCGTCCCACCGGCACGTTGCGGCGGCTTTGCTGGTTGCGGCCCTTGGAGCCTTTGATAGGGCCGGCGCCGCGTTTGGGGGGTCTGGTCATGTGGGGCAGGATACGGCAGGAGCGGGCCGGTCAAGGGGAGAAACGGAAAATCCCCCAGCCGCAGCCGGGGGACACGGAGAAGGGTAAAGGCTCAGGCCGACTTGTCCGCCTTTTCCTTTTCCAGCCGCTCGCGGGCTTCGGCGGCCAGCTGGCGGCGCAGGGTCTTGCCGACCGCCGTCTTGGGCAGTTCGTCGCGGAATTCCACGCTGCGCGGCGCCTTGTAGGGGCTGAGCAGCTGGCGGCAGTGCGCGATGATTTCCTTCTCGGTGGCCTGCATGCCGGGCTTGAGGGCGACCACGGCGTGCACGCTCTCGCCCCGGTAGGCGTCAGGCACGCCCACGGCGGCGGCTTCCAGCACGGCGGGGTGCGCGGTCAGCGCCTCCTCCACCTCGCGGGGGTAGATGTTGTGGCCGCCCGCGATAATCAGCTCCTTCTTGCGGTCCACGATGCGGAAAAAGCCCTGCTCGTCCATCGTCGCCATGTCGCCGGTCAGCAGCCAGGTCTTGCCCGCGTACTCGCGCAGCACCTTGGCGGTTTCCTCGGGCATGTTCCAGTAGCCCTTCATGACCATCGGTCCGGCGACCCACAGCTCACCGACTTCGCCGGTGGGCACCGGCTGCCCCGCGTCGTCCATGACCAGCGCGTCCACGCCCGGCAGCGGCAGGCCGATGGAGCCGTCTTTCTGCTCGCCGGTGATCGGGTTGACGTGCGTGACCGGGCTGCTTTCGGTCAGGCCGTAGCCCTCCACCAGATTGGCCCCGTGGGTGATCTCGCGGAAGGCGCGGGCCGTTTCCTGCATCAGGGGGGCCGAGCCGCTGATGCACGCCCGGATGGTGGTCAGGTCGTGCGCGGCGGTGTCGGGGTGGTTGTTGATGGCGTTGTACAGGGTGGGTACGCCGGGAAGCAAGGTGGCGCGGGTGCGCGAAATCTCGCCCAGCACCATCTTGATGTCGCGGGCGTTGGGCACCAGCACGATGGTCGCGCCAATCAGCACACTCATATTCATGGCGGTGGTCATGCCGTACACGTGGAAAAACGGAATCGCCGCCAGCGTGATCTCGCGCCCTTCCTGAAGGCCGACCATCCAGGCGCGGCTCTGCTCGGCGTTGGCGACGAGGTTGCGCTGGGTCAACATCGCGCCTTTGGGCACGCCGGTGGTGCCGCCGGTGTACTGCAGCAGCGCCACGTCGTCCGCCCCGACCGTCACCGGGACCGGGTCGGCGTCTTGCAGCTTCAGCACGAAGCGCAGCGGCACGGCCTTGGGGTCGCGCTTGAAGCTGTCGCTCGCCAGCGTGCCCTCGCGCATGGCCTTGATGGGGTAGAGCAGGTTTTTGGGAAAGGGAAGCTCATCCTGAATACGGGTCACGAAGACGCGCTTGACCGGCACCCTGTCCGCAATTTCGGCGTAGCGGGGGTACATGCTGTCCAGAATGACCAGGGTTTCGCTGCCCGAATCGATGAGCTGGTGCTCCAGTTCGCTGGGCGTATAAAGCGGGCTGGTGTTGGCGACGACGCCCCCGGCCAGCAGCGTGCCGTAAAAGGAAACCACGAACTGCGGGCAGTTGGGCAGCATGATCGCCACCCGGTCACCGGGCTTCACGCCCGAGCGTTGCAGCGCCCTGGCGAAGCGCTTGACCCGCTTGACCAGCTCCTTGTACGACGTGTTCTGTCCCAGAAAATGCAGCGCCGTGCGCTGGGGAAACCGGTTGGCCGTGTCTTCGAGCAGCTGAAAGAGGGTGCGGCCACTGGGCGTGAAGTCGTGCGGCACGCCCGCCTCGTACGAGGCGAGCCAGGGCTTGGACAGGGGGGTGGGCAGGGCGGAAGAGGCAGAGGACGCGGTCATGACAACACTCCTGAAAGAAAAGGGCGGGGCGAAAGCTGCTTCCAGCGGCGACAGTCGTGCGCGAAGCCGTCTGGCGTGCTGGGGCAGCAGCGCAACAGTCGGGCAGGGGGACCAATGTTCTTGAACCCAGTATAAACCTGCTCTGGCTCTGCGGACCTCCCCGGCGGTGTCACTTCCTTCGTGGCCGGAAGGCGGTTCCCTGTGTCCGGCCCCTTGGGGGGCTCTTTTTGCGGCCTCCTTGGCAGCGGCTCTGGCAGCAGCCTCGTCTGGGCCCGGTGCGGATGCCGCTCCGTTTCAGCCCGGTCGGCCAACACGGTCGGCCACTACCGCCGCAACCCACTACAGCCGCAGCCCACTACAGCCGCAACGCCGCCTGCGCTCGTCCGTCCTGACGGCGCGACCGCAAGCGGCTCCTGGGTCGCTGGGCGGTTCCATACCGCGAGGGTCCGCAAATTTTCTTCCTCGGCCTCGCCGCTTTGCAAGTCCTTCCCGTCGGCGTCCGGCCTTCCTGCTGCGGGCCTTGATCGGCACCCGTCTCATACGGATTCCGCTTCATTCCTGCACAGTCGGGCCTATACAGTTGGGAAGGCGCCGCCTGTGCATCCATATCGCGGAATCCGTATTTTTTCCTACTCGCATCCGCTCTGCTGCGCAGCTTTGCAAGTCGGATTGAATCTGAAACTACTAGATTCAATCGGAATCCGTA
Organism: Deinococcus wulumuqiensis R12; assembly: GCF_011067105.1. Classification (NCBI taxonomy): domain Bacteria; kingdom Thermotogati; phylum Deinococcota; class Deinococci; order Deinococcales; family Deinococcaceae; genus Deinococcus; species Deinococcus wulumuqiensis. The sequence goes on along the minus strand of NZ_CP049357.1, from coordinate 1,401,950 downwards.
TCAGCCGTTGCCGGGTGCCGGGTGAGCGGTCACGTCGATGGTGGGGTGCAGTTTCTCGAAGCGCACTGTCAGGACGCCGCCCACCAGAGTCGCGTCGCCCGACTCGGGGCGCACCGGCTCGGGAAAAGACAGCAAGCGGCTGAAGCGGCCACTGGGACGTTCGCGGCTGAGCAGGGGGCGGCCTTCCCCGGCGGCGTCCTGCCGCTCGCCGCTGACGGTGAGTTGCCCGCCGTCCTCTTCGAGCGCGAGGCTCGCCGGGTCCACGCCGGGCACGTCCAGCAGCAGTTCGAGGTGGGTGCCGGCGTCGCGCCAGTCGGCGGCGGGGGTCCAGGGGCCGCCGTGCGCCAGGGTTTCGACTTCCTCGCGCAGCGTCATCAGGTGTTGCAGCCTCGCCAGGACGGGTTTGCCTGCTTCGTTGTTGCTCTGCGACATGGTCGGAGGGTAGCAGCTTCGCCGCCCGCGCCGCGCCCGGACGCGCCCGGACGCGCCCGGTGCCCAGGCCTGCCCTACACTGTCCGGCGCCATGTCTGCCCCGGTGATTCCCATGCTGACCGCCCCCACCGCTGCGGGCAAAACGGCGCTCGCGCTGCGGCTGGCGCAGGAGGCCGGACTGGAAATCGTCGCCGCCGACGCCTTGACCGTCTACCGGGGGCTGGACATCGGCACCGCCAAGCCCACCCCGGAGGAGCGGGCGAGCGCGGCGCACCACCTGATCGACGTGGTGGACGTGACGCAGAGCTATGACGTGGCGCAGTACGTCGCGCAGGCCGAGGCCGCCGTCTCGGACATCCTGGCGCGGGGCCGCTTGCCTCTGGTGGTGGGGGGCACCGGGTTTTACCTCAGTGCGCTGATGCGGGGGCTGCCGCTCACGCCGCCGAGCGACCCGCAGGCCCGCGCTGGCCTGGAAGCCGAGTTGCGTGAGCGCGGGCTGGACGCGCTGCTGGCCGACATCGAGCGCGTCAGCCCTGCCGAGGCCGCCCGCATGGAGCGCAACCCCCGCCGGGTGGTCCGGGCGCTGGAGGTCTGGCGGGCCACCGGGCGCTTTCCCGGCGAGTTCGGCCATTCGCCGCCCGCCTTTCGCTACGAGGTCTTCGCCTTCTCGCCCCCTGCCGACGAACTGGAAGGGCGGGTGCAGCGCCGCACCGAGGCCATGCTGCGCGGGGGCTGGCCGCAGGAGGCGCAGTGGCTCGCCGGGCAGGTGCCGCCCGAGCAGACGCCGCGCCCGACGGTGTGGCAGGCGCTGGGCTACGCCGAGGCGCTGGCGGTGGCACGGGGCCACCTGAGCCGGGCGGACGCGCAGGCGGCCATTGCCCTGGCGACCCGGCAGTACGGCAAGCGGCAGCTCACCTGGATGCGCCGCCAACTCGGGGCCGAGGTGCAGGCGCCGGAGGAAGCGGAGCAGAACTTGCGGGCCTTTTTAGGCCTCACCTGAGACCGCACGGGTCTTTTGCAATGGTTCGGACAGTTTTGAGAACCTGGCTTCTGATACGGATTCCGATTGAATCCAGCAGATTTCTGGATTCAATCCGACTGAAAGGAGTAGGAAAAGATACGGATTTCGCGATATGGATGCACAGGCGGTGTAGTTCCGACTGTGCAGGAATTTAGCGGAATCCGTATGACTTGCGATGAATGCGGCGTTTTTAGCTCCTCCCCCCTTGCGGGGGAGGCTGGGAGGGGGGTGAGGCAAACGGCGTCCCAGACAACTAAATCCCAATTTCTTCAGCCGAAAATGATGAATCTGTCCGAATCATTGCTTTTGACCGGTCTTGCGAAAAAATTGAGACTTGACTGGTGGCAAAAGTGAAGAACGGCTCTGGGAGGCCAAAAAACGCTGTGGCCCCGGCGCCGCCCGCCTAAAGTTGTCGCCTTGCTCCTGCTGTCGCCCTGCAGGTCCGGAGCTAGAGTGATGTCGACAGATTGGCTGCAGGTGTTCTCTGTGGAGGGGTCCGGCAACCCTCGCTCTTTCTTTTGCCGTCTTCTTTTTGGGGGAAACCATGAAACCACGTATTCTCGGCATGATTCTCGCTGGCGGTCAGGGGTCGCGTCTGGCCCCGCTGACCCAGAAGCGTTCCAAGCCCGCCGTGCCGTTCGGCAGCAAGTACCGCATCATCGACTTCGCCATCAACAACTTCATCAACTCGGGCATGTTCTCGGTCTACGTGCTGACCCAGTACAAGGCGCAGAGCCTCACCGAGCACATCCAGCGCGGCTGGCGCTTCGGCACGTTCCTGAGCGACTACTTCATCACGCTCGTTCCGGCGCAGATGTACCGCTTTGAAGAACTCGGCAACGCGTGGTACCGGGGCACCGCCGACGCCGTGTACCAGAACATGCACCTCATCGAGAACTACGAAGCCGACTACGTGGCGATTTTTTCCGGTGACCACATCTACAAGATGAACGTGGAGCACATGCTGGGAAAACACATCGAGGCGCGGGCCGATATCACCATCGCCGCTTACCCGATGCCCCGCGCTCAGGCGCACCAGTTCGGCGTGATGCAGGTGGACGAACGCTGGCGCGTGACCGAGTTCCACGAGAAGGTGCCCGACCCGCCCGCCATTCCCGGTGACCCCGACACCAGCCTGACCAGCATGGGCAACTACATCTTCAGCCGCCGGGCGCTTGAAGAACTGCTCGAGGCCAGCATCAGCGGGCAGGAAACCGGCTACGACTTCGGCCACAACGTGATTCCCCGCGCCCTGTCCGACGGTTACCACGTGCAGGCCTACGACTTTCACAAAAACCCGATTCCCGGTCAGGACCGCCCCAACACCTACTGGCGCGACGTGGGCACGCTCGACGCCTATTTCGAGGCCAACATGGACCTGGTGTCGGTCAACCCCGAGTTCGACATCTACAACCCCGAGTGGCCGCTGCGCACCAGCAGCGAGTTCTCGCCGCCCGCCAAATTCGTCCACGAGTCCGAGGGGCGCAAGGGGCAGGCGTTCAACTCCATCATGGCCGGGGGCACCATCATCAGCGGCGGCACCGTGCGCGACAGCGTGCTCGGGCGCGGCGTCCGCACCCACTCCTACTCGCTGGTCGAGAGCTGCGTGCTGTTCGACGAGGTGCAGGTGGGCCGGCACTCGCACCTGCACCGGGTCATCGTGGACAAGGACGTGGTGATTCCGCCCGGCACCACCATCGGCCTGAACCCCGACCAGGACGCCGAACGCGGCTTTACCGTGACCGAAAGCGGCGTGGTCGTGGTGCCCAAGGGCTACGTGTTCTGAGTGTAGGCCTGGGGCGCTGCGCTGTCCCCCGTCTCATCTGCCCGGCCCCTACACTCGGGGGCATGTCTCCGACGCGTCTGTGGCCCGCCCTGTTTCTGCTGTGTTCGCTGGCCTCCGCACAGGTTTCCGGGCTGAGCGCGGCGGCGCCGGGAGCAGTGCCCCCCGCACCTGTCTCCCCGGCACTTGTGTCTCCAGCAACCGTCTCTCCAGCAACCGTGTCCCCTGAATCCGTCACCGGGGTCGCGGCCCTGCCGGGGGGCACGCGGCTGGTGTGCGCGGATACGTCGCTGTGGAAGCTCGGCGCCGGAAAGCCCGTGCGGTTCACGCTGCCCGAATCCTGCCAGGGCCTGCGCGTGAGTCCTTCGGGGCAACTGGCGCTGGTCGCCGGGGCGAAGGCGGCAAGCGTGTGGCACCTGGGCGACGGCAAAATGCTCACCCAGATTCAGTGGTCCGACCCGGCGCGGCGGGCAGCGTTTCTGGGCGACGCCGCGCTGCTGCTGGCCGGGGCGAACGGGCTGGAACGGCTCGACCTCGGCACGCAGGCCCGCACGTCGCTGCGGCCCGGTGCAGCAACTGGCGCAGTGACCGGAGTGGTGGCGGCGCCGGACGGCCAGCGGGCGGTGGTGGGCGACGGCACACGGGTTCAGCTCGTCAACCTCGCCGACGGGCAGGTGCTCTCCGGGGTGCGCTGTGAAGCCGCCTGCCCGGTGCAGGACGCGCAGTTCGGCGCGGGTCGCCGCGTGGCTGTGGTCCGCGCCGGAGACACGCTGTACGCCCTGCGCGAAGGCCACCCGGCGACGGTGGTGCTGCGCGGGGCGCAGGGCAGCGCCGGGTTTCCTCTGGCCGACGGCGGGACATGGGTGCTGACCGCAGGCCGCATCGAGCGCCGCGACGCGCAGACCGGGCGCCGCGAAGGGGTGGTCCGCCCGGAAGGGGTGAGCGGCCCGGCGGCCTGGACCCCGCAGGGCGGCCTGCTGTTCGTCTCTGGCCGGGAACTGGTCGAACTGGACGCAGCGGGCCGGGAAGTGGGGCGCACGGCGCTGCCCTGAAGCTCAGGCGCGGGCCTACCGGGCCAGCACCTGCCGGGACAGCACCGCCGCCCAGAGGGGCAACAACTCGGTGGCCGTGACTTCCTGGGGCACGGCCTGAAACTCGGGCCAGGGCAGGGACCGGGCAAGGTCGGCGAGCACCCGCCCCGGCGCCTCGCCGCGCTCCCGCCACTCGCTGAGCGGGGGTGCGCCGCCCCGTTTGGCGAGGCGTTCGCCCCGGTAGTCGGTCAGCAGCGGCACGTGCAGAAAGCGGGGCGGGGTGAACCCCAGCGCCCGGTGCAGCGCGGCCTGCCGGGGACTGGCGGTCCACAGGTCGGCGCCGCGCAGCACGTCGGTCACCCCCATCAGCGCGTCGTCCACCACCACGGCGAGGTGGTAGGCGTATACCCCGTCGTTGCGGCGCAGCACGAAGTCGCCCACGTCACGCGGCAGCCACTGACACAGCGTCTTGCCGGTCAGGGCGTCGGTCACACAGCTTTCGGCGTCCGGCACCCGCCAGCGCCGGGCCGCCGGGCGCTGCGGATGAACGCTGCCCGCGCGGCAGGTGCCGGGGTACACCGCTTCCTCGCCGTGCGGCGCCCCCGCGCTGTCCTGGATGGCCGCCAGCACTTCCTTGCGGGTGCAGGTGCAGGGGTAGGTGTCCAGCCGTGAGAGCGCCGCCGCGTAGAGGTCCAGGCGCCCGGACTGCCGGAATTCCTCGTCCCAGTCCAGCCCCAGCCACGCCAGGTCGCGCCGGGTCAGGTCGTAGGCCCAGGGACGCACCCGCCCGGCATCGAGGTCCTCGAAGCGCAGCAGGTGCCGCCCGCCGTGCGCGCGCGAATGCAGCCACGCCAGCAGCGCCGTGCGGGCGTTGCCCAGGTGCATGGCCCCGGTGGGACTCGGCGCGAAGCGGCCCGTGACGGTCATGGCAGGGGATTGTACCGGCCCCGCGTCGGTCCCGACCCTGGACGCGACGTTCAGGCCCGCTCGCGCAGCCAGCGCAGCAGCAGGTCCTCGACCAGTTCGCTCACGCTCTCGCCGCCTTCTTTTTTGACCTCACGCCACACCGCCCGCACCGTTTCCTTGCGGACGTAGACGGCTTCCACGCGCTCCTCGCTCTTGCCCCGGCTTTCGTCGGGGGCGGGGGTCTTTTTGGCCTTTTTGCCTGGCTTCCCCGACTTTTTTCCGCTGTCCTTCTTCTCGGCTGTCAGGTACTCGAACCGCGCCACTTCAGAGCACCTCTCGGGCGAGGCGGCGCACGTCGTCCCAGGCCTGTGCCGCGCGGGGATCACGCACGTCGCGGCACAGCACGCCGAGTTCGGCGGCCTTCTGGTAGGCGGCGTAGGTGCGCAGCATGGTGTTGCACACGGTCCAGCCGTCCTCGCGCAGGTCGTCGCGGGCGGCGTCGGCGGCCTGTCCGGTGGGCGGCACACGGGTCAGCACCACCCGGACCCGGCGGGCGGCGTCCTCGTCCTCGAAAAAGTCGAGCAGTTCGCGGGTGGATTCGAGTTCCAGCGCCGTGACCCCGCTGGGAATGAGAATCAGGTCGGCCCGCTCTGCCAGCTCACGCAGGTCCTTGCGCCTGGGCCGCCCCTCGGTGTCGATGACGACGGCGTCGAGGTCGGCCAGCTTCTTGGGCTTGACCTCCTCGGCTTCTACGACCGGGAACCCCAGGCCCTCTTCACGGCGGCGTGCCCAGCGCAGCGAACTGCCCACCCGCCCGTCCTCGTCGATGAGGGTCACGGCGAGGCCGCGCTCGGCCAGGGCGCCGCTGAGGTGGACTGCCAGCGTGCTTTTGCCCACGCCGCCTTTCTCTGACGTGATGGCAATGACTTTCGGCATACCCGGCCAGCGTAACAGAAGGCCCCGCGCGAATGGTCAGGCGGTTTCGGCAGACGTGGACAGTTCGGGGGGCGCCGGCGCGAGCAGCCGCAGGGGAGCGCCGCTGCGCGGGTGCGTCAGCGTGAGCTGCCAGGCGTGCAGCCGGTAGCCCAGGTCGCCCGGCAGCGCCTCCGGGCGGGGCAGGCCGCCGCTGAGGTACAGCGGGTCGCCCGCCAGCGGCAGCCCCGCCGAGGCGAGGTGAATGCGAATCTGGTGGGGCCGTCCGGTGAAAATCTCGACTTCGAGCAGCGTCGTGTCACTTCGCCGTTCCAGCACCCGCGCCCGGGAGTGCGACGCTTTGCCCGCCCGACTCGCCGCGAACACTTCTCCCAGGCGTGGATGCGGCACCGGGCCGATGGGCGCGGTGAGGTCGTACTCGTCCTGCCCGGCCACGCCCGCGCTCAGCGCCCGGTAGACCTTCCGCACCCGGCCCCCGCGCCAGTCGCGCAGCAGCGCCGCGCCTGCCTGCGGCGTCAGCGAAAACAGCACCAGCCCCGAAGTCCCGCGCCCGAGGCGGTGCAGCGGCGAGGCCCCCGGCCAGTCCCGGCGCACCCGGTGGAGAAGCGTGTGTTCCAGAAACCCGCCGCCCGGCACCGTCGGCAGGCCGGAGGGCTTGGAGACGGCGAGCAGGTCGGCGTCCTGATACGGCACGTCGAAGTGCAGCGGCACCTCGGGTTCGTCCCAGGGCGGGCGGTGCCAGACGAGCGTTTGCCCGGGCCGCAGCGTTTCGTCGCCTCCTGCGGTCACGCCGTCCACCTCCACCTCGCCCGCCGCCAGCCGCGCTGCCCACGTCGCGCGGTCCGAGTGGCGGAACTCGCCCGCCAGGAAGTCGAGCACGGTCACGCCGCCGCGCTGGATGGGGGAGACATAGGCATAACCGGCGTTCAGGGGCACGGGCGCAGTATGCCGGGAGAGGGGACGCCGGGGGCAGGTTTCCTGTGCGCTTTCCCTCTCCGGGCCGTTTGCCGCCGTCAACTCCTCTACACTCCTCCCCGATGACCCAAGGCCCTCCCATCTTTGGCCCCCTCTCGCCCCGCAGCCAGCCGCAGCCGGGGCACCTGTACGACGTGGCGGTGGTCGGCGCGGGCCTCAGCGGCACCGAACTCGCCTGGCGGCTGGCCCACGCGGGCCGGGACGTGCTGCTGGTGTCGCAGGCACTCGACTCGCTCGGCAACCTGTACCAGCCCACTGTTGCGGGCGCCGATTTTCCGCCCGGCAGCGTGTTCGCGCAGGTGGCGTCGCAGATGGCCCCCGACGTGGACGGCTGGACTTTTCACCGGCGGCTCAAGGCCGAAATCGAGGGCACCAGCGGCATTCACCTGCTGCAAAGCTGCGTGACCGCGCTGGATGAAACCGAGGAGCAGGTCACGCTGTCCACCTGGGAAGGCCCGCAGCTCCGCGCCCGGACGGTGGTGCTGGCGGTGGGGTCGTTCCTGAAGGGCCGGCTGCTCATCGGCGAGACGATGGAGGACGCGGGCCGCCTGTCCGAAGTCGCCTACGATGGGCTGGCCGACGACCTGATTCTGAGCGGCGTGTGGCTGGTCGGGGCCGAGGCGACGGCGCGGGGCGTGGAGGGCGCGCCCGATTACGACGTGCGTTTTCTGACCCCCGCCCCCTCGGAACTGGACGGCTTTCGCGTGGGTCGCCTGGACCGGGTGCGGATGCTGGGGCAGTGTACGCCCGGCACCCACACCTACCGCAGCGTGCTGGAAGACGCGGCGCGACTGGCAGAGGAACTCTCGGGCGAATGGACACAGGAGGGCGGCGCATGATTTTCCGACTGGGTGACTTCCATTTTCCCGACGACCCCGCCCGCCTCTACCCCGACACCCCGGACCGGCCCTGGGTGCTGGAAGTGGGGTTCGGCGACGGGCGCTTCTGGCCGCACTATGCCCGGACCTTCCCTGAGCCGCCGAATTACCTCGGCGTGGAAATCAGCGGGGTGTCGCTGCTCAAGGCCCACCGCCGCCTCAAGGACGCGGGGCTGAAGAACGCCGTGCTGACCAAGCTGCCCGCCGAGGTGCTGGTCGCCGGGGTGATTCCGCACGGCAGCCTCGACGCCATCGTGGTCAATTTCCCGGACCCCTGGCCCAAAGCCGGACACGAGGAACACCGCCTGCTGCGCGTGCCGTTTTTTCAGGTGGCCGCCAGTCGCCTGAAACCCGGCGGCGCGGTGCTGCTGACCACCGACCACGACGAATATTTCGAGTTCGCCTGCGCCCAGGCCGAGGCCAGCGGCGTCATGCGGGTCGAACGCGCGGGGCCGCCCCCCGCCGCGCTGGAAACCAAGTACGCCCTCAAGTGGCGCGACCTGGGGCTGGGCGCCCAGCACGCCCGCTTCGTGCCCACCCGCCACGACCCTGTTCCCAACGGTGCCATTTCTGGTGGCACCCTCGTCCCTTACTCGGAGGAAGACCCCACTGTGCCCCACGCTGTCCTGACCCTGCCCGCCGATTTTTCGCCTCAAGCCTTCGACAAGCAGACCGCGCGCGGCGGGACGTGGACGGTGGTCCTGCTCGACCTCTACGCCACCTTGCGGCGCGGCGGCTGGGTGGCGCTGGCGCACGTGGTGGAAGGCGACCTGACCCAGGAAGTGCTGGTCGGCATCACCGAGCGCGAGGACGGCACGCACCTCGTCCGGCTCGCCAAATTCGGCGGCCCCATCATCACCCCGGGCGTCAAGGCGGCGGTGGGCGCGGTGACGCAGTGGCTGGAAGGCCAGGGCGCGGTCGTCAAGCACCGGGGGTACTGAGCGGATGACCTGATCCCCTTTGACGAGCGCCTGGGCCTGAGCCGGGCACACGCGATGGTGCGGCGCCACTACGACGCTCAATCCGGGCAACCGCTGGAATAACCCTTTTCATGGGGCTGTCCGCTACAGTCGGGACCATGTTCAAGCGATTGGCCGTGCTGACTGTGCTGGCGCTGGGTGCTCCGGCACCGGGGACTCTGGCGCTGGGCAATCTGGCGCTGGGCAATCTGGCGCTGGCGGCGTCCTCTCCGGCACTCAACCACGGCCTCTCGGAACCGCAGCGCCGCGCGGTGTGGACCCACGCCATGCGCGGGCAACTCGCCATCGCCCAGCAGACGCAGGACATGGGGCTGACCCGGCTGCTCGCCGCCGAGACGAGGGGCCAGCCGCGAACGGCCCACTCTGCCTCGCTCTCCTGCGCGGTGATGGACCGCCTGGACGCCCAGGCCGCCCGGCAGCAACCGCTGGTGGACGCGCTGCACCGCCGTCTGCGCGGGGCGTATGGCCTGAGCGCCGCTGCCCTCGACGCCATCCTGCGTGAAGGCGAGACGAAGGGCTGGCCGCTGCCCTGAGCGTGCCGACCTTTCCTGACGTGACCTTTCCCGACCTGACCATCACCGACGCGCCGCTGTCCGACATTCTCCCCGCTGTGCGCCGCTTGCTCATCGACGGGGGCGAAGCCGTGCTGGACGTGCCCGACCCCGACCTGGGCCTGGGCCTCTACGCCGGGGAACGCTCGCCAGCAGGCCGTTACCGTTCCTGGCAGACCTGGGCCGACCTCGCCGAGTTGCTGGGGGCGCACCTGCTCACGCCCGAGCGCTTGCCGGGGGGCCGCGTGCGGGTGCGGCTGCGGGCGCACACGCCCCGGCCCGACCCCGACGCGCAGGGCTACGGCGCGGGCGAGTGGGCGCGGGTGGACAAGCTCGAAGACCCGGTGTTCGTGTTCACGCTGGTGGAGGCGCTGCGCCGGGTGGGACCGCCGCCGGGAGGCCGGGTGCTGGCCCTCGGCGTGGGCGGCGGGCACGAACTGGACGTGCTGGCGCTGGCGTTTCCGGGGCGGGACTTTGCGGTGCTGGGCGCAGACATCGAGCCGCAGGCGCTGGACCGGGCGCGGGCACGGCATCCGGCGGGGGACTTTCGCGTGCTGGACGTGAACACGCTGCCCCGTCCCGACCTGGGCCGCTTCGACCTCGTGCTGAGTCTGAGCCTGCTGCAAAGTCCGGGGGTCAGGACCGACGCGCTGCTCGCCGCCCTCGTCCGGCACCACCTGACGCCGGGCGGCGGGCTGGTGCTCGGCTTTCCGAACGCCCGCTACCGCGACGGGACGCTCAGTTACGGCGCGAGGGTGCGCAATTTCGTCCGGCCCGACCTCAGCCTGCTGATGGCGGACGTGACCGACGCCCGGCGCAGGCTCCAGAAGTACGGCTTCAAGGTCTTCGTGACCGGCAAATACGAGGTGCTGGTGACGGCGATTCTGGCGGGCAGCAAGACACCGGAGGGCCTGGAGCTTTGAGGCGGCGGCCCCGAGGCTGGGTGGGAGTGGGGGTCCAAACGAAAACCCCCGCCGAAGCGGGAGCCTGAAGCCTGTTTGGGTTTACGCCAGCGCCTGGATGACGGCGTCGGTGAATTCCTTCGTACCGGCGGTGCCGCCGAGGTCACGGGTGCGCGGACCTTCGGCCAGGACCTTGTTGATGGCGTGGTCGAGGCGGCGGGCCGTTTCATGGTCGCCGAGGTGGTCGAGCATGATGACAGCGGCCAGGATGGTGGCGGTGGGGTTGGACACGCCCTGACCGGCGATGTCGGGGGCCGAGCCGTGGACCGACTCGAAGATGCCGAACTTGTCGCCCACGTTGCCCGAAGCGGCGATGCCCAGCCCGCCCACCAGCCCGGCGGCGAGGTCGGAGAGGATGTCGCCGAACATGTTGGTCATGACCATCACGTCGAACTGCTGCGGGTTGCGCACCAGTTGCATGGCGGCGTTGTCCACGATCATGGTGTTCGTGGTCAGGCCCTCCACCGTCTTGGCGTGGTCCAGAATCGTGTTCATGAACAGGCCCTGCGTGACGGGCAGCACGTTGGACTTGTGAACGACGGTCAGGCGCTTGCCGCGCTTCATGGCAAGCTCGGCGGCGAACTTGCCGATGCGGTCGCTGGCCCCGCGTGTGATCACGGTGTCGGCAATCGCGGTGTCACCGTAGATGCGCTCCTGCTCCACATAGAGGCCCTGGGTGTTTTCGCGCACGATGACGAGGTCCACGTTTTCGTAGGAGTGCGGCACCGGGCGGGTGCGGGTGGGCCTGACGTTGGCGTACAGGTTGTACTTCTGGCGCAGGTGGCGAATCGCCCCGAAGAACCCGGCGGGCTTTTCTCCGCTGGGGCTGGTCGCCGCCCCGAACAGGGTCGCGTCGGTGGATTCCACCGCGTCGTACGTGGCCTGGGGCACGCTGGTGCCGTGGTCGAGGAAGTATTCGTAGCCCGCCTCGGCGTGGACATACTCGGCGTCGAAGCCTGCCGCGTCCAGCACGCGCTTGGCGGCAGGAATGACCTCGTGGCCGATGCCGTCGCCTTCAATCAAACAAATGCGGTATTTCGCCATGAGAGACAGTCTAAGGGAGATGAAGGCGGCGGTGCGGCAACGTCGGCGTTACCGGAAGTGTGACGGGGTGGGGGCGGAAGGGGGAAGGGGCTTGTGATTTTATTCCCGGGCGGAGAGGAGTTGCCCGGCCAGTTCGCGGGCCAGCAGCGGCCCCAGCAAAAAGCCCTTGCTGCCCAGGCCGCTCAGGTGCCATGCGCCCGCTTCGTCCCGGCCCACCTTCAGCCCGCTCAGGCGCGAGCCGGTCCAGTGGCCCGTGACGCGCAGGCCGGACAGGCCGCACAGCGCCGCGCCCTTGCCCAGCAGCCAGTTCAGCGAGGCCAGCGGGAGCGCAGTCTCCTGCCAGTGCGGGGAAGGCGCTTCGAAGGTGCCGCCGAGCGCCCCGCCCCGCGCCGTGGGCGAGAGGTAGGCCCCGAAACTGAGGGGAAAGGAGGTGGGAGCGCGGTCGAGCAGCAGCATCGTGCCCATGCGGTGCGTGCGCCGCTCGCCCGCCCAGGTCGAGCCGAGGGAACCGCCGCACAGGACGACGGTCGAAGGCTGAGGGGTGAGAGGAAAAAGACGCTCGCCGTCCTGCACGAACCATTCCCCCGCCCGCTGAACGGCGCGGCCCCGCAGCACTTCGGCCCCGCTTGCCCGTTGCAGCGCCGCGCAAAATGCCCGCCCGTCCACCCAGCCCCCGGTCGGCAGCCACAGCGCCGAGTGCCAGCCGGGAGCGATGGGAAACTCGCCCACGTCGCGCCATTCGTGGGGCAGTTCGGGAGGCAGGTGGCCCACGAACTTGCGCCGGGTCTTCTCGTCGGGCAGCGGGCGCAGGATGCCTTCCCGCCCGTGCGGGACGACGAAGCCCGCCGCCGAGAGGTCGCCCAGCAGCGCCCAGGTGGTCGCCAGTCCTTCCAGCGCCCGCCCGTCCACCTGCCCCGACTGCCCGCGCACCGGGTTGAGCAGCGCGGCGGGAACGTGGCTGGCAGCGTGCGTTGCGGCGTCTACCAGCGTCACCCGCGCTCCGGCCCGGCTCAGAAAATAGGCGAGGCTGCTTCCGGCAATCCCCCCGCCGATGACGGTCACCCTCACGCTGGCTTCACCGCCCGCAGACACTCGCGCTTGCCGGGGGCGCCGGGCCGCCGCTCCACGTGCAGGCCCGCCGCTTGCAGGCTGCGGCGAACGTGCCCCGCTGCCGAGTAGGTGCTCAGCACCCCGCCCGGTGCCAGCGCCCCCGCCAGCCGCGCCACGAAGTCGGGCGTCCAGACTTCCGGGTTGCGCGTGGGCGAAAAGCCGTCCAGATACAGCGCGGTGGCCCACCCCTGCGGCAACCCGGCCTCTGTTCCCTCCGCCGTGGTCACGTCGCAGAAGTCCACCCGCAGCCGCGCCCCGCCTGCCGCCTCGTTCAGCCCTTCAGGGCGCCCCCAGCCCCCCAGCACCCGCGCCCAGAGGGGGTGGTCGGCCCCTTCGCCCCCGGCGGCCACCTCGCGCAGCAGGTCGGCGGGGGCGGGGTCGAACTCGTAGGCGTGGTAGTGGAGCAAAACGCCCCGCGCCGCCGCATTCGCCAGCGTCGCCCGGAAATTGACGCCCAGCCCGAAGCCGATTTCCAGCACGCGGGGGGCCGGATGCGTGTCCGTGCCGCTGCCCTCCAGAAACACGTGGTGCGCCTGCGCCCGCGCCCCGTGCCGCGACCCGTACGCCTCCCCGAAGCGGGCATTGTGGGCGGTGCGCGAGCCGTCGGGGGTGAGCAGGACCGGGGAGTCGGAATCGGGGCTGGGGGCGGTCATCGGGGAGAGTGTAGAAGGTTCGCGCGGAAAAAAGCGGAAAGGACCGCAGAGATTGGTTTCCCTGCGGCCCCTTCAAGAGCGGTTCATTCCGAAGTGCTGTGTCGCGGCGTCGTTATACGGATTCCGATTGAATCTGGTAGTTTCAGATTCAATCCGACTTGCAAAGCTGCTCAGCAGAGCGGATGCGAGTAGGAAAAAATACGGATTCTGCGATATGGATGCACAGGCGGCGCCTTCCCAACTGTATAGGCCCGACTGTGCAGGAATTAAGCGGAATCCGTATTACACCTGCTCGACGCGCTGCGGGTGGTTGATTTCCTCCAGTGTGACTTCTTCGCCCTGGCCCTCGAACTCGCGCAGGGTGTCGGTGATGATGCGGATGCCGCGTTCCAGGTCGGCTTCGCTGATGACCAGCGGGGGCGCGAAGCGGATGATGTTGCCGTGCGTGGGCTTGGCGAGCAGGCCGCGCTCGGCCATCTTCAGGCAGATGTTCCAGGCCGTGTCGCTGTCCTCGTGGTCGTTGATGACCACCGCGTTGAGCAGGCCCTTGCCGCGCACCAGCTTGGCGACCCGGCTCTGCGCGACGTACTCGCTCAGGGCGCTGCGGAACTTCTGGCCCAGGGCTTCGGCGCGTTCGGCCAGTCCCTCATCCTCGGCCACCGTCAGCGCGGCCACTGCCACCGCGCCCGCCACCGGGTTGCCGCCAAAAGTGGAGCCGTGCTGACCGGGCCGAATCACGTTCATCACGGCGTCGTCGGCCAGCACCGCGCTGACGGGGTAGGCCCCGCCCGAGAGCGCCTTGCCCAGAATCAGGATGTCGGGCTTGACGTTTTCATGGTCCACCGCCAGCCGCTTTCCGGTGCGGGCAATCCCGGTCTGCACCTCGTCGGCGATGAACAGGGCGCCGTGCTGCTCACACAGGGCCTTGGCGCCGCTGAGGTAGCCCTCCTGGGGGACATACACGCCCGCCTCGCCCTGAATCGGCTCGACCAGGAAGCCCGCCACCCGGCCCGCGTGGGCGTTGAGCGCGGCTTCGAGCGCCCCGAGGTCGTCGTAGGGAATCCGCAGGAAGCCGCCGGTGTAGGGGCCGAAAGAGCGGCGGGCGTTCTCGTCGTTGGAAAAGGAGATGATGGTAGTCGTGCGCCCGTGAAAGTTGTTCTCGCAGACGATAATCAGGGCTTCGTTTTCGGGAATCCCTTTGACTTCGTAGGCGTACTTGCGGGCCAGCTTGAGCGCGGTTTCGACGGCCTCAGCGCCCGTGTTCATGGGCAACACCTTGTCGAAGCCGAAGTAGCGGGTCACGAACTCCTCATAGGGTCCGAGCTTGTCGTTGTAAAAGGCGCGGCTGGTCAGCGTCAGCGTCTGGGCCTGCTCGACCATCGCCCCCACGATTTTGGGGTGGCAGTGGCCCTGGTTGACGGCGGAGTAGGCCGAAAGAAAATCGAGATATTCCTTGCCGTCGGTGTCCCAGACCTTCGCGCCCTGGCCGCGCGCCAGAACGACGGGGAGGGGATGGTAGTTGTGGGCGCCGTAGCGGTCTTCGAGGTTGATGTAGTCCTGCTGGGTCGTGGGCTGGTTGACTGTGGGGTGGGTCATGGTCAGGTGCTCCTTTGCGGCGGAGTGGGGGAGAAACGGGCAGAGCGTTTGCCGCCCGCGGGCATTGGCCTTTCATGCTAGGGATTTCGGGATGTATGCACCACCCCGCGCAGGCGCATAAAGTTGCAGGCCAGGCCGCTTTGTCGGGCGGTTGTGCCGGACCACGCTGAAGGTCACGGGGGCAGTAGAAGGGGCAGCCGTTCTCCCCCAGTCGGTTCCTGCACGCGCCGGGTGCGGCCCGCTGGCATCTGCTATCTTTCCCCCATGTTCGCCCTGTGTTGCCCCCTGACGCGGTAAGCAGCACTTTTGCCCTGCCGCGCCCCTTTCCCCTTGTGGACAGAGGCGCGGTTTTTTCGTTTCCCGAACGAGGACTCCATGACCCAGCAGCCCGACCCCAATATCCACCTCTACGACACCATGCAGCGCCGGAAGGTGCCGTTCGTGCCGAGTACGCCCGGTCACGTCGGCATGTACCTGTGCGGCCCCACCGTGTACTCGGACGCGCACCTGGGCCACGCCAAGAAAGAAGTGGCGTTCGACGTGATTCGCCGCGCCCTGATGCACTTCGGCTACCGGGTGCGCTACGTCGCCAACATCACCGACGTGGGTCACCTGCTGGGCGACGCCGACGAGGGCGAAGACAAGTTGCAGGCCCGCGCCCGGCTGGAGCAGCTCGAACCGATGGAAGTGGCCGACAAGTACTTCTGGTCGTTTTTCAAGGACATGGACGCCCTGAACGTGCTGCGCCCCTCCATCAACCCCCGCGCCACCGGGCACATTCAGGAGCAGATCAAGCTGATCGAGGAACTCATCGCACGCGGCCACGCCTACGAATCGGCGGGCAGCGTCTACTTCGACGTGCGCAGCTGGCCCGACTACGGCAAGCTCTCGGGCCGCAAGCTGGACGACCAGGAGGAGGGCGTGCGCGAGGCCGTGCGCGAGGAAAAGCGCGACCCCCGCGACTTCGCGCTGTGGAAAAAGGCCGAGCCGGAACACCTGATGCGCTGGGACTCGCCCTGGAGCGTGGGCTTTCCCGGCTGGCACATCGAATGCTCGGCCATGAGCCTGAAGTACCTCGGCGAAGGTTTCGACATTCACGGCGGCGGCCTGGACCTGCAATTTCCCCACCACGAAGCCGAAATCGCGCAGGCGGAAGCGGCGGGCCACCACTTCGCCCGCTACTGGATGCACAACAACATGCTGACCATCGGCGGCGAGAAGATGTCCAAGAGCAAGGGCAACTTCACGACCATTCAGGACATCCTCCAAAAACACGAGCCGATGGTGGTGCGCTTTCTGCTGGTGTCGAGCCACTACCGCAGCGTGACCGAGATGAACGAGGAAGCCTTCGCCAGTGCGCAGGGGGGCTACCGCCGACTGAGCGAAACGCTGCATGAGGTGGAGCGGCGCCTGAAAGACGCCCCGGCTGGCTCAGACGCTGCGCTGGACGCCAAAATCGCCGCCCGCGTGCAGGAATTCGAGGACGCCATGCGCGACGACTTCAACACGCCCAAAGCGGTGGCGGCGCTGTTCGGCCTGACTGCGGAGGTCAACACCGCCCTGAACGCTGGCCCGGTGGGGCGCGACACGCTGGAACGGGCGCAGGCCGCCTACCGCACCCTGGGCGGCGACGTGCTGGGCCTGTTTGCCGAAGGGAGCGGCGCGGCCCCCGCGCAGGACGACGCGCCCGTGGTGGACGCCCTGATGGAACTGGTGCTCAAGGCCCGCCAGAACTACCGCCTGCAAAAGCAGTACGCCGAGGCCGACGAACTGCGCGACACCCTGACCAGAGCCGGAATCACCGTCGAGGACACCAAGGACGGGCCGAGGTGGAAACGCTGAGTCCCGCAGCGTGGCCCCCTGGCCCGATGTGAACACCGTGAGACAAACGCCCCGCCTCACGTGGTCGAGCTGTCATAGGTTTGTCACGGACGGCGACTAAACTGTGGTCAACGACTTCGAGAACAGAACTGAAAAAAGCGCACTCGGCCAGGGGTGCGCTTCTTCTGCTTGTCGGTTCAGCCGCGCTTGTGCAGCAAATAAGCCTTGGGGTGGTGCCCGCCGCTGTAGACCTGAAACAGTTCCTTGGCTTCCCAGTCGTCCTGCTCGCGCATCACGCGCTCGAACAGCCGCAGTTCGTGGGTGAGCAGGCACAGCCTTCCCCGGCGGCTGGTCAGGCGGTGCATTTCCTTCAGGAAGGCCGGGTACAGCGTTTCGTTGCTCTGGTGGGAGCCGATGGCGTCGCCCCAGGGCAGGTCGGTGATGACCAGGTCGAAGGAGCGGGCGGGCAGGCCGGTGTGCAGCGCGTCCACCTGCGCCACTTCCACTTCCTTGCCCGCTGCCCGCAGGTTGGTGCGGGCGCAGGCCACCGCGCCCTCGCTGATGTCCACGCCGACCATTGCGGCGTAAGGACCGAGCAGCGCCCGCTCGATGAGGAGGGTGCCGCTGCCACTCATGGGGTTGAAGATGCGGTCCTCGTCGCGCTGCCCGGCCAGTTTGTGCATGGCGTAGGCGATGGTGGCGTTCAGGCCGCCGCCCATGTTGCACTCGCGCCACGCCCGCGCCGAGAGGGGCCGGGGCGTAATCCGGGCCAGCACGTCCCAGCCCTGCCCGCTTGCAGAGGGGCGCAGCCGCAGCAGCAGTTCGCCCTCCTCCGGGTCGTGGGGCAGCCCCAGGGCCGCGCTCAGTTCCTCGGCGAGGCGCTGCATGGTGGGCGACTCCTTGCCCGCCGCGCCGATTCGGAAGGAGCGGTGCCCGCCGACCTCGACCACCTCGCGCACGTAGCCGACCAGTTCACCGAGTTGCTGGTGCCCCAGCAGACCACGTGGGCGCGGCACGTCCCAGGACTGGATGCGGTAGGCCGCCACCGCCGCCCTGAGCCGGGTCAGCCGCTCGGGGCTGCCGGGGTACCAGAAGCGCAGGCCCCGGATGTCACGGGCGAGCGGCACCCCGGCCAGTTCGGTGGCCGCCACCTCCTCCAGCCCCGGCAGCGCCTCCAGCTCGTACTCGTGGGCAGGCTGCCGGGCGCGGTGGTCCCCCTTGGGGCGGCCCTTGCCAGTTTTCCCGGCAGACGGGCGGCGGGCATAGGCGGGGTTGCTGTTGGAACGGGGGCGCGGCATAGCAGAGCACTATAGCCTGACCTGACCCCCCGCTGGCCGGTGACTCGCGCGGCGCGGTGCTACAATCCGCCCCGTCTTATGACCCCTCCTGGCCCTGCCCCGCGTAATCTGGCCCTCCTGAGTGCTGACAAGACCGCGCCGGGCAGCGGGCGCCCGCCGGGGCTGCGCCGCTCGTGGTCCTCGCGGCTGCGTCCCCCGCAACTGATCGCGCTGACCTTCGCCGCCGCCATCCTGATCGGGGCGCTGCTGCTGTGGTCGCCGCTGGCGCACGAACCGGGCAAGTCCATCACGTTCGTTCAGGCGCTGTTCATGGCGACGAGTGCCGTGTGTGTCACCGGGCTGGCGGTGGTAGACCCCGGCAGCACCTTCAACCTGTTCGGGGAAGTGGTCATGCTGGTGCTGATTCAGGTGGGCGGCCTGGGGCTCATCACGCTGGGGACCCTCTTCGCGCTGGCGCTGCGGCGGCGGCTGGGCGTGAGCGGGCGCATCAACGCGCAGCAGCAGGTGAGTGCGACCACGCTCGGCGGGGCGACCTCGCTGGTGCGGGCCATCGTGCTGTCCTCGCTGCTCATCGAGGCCGTCGGGGCGCTGCTGCTGCTGCCCGCCTTTATCCCGCGTGAGGGGGTGGGGCGCGGCATCTACTACTCCATCTTTCACGCGGTCAGTTCATTCAACAACGCGGGCTTCAGCCTCTATCCCAACAGCCTGATGAATTTCGTGTCCGACCCGCTGGTCAATCTGGTGGTCACCGGCCTGATTATCCTCGGCGGTCTGGGGTTTCTGGTGCAGCTCAACGTGCTGGCGTGGCTGCGCGACCGCCGCCGCAATCGCCTGAGCACCAACACCCGGCTTTCGCTGACGATGATGGCGCTGCTGCTGGGGGTGGGCACGGTCTTTTTCGCGCTGACCGAGTGGAACAACCCCAAGACGCTCGGCGCCCTGCCGCTGCACGGCAAGCTGCTCGCGTCGTGGTTTCAGGGGGTAACGCCGCGCACGGCGGGCTTCAACACCCTCGACTACGGGCTGATGGGCTTTCCGGCGCTGTTCATGACCGTCGTGTGGATGTTCATCGGGGCCAACCCCGGCTCCACCGGCGGCGGCATCAAGACCAACACCTTTTACGTGATCGTCGCTTCGGCCTGGAGCATGGTGCGCGGGCGGCGCGACACCACGCTCTTTGGCCGCCGCATCGACACCGAGACGGTCCTGCGGGCGATGACGGTGGGCCTGCTGAGTATGGCGCTGGTCACGCTGGGATTCATGGCGCTGCTGCTGCTCAACACCAACAGGGACGTGCTCTTTTTGCAACTGTTCTTCGAGACGGTCAGTGCTTTCGGCACGGTGGGGCTGAGCATGAACGCCACGCCGCTGCTCAACACCCCCCAGGAAATCGTCCTGATTTTCCTGATGTTCTTGGGGCGCATCGGGCCGCTCACCTTCGCGGTGGCGTTCAGCCGCCCGTCCCCCGAAAAGGCGCTGGTCCGGTATCCGGCAGCCCGCGATATCCTGATCGGCTGATGGCGAGCGGGGCGATGGGGGCGTGACCAGGGACGCCGCGCTGCTGAGCAGTGGTCCCCGGCGGCGCTCGCGGTTGACCCCGCCGCAACTGCTCGCGCTGGTCTACGCGGCGGGCATCCTCATCGGCGCGGGGCTGCTGCACCTGCCCGGCGTTCAGCGGCCCGGCGCGGCACTGAGCAGCACCGACCTGCTGTTTACCGCCACCTCCGCCATCTGCATCACCGGGCTGACGGTGGCCGACACCGGCGAGGCGTTTACCCGCTTCGGGCAGCTGCTGATTCTGCTGCTGGTGCAGGTGGGCGGGCTGGGCATCCTGACCTTCGGCACGGTGTTCGCCTTCGTGACCGGGCGGCGGCTGAACTTCACCGAGCGCCAGCACCTCGTCGCGCAGCTCAACGCGCTGGACGTGGGCAGCGTGCT
The DNA here is from genome assembly GCF_011067105.1 of Deinococcus wulumuqiensis R12. Classification (NCBI taxonomy): domain Bacteria; kingdom Thermotogati; phylum Deinococcota; class Deinococci; order Deinococcales; family Deinococcaceae; genus Deinococcus; species Deinococcus wulumuqiensis. The sequence continues at coordinate 1,382,038 of NZ_CP049357.1, read as the reverse complement.
GGGGCTGGTGCGCACCATTCTGCTCTACACCTTCGTCACCGAGGCTATCGGCGCCGCGCTGCTCGCCCTGCGCTTCGTGCCGCAGTTCGGCTGGAGCGAGGGGCTGTACCAGTCGGTGTTCCATTCGGTCAGCGCCTACAACAACGGCGGCTTCGTGGTGCTCTCCGGGGGGCTGGCGCCCTACGCGCAGGACCCGCTGGTGTGCCTGACCCTGGCGGGGCTGGCGATTCTGGGCGGGCTGGGGTTTCTGGTGCAGCTCAACGTGGTGGCGCATCTGCGCGACCGGCGGCGCAGTCGGCTGCTGGTGTACTCCAAACTGACGCTGCTCACCACCGCCGCGCTGCTTGTGCTGGGAACACTGGTGCTGCTCGCGCTGGAGTGGCACAACCCGCGCACACTGGCAGACCTGAGCGCTCCCGGCAAGCTGCTCGCCGCCTTTTTCCAGAGCATGACGCCGCGCTCGGCGGGGTTTTCCACCGTGAATATCGAGGCGCTGCACACCGCCAGCCTCTTTACCCTGATCGCTCTCATGTACATCGGCGCGGGCAGCGGCTCCACCGGGGGCGGCATCAAGACCTCCACCTTCGCCATTCTGGTCGGCAGCGCGTGGAACATGGTGCGCGGGCGCGGCGAACTGATCCTGTTTCAGCGCCGGGTCCTGAACGAAAATCTGGTGCGGGCCGGGGCCATCACCACGCTCTATACCCTGCTGGTGGCGACGGCCTTTTTCGCCATGCTCGCCACCAACCCGGACCTGGGCTTCACGCACCTGCTGTTCGAGACCGTGAGCGCGGCGGCCACCGTCGGCCTGAGCATGAACACCACCCACAAGCTCAACGACGCCGGGCTGCTCATCCTGACCGCGCTGATGTACCTGGGGCGCATCGGGCCGCTGACGTTCGCCGTCGCGTTCAATCTGCGCCCCACCCGCAGCCGCTGGGTGAAGTACCCGCCCGAGCATGACATTCTGGTGGGGTGAAAGAAGGTCAGCCATGAAAACCAAACAATGCCTGGTGATCGGCCTGGGACGCTTCGGCACCGCCGTCGCCACGACCCTGTACGAGATGGGGCACGAGGTCGTCGCCATCGACCACACCGAGGAAAACGTGGAACGGGTGATGAACCTCGTCACCCACGCCGCCATCGTGGACGCCACCGAGGAACGGGCGCTGCGCTCCATCGGCGTGGGCGATTTCGACGTGGTGGTCGTCGCCATCGGTTCGGACGTGCAGGCCAACATCCTGGCGACCATGAACGCCAAGAGCCTGGGGGCGCCCTACGTCGTCACCAAAGCCATCGACGAAATGGCCCGGCGCGTGCTGGAGCGCATCGGGGCCGATCTGGTCATCCGGCCCGAACACGACATGGGCGTGCGCCTCGCCCGGCAGATCGCCACCCCCAACATCGTGGACACGCTGGACCTCGGCGGCGACCACGCCATCGTGGAAATCGAGGCCAACGAGCGGCTGCGCGGCACCCTGCGCGAACTCAACCTCACGGGCCGCTTCGGGGTGCAGGTCATCGCGGTGAGCCGGGGCGGCAAGGTCGAAGTCACCCCCCGCGCCGAGGACGAGCTGCGGCCCCACGACAAGCTGGTGGTCATCGGCACCGGGCACTCGCTGGACGAGCTGCGGCGGTATCTGGGGGAATAGGGGTCGCCTCGAAAACAGCTTGGGCAACCGAACTGTTTTCCGAGCGGGGGGGAGTCGAAGAAGAGACGGGACGAAATGAAGTGCAGGAGATGTCGGCGCTTGTCTGACATCCCCCTTCTGCCATCTCCGGAGAAGAATTCAGCCCCGTATTATACGGATTCCGATTGAATCCAGCAGATTTCTGGATTCAATCCGACTGAAAGGAGTAGGAAAAAATACGGATTCCGCGATATGGATGCACAGGCGGCGCTTTCCCGACTGTGCAGGAATTAAGCGGAATCCGTATTACTTCGTCTGCTCCACGTGCCGGAACTCGGGGCAGGCGAGCTGGCCGCGCACGCTCAGGGCTTCCACCTGGGCCTGGGTGGGCAGTTCGCCGGTGACCTTGAAGCCGGAGCGCAGGGGAATGGGGTCGCGTCCTTCTCCCAGAACGAGGTCGGCGTCGGTGCGCAGCCGCCGGGAGCGTTCGAGGCAGGCGGCTTGCCCGGCGGTCAGGACCGCGTCGTACTCCTGGCCCCCGGTGGTGATGACCACCGCCGCGCTCTGGGGGCGGTAGGTCTTCAGGGTCACCTCGGCCCGCGCCTGACTGCCCAGGGCCACGCTCAGGGCGACGAGCAGCGGCAGCAGCGCGGTCAGGCCCCACACCGTCATGGGCCGCGCCAGCCCCCCGCGCACCAGCAGGACGAGCAGCAGCAGGGCGGCCAGAGCGGTGATGACCAGATAGACGAGAGGCAGCGACATCACCCCAGAGTCTAACCGCTGTCAGCGGGCGCGAAAGGCGAAAGCGCCCCGGCGCTTGGCAACCCGTTCCCGGCGTGCCACCCTGCGCCCATGTCTTCCGGCTTCCCCCTGCCCAGTGCCCTGCCGGGCCGCGTGCTCATTGTCGTCGCCACCGCTGCCGAGGCGGAGCGCCTGCGCGACCTGCCTGCGCGGGTGGTGGTCAGCGGGGTGGGACCCGTCGCGGCGGCCCTGGCGACGGCGGCGGCGCTGCGGAGCGGGGCCTACGACCTCGCCGTGAGCGCCGGAATCGCCGGGGCGTATCCGGGCAGCGGCCTGGCGCCGGGCGACCTCGCCGTGTCCAGCCGGATGATTCACGCCGACCTGGGCACGCAGGACGGTGAACGCTGGCTGGGGCTGGAGCACCTGGGCCTGAGCGTGTGCCCGGACACCTCCCACTTCGGGCACTTTGCGGCCTGGGACGGAGCCGCCGACCTCGCCCAGCGTGCGGGCGCCGCCCTCGGTCCCCTGCTCACCCTGTCCACCGTGAGCGCCAGCACTGCCGAGGCCGCCGCCTGGGAAACCCGCTTTCCCGGAGCACTGACCGAGGGCATGGAAGGGGCCGGGGTCGCCCACGCCGCGCTGCTCGCCGGGGTGCCTGCCCTGGAACTGCGCGGGGTCAGCAACCCGGTGGGGCCACGTGACCGGGCGTCCTGGCGCATCGGGGAGGCGCTGGCCGCGACCCGGCGCGGGCTGGAGACCCTGCTGGGGGCCGCCACACAATAAAAAACCGCCCACGGCTGGGGCGGTCGGTGTTCCACTGGACCGGAATCAGTTGTTGAGTTGGAGGTTCTGGCTGGTGGTGGGCTGGTTGTCGGGGAAGTTGACGTTGACGTTGACGGTGGTGCCGGGCAGCGTTTCGGGGTCCACGTTGATCCAGTGGCTCGCCAGGACCGGGGGGTTGGGCTGGGGGTCGAGTGCGCGCACCAGCACGCGGCCCTGCGCGGGAACGAACACGCACCAGCCGGCGCCCTCTTCCTTGGCGGTGTTGAAGGCGCGAATCGGCAGCACGCTCTGAAGGGTCAGGTCGTTGGGGGTGGCCCAGTACTCGATCAGCAGGCAGCCGTGCTCGCGCTTCAGGTCGCCCGCGTCCACATCGAACTGAATCTCGATGGTGTCGGGCTTGCCGGGCACCAGGCCGGTCCAGCCGGGCACCACAAAGCGGTTGCTCTGGACGCTCTTGAACTGCTGGGGCTGCTGGGGAGGATTCGTCATGAAGCACACCTTAGCGCACCCGCCTGCCGCGAGACAGAGCCATGAAGCGCGGCCCGCTTCGGTAGGAAACGGGCCGCCAGCAAGCTGGGCTGCAAAGGGCTTCAGCCGAGCTTGCGCACGCTGCCGAGCAGCGCCTTCATGGCGACGTAGCCCACCGCAAAAAACATCAGCGGGGTCAGGTTGAGGCTGATTTCGGCGTCCTTCTCGGGTTCCAGGGCGTTTTGCTTGCGGTACTTGATCATGCGCTCAGCCTAAACGTTCGGCAGAGAGCGTGGGCGCGGGGCAGCTTATGGAAGTGTTCAAGTCCCACGTTTGCGGCTGGGCCGGGCAAGGCTGCCTGGGTGTCCATCCGGTCCGGACTCCGGAGTGCTTGCAGACGGCAGTTGGGCAGCGTACAACGTGGAGTCGTGACCTTTCCCTCTCCTGAAACGGCCCCCACCCGCATGCGTGCCCTGAGCAAGCAGCGCCCCGCCGAGGGCATCTGGCTGGTCGAAACCGAGGTGCCCACCCCCGGCCCCAACGACCTGCTCATCCGGGTACGCAAAGGCAGCATCTGCGGGACCGACGTGCATATCTATAAATGGGACGACTGGGCCAGCAAGACGGTGCCGGTGCCGATGGTGGTCGGCCACGAGTACGTGGGCGTGGTGGCGGGCATGGGGTCGGAAGTGCGCGGCTTTGCCATCGGGGACCGGGTGAGCGGAGAGGGCCACGTCACCTGCGGGCACTGCCGCAACTGCCGCGCCGGGCGCCGCCACCTGTGCCGCAACACGCTGGGGGTGGGGGTCAATCGCCCCGGTTCGTTTGCCGAGTATCTGGTGTTGCCCGCGTTCAACGCCTTCAAGCTGCCCGACGACATTCCCGACGACATCGCCGCCATTTTCGACCCTTTTGGCAACGCGGTCCACACGGCGCTGAGCTTCGATCTGGTGGGCGAGGACGTGCTGATTACCGGGGCCGGGCCGATTGGCTGCATGGCCGCCGCCGTCGCCCGGCATGTGGGCGCCCGCAACGTGGTGATTACCGACGTCAACGACTACCGCCTCGACCTCGCCCGCAAGATGGGCGTGACCCGCGCCGTCAACGTCTCGCGCGAGGACCTCTGGACGGTGGCGACGGAGGAACTCGGCATGCACGAGGGCTTCGACGTGGGCCTGGAAATGAGCGGCTCCGGCCCCGCCTTCGCGCAGATGGTCGGCGTGATGAACAACGGCGGTAAGGTCGCGCTGCTGGGCATTCCGTCGGGCGACGTGAAGATCGACTGGAACGCCGTCATCTTCAAGATGCTGACCATCAAGGGCATCTATGGCCGCGAGATGTTCGAAACCTGGTACAAGATGGCCGCCCTGATTCAGTCGGGCCTGGACCTCACCCCCGTCATTACCCACCATTACGGCATCGCGGACTTTCAGAAGGGCTTCGACGCCATGCTGAGCGGGCAAAGCGGCAAGGTGATTCTGGACTGGGAAAGCGCCTGACCGTTGGCGGCAGGATGCCCGGAGGCCGCAGCTTAAGCCGCCTCCGGGCACCCCTTATACGGATTCCGATTGAATCTGGTAGTTTCAGATTCAATCCGACTTGCAAAGCTGCGCAGCAGAGCGGATGCGAGTAGGAAAAAATACGGATTCCGCGATATGGATGCACAGGCGGCGCTTTCCCGACTGTGCAGGAATTAAGCGGAATCCGTATTACGTCACCCGTTACTGCACGTCTGCGAGGCGGTAGGCGTACACGCCGAATCTCATGGCGGTGCGCTCCTCCTGCTCGACTTCGAGCTTGACGAAGGAAGGCTGGGCGCTGAGGTCGAGGCCGTCCTCGGTGAGGTAGCCCCGGGCGATGGCGAGCGCCTTGACCGCCTGGTTGACCGCCGCCGGGCCGATGGCCTGGACCTCCACCCGCCCCTGACTGCGCAGCAGCGCGGCGATGGCACCGGCCACCGAGTTGGGACGCGAATCGGCAGAGACTTTCAGGGTTTCGGGAACAGGGGGTTGCAAGGTCGCCTCCACAGGCTGCCCATCAGTGTAGGCCGGGGCAGGTCGGCTGCCTACCACCCACCGGGGGAGGGTTACAATCCGGTTGCTCTTAACCTTTTTCTGGTAGTCATACGGATTCCGCTAAATTCCTGCACAGTCGGAACTACACCGCCTGTGCATCCATATCGCGAAATCCGTATCTTTTCCTACTCCTTTCAGTCGGATTGAATCCAGAAATCTGCTGGATTCAATCGGAATCCGTATCACACTTCGCGCCGCAGGGTCAGCGTCGCTTGCTCCCGCACGAAGCCCAGCGCCGCGTTGATGGCGAGCATGGGCCGGTTGACGCTGTGGTTGCCGGTTCGGGCGTGGGTAAACCCGCGTTCCAGCGCGGCGCGGGCGGCGGCGAGCTTGAGCGCGTAGGCAATCCCTTGGCCGCGCCAGGCCGGAAGCACCCCCGTCAGCCCGTTCTGAAGCATGTGCGGCTGACTGCTGACCGGCAGGTGAAGTTCGTTCACGCCCACCCACTCGCCGTTCGGGGCCACCGCCAGCCACAGTCCCTCGGGGTGCTTGATATGGCCGAAGCGAAACTGCCAGTCCCGAAAAGGCAGCACAGCGACGGGCGAGGCGCTCGGCACGTCGCGCAGCAGGGCGGCAATCAGGTCGTAGAGCTTGCGTTGCTGCGCTTCGTCGTAGTCGCCCAGTTCGGAAAGCGGGTGCAGCGTCACGCCCGAGGCCCTCGCTCTGGCTTCCTGGGGGGCGAAGGTGCCAAAGGCCAGCGTGGTCAGGTCCAGCACGCTGGTCCACATGCGGTCATGTTCGGCGTAGCCCGCCGCCCCGAACGCCTCCCTTTCCCACCAGTTTTCCTTGACACGGGTCACGAGGGTCCGGGCCTGATGCTGCGCGGCGGTGGCTTCGGCCCAGGCCAGCAGCGGCCCGAACAGGGGGCGTTCCAGCGTCACCACTTCCAGATTCAGCCAGCCGGGGTGCCCGTCCATACGTGGCCGGCTGACTTCGGCCATCCCGACAGGTTCGCCGCCGCGCCGCGCCAGCACCCGCTCAAAGACTTCGCCTGCCAGCCGCATTTCGTCGAAGCGGTCGAGGTCGGCGGCGGTTCTGGCCCAGTCGGGGTGGGCACGCGTCATCAGGTCGGCCACCACCGGATTGTCGGCGGGCTTGGTGGGCGTCAGGGTCAGGCCAGCGGGAAAGGGAGGCGGCTCCATGCGTCAGCAAAGCGTAGGTCAGGGGTGCGGGCATCCGCCACTTGGCTTACGGCGGGCTGAGGACAGCGGCCTATACTCGCGGGTGATGACACAATCTGTTGCCCAGAGCAGCAACCCGCTGCTGAACGTCGGCTTTCGCATTCCCTTCGACCAGATTCGCCCCGAACACGCCGAAAGCGCCGTGGACGAACTGCTGAGCGCCGCCCGCGAGCGGGTGGAGACGCTGGCCCGTTCCGGTGAACGTGATTTCGAGAACTTCATGCACGACCTCGACGTGCTGACCGAGCAGCTCGGCACCGTCGGCACCATCGTCCACCACCTCAACAGCGTGATGAGCAGCGACGAGTGGAAGGCCGCCGTCGAGGCCATCATTCCCAAAACCACGCAGTTCTACACCGAACTCAGCCTGCACCCGGGCCTGTGGGCGGCGCTCAAGGCGTTTGGTGAGACCGACGCGGCAAGGAGCCTCGACCCCGTCCGCGCCCGGCACCTCAAGCTGACCACCGACGAGTTCCGCCGGGGCGGGGCCGACCTGCCCGAGGACCAGAAGGCGCGGCTGCTGGAGGTCAACACGAAGCTGGCCCAGACGACCAACCAGTTCGCCAAGAACGTGCTCGACGCCACCGCCGCCTATGAGCTGTACGTGCCCACTGAGCGCCTGAAGGGAGTGCCGCAGCGCGTGGTGGACGCCACCCGTAAGGCCGCCGAGGAGAAAGGGAAAGACGGCCACCGCCTGACGCTGCACGCACCCACCCTGCAACCCGTCCTGACCTACGCCGACGACCGCGAACTGCGCCGCGAACTGTGGGAAGCGAGCGGACAACTGGGCCAGCAGGAAGGCCGCGACAACCGCCCCCTCATCCGTGAGATTCTGAAACTGCGCCGCGAACAGGCCGAAATCCTGGGCTTCAGGAACTTTGCCGACTACGTGCTCGAAGACCGCATGGCGAAGTCGGGCGACACGGCGCTGAAGTTCGAGCGCGACCTCGAAACCAAAACCCGCCCCGCCTTCGAGCGTGAAAACGCCGAGCTGGAGACCTACTACCGTGAAAAAGCCGGAGCGGACGCGCCCGCGCTGGCGCCCTGGGACATCGCTTACTGGGCCGAAAAGCAGCGCCAGGACAAGTACGACTTCGACGAGGAAGCCCTGCGGCCCTACTTCGAGATGGACAGCGTGCTCTCGGGCCTGTTCGAGATTTGCCGCCGGGTGTTCGGCATCACCGTGACCGAGGCGCAGGCTCCCGGCTGGCACAGTGAAGTCAAGTTCTACGAGATTCACGACGAGCAGGGGCAGCACCTCGCTTCCTTCTACACTGACTGGTTCCCGCGCGACACCAAGCGCGGCGGCGCGTGGATGAACGCCTTCATCACGGGCGGGCCGCGTGAGGGTGGCGTGGACCCCCACCTTGGCCTGATGTGCGGCAACATGACGCCCCCGAGTGGCGACACGCCCAGCCTGCTGAGTATCCGCGAGGTCGAAACGGTCTTCCACGAGTTCGGGCACCTGCTGCACCACGCCATGAGCCGCGTGCCGGTCAAATCGCTCTCCGGCACCAACGTGCCCTGGGACTTCGTGGAGCTGCCTTCCCAGATCATGGAAAACTGGGTGATGGAGCGAGAAGCCCTCGACCTGTTCGCCAAGCACTACCAGACCGGCGAAAAGCTGCCCGAAGACCTCTTCCAGAAGCTCGTCAAGGCCCAGAACTACCGCGCTGCGAACACGGCCATGCGCCAGTACTCCTTCGGCCTGACCGACCTGACGCTGCATGTCGAGTTCGACCCGAACGGCGCAGAGGACCCGGTGGCGGTGGCCCGCGAGGTGATGGCCCGCTTCTACCCCACGGAACTGCCGGGGAATTACGCGCAGGTCGCCAGCTTCGGTCACCTGTTCAGCTCGCCGGTGGGTTACGGGGCCGGGTACTACTCCTACAAGTGGGCCGAAGTCCTCGACGCCGACGCCTTTTCCCGGTTCGCCAACGAAGGCATCTTCAACCGCGAAACGGGCCGCGCCTTCGTGGACAGCGTGCTCGCCCGGGGCAACAGCGACGACCCCGCCCAGCTCTACCGCGATTTCATGGGCCGCGACCCCGACGCCGACGCGCTGCTGCGCCGGAGTGGACTGCTGTAAAGTTTGCGCCACCCGCCCCCTTCCTGTCCGGAGGGGGGTTTTTACAGGCGTTCTTGAGGCTCCCCGACAGCCGCTTTTTTGTCGTTCCAGACGCCGAAAATGGAAGCATCAAAACGCCTCTCACCTCCGCAGCAGCCTCGCTTTCTCCATCAACCATCAGCGCAGCGGAACCATCAACCATCGACCCTCTACACCAACTCCCTCGGCCTATACGTCACCGCCTCGGCCAGATGCGCTTCCCGAATGTCGTCACTTCCCGCGAGGTCGGCCACCGTGCGGGCCACCCGCACCACCCGGTCATAACCCCGCCCGGTCAGGCCGAGTTGCCGCGCCGCTGCCTGAGCGAAGGCGAGCGGGCCAGCCGCCAGCGCCGCGTGTTCTCGCAGGGCCGCGCCCGTCAGGTCGCTGTTGCGGCTGCCCTGGCGGGCGTGCATCCGCTCCCGCGCCGCCGCGATGCGCTGCCGAACGGGTTCAGACTTCTCCGGTTCCGGAGCGCGGGTGAGTTCGTCCACCGTCAACCTGGGCACTTTGACAATCAGGTCTATACGGTCAAGCAGCGGGCCGCTCAGCCTTGCCGCGTAACGGGTGCGCTCGTTGGGCGTGCAGGTACAGGGCTTTTCAGGGTCACCGAAATGCCCACAGGGACACGGATTCATCGCAGAAATGAGTTGGAAACGGGCCGGATATTCCACTGTGGCACGGGCGCGGGAAATCACCACCCGGCCGTCTTCCAGCGGTTGCCGCAGCGTTTCCAGAGCCTTGCGCGAAAATTCGGGGAATTCGTCGAGGAAGAGGAGTCCCCGATGCGCCAGCGACACTTCCCCCGGCTTGGGCATGCTGCCCCCGCCGATGAGTCCTGCGTCCGAAACGGTGTGATGGGGCGCTCTGAACGGCGCGAATCGGCTGAAACTCCCCCGGCTGGTCAGCAATCCTGCCGCCGAGTGAATACGCGTGACTTCCAGCGCCTCCGTGCGGGTCAGGGGCGGCAGTAGCCCCGGCGCCCGCCGCGCCAGCATGGTTTTGCCGCTGCCGGGACTACCGACCATCAACAGGTTGTGACCGCCCGCCAGCGCCACTTCCAGCGCCCGCCGCGCCGCCGTTTGCCCCTTCAGGTCGCCCAGGTCGGGAAACAGTGTGGGGTCGTCGGCTGGTGGGGCTGCCTCGGTCTGGGGCAGGCGCTTTTGCCCGCTGAGGTGCAGCACCGCTTCTTGCAGGGTCGCCGCGCCGTATACGCTCGCGCCCTCTATCAGCGCGGCTTCCTGGGCATTGGCTTCGGGCAGCAGGGCTTCGAGGTCGTGCGCCGCCGCCAGCAGCGACAGATTTATAGCCCCCGCAATAGGCCGCAAGCTGCCGTCCAGCGCCAGTTCACCCGCCACAATCGTTTCTTCCAGTGCCTCGCGCGGCAGCATCTCCTGCGCGGCGAGCAGCCCCAGCGCAATCGGCAGGTCGTACAGCGGCCCTTCTTTTCGTAGGTCGGCGGGGGCGAGATTGACCGTGATTCGCGCCGCCGGAAAGGGCAGGCCCGAATTGCGAATGGCGGCCCGTACCCGTTCCCGCGCCTCGCTCACCGCCTGGTCGGGAAGGCCGACGACGGTAAAGGCGGGCAAACCCGGCGACACGTCCACCTCGACCTCGACTGGCACCGCGTCTACACCAATCAGGGCCACGCTGCGGGCGCGGGCTAGCACGTCAGCCTCATGAGGGCAGGAAAAATCACGCTTCCATTGTAGGAAAGCGTGATTGACAGAGAGCTGACTTGCTTACTTCGCCAGCGACTTCACCACGTTCAGGTTCACGAACTTGTTGAGGTCGGGCACGGCGCGGGCAAATCCGGCTTCCTTGTTGAGCTGCGCGTACTCGGCCAGCGTTTTGAGGTTGATGTCCCAGGTGACCTTGGTGCGGGCCAGCGCCTTGAACAGTTCAGCCGAGTTGGGCCGCTTGCCCGTGAAGGCGTAAATCTGGTCGGAAATGGCCTTTTGCGCCCCGGCATTGCTCTTTTTGATCAGGTTGATGGCGGCGAGGTGCCCACGCAGCAGGTCTTTGACGTTTTCCGGGTTGGCGGCGGCGTACTTGGTGTTCACGACCAGCACGGTGGAGGTGTAGTTGCCGCCTTCCCAGATGCCTTTTTCGTTCACGATGAGTTTGGCCCCCTGGCCCTCCATCACGGCGCCCCAGGGTTCCTGCACCAGCGCGGCGTCCACCTGTTTCCCGGCAAATGCGGCGGGCATGTTGGCCGGGTCAATCGGCACGATGGTCACGTTGCCGCCCTCGTCACTGGCTTTCAGGCCGTTTTCGTGCAGCAGGTGGCGCAGACTGATGTCCTGGGTCGAGCCGCGCGTGGGCACGGCGACCTTTTTCCCGGCGAGGCCCTTGACGTTGCGAATTCCGCTGTCCTTGCGCCCCACGAGCACCGCGCCCGCGTTGGCCGCGCCCGCGTAGACCTGAATCGGCACGCCGCGCATAAACGCGTTCATGGCCGGGCCAGGACCGACATACGCCGCGTCAATCGCGCCCGCCGCGAACGCTTCGTTCACCTGCGACCCGTTGGCGAATTCCTTGACCACCAGCTTGACGCCGCTGCCGAGTTCCTTCTGAATCAGTCCCTTGTTGACGCCCACCAGCCCCGCCGCGTGGGTCACGTTGGGAAAGATGCCCAGCCGCAGTTCTTTGGCCTGTTGCGCCTGGGCACTGGCGGCGAGGGTCAGGGTCAGGAGGGAGAGGAGAGCGCGTTTCATGACATGACCCTAGCAGATAAGTTGAGTTCTTTTATCAATAATAGATTAGACAGGCCGAGGACAAAAAAGAGCCTCCCGGTGAGGGGAAGCTCTTGTCCATGCTCGCGGATGTTATCCAGCGGTGCAGTCCACAACCGGAATTGCGCCGCTTTCGATGATGTTGGTGGCGCGGCCCTGCGTGTCCAGGCCCTGAGCGCGCAGGTACGTGTAGCCCTTGATATCAACAGTGCGCGGGTTGACCACGATGGCCTGAGCACCGAGGTTCAGGGGGGCGAGGCCCTTGGGGACAGTGATATTCACCGGAACGGTGCCAGAGGTGAGGCCACCACGATTCACATCGTTGGTTCCGAGATTGTCATAATCCCCGGTCTTGACGCCTTTAAGCTGCAGACCGAGCTTATTCAGGTCGCCCGTAAAATCGACGCCGCCCGTAATCTCGGTGGTGACATTGTCACAGATGATGCTCTTGCCCTTCTTGAGGGTGTTGCCGTTCTGGTCGAGCACGTCGGCGCTGAGCTGGTAGTTGGTCGAGTAGTTGCTGATTTTGCTGAGTTGGGCGCTGCTGGTCTGCGGAGCGCCGAAGTAACCGGGGATGGTCACGGTCACGTCGCCACAACTCGCCAGCAGACCGGCGCCGGCCACACTTGCCAGAAGAATCTTTTTCATGTCTCTCACTGTGCCCCCCGAACCTGACCCCCAAGTGATGATGCCTTCAGGAAACGTGAGGGCAACACAAATGCGCCCACTTTCACCGGGAAAGGGGCGCATTGAGGACGGGAAGCTCAGGCGGCGGCGCTGAGCGGCGCGGGCGGCTCGCTGCGGCTGCCCGCCTTTTGCCAGAAGTACACGGCGGCAATCAGGGCGAGTGCGCCGAGGTTCCAGATGATTTGGGTGGGGATAATCAGGACGAAGGAGGCCACGAGCAGCAGCAGCATCTGCAGCGGGTTGGTCTTGCGGTGCAGGAAGCGCAGGGTGGCGGCGCTGAAGGCGACCAGACCGATGAAGGCGAAGATGACCATCGGAATGGCCTCGGCCAGCGGCAGCCCGCCGAGCTGGTTGTTGGCGATCAGCAGCAGTTGCGGGTTGAAGAACATCATGTAGGCCAGCAGCGCGGTGCGCAGTTCGTACTGGAAGGCCTGCACACCCGTCTTGACCGGGTCGCCGCCCGAGATGGCCGCCGCAGCGAAGGCGGCGAGCGCCACCGGGGGCGTCGAGTCGGCCATGATGCCGAAGTAGAAGACGAACATGTGCGCCGGGAGCATCTGCGCGGGGTTGCCGGTGTCCAGCCCGGCGACGCGGGCGATGATGGGCACGATCAGCGCACTCATCAGGATGTAGTTGGCGGTGGTCGGCAGGCCCATGCCCAGAATCAGGGCGATGAGCTGACCCATGACCAGCACGGCCAGAATCTTGAGAAACGGCGTCTGAAACAGGTTCGTGACGCCTTCCACCACGTCCGCGAGGCCGAAGCCCAGACCCGTGATGGTCACGATGCCCACGATGATGCCCGCCGCAGCGGTGGCGATGGCGATGCCGACCATAGAGCGTGCGCCGCCCTCGAAGGCTTCGAGCAGTTTGCGCCCACCGTCTTTCAGGCCCTGCGCGAGGCCGCGTCCGTCGCGGCTGGCAAAAAAGCCTTCCTGCACGAACATCATCACGATCATCATCAGAATGGTGTTCAGGGCGATGCGTTCGGGGTTGGCTTCGGGGTTGGAAGTCAGCACCCCGATGAGGTAGCCCAGCGGGAGGATGTAATACCAGCCTTCGAGCACGGTCTTTTTCAGGGGCGGCAGTTCGGAGCGCGGCAGCCCGCGCAGGTTCAGCTTGAGCGCCTCGATGTGGGCCACCGCCAGCAGCGCGGCGTAACACAGGAAGGCCGGAATCGCCGCCGCCAGAATCAGCGAGCGGTACTCGATGTTCAGGTTCTGCGCCATGATGAACGCCGCCGCGCCCATCACCGGGGGCATCAGTTGCCCGTTGCTCGAACTGGCGACCTCGATGGCCCCGGCTTTTTCGCGGCTGTAGCCGGTGCGAATCATGGTGCCGATGGTGATGTTGCCGCCCGTGACCACGTTGGACACGGCAGACCCGGAAATGATGCCGTTCAGTCCGCTCGACAGGATGCTGGCTTTGGCTGCGCCGCCCCGGAAGCCGCCGAGGATACTCTGGGCCACGCGCATGAACCAGTCGCCCGCGCCGAGTTTGTCGAACACGGCCCCGAACAGCACGAACAGAAAGACGATTTGCGCCGACACGCCCAGCGCCGTGCCGAAGATGCCTTCGGTGTTGGTCGCCAGTTGGCCCATCAGTTGCGGCCAGGTGTAGCCGCCGTGAAAGGGCGTCTGAATGGCCTTAATCAGCCCCTTGGCCCCCATGAAGGCGAACAGGATAAAGGCCAGCGAAATCAGCGGCATGGCAATCCCGATGGTGCGCCACGCCGCCAGCAGCAGCATCACGACCAGCGCACTGCCGGCCCACAGGTCGGCGGGCACCCCGTCCCGAATGCCCCCGTTGGCGGCGATGTTGGCGTACTGAACCACGAAATAGGCCGCGCTGCCCGTCGCCAGCAGGCCCAGCAGCCAGTCGCTCCAGGGAATCCCGACCTGCGGCTTGCCCGGCGTCTTGCGAAAGGGAAAGACCAGAAAGGCCAGCGCAAAGGCGAAGCCCAGGTGAATGGCCCGCAGCGTGGTTGGCACCAGCGTCCCGTTCCAGGCGGCGTACATCTGAAACAGGCACCACGCCACCGCGACGAGGGTGACCAGTCCCGCCTGCCAGCCGCCCAGTTTGCGCCCGCCCGTCTCGGCGGCTTCGACCATCTCCAGGGCGCGGCGCTCGCCCTCGGTCATGTCATGGCCCGGCGGCGTGAGCACCGGGTCGGAAGAAATCGGTCTTGTGGGGTCACTCATAGTCTGCTCATGCTCCTGAGAGGAAAAAGGGGCCAGTGTGGGGGCTGGCCCGGTGGGGGGGAAGGTCAAACAGTTAAGCCGTCAAACCGTCGAACTGTCAAACCGTCGAACCGCTTGGGCCAAAGGTTCTGACCCTTCAGCTTTTAGACGGTTTGCCCGTTTGACCTTCCGCCTTTACTTGACGTTCAGGCCCTGCTCTTTCCAGAACTTGACGGCTCCGGGGTGCAGGGGAGCGGGCAGGCCCTTGACCGCCTTGGCGTCGGCGTAGTTGTTGGCGAGGGCCGGGTGCAGGGCCTTGAGCGCCTTTTCGTTGGAGAAGGCGGCCTTCATGGCCTTGTACACGGTGTCGGTGTCCACGCTGCTGCTGGTGACCAGGGTCGCCTGCACCGCCACGCCGGGCACAGTGGCACCCTGACCCTTGTAGCTCTTGGCGGGGATGTTGTAGCGCACGTAGAAGGGGTACTTCTTGAGCAGCGCGGTGGCCTGGTTGCCGCTGACGGGAATCAGCTTCACGTCGGTGGTCTGGGCAATCTGGGCAATGGCGCTGGCACCCACGCCCACCGTGTAGAACAGGGCGTCGGCGCGCTTGTCCTGCATCAGGCTGATGCCCTGGGCGGGGGAGACGCGAAGCTGCTGGCCGAGGTCCTTGAAATCTAGGCCGTAGGCTTCGAGCACTTGCAGGGCGGTCTGCTCCGAGCCGGAGCCGAGGTCGCCCGTCACCACGCGCTTGCCCTTGAGGTCGGCGATGGTGTTGATGCCCGCGTCCTTGCGCACGATGACGTGCAGGACTTCGGGGTACAGCACGGCCATGGAGCGCACGTTGGGGTTGGCCTTGCCCTTGAAGGCGTCGATGCCGGTGCCCTTGTAGGCGTAGTAGGCCACGTCGTTCTGGACAATCGCCATGTCGAGTTCGCCGGACTTGATGCCGTTCATATTGAACACGCTGCCGCCGGTGGAGCGGGCGTTGGCGCGGATGCCGCCCGCGTCGTTCATCATCTTCGCCATGCCGGTGGCGACGGGGAAGTAGACCCCCGTGGTGCTGCCCGAGCCGATGGTGATGAAGGCGTTCTGGGCGAAGGCGACGGTGGCGGTGCCCGCCAGCACGAGGGCGCTGAGGGAAAGCATCTTTTTCATGGGTTCCTCCGTTGGGGACAGGTCACGCTCAAGGCACTCGGAGCGGCGATGGGCCGAAAGTCGGATGCGCGGAGTCGTGTCCTGGGATGTGGTCGCGCCGATGCTAGCACAGCTCCCTATACAGGTCGGAAGCGTTACAGGTCGGAAGCGTTGCTGGCCATAGCTTTGCGTTTGAAAAGTACGCATGATGCGAGTGCCCGCGCCGCGCCGACCCTTTAGAATCCCGCCCATGACCGCTCCCTTTTCTCCTGACCCCGCTTCCGCTCCGGCAGCCGCTCCGGTCGCCCGCACGGTGGGCGAGCCGGTGATCGTCGCCCAGGATGTCCACAAGCACTTCGGCGCCTTCCACGCCCTGCGCGGCGTCAACCTCAGCGTGCGACAGGGCGAGGTGGTCGTCATCATCGGGCCGTCGGGCAGCGGCAAAAGCACCTTCATCCGCACCATCAACGCGCTCGACCCCCACGACGGCGGCTCCATCACGGTGGACGGCATTCCGCTTCAGGGCGCGAGGAACCTCGACGCCATTCGCCGCGAGGTCGGCATGGTGTTTCAGTCGTTCAACCTGTTTCCGCACCTGACGGTGCTCGACAACATCACCCTGGCCCCCACCCGTGTGCGCGGCGCGAGCAAGGCCGAGGCTCAGGCACGCGGCCTGGAGTTGCTGCGGCGCGTGGGCATCGAGGAGCAGGCCCACAAGTTCCCGGCCCAGCTCTCGGGCGGGCAGCAGCAGCGCGTCGCCATCGCCCGCGCCCTGGCGATGGACCCCAAAATCATGCTGTTCGACGAGCCGACCTCGGCGCTCGACCCCGAGATGATCAAAGAGGTGCTCGACGTGATGAAGGAACTCGCCCGCTCCGGCATGACCATGCTGGTGGTCACGCACGAAATGGGCTTTGCCCGCGAAGTGGCCGACCGCATCCTGTTTTTCGACCAGGGCAACATCGTGGAAGACACCACGCCCGAGGCCTTTTACCAGAACCCGCAGCACGAGCGGGCCAAGCAGTTTCTGAGCAAGATTCTGGGGCACTGAAGGCGGATGGCAGAAGGCAGATGGCAGATGGCTAAGAGCTGATGGCTTAGCTGAGGCTGAAGCTCAAGCGGGCCATCTGCCTTTCGCCTTCAGCCATCTGCCCCCTTACGAAATCTCCACCTCTCCCACGAACCCCGCGTCCAGGGCCAGCAGTTGCCTGAGCGGGGTTTCGCCGTGTTTGAGCAGGTAGGTCAGGAAGTTCATCTCGCGTTCCTGGGGGACGCCGTTTGGCAGCAGGTGCTTGTTCAGGCGGGTCAGTTGCCCGCTGCGTTCGTCCTCGGCGCGGGCCAGGGCGGAGGCGGCCTGCCGTTGCAGGTGCGCCACGCGGGGCAGGGTGCGGCGGCGGGTGCGTTCGGCGGCGCCGACCAGCGTGGGGTCGAGCTGCGCGAGGTCGGTGATGAGCTGTTCCAGTTCGGCTTCGAGGGCTTGCAAGCGCCCGGCGGCCACCGCGCCCGCGCCCCTCTCACGGGCCAGGGCGCGGCCCAGCACCCCTTCCGGATCGGCCTGCACCTCGGCGGCGGTGGCGTGCAGGCGGCGGAGCAACCGGGCGACGTTCGGTTCCAGCCACGTCACGCTCAGGCGCGGCCACAGCAGCGGTTGCTGGAGGCCGTGCAGCGGGTAGACGTCTTTCAGCTGCGCCCCGTACGCGATTTCGCCGGGGCCGACCACGAAGGCCAGCGTGGGCAGCAGCGCGTCCTGCACGGCGGGGCGCAGGCCAGCGGCGGGGGTCAGGCGGGTCGGGTCGGCGCCGAGCTGTGCCTGCAGCTCGGTGCGGGTATACGCGCGGGTATCGGTGCTGAAAGTCTGCCCGTCGAATTTCAGCAGTCGGCGCTGGCCGTCCTGCTCCTCGACAAAGAGGTTGGTCGCCCCCGCCGGGCGGCGCAGTTGCGGCGTGAATCCGGCGGTGCTCAGGCGCTCGGCGGCGGCCTCGATGCGCTCCGAGGACGTGAGGGGCTGCTCCAGCTCACGGGCGAGCGCGGGGGCCATCAGGCGGGCGAGCGCGGGGTGCATGGGGTCGAGCACCAGCAGACCGGCGGGCGCGAGCAGCCCGTGAATCAGCCGGGCGAACACGTCGGCGTACCCGGTGTGTGGCGACCCATTGCCCGAGATGGCCCGCTCTATCCGGGCGCGGACAGCGGCCCTGTGTTCGGCGGGGGCCTCGAAACGCTCGAGCAGGGCCAGTACCTCGGCGGTCCACTCGTCGCGCCACGCCACCCGGCCCACCGGCACGCCAGCCGGCACGTCGAGGGTCAGGCGGTGCAGGGTTTCGTTCAGGTCGAGCAGCGTTGCGCTGGCGACTTCCTCGGCGTCGTGGTCCTGGCTGGCGACCCAGTACACGGCGACGACCGGGGCGTCGTCCGTGTTCAGCTTCTGGGCGAGGAGTGCCGCGCCCGCGCCCTTGTGGACGCTGTAGGCCGGGCCGGTGAGCAGGCCCGCTTGCTGCCCGGTGACGACCACCCGCGATTCGGGGTGGCTCAGACGGGTGAGCAGCGCCTCGACGTTCGCGTCCAGGGTGCCCAGATCGCGGTGGTACTCGCGCAGCGCAGCGGCCAGCGCCTCCCGGTCGAGTTTCGGGCGCCGCTCGGCCCGTGCCCGCTCGAGGTCTTGCGGCGAGAGGCGGAGAAACTCGCCCAGGGTGCCTTTGCTGTATTCCGCCGCTACGTTCCGCGCCATTCGGGGGCTACCCTAATGCATTTCGGAGCGCGAAACGTAGTTTGGGCTTTCGTTCGGGCTTCAGGGACGTTGGGGCTTCAGGGACCCTGCGGCCGCTCAGGAGTCCAGCGGCCCCAGGGGTTGCCGCGCCGCCTGTTCGAGTCCGGCGCGGTCGGTCAGCACGATGCGGCGGTAGCCCAGGTCGAGCAGCCCGCGTGCCCGGAAGTCGCCGAGCAGCTTGGTGATGGTTTCGCGGGTGCTGCCCACCGCGTGCGCGAGGTCCTGGTGCGAGATGCGGTCACGCAGGGCCAGCGCCGGGCCGTCCCAGCCGCCTTCGCGCTCGGCCAGAGCGAGCAGGGCCAGGGCGAGGCGCTGCGACACCTCCAGAAAGACCAGGCCGGAAAGCCGCTCCTGCACGCCCCGCGTCTGCCGGGTGAGCTGCTCGGTCAGGGCCAGCAGCGCGGCGGGCTGCTGCCCAAAGAGGCGGTGCAGGGCGCCCTGGCCGAGTTGCAGCGTTTCCACCTCGTCCATCGCTTCGGCGTACATGCCGTAGGTGGCGCTCTGCCCGGAGCCGGGAAGCAGGGCCGGGGCGCCGAGCAGGGCGCCGGGAACATGCACGTCCAGCGTGACTTCCCGGGCGCCGCTGCCCAGGCGATACAGCCGCACCGTGCCGCGTGTGAGCAGGTGCAGGGTCTCGGCGGGGTCGTCGGGATGAAAAATCAGCCCGCCCCGACCCCAGCGCCCGCTGCGCCCCGCCGCCGTGAGCTGCGCCTGCACCTCGGCAGGCAGGGAAGCGAACGCACCCGGCAACATGCTCCAGAGTATGCCGCATCACACTTGCTCGCGTCCCTCCGGGGGGTGGGCGGGCAGGTGCGGCGCGGCACCCCCCGGCAGAGGCGGCAGACCCTGCGGGCTACAATCGCGCCAGCATGAGTCCTACGAGTTCGCCCGAACGCCTGGTTCTTTTCGACCTGCCGCTGGACCCGGTCACGCTGGACACCGCGCTCGACCGGCTGAGTGGCTGGCTGTTCGAGTCGCCGGCGACCCCGCACACCGTGGTGACCCTCAACCCCGAGTTCATCGTGCAGTCGCGCACCCAGCCCGAGTTCGTGCGGGTGATGCAGCAGGCCGACCTGGTCACCGCCGACGGCGTGGGCATCGTCTACGCGGCGCGGCAACTGCTCGGCGCCGAGGTGCCCCGCGCCCCCGGCTTCGACCTGGTCACGGGCCTGATGAAGCGGCACGGCCCCGAACTGCGCGTGTTTTTCCTCGGCTCCAAGCCGGGCGTGGCCGAGCAGGCCGCCCAGAACGCGGTGCGCGACTACGGCATCGGGGTGGCGGGCGTCCATCACGGCTATTTCAAGCCCGACGAGGACCAGCGGGTGGCCGAACTCGTCGGGGCCAGCGGCGCGCACCTGCTGCTCACCGGCATGGGGGCGGGGCGACAGGAAATCTTCAACGACTACTGGAAACAGCTCCACCGCGCCCCCGTCGCCATCGGTTGTGGGGGCGTCATCGACGTGCTGGCGGGCGCCGCGCAGCTCGCCCCCGACTGGACGCGCAAGCTGGGCGTGGAGTGGATCTGGCGCGTGGCTGGCGACCGCAAACGCTGGGGCCGCGCCCCCCGCCTGGCGCAGTTCGTGGCGATGGTGCAGGCCGAAAAGCGCAGAGGGTAAAAGGGCAGAGGGTGGAGGGCCGAGTTTCATCTCTTTGCCCTCCACTCTCTGCCCTCTACCCTTAGCGGCCCGTCAGGGCCTCACCACGTGTCGCCCCCCCCGGCAGGCGGCCACGCGCCGAGGGCTTGGCGCACGCTGATGATCTGGCCGAAGTGGTGGGCCGTGTGCAGCGCGAAGTCGGCAAGCAGTTCCCCGATGGTTTCCTCGTGGTTGACCGGGCTGGCGAGGTCGGGCCGCGAGGCGTGGGTGTCGATGCGGGCAAGCAGTTCGTAAAACTCGTTCTTGGTGCGGCTCCAGTCGCCCGCGCCCACGGCGGGCCAGGTGTCGGCGGCGTGCGGCGGGTAGGGAAGGGCCTGCCCCATCTCGATGATGTCGAGCATCCAGCGGTTCCACCAGTTCACGTGCGCCACCAGTTCGGCCACGCTGTGCGGCAGCCCCCCGGCACGCTGCGCCGCCTGCTCGTCCGTGAGGTCGCTGAGGGTGGCTTCGACGCCCACGTAAGCCTGTCCCCCCCGGAACAGACGGGGAAGCAATCGGGCAAACGCGAGCTGTGAACGGTCGGGGCGGTCGGTCATGGGCGTCAGTTTGGCAGATGATACGGATTCCGATTGAATCTGGTCGTTTCAGATTCAATCCGACTTGCAAAGCTGCTCAGCAGAGCGGATGCGAGTAGGAAAAAATACGGATTCCGCGATATGGATGCACAGGCGGCGCCTTCCCAACTGTACAGGCCCGACTGTGCAGGAATTAAGCGGAATCCGTATGAGGCGGAACAGGGGGGAGAACCGGACTCTGCCCGCGACTCAAAACAGGGACACGCCCAGCAGGGCCAGCAGGCACAGCCCCAGCCCGAGCAGCAGCCACGCCCGCCGCCGGGCCGGCCGCTCTGCCCGTGCCGGTTGTCCCGCGCCCGGCAGCAGGTTGGTCTGCGGCACGTCCGAGCGCCGCAGCTCGCCGGGCCGGAAGCGTAAATCTCTAGGGCGCAGGCCCTTCACGCCCGCTGCTCCCGCGCCCACAGCGCCGCGCCGATCAGCCCGGCGTCGGCCCCCAGCGCGGCGGGGACCACTTCGGGGGTGTGGCGGGTGGGCATTTCCGACAAAGCCCACTCCACCTGCTCGCGGTAGCCGGGGCGCAGACCCACGCTGCCGCCCAGGGCCACCCGCGTGACGCCCAGCAGCGCACCCACGTCGGCCAGTTTCCAGGCGAGCAGGAACGCCGAGCGCGAGTGCGCCGCCTGCGCCTGTGGGTGCCCGGTTTCGGCGGCGTCACACAGTTCGCGGCTGCCCGCAAAGCCCAGGGCGCGGGCCTGCTCGTCCAGCGCCCGGCCACTGGCTTCCCGTTCCAGAAACCGCAGGCCGCTGGCAGGCGCGGCGCGGGGGGCCAGGGTCAGGCCCAGTTCGGCGTCCAGACCATTGCCCGCCTGATGCAGCCGCCCGTCCAGCACCAGCCCCGCGCCGATGCCGGTGCTGACGGTCACGAACATGAATTCGCGCACGCCCTGACCCAAGCCGAGTCGCGCTTCTCCCCAGGCGGCGGCGCGGGCGTCGTTCAGGACGGCAGCGGGCAGGCCCAGTTCGGCGCTCAGCCGCTCGGCCAGCGGTGTGCCTGCCCAGCCGGGAAAAATGTGTTCGGAGGTCGAGAGGACCACGCCGCCGTGCAGGGCGCCGGCACACGCCACGCCCAGGCCCGACGCCTGCCCGATCAGCGGGCGGGCGAGGTCGGCAGCGGCGGCCAGCACCGCGTCCGGGGTCGCCGGGTGCGGGGTGGGCGCCTGCCGCCGCTCGCGCACCTGCCTGCCCTGCACCAGCGCCGCCCGGAGGGACGTGCCGCCGATGTCGAGGGCCAGGGTGAGCGGGGTCGGGGGCACGGGGGGCACGCCGCCCATTGTGTCACCCGGCGGCACTTACCGCCGCTTTTTCACGGTCCAGGCTTCTTCGCTCAGCCCACTGCGGGCATTGACGGCGCGGGCCATGATGAACAGCAGGTCGGAAACGCGGTTGAGGTAGACCTGCACCTGCGCGTTCGCCTCCTCGGTGTCGAGCAGCCGGATCACGTCCCGTTCGGCGCGGCGGGCCACGGCGCGGGCGAGTTGCAGCGCCGCCGCCGCCGGAGTACCCCCCGGATGCACGAAGCCGGTAAAGGGGGGCGCGGCCTCCTGGTAGCGGTCGATCATCGCTTCCAGGTAGGCCACGTCCTCGGCGTCCATGCGAACGAGGTTTTTCTCGTAGGACGTGCCGGGGCGGGTCGCCAGGTCCGCGCCCACGTCGAACAGTGCATTTTGCAGGTACTCGAGGTCGGTGTCGAGCGCGGCGTCCGTGCTGTGCGCCCGCGCCAGCCCCAGCGCCGAGTTGAGTTCGTCCACGGTGCCGTAGGCCTCCACGCGGGGGTGGGCCTTGCTCACGCGGTCTGCGCCGTAAAGGCCGGTCTGTCCCTGGTCGCCGGTGCGGGTGTAGAGCTTCATGAGGCAGAGGGTAGAGGGTCGAGGGGGGAGGGTAAAGGGGGCTCCGTGTGTCCCGGCCCCTGCACGGCGTTTATGCGCTGCGCCCCGTCCGCTCGGTCAGTTCGCGCAGTTGCGCCGCGAGCGAGGGCAGCAGCGCCGCCGGGTCGAGGCGCCACGTCCAGTTGTGGTCGCCGGTCGTGCCGGGCAGGTTCATGCGGTCCTCGCTGCCGAGGTTGAGCAGGTCCTGCAGCGGCACCACCGCCAGCACCGCGCGGGTACTGAAAGCCAGCTCGGTCAGTTGCCAGGCGAAGGTGTCCTCGCCGGGGTCGCTGCTGGTGTACACCCGGAAGTTGTGGCGCTCGCTCTCGTCGGCGTTTACCCACCAGCCGCGTGTGGTGTCGTTGTCGTGGGTGCCGGTGTAGACCACCCGGTTTTCCTTGATGTTGCCGGGCAGGAAGTCGTTCACGGCGAAGTCGCCGCCCCCGAAAGCGAATTGCAGCACCGCCATGCCGGGAAAGCCGAAGTCGTCGCGCAGCTTTTCCACGTCCGGGGTAATTACCCCGAGGTCCTCGGCGATGATGGGCAGGCTTCCGAGCGCCGCCCGCACCGCTTCGAACATCTCGTGCCCCAGCGCCGGCACCCAGCGCCCGTTCATGGCGGTTTCGGCGGGGTAGGGAATTTCCCAGTACCCGGCAAAGCCCCGGAAATGGTCCACGCGGATGATGTCGTAGAGCTTCAGGCTGCCCTGAAAGCGCTTGATCCACCATGCGAAGCCGTCTTCCTTCATCCGGGGCCAGTTGTAGAGGGGATTGCCCCACAGTTGCCCGGTTTCCGAGAAGTAGTCCGGCGGCACGCCCGCCACCACCGTGGGCTGGCCCTGGTCGTCGAAATAAAACTGGTCGCGGTTTGCCCAGGCGTCGCTGGAATCCATCGCCACGAAAATGGGAATGTCCCCGATGATTTGCACGCCGCGCTCACGGGCGTACTCGCGCAGGGCCGTCCACTGGCGGAAAAACAGGAACTGCACGAACTGCACGCGGTCGATGGCCCCGGCGAGCCGCTCGCGGGCCGAGGCCAGGGCGCCCGGCTCGCGGTCACGCAGCGCCGCTTCCCAGGCGTTCCAGGGCAGGCCGCCGTGCGCGGTCTTGAGGGCCATGAACAGCGCGTAGTCGCCCAGCCAGTCCGCTTCTTCCTGCTTGAACGCCTCGAACGCCGCCGTCAGTTCGGCGTGCTCACCATAAATAAAGTGCGCGTAGGCCCGGTCGAGCATCTGGTTGCGCCACACGAACTGCGTGCCGAAATCCACCCGGCGCGGGTTGAAGGCGGGCATGGCCTCGAAGTCGGCGTCGTGGAGCAGGCCTTCTTCTCTCAGCGTCGTCAGGTCGATGAGGTAAGGGTTGCCCGCGAAGGCCGAAAACGCCTGGTAGGGGCTGTCGCCGTAGCCGGTGGGGCCGAGCGGCATGACCTGCCAGGAGCGCTGCCCGGCCTGCGCGAGCCAGTCCACGAAGTGCCGCGCCGACGCGCCGAGTTCACCGATGCCGTAGGGACCGGGCAGGCTGGTGGGGTGCAGCAGGACGCCGCTGGAACGTTGAAGTGTCATCTGGGGTGCCTCCCTGTGGGGGTATGTGGAAGTGATTCCACGTCTGGCCGAGTGTAGCGGATGGCCGCGCTGGGCAGCCCCTCCCGCCGGGAACCCTGTCCGGTTACAGTCACCCCATGACGGCACCTGTTCTCGAAATCGCCATGCTTCAGGTGCGGCCCGGCCAGACCGCCGACTTCGAGGCCGCCTTTGCCGAAGCGCGGCGCATCATCGCCGCCATGCCGGGATATCAGCGCCACGAACTGCAAAAGTGCATAGAAGACGACCACAAATACACCCTGCTGGTCTGGTGGGACAGCCTCGAAGCCCACACCGTCGGGTTTCGGGGCAGTGCCGAATACCAGCACTGGCGGGCGCTGCTGCACCATTTCTATGACCCCTTCCCGACGGTGGAACACTTCGTCGGCGTGCATGGATGAGCTGACGGGGCTGGAAGCCTCAGCCGCCCTTTTCCTCCACCTCGGCCTGCTTTGCGCCCCACAGCGCCATTTTTTCTTCCAGCCGCATTTCCAGTTCGTGCGCGGCCTGCCCCAGCGCGGTGAAATCGGCGTCCACCGGGGCTTCGGCCAGGGCTTGCTGCGCCGCTTCCAGTTCGGCTTCGAGGGCGGCAATGTCGGCTTCGATGGCCTCCACCTCGCGTTTCAGGTGCCACAGGCCCTTGGCTTTGGGCGCGGGCGCGGGTTTGGGGGCCGCCGCCACCGCCCGGGCAGCCTCGGCCTCGATGTCGGCGGCGCTGCGGTGCCCGGCGCGGTAGTCCTCCCAGCCGGGGTACTCGTAAAACCGCCCGTCCTCGATGAGCCAGATGCGGTCGGCCAGCCCCTCGATAAAGGCGCGGTCGTGGCTGACCATCACCAGCGTGCCGGTGTAGGCCGCGAGCGCGTCTTCGAGCGCCTCGACCATTTCCATGTCGAGGTGGTTGGTCGGTTCGTCGAGCACGAGCAGGTTGTGGTCTTCCTGGGCCAGCCGCAACAGCGCCAGCCGCGCCCGCTCGCCGCCCGACAGAATCCGGGCGGGCTTGTCGTGGTGGTCGAAGGGAAACATGAAGGTGCCGAGCAGCGTATGGGCTTCGTGGTCCTTTTGCACGTACTCGCGGGCCACGTCGTAGAGGGTCTGCGAGGGGTCCACGCCGCGCAGCGCCTGGTCGTAGTAGCCCACGCTCACCCGCGCCCCCGTCAGCACCCGCCCGCGTGGGTCGTCGCTGGGGTCGAGGCCGAGCAGGGCGCGCAGCAGCGTGGTTTTGCCCGCCCCGTTGCGCCCGATGATGGCCACGCGCTCGCCCCGGCGAATCTGAAGGTCGAGGTTGGCGAACAGCGTGCGCTCGCCCATCTTGCGGGTGATGTGCCGGGCGTCGAGCACCACTTCGCCCGATTCCGGCGCGTGGAAGGTGATGCGGGTGGTGCGCTCCTCGGGCGGCGGAGCGGCGACGGCTCCCTTCTGCATGCGGTCCACACGGGCCTGCATCGCCTTGGCGCGCCGGGCGAGTTTGGACATGCCCAGGCCCCAGATTTTCATGCGGTCGGCGCTCGATTGCAGGTCGGCGATCTGCTTGGACTGCTGGGCATGCAGCGCGGCCTGCTGCTCCAGTTCGAGGTCGAGCTGCTCGCGGAACTTGGTGTAGCCCCCGGCATAGACCTTCAGCGTCCCGCCGCGCAGGTAGGCGGTTTCCTTGGTCACGTTGTCCAGAAACTGCCGGTCGTGGCTGATGACCAGCACCGCGCCGGGGTAGCGCCCCAGAAACCCTTCCAGCCACTCCACCATCACGATGTCGAGGTGGTTGGTCGGTTCGTCGAGCAGCAGCACGTCGGGGTTTTCGACCAGCAGCGCGGCGAGGCCCAGCCGGGTGCGCTCGCCGCCCGACAGCCCCGAAACCGGGTCGTGCTCGCGCCCCCGGAACCCGAAGGCCAGCGTGACCTGCTCCTTGCGGCTGCGCCTTTCATAGCCCCCGCGCCGGGCGAACTGCTCCAGCAGCGCCTCGTGATGGAGAATGGCGGCTTCGCTGCCGCTGCTCATGGCGTCGGCGGCGGCCCCCAGTTCGGCTTCCAGGGCGTCCAGATCACGAAAGGCGCTGTTGAGCACGCTGTCGATGGTCGCCCCCACGGGAAAGCTGGGGTCCTGCTCCAGGGCGCGGACCCGCACGCCCGGCCCCCAGCGCACCTCACCCCCATCCGGGGGGGTCTGGCCCGTCAGCAGCCGCAACAGGGTGCTTTTGCCCGCACCGTTGCGGCCCACCAACCCCACGCGGTCGCCCGGCTGCACGGCAAAATGAACGTCCTCCAGGACCGTGAGGGGACCATATTCTTTGGTGGCGTGAACAGCGGCGACAAGCACAAAGCCGAGTATACCCAGAGGCCGGAACCGACACGAAAATGAAAGAAAGTTCTCGTAGACTGGACCGGATGAGCCAGCGTCCCCGTTTTTTCCGTGCCGTGGCCTGGCCGCTTTGCCTCTTTGCCCTCCTGGTTCCGGCGGCTGTGCCGGTGCTGCCCGCTCAGGCCCAGGTGGCCGCCCGCCCGGCTTCCCTGATCGTCACCGCTGCCCAGGGCCGCGCCGAGGTGCAGGGCGCGGGAGGCACCTGGGTGCCGCTGCAACAGACCCGCGAGGTGTACACCGCCCTGCGAACCGGCGCCGGGCGCGTCACGCTGGGGCGCGCAGGCGGGCAGGTCACGGTGGGCAGCGCCTCGCGCCTGCGTGTCTACCGCGACGAACCCGATTTGCAGGAGGGCCAGTTCTTCTTTGCGGGCCAGGGCGGACTGTACGCGCTGGGCTGGCACCTGAACGTGGAAAGCGGGCAACTGCGCGCCGACCTGCTTCCCGGCAGCCCGCAGCCCCGGGTGGCCGTGATCGCCGGGCGGGTCCGGCTGTCGAGCGGCACCCGCACCGTGTCCCTCGGGCCGGGCGAGCAGCTTTCGCTGCGTACCGGGCGCAAGTCGGCCTTTGCCGAAACCGACCCCTGGTACCACGCCCAGTTCGTCGGTCCTGGCACGGCCACCATCGAGGCGCTGCGCGGGGCGGTGACCTATTACAGCGGCGAAAAGGGGCGCGGCGCGGCGGTGGGTCAGGTGCTGGGCACCGGCGACCGCGTGAGCACCGGCAGCGGCGCCTGGGCCGAAATCGGCTTTGCCGGCGGCGGCTACCTGCGCCTGACCGAGGAAAGCGAACTGGGCGTGCTGGCGGTGGACAAGACGGCGCGGGGCCGCAAGGTCACGCTGCGGCTGCTGCGCGGCAGTGCCTGGAACGTGGTGCAAAAGGGGCAGGGTGGCTACCGCATCACCACCCCGGTGGTGAGCACGGCGGTGCGCGGCACGACCTTCCGGGTGGACGCCCAGGGTCTGGTCAAGGTGTTCGAAGGTCAGGTCGAGTTGCCCAGCGAGCCGGGCATCAGCCTGACTCAGGGCCAGGAAAAGGCGGCGGGGCAGGCCGTACGCCCCCTGACGCTCGACGCCCTCGACCGGCTCAACCTCGCCCTCGACCAGGAGCGGGCCGCGCCGCTGCGGCCACAGTTCACCCTGCCGGGCACTGCCGCCCGGCCCTGGGCGCAGAAGGCGCTCGCCCTGCAGGTGACGGCTCCCCAGGGCAGCGAGGTGCAGGTGAGCCTGGGAGGGCACAGTGTCCATCTCACCGAGAGCGCGGAGGGGGTCTTCGCCCTCCCCACCGACCTGCCGACGGTGCCCGACGGTCGCCATGACGTGACGCTCACCGTGCGCCGCGCCGCGCAGGTCTGGCAGCGCCGCTTTCCGCTGGTGCTCGACCGGACGGCGCCGGTGCTGGAGGCCCTGGAGCGCCGGACGGCGGGGCGCACGGTGCTCCTGACCGGCGAGCTGAACGAGGGTCCGGGCGCGGGGCACGGGCGGGTCGAACTGCGAATCGAGGGCGCCGGTGCGCCGCAGGTGCGCTCGCTGCCGCCCGGACCGTTCCGGGTGCTGCTGCCCGCGCCCGCGTTCCCCGGCGAACTGCGGCTGACGGTGCGTGACGCCGCAGGAAACGAGTCTGATGTCACGCTCCCTTGACCGCCCCCTGCGCCGGCTGACCCTGCCCCTGGCGGCGGTGCTGGGGCTGGCGCTGGGGCTGGCGCTGCCGCACAACTTCGCCCTGCAAAACTCGCTCAACCGCGCCTTGCCTTCGCCCCTCGACCAGCGGCTGCTGCTCGTCGGCATCGACGACGCCACCCTGGGCGACTACGGCCCCCTGTCGCAGTGGCCGCGTTCGCTCTACCTCCAGGCCTTCGACACGCTGGAGCAGGCCGGGGCCAGCGTGATCGGATTGGACGTGGTGCTGGACCGTGACCCCGGACCCGAGCTGCGAGCGGCGTTCGACCGCCCGCGCCTCGTGCTCGCCACTGCACCCGGTGACCCGGTGCTCGACTGGGTGCCCACCAGACACACGGTGACGGGGGTCAGCGCCCTGAACAGCGGCGGCGGCACGGTCCGCGAGGTGCAGACCGCCTACCCGGCAGGCAGTGGCCCCGGCGCGGCGCTCGTGCCCAGCTTTGCCCGGCAGGTGGTGGCCCAGGCCGGTTTGCCCCTTCCGCTGGACACGCAGCCGCGCCTGCTGCGCTACTCCCCCCCGGCGCAGGTGGCCGCGCAGACCCTTTCGTTTCGTGACCTCGTGAGCGGCAACGTGCGTTACGCCGACCTGCAGGGCCGGGTGGTCCTGATCGGTCAGAACGCCAGCGGCGTGCCAGGGCTGAACCTCCCCGACATCGACGGGCGGCTGACCTCCGGCCTGGAATGGCAGGCGCGGGCGGTGTCCAGCCTGCTGGCGGGGCCGCTGACACCTTTGCCGGTCTGGGCCACCGCGCTGCTGTGCGCCGCCTGTGCCGCCCTCGCCGTGCTGTTCGGCGGGCTGTGGGGCTACGCGCTGGCGGCCCTGACCCTGCTCGTCGCCCCCCTGCTGTGGCCTCTGGGCGTGGTGTTTCCCGGGGTTTCGGTGTCGCTGGCCGCCATTCTGGGAAGCGGGCTGGTGGCCTTCGAGCGCTGGTGGCAGCTCAAGACCCTGCGGCTGCGCGACCCGCTGACCGGGCTGGGCAACCGCCTGAGCCTGACCCGCACCGTGACCCGGCGCTGGTCGCGGCGGCTGGAGCAGCCCTTCGGACTGGTGATTCTCGACGTGGGCACCCTCAGCCGCGTCAACGCCTTGCAGGGCCGGGCGGCAGGCGACGCCCTGCTGCGGGAGGTCGCCGCCCGGTTGCAACGCACGCGGCGCCGGGGCGACACCGTGTTCCGCTCGGGTCCCGACGAATTCGCCGTGCTGCTCGAAGAAGCTGGGGCCGCCGACGTGCCGCTGCTCGCCCAGGCCCTGGAGCGGGGTGTGGGGCCGCTGAGCGTGGGCGACCTGACCGTGCCGCTCACCACCGGCGCCGCCAGCAGTGCCCAGGACCTGGCCTCACCGACCGACCTGATCGAGGTGGCCAGCCGCGAACGCTACCGCGCCAAGTACCAGCGCGTGCAGGAGAGCTGAGCCTCGTATCCCCCGGAGCCTTGTGGAAGCCGTGGGGACCGCCCTCAGCGGCCCTGCGTCTGGGCGGCATAAAACTGCGCGATTCCGGCAGCCACCGCCTGCGCCAGCTTCTCCTGACCGTCCGGACTGTGCATCACGCGCACGTTGCCCGCGTCGGTCAGGTAGGCCAGCTCGACCAGCAGGCTGATCTGGGTGCTGGGCCGCGTCAGGGCGAGGTTGGCGCCCGGCTTGAGGCCCGCGCCGGGGCCGAGTTCGGGCAGGCGGGTCCGCAGCGCATTCAGCAGGTGTCCAGCCAGGGCCTCGGCCTGCGGCCAGGTGTAGTACATTTCCGGGCCGCGAATCCCGCGTGGGTCACGCCCGTCGGGCAGGGCGTTGTGGTGCAGGCTGACCAGCAGGTCGGCGCGGGTCTCCTCGGCCAGCAGACCCCGCTCGGTCAGCCCCACGAACTCGTCGCGCTCGCGGGTCAGGTGGACGACGGCGCCCTGCGCCCGCAGCAACTCGGCGGCCCGCCGCGCCACCGGCAGGGTGAGCAGCTTTTCGGGCAGGCCCAGCAGTCCGGCGCCGCCCAGATTGCTGCCGCCGTGTCCTGGGTCCAGAACGATCACCCGGCCTGCCAGGGGCCGCGCCGGGTCGAGCGCAGGCGGGCGGCGCACCGTCAGCACCAGGTCGTCGCCCTCGTAGCCAGCGTGAAAGCCCCAGCCCTGGGCCGCGCTCAGCCGCAAGGTCAGCCGCTGGATGTTCGGGCCGGGCGACGTGACTTCGGCCCCCGCCAGCAGCGGGTCGCGCAGCCCGTCAGGGGCAGGCAGGAAGGAAGCGCCGTACAGCGTCAGGTCGAGCCGTCCCGCGCCCTGCTCCAGCGCGAACGGCAGGCGTACTCCGCCCAGCGGCAGGCGCACCCGCACGTCACCGCTGGTGCCCGTGGCCCCGAGTGGCGCGGCCTCTCCCAGCCCCGGCTCCGAATCGAGAACCGCAGGTCCGGGCTGGGCACCCGGCGGCAGACCCCGGGTCAGCGTCACCTGTTTGGCTGTGACCAGGGCGCTCAGGCCCGGAGCGAGGCGCACCCGCAGGTCGTCTCCCTGTCGGCCCACCGCGACAAAGGTCATGCCCTCACGCGGATAGAGCAGCGGCTGCCCGTCCAGCGTGGTCAGGGCCAGCTCGGCCTCGTTGATGCCCAGTCCGCGCACCGCACCGGTTTGCGTCGCGGTGGCCGGGCCGGTGCCGGTGCTGACGCGGCCCGGCGCTGTGGCAGTCACGGTTTTGCCGTCCTGTCCCGTCAGGCTGACGGCCACAGGTGCCTGCTCAAGGACGCGCTCAGGCGGCAGGATGAAGGCAGCGCGGTAGGTTCCGGGACGAATCTCGCGCAGGGGCAGGGCACTTCCCCCGCCCACCCGGAAACTGGCGCGGCCTCCCGGCGATCCCTCGAAGCCCACCTCGAACTGGCGTTCGGCGGGCGAGTCGTGGGCGGCGTCCCAGAATTCCAGCCGCCCGGCGGGAATCACGCTGCCGGGCCGGATGGCGGCAGGCCGTGCGGGGAGCGGCGCCGCGACCGTGCGCGTCACCCGGACCGTGCGGGTGCTGGACAGGCCGCCCAGCGTGCTGACCAGCCGCAGGGTGTTGACCCCGGGACTCAGCGGCCACCACAGCGTGTACAGCCCGTCGGGAGCGACCTCGGCGGCGCGGCCCCCCACGGTCAGCCGGGCGCCGGGACTCACGCTGCCTTCCAGAATCACGTGATCGTGGGCGACGCGGTGCCCGTCGGGTGGGTAGGCCACGATCAGACGCGGCGCGGCGGCGGCGGTGCCCAGCGGGGCAGAAAAAAGCAGCGCGGCGGCGGCAAGCAGCGAGCGGCGAAGGGGGGGCATGGCCTCTGCTGTAGCACGGCCAACCGCTGAACCGGGTGAGATGGGCCGGGTAAGCGGGGACAGGTGAGCTGGGCCGGAACCACGCAGGCGGACCCCCCCGCTGACAGCTTGACAGGCTGTCCTCGGTGGCCGGGCGCAGGGCCTATCATGCGGGCCGCCATGCCTTCTCCCGTGCCCTTTTCTCCCTCGGCTCTGGTGGCCGAGTATGTCGCGCAGCTCGGCGAGTACGAGGTGCTGCGCTCGGCGGCGGTGGCCCACATGACCCGGCTGCTTCAGGACGCGGGGCTGAACATTCATCACATCACCGGGCGGCTGAAAAAACCCGCCAGCCTTGCGGACAAACTGCGGCGCAAGGTGGGGCGGTATCAGACGCTCGCAGACGTGACCGACCTGGTCGGCGTGCGCGTCATCACCTATTTCGAGTCGGACGTGGCGGCGGTGTCGCGGCTGGTCGAGAGCTGCTGGGACGTGGACTGGGACCACTCCATCGACAAGTCGAAGATGCACGACCCCGACCGCTTCGGGTACATGGGCGTGCACTACGTGGTTCGCCCCAGTGCGGGGCAGCCCGAGTTCGCGGCCCTGCTCGGCGCCCCCGACCTGCCCGACCTGCGCTTCGAGATTCAGATTCGCTCGATTCTTCAGCACGCCTGGGCCGAAATCGAGCACGACCTGGGCTACAAGAACCGCGAGGCGGTCCCGCGTGAGGTCCGGCGCCGCTTTTACCGCCTTGCCGGGCTGCTGGAAATGGCCGACGAGGAGTTCATGGCCCTCGCCCGCATGAGCCGCGACTACGCCGCCACGCTGCCTGAGCGCGTGCAGGACGAACCCGAGAGCGTCTTTATCGACGTGCAGAGCGTGGCTTACCTGCTGGGCCAGCCTCCGGTGCGCCCGCTCGACATGGAGGTGGCCGAGGCGCTGGGGGTCACGCTGCTGACCGACTGGCCCGACCCCGAGCGCCCGGTGCGGCTGACCAGCCTGCTGCATTACGTGGGGGTGCGCTCGGTGGGGCAACTGCAAAAGGAACTCGCCCGCCTCGCCCCCGACATCGTCCGCTTCGCCGCCGCGCTGATGCCGCAACTGCGTGAGGCCTGGACTCCGGCGGGCGGGGCGCGGCCCGGCACCAGCCTGGTCCACTACGCCCTGCTGCGGGCCTGCGCCAACCCGTCGCTGGAGGCGCGGGAAGTCGTCAGGATGCTCGACCTCTCCGGC
The DNA here is from genome assembly GCF_011067105.1 of Deinococcus wulumuqiensis R12. NCBI lineage: Bacteria > Thermotogati > Deinococcota > Deinococci > Deinococcales > Deinococcaceae > Deinococcus > Deinococcus wulumuqiensis. The sequence goes on along the minus strand of NZ_CP049357.1, from coordinate 1,349,365 downwards.
ACCCAGAGCGAGCGTCAGATGGTCCGCACCGTCCGCGAAATCTACCGCGAGATGATGGAGACGGCCCCCGAAACCTGACCCGGCGGGGGCCGCCCAGCCGCGTTTGTCATCGCGGGTTGACAAAACAGACCTTCCGACCTATTCTCTTTGAGCGCGAAAGGAAGCCCCGGAGCGCAAAGCAAAAAGAGGTAACGCAGGGTAGAGCAGTCTGGTAGCTCGTCGGGCTCATAACCCGGAGGTCGCAGGTTCAAATCCTGTCCCTGCAACCAAAGTCCCCCGTCCAAGTGGCGGGGGTTTTTCATGTTTGTCCTGTTGTGGGCCGCGCTGTGTATGCCGCCCGTGCCGCCGCTGCGACAGGCCGCGCTACAGTCGGCGCTACACATGAGCCTGTTCTCGCAACTGTCCGGCACCTTCATCAATGTCGCCGCCGTGCTGCTCGGCACCTTCATCGGCCTGGCGGTGGGCGGACGGCTCCCGGAGCGCACCCAGCGCGCGCTGCTGCAGACCCTGAGCCTGGTCACGCTGTTTATCGCGCTCGACATGGCGGGCAGCCTGAACCGGGTGAGCGGCGGGCAGATTCCCGGTGTGCTGCTCGCGCTGCTCAGCCTCGCGGCGGGCGTGGTTGTGGGGGAAGCGCTCGGCATCGAAGAAGCCCTGTCGCGGCTGGGTGACGACCTCAAGCGGCGTTTCAAGGGGGGAGGCCGCTTCACGGAAGGTTTCGTCGCGGCCAGTCTGCTGTTCTGCATCGGCCCCATGACCGTCATCGGCGGGCTGCAAAACGGACTGACGGGCGACAGTTCGACCTACGTCCTCAAGAGCACGCTGGACGCGATTGCCGCGCTGGCGCTGGCGGGGGCCTACGGCGTCGGCGTGGGGTTCAGTGCGCTGACCATTTTGCTGGTGCAGGGCGGACTCAGCCTCGCGGCAGGCACCTTCGCGGCGGGGCTGCTGGGCGGGGCCGACCCCGAACTTCTCAAGACCAATCCTTACGTGCTGCTGCTGACCGGCGTGGGCGGCCTGATGATTGTCGGCATCAGCTGGAACCTGATGCTGGGTGGCCTCGGCCTTGAAAAAGTGGAGGGGGAAGACAAGCGGGTGCGGGTGGGCAGCATGATGCCCGCGCTGGTGCTGGCGCCTCTGGTGCTGTGGCTGGCGGGGAAATTGGGGTGACGGGTCTAAGGGTCGAGGAGTCTAAGGGTCTAAGGCTCATCCTTTCTTGGACTCTTATACGGATTCCGCTAAATTCCTGCACAGTCGGAACTACACCGCCTGTGCATCCATATCGCGAAATCCGTATCTTTTCCTACTCCTTTCAGTCGGATTGAATCCAGAAATCTGCTGGATTCAATCGGAATCCGTATTAGACCTTTCGACTTTTAGACGGCGCACAGCGCCTCTTGACCCTCACGCCGCGTCAGGCCTCAAGCTGCGTGGCAGGAGGTGAACGGACATGTCACAGCGTTGGACCGTCGGCGAGGTCGCTGAACTCACGCGGGTCAGTGTGCGAACCCTGCACCATTACGACGCGATTGGGCTGCTCGTGCCGTCGGAACGCAGCGAGGCCGGATACCGGCTTTATACCCCCGCTGACCTGACGCGGCTGCAGCGCATCCTGACGTTTCGGGAGTTGGGGTTCGCGCTGGCCGACATTCTGAAGCTGTTACAGGCCGATGAAAGCGCGCAGCGGCGGGCGCTGGAGCTTCAGGCGGCGCGGCTGCGGGCCGAATTGCAGGCCACCCAGCGCCGGTTGCGGGCCGTCACCTCACTGTTACAGGAGGAAATGCCCATGACCCAAGAAGACATCAAGCAGATATTCGAGCAGTTCGACCCCCGCGAGCACGAGGCCGAAGTGAAGGAACGCTGGGGCGACACCGAGGCCTACCGCCAGAGCGCCGAGCGGATGAAGCGTTACACCCCCGCCGACCGCGAGCGCATGAACAGCGAAGGCGCCGAACTGCACGCCCGCTACGTCGCCCTGATGGACGCGGGCGTCCCCGCCGAGAGCCCACAGGCGGCGGCAGTGGCCGAAGCCCACCGCGCCTACTTTCACGAGTGGTTCTACGACTGCACGCCCGAAATGCTGAGGCTGGTGTCGCAGAGCTGGGTGCATGACCCGCGCTTTACCGCCAACATCGACCAGATTCGTCCGGGGCTTGCCGCCTATCAGTACGCGGCAGTGCAGGCGTGGGCGGAGGCTCAGAGCTGAGAATTTCACAGAAGAACGCCGCGTTTCTGTCAAATGCTCTAGAGCAGTTCTCCGAATTACGTGATGCGCGGAACGGCACCCCGCATCACTCCATTCTCCGTCCTGCTCAGTGTTTTGCACTCGCTCCGCTCGCCAAAAAGACGTTGCGTCTTTTTGTCAAATGCTCTGAACAGCGTCGCTTATTGACGCGGCTTTCAATGTGAAATGGAAATTCGTTCCCTCCGGTGTCCTCTCAGCCCAGATTCTTCCGCCATGGTGCTTGACAATGTGCGCAGCGATAGGGAGGCCCATCCCGGTACCTTCGTACTGCTCACGAGCATTCAACCGCTTGAACATCTGGAAAATCTGTTCGAGGTACGCCTCTTCAATCCCAATCCCATTGTCGCTCAACGTGAAATGCCACTCCCCATTTTCCTGTCGTGTGGTCAGGTGCACACATGGCTTGACCCCACGACGGGTGAACTTCAGCGCATTGCTGATGAGGTTCTGAAGGACTTGGGCCAGCTGTGCCCCATCACCCAGGACGGTTGGCAACGGGTCATACGTGAATTCTGCTTCCGTTTCGCGCATTCTGCCTTTCAGGCGGAGCAAAGCTTCCCGCAATGGGATTTCCAAGGAGATGGGCTGTAATGGAGGTTGTTCGTGCCTCAAGCGTGAATAGGACAAGAGGTCGTTCACTTGGACCTTCATGCGGGTTGCCCCCGACTGAATCAAATCCAGGTATTTCCTTCCACGCTCATCTATCTGCTCTGCGTAACGCTTTCCCAGCAGCTCAGAGAAACTCTGAACCGTGCGAAGGGGTTCTTGGAGGTCGTGGGCGGCCACATAGGCAAACCGTTCCAACTCCTCATTGCTTCTCTGAAGTTCCTGAGTCCGCTGAAGAATGCGCTCTTCGAGCGTCGAGTTCAAAGCCTTCAGTTCTTCCTGGAACTCGTGACGCTGGGTAATGTCACGGCTGGTCGAAAGAAGATTGATCACTTCTCCATCCTGATTACGAATCGGGCTGAGGGTCACTTCCCACCATTTCGGTGTGCCTTTCATGGTGGGACAGAAGCCCTCAAAGATACCGACACGTCCCTGCCTGGCTTCATCCAGAGCATGATCTGCAAGCTCACGCGTTTCACCTTGCCAGAACGTGGGCCATACGGCGTTCAGGCAGGCCTGGAAGTCGTCAACTTCCATCACCCTCATTCCCCCGACATTCATGCTGAGGAGAAGGCCATCCAGACTGAGCACCTTAATGCAGTCAGCATTGGCATCAATGATGGTCTGTAGCTTGTGGCATTCTCGCTGTAGATCAAGTTCTTCCTGAACCTGATCATGAACATCGGTACAGGTCACCAGCCACTGACCTGCGGGTATTGGGCTGGCGTGCAGACGCTGAATTCTTCCTGTTGGTGCTCGAACGAGCAGTTGAAATGGGGCCTGTGCGGCTACGTCTGCCAGCCACCGGCCTTTAAAGTCCTGACCGTGCATGCCGCTGAAAGTACTGGTGAGGTCACTTGATTGCTCTGAAGCGTTGAGGTCGGCCCAGGCGCGGTTTGCCCAGATCAGGGTGCCATTGGCGTGAATGCGGGCGGTAGGCAATGGAAGGAACTCGGCCCAACTGTTGAACCCCTCTGACGGCTCTGGCTCGGCTCTTGGAGTCAACGTCATGCGTCTTATTTTAATGACTTGTCAGGCGGCACGCTTCTTCGATCTCGGTCACTGGAATTGAGTGCTGTCATACGGATTCCGCTTAATTCCTGCACAGTCGGGCCTGTACAGTTGGGAAGGCGCCGCCTGTGCATCCATATCGCGTAACCCGTATTTTTTCCTACTCGCATCCGCTCTGCTGCGCAGCTTTGCAAGTCGGATTGAATCTGAAACGACCAGATTCAATCGGAATCCGTATCAGCTCTATGCCAGAGTGGCGTGGAGGGGCATTTTGCTCATTCCATTTCTGGAAGCGTTCGTGGCAGGTCGAGTTGGGTGGACATTCTCCCTGCGGCAACTCGATCCATTGCGTATCAGCACGCAGAATCCAGAGGATTCCTTCGAGGACTTCACGGTCATCGCGTACTGGACGACCACGTGCCGTTCGTTTCACCGGCTGCGGAATCAGCGGAGCAAGGACACCCCATTGCTCGTCAGTCAAATGCACGACATAAATGAATTTGCCGCCCCAGTTCGAAGGGCGGCTGGCTTATCTCGAAAAGGTGTTTATCTCTTTGGCAGGGAGATTTGTTTGAGGGGTACGCGGCCCAACCCCTCTCCATCACCCATCAGCCGCGCCGCTGCGCCAGCAACTCCTCCAGCCGCGCCACGTAGCCTTCCAGCGTGCGGAAAGTCGCTTGCACGGGGGCGGGGCTGAGCATGTCCACGCCCGCTTCCTTCAGAGCGTCAATCGGGTCGAGGCTGCCGCCCGACTTGAGGAACTTCAGGTAGGTTTCGCGGGCGCCCCCCGGGTCGGCGCTGAACTGTTCGAGGAGCTGATGCGCCGCGCTGATGCCGGTGGCGTACTGGTAGGCGTAGAAGTTGGCGTACAGGTGCGTGGAAAACTGCGCCCACAGGATGCCGCTGCGTTCTCTGTCCATCGTGACGCCGTCGCCGTAGCCTTCGCTCAGCAGGTCGGCGGTGAGTTTGATCAGGTCGGGGGCGCTCAGCGTGCCGCCCGCCTCGATGCGGCGGTAAGATTCCAGCTCGAACGCCGCCAGCGTCGGCATGATGAAGAAGTAGCGGTGAAAGTTGCTCAGCGCTTCCTCGATGATCTGCACTTCCAGGTCGGTGTCGCCTGCCGCCCGCGCCCTGGCGAGCAGGTTCTGGCGGCTCATGGCCTGATTGAAGTTGCTGGCGACTTCAGCGTGAAACAGCGTGTAGCGCGGCACCGAGGCGGCGTGTTCCTTCGCGGCCAGGAAGGAGTGCATGGAGTGGCCGATTTCGTGCGCAAGGGTGGAATAGCTGCCCACCGTGTTGTTCCACGTCATGAAAATGTAGGGCTTGACGCGCCCGCCGCCGTTGGAGTACGCGCCCTGACGCTTGCCGTCGTTCTCGGCGTAATCCACCCAGCGCTCGGTGGTCAGCCCCTTGCGCATCTCGCTGACATATTCCTCGCCCAGCGGGGCCATCCCCTCGGCAATCCAGTCCACGGCCTCGGCGTAGCTGACGGTGCGGGGAGGCACCAGCGAGGCTTTCACGTCGTACTCGCGCAGTTCCTGGAGGCCCAGCCAGTCGCGCCGCACCTTCCAGTAACGGTGCCAGATGGGGGTGTTGGCGCGGTAGGTCTCCAGCAGCGTGGTGACGACCCCCACGGGGATGTTGTCGGGGGAGAGGCTGGCCGTAATCGCGTCGGGGTAGCGCCGGGCGCGGGCCAGAAAGACGTTCTGGCGCACGTTGGTGGCGTACATGGCGGCCTGCGCGTGCTTGGCGGCGAGGTGCGCGTCGGCGTAGTTCTCCCAGGCTTCACGGCGAATCTCGCGGTCGGGGTCGGAGGTCAGGCGGTCTACGTTCCCCTGCGTGATTTTCTGGCCCACAGCGGTGCCAAAATCCATATCCATGTTCGCCAGCGCGGGGTGAATGCCGCGCTCGCTGGCGAAGGGAGCCTGCACCGCCCCCAGCAGTTCCTCGACTTCCGCCGAGCGCACATGCGGCTTCACGCGCAGCAGCCGCTCCAGCTTGACGCGGAAATCGGCAAAGTCCTCGCGGGCGAGCCACTCGCGCAGCTGCCCTTCGTCCAGCGCCAGCAGTTCGGGCCGCGCAAAAGCCGCCGCGCTGCCGTACTGTGCGCCGATGCCGCTCGCCCGGTCACGCCATGCGGCAGCCGTCGCGTCGCGCCCGTCCACGCTGGCGCTCATGCTGGCGTAGGACATGAAGCGGGCCAGGCGCAGCTCCAGCGCGTCGGCGGCCTTCAGGTACGCGAGCAGCTTTTCGGGCGACTCGCCCAGCGTGCCTGCGGAGCTGCCCAGTCCGGCAATGTCAGCGGTGAGCGCCTCGGCTTCGGCTTCCCAGGCGGCGGGGGTGGCGTAGAGGGCTTCGATGTCCCAGGTCTGTTCGCGGGGCACGTCGGCCCGTGAGGGCAGCAGTTTGGTTGTGGTCACGGGGGGAGGATAGCTGATGGCAGATGGCTGATGGCAGAAGGCCAAAAAGAAAGGGCCGAAGCGTTTGCCTCAGCCCCCTCTGCTTTTTGCTTAGGCCGAAGGCTAGAGAGCCATCTGCCATCTGCCTTCAGCCTTCTGCCCCCTCCACCTTCACAATCCACCCCTCCGGCGCTTCCTTGTCCCCGTACTGAATGCCCACCAGTTCGTCGTACAGGCGGCGGGTGACCGGCCCCGGCTCGGTTTCGGAGTGAAAGACGTGGAAGGTGTCGCCGTGCTGGATGCCGCCGATGGGCGTGATGACCGCCGCCGTGCCGCACGCGCCCGCTTCGCTGAACTCGCCCAGTTGTTCGATGTGGATGTCGCCTTCTTCCACTTCCAGGCCCAGGCGGTGCTCGGCGAGCCACAGCAGGCTGTACTTGGTGATGCTCGGCAGGATGGAGGGCGACTTGGGCGTGACGAACTTTTTGCCGTCCCCCGTAATCGCGAAGAAGTTGGCCGCGCCCGCCTCCTCGATTTTGGTGTGGGTGGCGGGGTCGAGGTACACCACGTCGGCGAAGTCGCGCTTCTTGGCCTCGTAGCCGGGCAGCAGGCTCGCCGCGTAGTTGCCGCCCACCTTGGCCGCCCCGGTGCCGTTGGGCGCGGCGCGGTCGAAGTCGGAGGTGATGAAGTTGGTGGGGGTCAGCCCGCCCTTGAAGTAGGGTCCGACCGGCACGCAGAACACGCTGAACAGAAACTCGGGGGCCGTCCGCACGCCGATGTTGTCGCCCACGCCAATCACGAAGGGGCGCAGGTAGAGGCTGCCGCCCGTGCCGTAGGGCGGCAGAAAGTGCTCGTTGGCCTGCACGACCTGTTTGCAGGCGTCGATGAACATTTCGTCGCTGATTTCGGGCATGAGGAGGCGGCGGCAGCTTGAGCGCATCCGGGCCGCGTTCTGGTCGGGGCGAAACAGGTTGACGGAGCCGTCGGCGCAGCGGTACGCCTTGAGGCCCTCGAAGCACTGCTGGCCGTAGTGAAGGGCCGTCGAGCCTTCGGCCAGATGAATCATGTTGTCTTCGGTCAGCGTGCCCGCGTCCCATTCGCCGTCTTTCCAGTGCGACAGGTAACGCAGGTCGGTCCTGATGTACGAAAAACCCAGGTTGTTCCAGTCGATGTCGGCCAGTTTCTTGGCCTGTTCGGGCCGGGTGTCGTGCGTCATGGGCACAGGGTAGAGGGTGGAGGGCGGGGAGTCGAGAGCAGGGGAGGTCGAGACTGGGCCGCCCTCTCGACTTCTCGAAATCCTTGACCCCTGGCCTTACGGCGCCCGTTCCGGCGGAAACTTCACGCCGCCGAGTTCCCGGTTCAGCCCCGCCGCGAGGGAAAGCAGCCGTCCGTCGCTGCCCGCCGGACCGACGAGCAGCACGCCGCCCGGTTTGCCCCCTGCGCCCGTTTCCGTGGGGACCGGGAGCGCCACGCTGGGATAGCCCGCCGCCGCCGCGAGGTCGCAGCCGTGAATGCCGGGAAACAGGGCGGCGTCGTGTCCCCGCGCGAACAGTTCGTCGAGGCCGCGTGTGCGGGCGAGTCGCAGGTCGCGTTCACGGGCGCGGGCGTAGGCGGGTTCGGACAGGTCGCCGCGCGTGGCCTGCGCCGCCAGCAGCAGGTGCTGGCCGTAGCGCAGGCAGGTGTCGGGGTCGGCGTCGTTCTGCTCGACGACCTGCGCCAGCGACTTCGGCCCCTGCGTGACCGTGCTCAGGTAAGCGTTCAGGTCCGGCTTGAACTCGTACACCAGCACGTCGAGCCGCCAGCCCGCCGCTTCCAGTTCGGCGCGGGTGGGAAAGTCGGCGCTGTGCAGCTCGGCCCCCGCCGCGCTCAGCAGATTCTCGGCGCGGGCGAGCGCGGCGCCTTCGGCCTCGCTCATGTTCGGCTCGTCGCGAATGACGACGAGGTCGGCCCCGGTCAGTGCGCTTTCGCTCAGGGTCAGGTCGGGCACCGGCAGGCGGCGGCTCGCCTCGTCGTCCGCGTCCGGCCCGGCCATCACGGACATCAGCAGCGCCGCGTCACGCACGCTGCGGGTCAGCGGCCCGGCGGTGTCCTGGCTGTGGCTGATGGGAACGATGCCGGTGCGCGGAATCAGCCCCAGCGTGGGCTTGAGGCCGATGACGCCGCTGGCGTGCGCGGGACTCACGATGCTGCCGCTCGTTTCGGTGCCGATGGCCGCCGCGCACAGCCGCGCCGCCACCGCCACGCCGCTGCCCGACGAACTGCCGCCGGTATCGTGCTCCGGCCCCCAGGGGTTGACCGTTTGCCCGCCGAGCGACGAGTATCCGTTCTTCATCCCCAGCGTCATGAAGTTGGCCCACTCGGTCATGTTCGCCTTGCCTAGAATCACCGCGCCCGCCGCCCGCAGCCGCGCCACCAGGGGAGCGTCACCTGCCGGAACATGGCCTTTCATCAGCACGCTGCCCGCTGTGGTCGGCAGGCCCGCCACGTCGATGTTGTCCTTGATGAGCAGCGGGACCCCGTGCAGGGCGCCGCGCTGCGCCTCCGGCACGTCGTCGAGGGCGTCGGCGGTGGCCTGCGCGTGCGGGTTGACCGTGATGACCGCCCGCAATTCGGGGTTGAGGGCGCCCAGGCGGGCCAGATAGGTCCGCGTGATTTCGGACGGGGTGAGGTCGCCGCGCCGGGTCGCTCCGGCCAGGGCGCACACGTCGAGGTCGAGAATGGGGTCGGGCAGCGGCAGGGTCATGCGGCGAGTGTAGGCCGTCGGGCCGCCCGAAGAAGGAGCGCAGCGGCGGGCAAGGGTGCGGCAGGCGCAGGGCTTGCTTTTTATTCGGTTCGCGTGTAATCTGCTCTCTTGTACGCCGCTCGCAGCATCAAGGCTGGGGCGGCTGGAGAGTTTCCCTTTTTCCAACTGACTTTGAGTGACGGGCAATCAGGCGAAAGCTGTGCTACAGGAGCGTTTGCTGGTCACCAGGGGACTTCTCCCGAAAGGACCACAAATGAACTTTGCAGAACTGATTGCGCCCGAACTCGCGGCGCGTCTTGCCGAGCGCGGCATCACCGAAGCCAGCCCCATCCAGGCCGAGAGCCTTCCCCACACCCTCCAGGGCCGTGACCTGATCGGCCGCGCCCGCACCGGCACCGGCAAGACGCTGGCGTTCGCGCTGCCCATCATCATGAAGCTCGAACCCAGCCGCGAGCGCAGCCGCCTGCCCCGCGCCATCGTGGTGGCCCCCACCCGCGAACTCGCCAAGCAGGTCGCCGACGAGTTTTCCAAGAGTGCGCCCGGTCTGAGCACCGTGACCGTCTACGGCGGCGCGGCCTACGCCCCGCAGGAAAACGCCCTGCGCCGTGGCGTAGACGTGGTGGTGGGCACCCCCGGGCGCCTCATCGATCACCTCGAACGCGGCAACCTCGACCTGAGCGCGGTGCAGTTCGCGGTGCTCGACGAGGCCGACGAGATGCTCAGCGTGGGCTTTGCCGACGCCATCGAAACCATCCTCCAGAAGACGCCTGAGGAGCGCCAGACCATGCTGTTCAGCGCCACCTTGAACAACGACATCAAGCGCCTGAGCCGCAACTACCTCAAGGACCCCCTCGTCGTGGACATGGTGGGCGAGGGCAAGTCGCAGGCCGCGCAGACCGTCGAGCACCTCAAGGTGCGCGTGGGCCGCAGCCGCACCCGCGTGCTGGCCGACCTGCTCACCGTCTACAACCCCGAAAAGGCCATCGTCTTTACCCGCACCAAGCGCGAAGCCGACGAACTCGCCAACGAGCTGATTCACCGGGGCCTGGAATCCGAGGCGCTGCACGGCGACCTCGCCCAGACCCAGCGTGAACGTGCCCTGGGTGCTTTCCGCAGCGGGCGCGTGGGCGTGCTGGTCGCCACCGACGTGGCGGCGCGTGGCCTCGACATTCCCGAAGTGGACCTCGTCGTGCAGTACCACCTGCCGCAGGACCCCGAAAGCTACGTGCACCGCTCGGGCCGCACGGGCCGCGCCGGGCGCACCGGCACCGCCATCATCATGTACGGCGACCGCGACAACCGGGAAATGATGGGTCTGGAACGCATCACCGGCGTGCGCTTTAAGGAGCGCGCCCTGCCCACGCCCGCCGAAGTCGCTCAGGCCAGCGCCCGTGCCAGCAGCGAAATGGTGCGCCGCGTGGACTCCGGCGCCGCACAGGGCTTCCAGGCCGAAGCCGAGAAGCTGTTCAGCGAACTGGGCCTCGAAGCCCTGGCCCGTGCGCTCGCTAAAATCAGCGGCGTGACCGAGCCGGCCAAGGCCGCCAGCCTCCTGAGCGGTGAAGAGGGCCTGACCACCCTGATCCTGCACGGCGAGCGCCTGAGCGTGCCGCGCACGGTGGCTCTGCTCGCCCGCGCCGTGGACGTGGACACCCGCCGCCTCGGCAAGGTGCGCCAGTGGCGTGGCGGCACCGTGGCCGACGTGCCCAGCGAGTTTGTCGAGAAGCTGATGAGCGCCGCGCCGCTCGACGGTCAGGTGGAAGTGCAGATCGCCCAGGAACTGCCCGAACTGTTCGAGCAGCCCACCCGCGAGCGCCGTGACGCCGGCGGCTATCAGGGCGGACGCGGCTACCGTGACCGCGACGAAGGCGGACGCGGCGGCTATGGCCGGGGCAACTCCGGCGGCGGACGCGGCGGCTCCGGCAACCGCAGTGGTGGCCGTGGTGAAGGTGGTAACGCTGGCGGTGGCCGCTGGAGCCGTGACCGTGACGAACGCGGCCCCCGCCGCGAGGACTTCGCAGACCGCGAGTTCGTGCCGAACCGCTGAGTCTGGCCGCTGAGCCTGGCCGCTGAAACCGACTTCATGAATCCCCCTGCCCTCCGGTGGGGGGATTTTTCCTGGCCTGCGGAAAAGGCCGCCCGGTTCGTCCTGATACGGATTCCGATTGAATCTGGTAGTTTCAGATTCAATCCGAGCGGATGCGAGTAGGAAAAAATACGGATTCTGCGATATGGATGCACAGGCGGCGCTTTCCCGACTGTGCAGGAATTAAGCGGAATCCGTATGACAACCGGGCGGCCTCTTGGTCCTCCTGACGCTTACTGCGGAAACGGGCGCCCGCTCTGGTCGGTCACATTCACGCTGCTGAAGGTGCCGCCCACCCGCACGATGACCCAGGGACTGGTGAGGGCCTGGGTGGTGATGCTGCCCGCGCCGGGGGCGGTCAGTTCGACGCGCAGGTTCAGGGTGTTGCCCTGCACCCCCGCGCCGGTGGCCCGCACGCCGTAGCCGCCCGTACTGCGCTGACCGATGAACACACCGACCAGGGCCTCACCCGGGGCCAGACCGGGAAGTGCCGGAGTGCCGCCCTGCCGCCCGTAGGCGACGGCGTAGAGCGAACGGACTTCGCTGGCGCTGCGGGCCACGATGACGCTGGGGCTTTCGGCACTGGCGTTGGTGCCCCGGGCCACTTCGCCCAGGCGGACGGTCCCGCTGTTCATGGTCTGGCCTCCGTTGGCAGGTGCAGGGGTGGACGTGCGGACAATCTGCGAGCTGCTGAGCACGTACAGGGCGGTGCGGCGCTGCTCCTGCGGGCGCGGCTCGGCGGCGATGCGGGCGTCGGGGGCACTCGCCTCGTCCAGCACGGCCACCGCCAGCGGTCCCTGGCCGGAGAGGGCGCGGGTCAGGGCGTCGGCTTCGGCGTCGGTCAGTTGCCCGGCGCCGCGCAGACCGCTCACGGCGCTGCCGGTGGCGAGGCCCGAAGTCGCGCTCAGTTTCTGCCAGCGGGCGCCGTCGGTGTGGTAGACGGCCTGCACCCGGTTGCCCGCCAGCGGCGTGACGGTGAAACGTCCCCCGGCGTCCTGCCCCAGCGTCAGGCGCACCGCCACGTTATCGATGCGGCCCACGTACGCAGCCTTGCCGTCGACACTGAGCGACCCCGGCGTGGCGAGCGGGTCGCTGACCTGTGCCCGCAGCGTCACGGTGTCCTGACCGAGCTTGAGCGAGCTGCTCGGGCCGCTGCCGAGGTCGCCGTACACCCACACGATGCGCTGCGCTCCGGCGCCGTAGAGGGTCGCCTCATGCACGCGCAACTGGCCGGGGCCGGACACGGCGCACCCCGCCAGCAACCCCGCGCCGAGGGTGAGCAGCGGCCACTTTGCCAAACGTCGAGTCGTCATGGGGCCAGCTTAGGCCCCCCGGCTGACCTCGCGCTGAAGGTCGCCTTCAGGAAAGGTCAGGAGTCGCCTGCAGGGGCGGGTGCCAGCAGCCCGGCTTCTTCCAGTGCCCGGCGCACCCCGGCGTGGGAGGTCAGCACGCGGGCGGCCCCCAGCCGCTCCAGCGCCGCCGCGCCGTCCGGGTGGGGGTGTCCCGGCACCAGCAGGCCCCAGAGGGTCGCGCCCGCCGCCAGTCCCGCCGCGCCGCCGACCACACTGTCCTCGATGACCACGCAGCGCTCCGGCACGGTGCCGAGCTGCCGCGCCGCGAAGGCGTAGAGGTCGGGCCTGGGCTTGCCGCGCCCGCCCACCCAGGAGGGGTCGTAGGCGTGTTCGCCTGCCAGCTCGGTCAGCCCGGCGAAGCGCAGCTTGAGGTGCAGCCGTTCGCGCTCGCTGTTGCTGCCGATGGCGAAGGGCACGCCCGAGTCGCGCAGCGCCCGCAGCGTTTCGGCGGCGCCCTCGATGGCGGTCACGCCCGGCATGGCGGCGTTGAAGCGCGTTTCCAGCGTGTCCAGAAATCCGGGCGGAGGCACGAACGCGTGCTGCGTGCCGAGGTAGGCCAGCACCCCCTCGAAGCGCTGCCCGGTAAACTGCCCGGCGATTTCGGCGAGGTCCAGCCGCAGGCCATACTCTGCCAGCACACTCTGCCAGACCTGCGCGATGAGGCCTTCGCTTTCCACCAGCACGCCGTCGAGGTCAAGCAGCACGGCGTCGAAAGGCACTTCGGGCCGCATCAGGTGTCGCTGTCCGGGCCGTCCTTCCAGCCTGCCAGGATGTGAATGTGGGTGTGAAAGACCATTTGCCCGCCGCCCGCGCCGCAGTTGACGACCAGGCGGTAATCGGCGGCGTGCTCGCGGGCGATCTCGGTCGCCTTGAGCCACAGTCGGCCCATTTCCAGCGGGTCGGTGATGTCGTCCACCCGCGCCGTCACGCGCTTGGGGATCACCAGCAGGTGAATGGGCGCTTTGGGGGCGATGTCCTTGATGGCGATGTAGTTCTCGTCCTCGTAGACGACCTGGCTGGGAATCTCGCGGGCGATGATGCGCTCGAACAGGGTGCGCTGCGCGGCGGGAGCGGGCTTGTCCATGCCTTCACTCTAAACGGCGCCGCGCCACACGCCGCGCCACACTGTGAGGATGCGTCTTCCCAAACGTCTGCTGCTGGCCGCTGGCATCGCCGCTCTGGCGGGCCGCCGCGCCTTCCCTGCGCCCTACGACCTGCGCGGCAAACATGTGCTGCTCACGGGAGGTTCCCGGGGGCTGGGCCTCGCGCTGGGGCGTGAACTCGCGGCGCGGGGAGCGCGGCTGACCCTGGTCGCCCGCACCGAGCGCGACCTGCGCCTCGCCGCCGAGGACCTGCGCGGGCGCGGCGCCGAGGTCCAGACCGTCAGCGCCGACGTGACGGACCCGGACGCCCTGGCCGCCGTCATGAGCGCCGCGCACGCCTTCGGAGACGTGGACGTGCTGCTGCACTGCGCCGGACTCATTCAGTCGGGGCCGCTCGCCAACATGACCGAGCAGGATTTCCGCGACGTGATGGAGATTCACGCCTTCGCGCCGCTGCGGCTGGTGCGGGCACTGCTGCCGCAGCTCAGCCGCCGCCGGGGGCGGGTGCTGCTGGTGACTTCGGTGGGCGGCAAGGTGGCGGTGCCGCATCTGGTGCCGTATTCCATGAGCAAGTTCGCGGCGGTGGGACTGGGCCAGGGCCTGCGCTCCGAACTCGCCGCGCAGGGCGTGACCGTCACCACCGTCTGCCCCGGCCTGATGCGCACCGGCAGCGCCCGGCAGGCGACGGTCAAGGGCCGCTACGAGCAGGAGTACGCCCTGTTCGCCACCCTCGACAACCTGCCGCTGCTCTCACTGGGCGCCGCGCCCGCCGCCCACCGCATCGTGGACGCCCTGGTGCGCGGCGACGCCGAGGTGATGGTGGGCGGCCCCGCGCTGCTGCTGCGGTACGCGCAGGCCCTGGCGCCGCAGCTCACCGCCGACGCCCTGGCGCTGGGCCACCGCCTGCTGCCCGGTTCCGGCGAAAGTGACCAGCCCCGGCTGGGTGTGGAGGTCGAAACGCCACTGACCCGCAACAACCCCCTCAAGCGGGCTGCCGAGGAGGACCTCAACGGGTAGAGCGGGTGCGGGCACAGAACCCGACCCGGCGTCATGACCCGTCCATTTTTTCACTTTCCTGCGGGTTTTTTGCATACACTGGAAAGTGATGACGCGAGCGACGAAAACTGCACTCCTGGGCCTGGGTGCTGTGGGAGTACTGGGAGGCGCCCTGGCCCTGGGGGTTTCGGCGCAGGCCGACAAGCTGGCGCCGGGACTGCGGGTGGGCGGCGTAAATGTGGGCGGCCTCTCACCGGACGCGGCCCTGGCTGCCGTGCGCGGGCAGGCGCAGGCCCAGGCCCCGCAGGTCGAAGTGAAGGCCGGGGGCAAAAGCTGGACCCTGAGTGCCGAAAAGCTCGGGTATCAGGTGGACCCGCAGGCGAGCCTCGACGCCGCCCGGAAACTCAGCGACGCCCGCCCCTGGAGCGAACGGGCGCTGGGCGTGCTGGGACAGAGCAAGGTGCAGGACGTTCCCCTGGTGACGAAGGTGGACCCTGCCGTGGCGCAGGCGACCATCGGCAAGCTGACGGCGGGTCTGGCGACGCAGCCGGTGAACGCCACGGTGGGCTTTGACCCGGGGACGCGCCGCTACGCCGTCCTGACCCCCGACACGCCGGGCCGCAAGGCGAACGCACAGGCGGCGGCCAAAGGCTTTGCCGCCGACCCCACCAAGCGCGTCCTGAACGTGCCGATGACCGAGTGGCCCGCCCAGTACACGGCGGCGGCGCTCGCCAAACACGCCGAACTCGGCAACCGGCTGATGCGCGGCGTGACCTTCAAGCTCGAAGGCTCGAACCGCTCGGGGTCGCTCGCGCCGCTTCAGGTCGCCAACCTGTACTGGGTCAAGCCCGAGGGCATCGTCCTCGACGACAAGACCATCAAGGGCGCCTTCGAGAGCCTGAGCTACCAGCTCGACCAGCCCGCCCAGAACGCCCGCTACGCCTGGCGGGGCGGCGCCTGGGGCAAGGTGGGCGAAAAGCCCGGGCGCGTGACCGACCCGAAAAAGGGCCTCGAAGCGTTTCGCAAGGGCCTGCTCGACCCGGCCAGGACCACCATCACCTTCCCGTCGGTGCAGCAGCAGCCGACCCTCAAGCTGGCGGACCTGCCCAACCCGGCCAAGCTGGAGCTGATTGCCAGCGGCACCAGCACCTATTACGGCAGCTCCGCCGAGCGGCGCACCAACATCGCCAACGCGGCAGGCAAGATCGACGGCACCGTGGTCGCGGCGGGCGAGGACTTCAGCTTTCTGCAGGCGCTGGGCAGCATCAGCCCCGAAAACGGGTTCGTGGGCGGCCTGATCATCAGCGGCGGGCGCACGGTGGACGGCCTCGGCGGGGGCGTGTGTCAGGTCAGCACCACCGCGTTCCGGGCGCTGTATCAGGCGGGCCTGCCCATCGTGGAGCGCAACCAGCACTCGTACCGCGTGAAGTACTACGAGCCGCAGGTGGGCTTCGAGGCCGCCGTGTACGACCCCGGCGTGGACCTCAAGATGAAGAACGACACCGGGGCGCCCATCCTGGTTCGTTCGGTGAACAACGACGCCGCCAGCCGCCTGGAAATCCAGATCTGGGGCACCAAGCCGCAGCGCACGGTGAGCGTTTCGCCCGCCGTCATCCTCTCGCGCACGCCGCACCCCGCGCCGCAGTACGTCTTCAACCCCAAGCTGCCCGCCGGGACCAGCAAGCAGGTGGACTGGGCGCAGGACGGCTACAACCTCTACATCACCCGCACCATCAAGGACGCTCAGGGAACCCGCACCGACCGCGTGGACACCCGCTACAAGCCCTGGCAGGCGGTGTACGAGTACGGCCCCCGGCTGAACTGATCGCCTAGACTTTCCCCCATGCAGTCACTGGTCGAGGCGATCCGGCGCGAGGGCAAGGTGTTGCCGGGCGGGTTTCTCAAGGTGGACGGTCTGGTCAACCACCAGCTTCTTCCCGCGCTGACCCGTGAGATGGGGGAGACGTTCGCCCGCCACTTCGCGCCGCTCTCGCCCACCAAGGTCCTGACCATCGAGGTCAGCGGCATCGCCCCGGCCATCATGACCGCCGCCGAACTCGGTGTGCCGATGGTCTATGCCCGCAAGAAAAAACCGCTGACCATGAGCGAGCAGGTCTATACGGCGCAGTCGGTCAGCCGCACCAAGGGCGGCGCGGTGGACCTGTTCGTGAGTTCCGAGTACCTGGGGCCGGGGGACCGCGTGGTGGTCATCGACGACTTTCTGGCCTCGGGCGGCACCCTGCGTTCCCTGAGCCACATCATCGCCGACAGCGGCGCCACTTTGCTGGGCCTGGGCTGCGTCATCGAAAAGGAATTCGAGGGTGGCCGCACTCACCTCGCGGACCTGAACGTGCCGATTCACACCCTCGCCAACATCGTGCGGATGAGCGAGGAAGAAGGCATCGTGGTGGAAGCCGGGCGCTGAGCCGGGGATAAAGGGGACAAGGGAGAGAGGGACGGGTACCTTGCAGCGGCCCGTCCCTCTCTCCGCGTTCGCTTACAGCTTGGTCAGCTTGGGGTATTTCACGATGGCGTCGTCCTCGCTGAGGAATTCGCCTTCGGTGTCGGGACTCCAGATGACCTCGGCGCGGATCAGGTCGCCTTCGGTCACGCCGCTGATGGCGAGCAGCGCGGCGCGGGCCTCGGCCGCAGTGGTGGCCCCGGCGGGAGGCAGGTTGCCCAGGGTGTGCGCCGCGACGGCGATGGTCACGGCGAGGTAGAGGTCTGCCACTTCCTTGTCGTAGCTGTAGTTGGTGCGGCGCTGAAAGCCGCTGCTCGGGTCATTGTTCTGGTAGTTGCTGGTGGTCTGCTCCTGAAAGGCGGCGCGGGCCTCGGTGGCCCAGGCGCCCACCTGGTTGCCTGCCGCGCTCGCCGCCCCCTGCGCCCGCTCCACGTTGCCGTACACCCAGCGCTCGGGGTGACGCAGCGCCACCAGCGCGGCTTCCTGCACCATCCGGGCCAGTCCGGCGTTGGTGTCGGGGTCCCCCTGCTGCGCGATGCGTTGCAGGGCGCTTTTGACCTCGTCGCCCTCGGCGAGCAGCAGTTGCACGCTGACCGCCTGTGCGGTGCCGCTGGCGCTGCCCAGGCTGCCCAGGCCGCGTGCGCCGCCCCCGCCGAGGTTGCGGCGCATCATGGCGACCACCCCGAAAATCACCACCCCGAAGATGATCAGGGGAAGCAGGCCCATGCCTCCCCCGTAGCCCATACCGCCGCCGTAGTACCCGCCCCCGATGATGATCGGCCCGCTGTAGCCGCCGCCGGAGTACCCGCCCCCGGAGTAGCCCCCACCACCACTGTATCCCCCACCGCTGTATCCGCCGCCCGAGCTGCTGCCGCCAAAGCCCCCGCCGGACTGGGCGATGGCCTGTCCGGGGCTGAGCAGGTCCGGCCCGGAGGCGAGGGGCAGAGAAAAGCCCCCCAGCGCCAGGGTGCCGCAGGCGGCCAGGGCCAGCAGGCGCCGTGACCGGGGGCGGCGTGACTGGGGGCGGCGTGACCGGGGGCAGCGAGGGTCGGGGGCTAAAACTTGAGTCGGGCGTCCCATCATGCTTCAGTCTACGGGCCGGGCCGGGCACGAGTTCCCGTCCGGGTGAGCAGACGGCTTTAGACATTCGTGCGGTTCGGCAGAAGGAAGCGGGCAGCGGGACAGGCCGGTACACTGCTCGCCATGACCGACCTGCCCGCCGACCTGACGCTCACCCTGCCCGAGTGGGACGCCTTTCTGGCCCGGCTCTACGAACGCGACGACCGCCTGGACCTGCGGGCCGGGGACGCGACGTACCCCGAGAGCGAAACGGTGGACGCCTACGTGCTGAGCGGGCACGCCGAGGCCCTGCAAAGTGCCGAGGTGGACGGCGACCTGTGGGGCACGCTGGAAGACATAGAGGAGGAAGCGGGCAGTGAGGCGCAGGCCTGGGCCAAAATCTGCGCCTTCTACCGTGACCGGGGCTGCGTGCTGCTGCGCGTGACCGGCACCGAGGAACCCGAGGAGTGGATTTTTTCTGCCGCGCTGCTGCGGCGGCTGGGTCTGCTCGACTGAGTCTGCTCGACAGAACCTATTCGACAGAACCTCTTCGGCAGAACCTATTCAGCAGGGCTTATACGGATTCCGCTTAATTCCTGCACAGTCGGGCCTATACAGTTAGGAAGGCGCCGCCTGTGTATCCATATCGCGGAATCCGTATTTTTTCCTACTCGCATCCGCTCTGCTGAGCAGCTTTGCAAGTCGGATTGAATCTGAAACGACCAGATTCAATCGGAATCCGTATTACTTGGCGGAGCTGACTTTCTCGCCGGGGAACCGCCCGTGCTTCTTGAAAAAGTCCAGAATGCTGCCTTCCCTGAGCGCCTCGCGCAGAAACTCGGGTGGGGGGGGCAGCTGCACGGTGCCGCCCGCGTGGGTCAGCAGGCCGGTCTGGGCGTCGAGCGTCACCTCGTCGCCGTCCTCCAGCAGGGTCGTCAGGTCGTACTCGAAGGCGGGAATGCCCAGGTTGAGCAGGTTGCGGTAATGAATGCGGGCAAAGCTCGGCGCGACGATGCCGCCGATTCGCAGCTTCTTGAGGGCTTGCGGCGCGTACTCGCGGCTGGACCCCAGGCCCCAGTTGCGGCCCCCGATCAGCACGTCTCCGGGCCGAACCTCGGCGGCGAACTCGGGGCGGACATAGTGGAAGGCGAAGGTCTGAAACACGTCCTCACCCGCCATGAAGGGGGCGAACTTGCCGGGCAGGATGTCGTCGGTGTTGACGCTGTCGCCGAATTTCCAGATTCTGGGCATGAAAACCTCTGTGGGTGGGAAAGAGAGTAGGACAGGCGGAAGTCGGGCGGGCGAAAGTCGAGCAGGAAGGTGGCCCGTGTGACCGCTCAGGGTTCACGAAGTCTGGCCGCTGATCGCTTCAGGCCGGGGCCAAGTCCCGCGTCAGGTCCTCCGGCAACGCCACGCGGCCCATCACGGCGGTCGCGGCGGCCACGGCAGGCGAGGCGAGGTAGATGCGGGCGTCCTTGTCGCCCATGCGCCCGATGAAGTTGCGGTTGGAAGTGCTTACGCAGACCTCGCCGGGGGCCAGCACCCCCTGGTGACGCCCCATGCAGGGACCGCAGCCCGGCGTGCCCAGCACCGCCCCCGCCCGTTGCAGGGTCAGCAGCGTGCCGTCCTCCAGCGCCTGCTCCATCACCCGGCTGCTGGCGGGAATCACCAGCAGCCGGGTGCCGGGGCTGACCCGCTGCCCGCGCAGCACCTCGGCGGCGGCGTGCAGGTCCTCGATGCGCCCGTTGGTGCAGGTGCCGATAAAGACCTGGTCCACCTTCAGGCCGCGCAGCTCGGCCACGTCGTGAACGTTGTCCACCTCGCTCGGGGCACTCATGCGGGGCCGCAGCGCCGAGAGGTCGAGTTCGACGTCTCGCACGTAGGTGGCGCCCGCGTCGGGGTAGACCCATTCGGGCACGTCGTAGCCGTAGTCGGTCAGGATGTCGCCGCCGGGCACGACCAGACCGGCTTTGGCCCCCGCTTCCACACACAGGTTCGCCAGCGTCATGCGCTCGCCGCGCGTGAAGCGGTCCCCGGCGTGAATCTCGACACTCTGGTAGGTCGCGCCGTCGGCCCCCAGCACGCGAATCATTTCGAGGGCCACGTCCTTGGCGCTCACGCCGGGGCGCAACTCGCCGCTCAGGGTGACCTTGACACTCTCGGGCACCCGCAGCCAGGTCTTGCCGCTCGCGGCGGCCAGGGCGATGTCGGTGGCCCCCATGCCCGACCCGAAGGCCGCCACCGCGCCGTAGGTGGTGGAGTGGCTGTCCGACCCCAGCACGATCCAGCCGGGCTGCGCCAGCCCCTCTTCCATCAGCACCTGATGGCAGATGCCGCGCCCCACGTCGAACAGCCGCACGCCCGTTTTCGCCGCGTACTCCCGCGCTTCCTTCTGCGCCTGCGCCACGCTGACGGTGCTGGCCGGGGCCACGTGGTCCACCACGATGCTCACCCGCTCCGGGTATTTCGGCGCGGCGCCGAGGTCGCGTTCCATCCGCTCGATAAAGCTCTGGGCGATGGAGTCCACCACCATCACCTGGTCCACCTCCACCACCGCGAGGTCGCCCGCGTACACGTCGGCGTCGCCTCGGCGGGAAAGGATTTTCTCGGCCATCGTCTGGGGCCGGGGCCGACCCGTCTGGGGAGAGGCCGCTGCGTAAGGAGGAACGCTGGTCGTCATGCCTTCCATTGTGGCTGTTCTGGCGGCCCGCAGCGTGAACTTGACTGGAATTGCTCCCTGAAAGACATCAGAGGTGCGAAAAAACGGCTCCCTGACTTTTCAAATGCTAGGCGTGGTCTGGCGGGATCGCCCGCCCGCTATGCTCGGTTCATGCGGATCGTTCGTGTGCAGCAGGAGGGCGGCCCCCGCTGGGGCGTGCTCGAAGACGACACCATTCACCTGACCGGGGGGCTGACCGGCCCGCGCACGGGGGAGACGCTGGCGCTCACGCAGGCGCAGCTCCTCGCGCCCGCCGAGCCGAGCAAAATCGTGTGTGTGGGCCGCAATTACCTCGACCACATCCGCGAACTCGGCAACGATACGGGCGACCTGCCGAGCGAACCGGGCATCTTTCTCAAGGGGCCGAACGCGCTGGCCGAACCCGGCGGCACGGTGGAGTACCCGAGCTGGACCGAGAACTTTCATTTCGAGGGCGAACTCGCGCTGGTCATCGGGCAGCGGGCCAGCCAGCTGAAGCCGGACGAGGCGCTGGGGGCGGTCCTGGGCTACACCTGTGCCCTGGACCTGACCGCCCGTGACCGGCAAAAGACCGACCTGCAATGGTTCCGTGCCAAGGCCGCCGACCGCTTTTGCCCGCTCGGTCCCTGGCTGGTCACGGACCTTGACCCGCGTGACGTGCGCGTGCAGACCCGCGTGAACGGCGAAATCCGCCAGGACGGGCGCACCAGCCACATGATTTTCGACGTGGTGCAGATTCTGACCTACGTGACCCGCTTCGTGACCCTCGAACCCGGCGACGTGGTGCTGACCGGCACCCCCGAGGGCGTGGGGCCGCTGCAGCGCGGGGACCGGGTGGAAGTGGAAGTGGAAGGCGTGGGCGTGCTCGAGACGCACATCGGCTGAGTGCAGCGGCTTCAGGCCTTAGACTGCCCGTATGACTGCCCCCCTTCAGGACCCTGCCATGCTCGCCTTCGTCGGTGCCACGCCCGCCGAGGTGGGGGAGCGCCTCAAGCGTGAACTCGACCTGTTCTGGCAGCACGTCCAGACCCGCCAGGGCGACTGGCAGCAGGTCCAGCCGGGCCGCGAGTGGTCGCCCGCGCAGGAAGTGGAACACGTGATGCTCATCAGCGGCGCCGTGACCGGCGTGACCCGCCTGCTGCTCTCGGACCGCCCGCTGCGTGCGGTGCCGCAGGAACCCGGCGTGCTCAAGGACGGCAAGCGGCAGGCCCCGGCGTCCGCGCTGCCGAGCGAGCAGGGCGTCGCCTGGGACGAGGTGGCGGAAAAGTGGGCGCAGAGCCGCGCCGCCGCCGAGGAAGTCTCTGCGCAGGTGCGCGCCACGCCCGACCGGACCTTCTGGCACCCCTTTTTCGGCGAGCTCGACGCCCTCGACTGGCAGCGGATGCTGGCCTCGCACGTCATGAGCCACCGCCTGCTGCTCGAACGCAGCGCCGGGCAGGGGCGGCAGGCATGACCCAGCCGTCCTCCACGACGGAAAAAGGGGTCCGCGGCTTCGAACTTGACATCCACGTCGCGTTCGTGGACCGCCTGCCCGAGGCGCAAGCGGTCACCACCCTGCGCGTGCTCGACGGCTTCCGGGTGGACCTCTACCGCCCGCACGCACAGGCCCTCCACCGTGAGCCGCTGCCGGAGCAGGGGGCCGAACTTCTCGGGGGCGGCGTGCCCTCGGCCCGGCTGACCGGCCCGCTGCGTGACGCCGACGCGGTGCGGGCGGGCCTGGCTGCCCTGCTCGGTGGCCCGGCCCGCTATGTGGAAGTCGGCGTGCGCGGCTTTCTGCGCAGCGCGGGCGGTCAGACTGAGTGGATGCCCTGGCGCCGCAACCGGGTGCTGGGGCGCGGCGACACGGCGCAGGTCGGCTTTGAAGAAGGCGTGCGCTACGTGCTGGAGTAAGGGAAAAGACAAGCAGGCCGCTGTCCCGATGGTTGGTGGATGGCGGCCTACTGCTTGGTGGGATCCAAACTATTTTTCAAAGTGGTATGAGTGGCGCGTACCGCCGCAACAGATGCTCGAGCGGTTCCAGATTGCGCCCCACCTGAATGACGTACTCGCCCTGACGGCGTGAGGCGACCAGCACGTCCCCTACCCGCTCCACGTCCCGCGCTGCATGAAGGGACGCTTGCCCACCGTTCCCCCGAGTGAGGGCGCCGCTGAGGCGATAATGACCGCGTGAGTAGCCCGACTTTTTCGCCGCATTCAGAGCAGCACAACACCGAGCGCATCGGCTGGCTGCGGGCCGCCGTACTGGGGGCCAACGACGGCGTGGTGTCGGTGTCGAGCATCGTGGTGGGCGTGGCGGCGGCCAGCGGCGTGAGCGCCGGCACCATCCTGCTCGCGGGCGTGGCGGCGCTGGTGGCGGGGGCCACGTCTATGGCCGCCGGGGAGTACGTCTCGGTGCAGTCGCAGGCCGACACCGAACAGGCCAACCTCGCCCTGGAAGCGCGCGAACTGCGCGAGCAGCCCGAGTACGAGTTGCAGGAACTCACCGACATCTACGTGGCGCGCGGTGTGGACCCAGTGGTGGCGCGGCAGGTCGCCGAGCAGCTCACCGCTGCCGACGCCCTCGGCACCCACGCCCGCGAGGAACTGGGCATCACCGAGCAGCTTCGGGCGCGGCCTTTTCAGGCGGCGCTGGCTTCGGCGCTGGCGTTCATCACCGGGGGCATTCTTCCGGTGATCGCGGCGGCGCTGCTTCCTCACCACCTCGTCAGTGTGGGTGTCACCGTGGTCACCCTGCTCGCCCTGCTGCTGCTCGGCGCCCTGGCCGCCTACGCGGGCGGCGCCAGCCTGTGGAAAGGGGCGCTGCGCGTGACGCTCTGGGGCGCGGCAGCGATGGCCCTGAGCGCTCTGGTGGGCAGCCTGTTCGGAATTAAGGCCTGATAAGATTTTAATCCGATTCCCGAACATCCGGAAAGGCGCCGGATGCCCGTCCATCTCCTTAAAACCGTATTTTTTCCATGCGCTCCGCGCAAAATTGCGCCCGGACATGTCCTGGACTCAATTTGAATCCGTATTTTTTCCTACTCGCATCTGCTCGGATTGAATCTGAAACTACCAGATTCAATCGGAATCCGTATGAGCCGAGCGCCGCGCCAAGGCGCAAAAAAAGCACGTCCGGGGAGAGTGCCGGACGCGCTCCGCTGCGTTGTCGGCAAAGGGTGCCCGGAGCTTTCCTAGCGCCCCAGCCCTTCCTCGAAGGCGATCTCCTCGGCCCACTCGGGGTGGTCGATCAGCGGGTTGCGGTTGCCCTGGCGCTCGAAAATCGCGGCGTTGCGGTGGCGTTCCCAGTCGCCGGGCGGGTCGGCGCGGTGCCAGCCGAGCAGGGTCTGCAGGTGCCGCTCGCTGTAGGTGCGAATCACGCCGGGATACCGCAGCAGGAAATACAGCGTGGCGCGGGCCACCGCTCCCTTGCCGTTCGCGGGTTCGAACTCGCCCGGCTCACGCTTGCCGCAGTCGGTCCGCAGCGCCTCGCCGTAGTCGGGAAAGTCGAAATAGGGCGTGTTGCCCCGGAACGAGTTGCAGTTCGGTTCGCAGGAAAACAGGTGGTGCAGGTCGCCGCGCATCGGCTCGCGCTTGGCGTACCAGCTCTGCGGCACCACGTGCTCGCAGTTGTAGGGCACGGCGTCTTCGAGGGTGTCCACGTCCAGCCCTTCTTGCGCGGCCAGCCGTTCGCGGCGTTCCTGCGCGGCGAGGTCGGCGGCGATGAACTCCTGCGGGTCGTGCTCGCTGGCCGAGTAGATGGACCGCAGCTTGCCGTCGGGCCACACGTCCACCCAGGGATAGACCTCGCCCGACGGGTTGTAGCGCGGCTGAGCCTTGTGGGTGCGCGTGAGCAGTTGCGAGAGGGCCAGAAAGCGGGCCTGTGGGGAGCGGGCCTGGGGGGTCTGCGCCGTGACGCCCGCGTAGTACCGCTCGGCCTGCTGCGCGTCGTCGGCGGGCAGGTAGGGGCGCTCACCGCCGGGCTGCGGGGTGTGCGGGGGGGGAGGGGTGAGCGGGCCGCTGTCCGTTCCCGTATCTGGCCCGTCGTCGGGAAGGGGTTCGGGTTGGGGGGCAGGTTCAGGGCGGGGCGCGGGCTTCGTCTCGGGGGCCTGCACCTGAAACTTCAGCGTGACCGGCACTGTCAGCGCCCCGTCCGCTCCGGCGCTCAGCGTGCCGAGGTCGATGACCCGCGCCGCCTGCGCCTCGCTGGGGTCGGCCTGCGCCGCCGTCGCCGGGGCATGGGCCAGCACCGGCCCGCGCGGGCTGACCTGGGGACTGCCGATGAGCGGTGGGCGCACTGGCGAGAGGATGTCTTGCACCAGCGCCTTGCCCTGGGCGTCGGTGCGGGACTGGAGGTCTTCGAGCAGGCGGCTGACGCGCACGCCTTCGTTCGCCACCCAGGCGATCTGGTCGCCCGAATCGCCCGTCCGCAGCGGCTGACCGTTGCGCTTGAGCACCTGCCCTTGGTCGTTGCGCCGGGGCACGCCGCTGTGGTGCAGCGCCACCACTTCCCAGGCGTCGTTGAACACTGGGCTGCCGCTGCTGCCGGGCGCGGTGTCGGTTTCGTAGTGCAGGAAGTCGGGCAGGCGGTCCACCAGCCGGTTTTCGCGCAGCGCGACCTGCTTGGGTTCGCCGCTGGGGTGCTGAATGATGCTCAGCGCCTCGCCCAGCACGTTCTTGTCGGCGCTGCCGTAGAGCGGAAGCCAGCCGAAGCCCGACGGGTCGCCCTGCACCGCCACGAAGGTGTAGTCCAGTTCTTCCGAGGTCAGAAACAGCCGCTCGGGGTCCAGCGCGAACGTCGTGCGCTCCAGCAGCGTGCCGTCGCCGCGCAGTTCGTAGTCGAACTCGATGACCGATTGCCGCGCCGTCTGCGTGTCCCCCAGCACGTGGTTGTTCGTCACCATCACCTGCGGGCTGCACAGCCAGCCGGTCCCGAAGCCCTGGGTGCGGCCCCGGCTGTCCCGGATGACCACCCGGCACACCGCCCGCGAGCACGAGCGGGCCTGGTCCAGATAGCCCACGTTCACGAGGTCGTTGGCCCCCAGCACCCGCTCGGCGGTCAGGCGAATGTCTTCGGGCAGGTGCTGCGCCACGCTTTTCACGTCGGCTTCGCCCTGCGCCACCGCCTGCGCCTCGGGCTGCGGCACGCCCAGCCGGGTCAGCCGCGCTTCCACCCGTTCGGGCGACTCGGCGGCCAGCGGGCCACCCACGTTCAGCCGTTGCAGGCACGCTTCGCGCTCGGGGTCACGCCGAATGAAGCGGGCCTGCGTTTCCTGCAAAACTGCGCTGGGAACGTCCATACCGGGGGTGGTGGGGTCCATGCGGCGAGTCTAGAGCAGTTCTCCGAATTACGTGATGCGCGGAACGGCACCCCGCATCACTCCATTCTCCGCCCTGCTCCGTGTTTTGCACTCGCTCTCTGCGAGCTGTCCCAGTCCGCTCGCCAAAAAGACATTGCGTCTTTTTGTCAAATGCTCTAGAGGCTCAGTCCTCATGCCGGAACAGGGAAGCATGAACAAACGCCTCCCCGTCCGTGTGGAGGGAAGGCGCCGCAGGGGTGAATTTCAGAGACGGGTGAGCTTCAGATGCTCGCCGCAGGTCGCCTGGACAGGTCCGCCGCCGCCGTGAACAGCACGTCGGTGGAGGAGTTGAGCGCCGTTTCGCACGAGTCCTGCACCACGCCGATGATGAAGCCCACGCCCACCATCTTCATGGCGATTTCGGCAGGAATCCCGAACAGGCTGCACGCCACCGGAATCAGGAGCAGCGAGCCGCCCGCCACGCCCGAGGCGCCCGCCGCGCTGACCGCCCCCACCACGGCGAGCAGCAGCGCGGTGGGCAGGTCCACCTGAATACCCAGCGTGTGCGCCGCCGCCAGCGCCATCACGTTGATGGTGGTCGCCGCGCCCGCCATGTTGATGGTCGCGCCCAGCGGAATGGACACCGAGTAGGTGTCTTCTTCCAGCCCCAGGCGCTCACACAGCGCGAGGTTGACCGGGATGTTGGCCGCCGAACTGCGGGTGAAAAAGGCGGTCAGGCCGCTCTGGGCCAGGCAGGTGAAGACCAGCGGGTAGGGATTGCGCCGCAGCTTCCACCACACGATGAGCGGGTTGAGCACCAGCGCGATAAACAGCATGCAGCCCACCAGCACCAGCATCAGGCGGCCATAGGTGGCGAGCGCGGACAGGCCCGTTTCCGCGACGGTGGAGGCCACCAGCCCCAGGATGCCCAGCGGCGCGAAGGCGATAATCCAGCGCACCAGCGAGGACACGGCGTCGGCGGCGTCGGCAAAAAAGCGCTTGGTGGTGTCCGACGCGGAGTTGCGCAGCGCCAGCCCCAGCAGTGCGGCCCAGAACAGCACGCCGATGTAGTTGCCTTCCAGCAGCGCCCTGAGCGGGTTGGCGACAAAGTTGAGCAGCAGGTTTTGCAGCACTTCCAGCACGCCCGAGGGCGGTTTGATGTCACTCGCGGCGGCGGCGGTCAGCCCCGGAATGGTGGTCGGAAACAGGAAGCTGAACACTACGGCGCTCAGCGCGGCGGCGAACGTGCCCAGGGCGTAGAGCGCCAGCACGTCGCGCGTGTTGTTCTGCTCGCCCTGGCGCTGGTTGACGAGGGCAGCGATGACCAGCACCAGCACCAGCAGCGGCGCGATGGCTTTGAGCGCCCCCACGAACAGCGTGCCCATCAGCCCGGCGGCGCGGCCCGCCTCGGGCGAAATCAGGGAAATGACGACGCCCAGCACCAGGCCGATCAGAATTTGCGCCACCAGATTCAAACGGCGCAAAGCGGAAAATATACCCATGTTGCCTCTTTTCTTTCAAAAGTCCGGGCGCACGGGCTGGCGGAGAGGGAATTTGCCAGGGGCGCCGCTGACCGCGCCCTGCCCGGCACGCCTGGGGCGGGACAGGAACGGGCGCGAACACTTGGACCGGCCCACTCACTGTGACACACCGGGCGCCGGAGCGTCACTGAACCCGGTTCAAGCGTCGGGCCTGGCGTCCGTCATCTCTGGCCGTGCCTACGGCGGGCGTTCGCCACGAAATATGCCTGAAAAGCTTACGTTCAGTCGGCCAGTTCTCTTGTGTGATTTCGGAAGAATGGGCATGACAAGAAACCTATTTTTCAAGCCCCGTCAGATGCCCGGCCTGCGCGACCTCGGCGCTCAGCACCTCGCGACTTACCGGGTCCACCGTCAGCAGCGAGTACGCCGTGTTGACGTGCAGGTAACGCCTGGACCGGAACTCGGCCTGATAGTCCAGCCCCAGCAGCCGCGTGAGCAGCGCACTGATGGCGATGCCGTGCGACACGAGCACCAGGGTCTGACCGGGCGCAGGCCAGTGGGCGAGCGCATGGGCGTACATCCGTTCGCCTGCCGCCTGCGGGGTTTCGCCGCCCGGAGCGCAGCACTGCGGGTCGCCGCCCCAGAACTGGGCGTGCAGTTCGGGGTGGCTGAGGGCGAGGTCGTCCAGCCGCTGCCCTTCCCAGTCGCCCATGAAAATCTCGCGCAGGTCGGTGAAGGTGTGCAGCGTGCCGCCGAGTTCACGGTGCAGCGCCTCGGCGGTGGCGTGGGCGCGGCGCAGGTCGCTGCTGTGGAGGGTGGGGGCGCGGATGCCCAGGCCCAGCAGGTGCGCGGCGAGGCGGCGGGCCTGTTCGTGCCCGGTGTCGTCCAGCGGGGTGTCGGCGTGGCCCTGCAAGCGGCCTTCGTGGTTGTGCGTGGTCTGCCCGTGGCGCACCAGAATCAGCCGGGCCGGTTGCGCTGGGTGTCGTGCCGTGCCCTCTCCTGTGCCCCCTCTTGCGCCCGTCACCGTTGACCCGTCTCGTAGGCCCGTTGCCGGTCCCGGAAGGCGGCCTTCTGCGCGTCGGTGGTCCGGTGGAAGCAGTGTTCGCAGCTCACGCCTTCCTCGAAGTGCGGGTGCTGCCGCTCCTCGGTGGTCAGCGGCCAGCCGCACGAGTGGCACATGACCGCGCCGCCTTCCCGTAGCCCGTGCCCCACCGTCACTCGCCCGTCGAACACGAAGCATTCGCCGTCCCAGCGGCTTTCGCTCTCGGGCACGTCCTCCAGGTACTTCAGGATGCCGCCCCGCAGGTGGAACACGTCCCGGAAGCCCTTTTGCAGCAGCAGGCTGGTGCTTTTCTCACAGCGGATGCCGCCCGTGCAGAACATGGCGATTTTTTTGCCCTCGGCGCCGCTGAGGTGCTCGTCCACCCACGCCGGAAACTCGCGGAAGGAGTCGATTTCGGGGTCCACCGCGCCCTGAAACGTCCCGGCTTTGACCTCGTAGCGGTTGCGGGTGTCCACCACCAGTACGTCGGGGTCGGCCAGCAGCGCGTTCCACTCGTGCGGGTCGAGGTAGGTGCCGACCCTTTCACGCGGCGCCACCGGCACCCCGAGGGTCACGATTTCCTTTTTCAGCCGCACCTTGAAGCGTTTGAAGGGCTGTTCGCTCGCCTGCGACTCCTTGTATTCCATCTGCTCGAACCCGGCGGCGAGCAGGAAGGCGCGCAGTTCGGCCACCGCCGCCGCGCTTCCCGCCACCGTGCCGTTGATGCCTTCCGGCGCCACGATCAGCGTGCCGCACAGCCCCAACTGCTCCCCGAGCGCCCGCAACTCCTCCCGCAGCGCGGCGGGGTCGGGCAGGGCGCGAAACTGGTAGAGGGCGGCGACGGTATACGGCTCGGCGGGGTGAGGCTCTGGCACGGGAGGGATGATAGCGGGCGGTATTCTGACCCGTGTCCACCGTCCACAACCCCTTCGCCACCGCCGACGCTGCGGAGCGTTACGCCGCCGGGCGCCCCGCCTTTCATCCGCTGGTGCTCTCCCGGCTCGCTCCGCACCTGAAGGGCCGCGACCTGGGGGCGGACGTGGCGTGTGGCACGGGCCTGTCCAGCGTCTCGCTGGCCGAGCTGGTGGCCGAGGTCCGGGCCTTCGATGCCTCCGCCGCCATGCTCGTGCAGGCCGCGCCGCACCCCCGCGTGACCTACGCGCAGGCGCCCGCCGAAGCGCTGCCGCTGGAGGGCGACGTGCTGGACGTAATGACCGTCGCGCAGGCGTTTCACTGGTTTGACCGCGCCGCTTTTCTGGCTGAGGCGCGGCGCACCCTGAAACCGGGCGGCGTGCTGGCGCTCTACGACGACTTTTTTCTGGGGGAAATGGAAGGGCAGCCGGACTTCGGTGCGTTCGCCAAAGCCTACATCGCCCGCTACCCCACCCCGCCGCGTCACCGCGAGCCGTTCGGCGAGGCCCAGGCGCAGGCCGCCGGATTCACCTTCCATGAGGAGCGCTGGAAGCACCCCCTGGCGCTCACGCAGTCGCAACTTGTCGCCTACCTGTTGACCCATTCCAACACGCTGGCGGCGACAGAAAGCGGCGCGGCCACCCTGAACGAGATTGCGGCGTGGCTCGGCGGGCAACTCGCGCCTTTCTACGCGGGAAGTGGGACGCGGAACGTGGTGTACGGGGCAGTGCTGACGGTGCTCAGGCGGCAATAGGTCCGCGCTCTGCTACCCTCCTCCCCGATGTCCACCCTGCTCAGTGCCGAGGAACTGACCGTCGTCTACGGCGAGCGGGCGGTGCTGGCGGGCGTGTCCCTGAGTGTCGGGCGCGGCGAGCGCGTGGCCCTGCTCGGGCGCAACGGTGCCGGAAAAACAACGCTGCTGCGGGTGCTGACCGGCGAACAAAGGGCAGACGAGGGCGAGGTCTGGCGGGCCGAGGGGCTGCGCGTCGCCGTTCTCGCGCAGCACCACGCCTGGCCGCCGGGCCGGACGGTGCGGGAACTGGTGGACGCCGCGCATCCCTACCGCGAAGCCGAGGCAGAGCTGCTGTCGCTGGAAGCCGACCTGGGCAACCCCGACGCTCTGGCCGCCTGGACCGAGCTGCACGCCCGCCTGGACGCCGCCGAAGCCTTCGCGTGGCCGTCGCGGGTGCGGCGGATTCTGGGGATGCTCGACCTGACGCGCTTTCTTTCCCGTGAGGCGGCCACCCTCTCGGGCGGCGAACGGACGCGGCTGGCACTGGCCCTGGCGCTGGCCCGCGAACCCGACCTGCTGCTGCTCGACGAACCGACCAACCACCTCGATATCCGCATGCGCGAGTGGCTGGAAGGCTGGCTGCTCGCCTTTCGCGGCGGGGTGCTGCTGACCAGCCACGACCGCGATTTTCTGGACGCCGTCGCCACGCGGTCCCTGTGGCTGGAAGAGGGCGAGGCGCAGGAATACGCCGGGGGCTACAGCCGGGCGCGGGCGCAGCGTGACCTCGAGCGGCGCACCCGGACCCGCGCCGCGCGGCTGAGCGAACAGGAGGCCGGGCGCCTGCGCGACAGCGTGGAGTGGCTCGACCAGCGCGGCAAACGCTCGGGCGCTCTCAAGACGCGGGCCGGGCGCGTGCCGGTCACCGAAGCGCCACTTCCCGAACGTCAACTCCGGATGCGCCTGCTGGCGGGCACGGCGCGGGCGCGGGTGGTGGCCTGGGGCGAACACCTGAGCAAAAGCTACGGCGAGCGCGTCATCCTTCGGGACGCCGCCTTCAGGCTCCGGCAGGGTGACCGTGTGGCGCTGATGGGCGCGAACGGCACCGGCAAAACCACGCTGATGCGCCTGCTGGCGGGCGAAACCTTTCCCGACGAGGCCTTTCCCGACCAGACGCAGCCGCCCCCGGTCCTGCGGGTGGCGAGCGGGGTCACGGTGGCCAGCCTCGACCAGACCTGGCACGGCCTGACCCCGGGAGAGGGCCTCCACGCGCAGTTCGAGCGCCGTTTCGGGCGGCAGACGAATGCGCTGCTGGGCCGCGCCGGATTCACCCAGGCCGACTGGCCGAAAACCCCCGAGCAGCTTTCCGGGGGTGAACGGGCGCGGGCGGGGCTGGCGCTGGTCAGCGGGCTGCGGGCCGACCTGCTGCTGCTCGACGAACCGACCAACCACCTCGACGTGGAGGCCCTCGCTGCGCTCGAAGCTGCCGTGCACGCCTACGCCGGGGCGGTGGTCATCGTCACCCACGACCGCCGCTTTGCCCGCGAGGTCGCCAACCGCCTGTGGGTCATCGAGGACACCGAACTGCGCGAGGTGTCCGGCTGGGGCAGCCGCGAGTACCGCGACCCGGCCCGCCTGCTGGAGGGCGACCCCCCGCCCCCCCCGCCGCCGCCCACGCCCCGGCAGCGCCTCGCTCACCTCGAAACCCGGCTGGCCGACGTGCGACGCGCCCTCGACGCGCCCCCCGGCACGCTGACAGGCCGCGAGGAAGCCCGGCTGCGCTCGCAGGCGCACCAGCTCGGGCACGCGCTCTACGACCTCTACGCCGAAGTCTTCGGCGCCCCGCAGTGGGACGCCCAGGTCCGTGAGCCGCCTCTGACCGTCCGCGCCCAGCGGCTCGGGGAGCGCGGCGGCATGTTCTGGGCCGCCCGTGACGAGGGCTGCCCCCACCTCGCCTGGGACGGCGAAACCCTGCGCTTCTCGGCTCCGGCCCCCGCCTGGTACGGCGCGGCGCTGCTCGGCGGGGCGCTGCGGATTCTGTTCGAGCACTGGAACGTCGGCAAGGCCCGGCTGGGCGAAGGTGGCCCAGTCATGAGGCGGCGCGAATGGTTCGAGCGTATAGGACTGGTGCGGGAGTAATACGGATTCCGATTGAATCTGGTAGTTTCAGATTCAATCCGACTTGCAAAGCTGCGCAGCAGAGCGGATGCGAGTAGGAAAAAATACGGATTCCGCGATATGGATGCACAGGCGGCGCCTTCCCAACTGTACAGGCCCGACTGTGCAGGAATGAAGCGGAATCCGTATAAGAAGACCCCTGCCCCAAATCGTGCCCCCAGGTTCGCCCCCGGCAGACCCCCTCCGCTATCCTCTGCCCATGACCAAGTCCATCCACGACTTTCAGGACGAGTTCGGGCGCATCACCACCTGGCCCAGTGACCGCCGCCGCGCCCACCAGCTCGCCATTCTCGACCACCTCAAGAACCTGTTCGAGTCCGGCGCGGGCTACAGCCGTGAGCAGGCCACCCAGCTCCTGAACGACCACACCACCCTGGAAGACCCGGCGCTGCTGCTGCGCGAACTGATCGAGGGCGATTACCTCGCTTCCGACGGCGACGTGTTCTGGCGGGCCGATGGCCGCCCGGCTGCGGGCCGGGGCAGCTGAGGGTGGCGAAACTCAAAACCAACTATGTCTGCACCTCCTGCGGCTACCAGTCGGCCAAACCGCTGGGCCGCTGCCCGAACTGTCAGGCCTGGAATTCTTTTGAAGAGGAAGTGCCCACCGCCTCCACCTCCGGCAAAAGCGGGCGCGGGGGCCTGGGCGGATACGGCGGCGTCAAGGGTGGCAAGCTCACCCCGCTGTCCGGCGTCGGACGGCGTGAGGAACCCCGCACCTCCTCGGGCATTCCCGAACTCGACCGGGTGCTCGGCGGCGGGCTGGTCGCGGGCGGCGTGACCCTGATCGGCGGCGAACCCGGCATCGGCAAAAGCACGCTGCTGCTGCAAGTCGCGGACAAGGTGGCCGCGCGTGCCGCTGAACGGGGGGGCGGCACCGTGCTGTATGTGGCGGGCGAGGAGTCGCTCGAACAGATTCGCCTGCGGGCCGACCGCCTCGGCGTCACGTCCGACCTTCAGATGACCCGTGACACCCGCGCCGAACACATCGCCGCGCTGCTCGAAGAACACAAACCCGCGCTGTGCATCGTGGATTCCATCCAGACGGTGACGGTGGAGGGCGAAGGCGCGCCCGGCGGCGTGGCGCAGGTCCGTGACGGCACCGCCATGCTCACGCGGGCGGCGAAGGAAACCGGCACGGCGACGGTGCTGGTCGGTCACGTCACCAAAGACGGCACGGTGGCGGGGCCGAAGGTCATGGAACACATCGTGGACACCACCGTCTTTCTGGAAACGGTGGGCGCGTTCCGGCTGCTGCGGAGCGTAAAAAACCGGTTCGGGCAGGCGGGCGAACTCGGGGTGTTCGAGATGAGGGGCGAGGGGCTGATTGCGGTGGACAACCCCTCGGCGGCCTTTCTCGCCGAGCGGCCCCTGGACGTGCCCGGCAGCGTGGTCGCGGCGACGGTGGACGGCCAGCGCCCTATGCTGCTCGAAGTGCAGGCGCTCGCCTCCAAGACGCCGTACCCCAACGCCCGGCGCGTGGTCGTCGGCCTCGACCCCCGGCGCGTGGACGTGGTGCTGGCGGTGCTGGAGCGGCGGCTGGACCTCACCCTCGGCGGGCTGGACGTGTACGTCAACCTCGCGGGTGGCCTCAAGGTGCCCGACCCGGGCCTCGACCTCGCGGTGGCGCTCGCCGTGTACTCGGCGGTGGTGGGCCGCGCCCTGCCGCAGAACGTGGCGGTCTTCGGTGAGGTCGGGCTGGCGGGCGAAGTCCGCTCCACCCAGATGGCCCTGCGCCGCGCCGAGGAAGCGGGCCGCGCCGGATACGAACGCCTGGTGGTCCCGCCGGGCCTCGACGGGCAAGCGGGCGTAAAAAGTGTCGAAGAAGCCGTGAAAGCCGTCTGGCGCTGAAACGGCTCAACGAAAAGCCCCCGGTGCTGGCCGGGGGTTCTTTTTGCCTTTACCAGATGGGACTTTATACGGATTCCGATTGAATCTGGTAGTTTCAGATTCAATCCGAGCGGATGCGAGTAGGAAAAAATACGGGTTACGCGATATGGATGCACAGGCGGCGCTTTCCCGACTGTGCAGGAATTAAGCGGAATCCGTATTACGCCCGCTGGAACGCCACTTTCCCGTCCACCACCGTCAGCAGCGGGAAGCCGCGCAGCTTCTGCCCCTGCCAGGGCGTGAATTTGGCCTTGCTCTTGAACTCGGCGGGGTTGACTTCGCGCTCGGTGTTGAGGTCCAGCACCACCAGGTCGGCGTTCTCGCCTTCGTCCAGCGTCGGCACGGGCCAGCCCATCACGCGGGCGGGGCCAGCGGTCATCAGGTCAATCAGTTTGGGCAGCCCCAGCTTCTCGCCAAAGCGCGTCCACATCACCGGAAAAGCGACTTCGATGTAGGCGATGCCGAACGGGGCGTCCAGCAGGTCGCGCTCCTTTTCAGCACGGGTGTGCGGCGCGTGGTCGGTGCTGATGCAGTCCACCGAGCCGTCGAGCAGCCCTTCCAGCAGGTGGTCGGCGTCGGCCTGGGTCCGCAGCGGCGGCGCGACCTTGTACATCGCGTCGAACTCGCGCAGTTTTTCGTCGGTCAGGTCAAGGTGATGCGGGCAGACTTCGCAGGTGACGGGCAGCCCGCGCCCCTTCGCCTCCCGCACGATGTCCAGGCCGCGTGCGGTGGAGAGGTGCTGAACGTGCAGCCGCGCTCCGGTCTGGGCGACCAGTTCCATGTCGCGGGCAATGCGGGCGGCCTCGGCAGCGGCGGGGTTGCCGGGCAGTCCCAGCGCTTCGGAGACTGGCCCCTCGTTCATCACCCCGTCGGCCCGCAGCGTGGCGTCCTCGGCGTGAACCGAAACCACCATGCCCAGGCTTTTGGCGTATTCCAGCCCCAGCCGCAGCACCCGCGCATTTTCGTTGGTGCGCCCGTCGTCGGTAAACATGACCGCGCCCGCATCACGCAGGTAGGTCAGTTCGGCCAGCGCCTCACCTTTTTGCCCCTTCGTCAGCGCGGCGGAGGGCCTCAGGCGGGCCAGACCCAGCCCGTTCGCCTTCTCGATGAGGCTGCGGACCAGCGCCGGGTCGTCAATCACGGGCGAGGTGTTGGGCATGCAGACCACCGTGCCGTAGCCGCCCGCCGCCGCCGCCGCGAGGCCGCTTTGCAGGTCTTCTTTTTCGGTCTGCCCCGGCTCGCGCAGGTGGGCGTGAATTTCGAGGAAGGCGGGCGCGACGGTGCCGCCTTTGCCGTCCAGGACGTCACCTTCGGCGGGCAGGTTCCAGCCTTTGATTTTGCCGTTTTCTACTGTGACGGACTCGGTTTTATCCGAGCCGACGCGCTTGATGTTGGTGATGGTCAGGGTCATGGTTTCTCCTTGGTGAAGTGGGGGCCGCATTGGTCGGCAGTGAAGTAGCGCATGGTGCCCAGCGGGACGGAAGCGTCCGCCGAACGGCTGATAGAAACAGCGATGGTCGGCCCGCGCCCCAGCAGGTTGCCGGGCAGCACCGCACACTCGCCCACCGCATAACGGGCGCTGCTGCGAAGGCCGAGGCTGGCGCAGTCGGGCGGCATCAGATAGGTCCACGGGGACTTTTTCTGCTGCTGTTGAAAGGCGAGGAGAGCTTTTTCCAGGTCGAGTTCCAGCTGCTCACTGACGGGAGACTTCCGGCGATACTCCACGCGCGTGCCGCCGGAGACGGGCTGGATGATGATGCTGGCGGGAGTGCCCAGACCGTTCCAGGTGATACGGATTCCGATTGAATCTGGTAGTTTCAGATTCAATCCGAGCGGATGCGAGTAGGAAAAAATACGGATTCCGCGATATGGATGCACAGGCGGCGCTTTCCCGACTGTGCAGGAATTAAGCGGAATCCGTATGAGTTGTCGCCCGTTCCCAAAAGCTTTGTCCGTACCTGGATAGGCTTTCTTGTAGAGGTCAAGCACCGTTCCCAGAGGGGCGCGGTACAAGAGGCACTTCACGAATTCGGACGCGGCAGTCCGGCAGCTCAAGTTTTGCTGCGGCAGTTGCGCGATTCTCTTCCTCGCCGCACGCTGGGCTTCGGGCCAAGTGGCCTGCTCGCAAGTCAGCGCCCAGCCCCAACCGGACAAGCCCCAACCGGACAAGCACAGGAGGAAAACGGCTGACGCTCGCCTGCTCATCTGACCTTCGGCAATTCGCCCGCCGACACCCGCCGCGTGCCGTTCTTGTCGCTGACGGCGGCCGTTTCACCACCGGGCAGCGCCAAGGCCCATTGCATTACTCCCGCCCGACCAGCAGGTGGTACAGCACGCTCATCCGCACGGCCTGCCCGTTTTCCACCTGGTTCAGAATCCGGCTGCGCGGCCCGTCTGCCGCCTCGGAGCTGATTTCCAGGTCGCGGTTCATGGGGCCGGGGTGCAGCACGATGGCCCCGCTCTCGGCCTCCTGCATCAGCCCTTCGTTGACCTGATAGGTGTCGGCGTACTCCTGCATACTCGCCAGATAACCGCCGTTCATGCGCTCCTGCTGGAGTCTCAGCGCCATGACCGCGTGTGCGCCGCGCACGGCCTCGCGGGGGTCGGTGGTCAGGCGCACGCCCGGCAGCGCGGCGAGGTCACGCGGCAGCAGGGTCGCCGGGCCGCACAGTACGACTTCCGCGCCCAGCTTGGGCAACAGTTCGGCGTTGGAGCGGGCCACCCGCGAGTGGCGGATATCTCCGATGATGGCGACTTTCTTGCCAACGAGTTCGCCGTATTCCTGCCGAATGGTGTAGGCGTCGAGCAGCGCCTGGGTGGGGTGTGCCCGCCGCCCGTCGCCCGCGTTGATGACGGGTTTACCGCTGTACTTGGCGACCAGATGCGCTGCGCCCGAAGCGTGGTGCCGGACGATGTAGGCGTCCACCTTGTAGGCGGTCAGCACCTCCAGCGTGTCGCGTAAGGACTCGCCCTTGCTGACGCTGCTGTTTCCGGCGGCGAAGGTGAGCACGTCGGCGCTCATGCGGCGGGCGGCGAGTTCAAAACTCGTGCGGGTGCGGGTGGAGTTCTCGAAAAAAGCGTTGCAGACGGTCAGCCCTTGCAGCGCCGGAACCTTCTTCACCGGGCGGTCAAGCACCTGAAGCATGGTGTCGGCGTTGTCGAGAACGGCGTGCAGGCGCTCGGGCGTCCAGCCCTGAAAGTCGAGCAGGTGTTTGGGACGGGGGCCGGTCATCGCAGGTACTCCATCTCGTACAGTTCCACGATGTCGATGCCGTCGGTTTCCTGCAACTTGACCTTGACGATTTCGTGCTTGGCGGTGGGCAGGTTCTTGCCCACGTAGTCGGCACGGATGGGCAGTTCGCGGTGGCCCCGGTCAATCAGCACCGCCAGTTGGATGCCCTCGGGCCGGCCCAGGTCGATCAGGGCGTCGAGCGCCGAGCGGACCGTGCGCCCGGTGAACAGCACGTCGTCCACCAGAATCACGCGGCGGTGCGCGAGGTCGAACGGCACCTGCGTTTCGCGGATGATGGGCTGCCGCGCCACTTCCGACAGGTCGTCGCGGTAGAGGGTGATGTCCAGGCGGCCCTGCGGCACCTCCACCCCCTCCAACTCGCTGAGCTTGGCGGCGAGGCGCTCGGCAAGGGGGATGCCCCGGGTATGCACCCCGATGATGGCGAGGTTCTCGGCCCCCCGGTTGCGCTCCACGATTTCGTGGGCAATCCGGGTCAGGGCGCGGCGCATCTCGTCGCTGCTGAGGATGATCGCCTTGGGGATGCTCATGAGTTCCCCGGCACAAAAAAATAGCCGCCCAGCGCGTGCTGACGGCTCAGTTGAACATTCTGCATAAAGCTCCTTCTCCTGCCTCACGGGGCGTGCCACATTGGGCGGGTGTCGTCTCACAGGACGACGGAGAGAAAGGCGGGGGCACGGTGCCCAGGCCACCCGGAAGCATAGCAGGCCAGAAGGAAGAAGGCGGGGGAGAGGCGAGGGGTCAGGCGCCATCAGGACGCACGCACCAAACTTGACACAAATGCACTCAAGTTTTAGGATGACGGTACTTGAGCGCAGGTGGCTCAACTTTCTACTTCTCTCCCGGCTACTCCACTCCCGGCCACTTCACTCTCAGGAGGAACAGACGATGATGCGATTTGATCCTTTCCGTGAAATCGAAGAACTGACCCAGCGCATGGACCGCGCTCTCGCGTCCGGCGGCACCCAGACCACCCGCTTCGCCCCGCCGGTGGATGTCCACGAGGACGAGCAGGGCCTCGAAGTCACCCTCGACATCCCCGGCGTCCGGCCCGAGGACATTTACATCGAGGCCGAGAACCAGACGCTGACCGTGCAGGCCGAGCGCCGCTACAACCGCATCGACAGCCGCACCGCCCACCGCGTCGAACGGGCCTACGGCACCTTTACCCGCACCTTCAGCGTGCCCGCCAAGTACGACCTGACCAAGGTCGAGGCCGACTTCGACCACGGCACCCTGTCTCTGCGCGTGCCCCGCAGCGAGGCCGCCCAGAAGCGTTCCATCAGCGTGCGCAGCGGCGGGCAGCTCGCGCAGCCCAAAACCGTCGAGGCCGCGCAGCCGGAAACGGAAAAGACGGAAAAGAACGTCACCGAATAGTCCATCTTTACCTTTTCGGGAGGGGAGCAGCAGACGTAAAACTGCTGTCCCCTCCTGCTTTTTGGCGTTTGCAGCCGGGCGGCGTGACCACCCGGATGAAGACTTTCAGCGCGGGCCTTCAGTGAGGGGTCAGTTTCCGCCCCTACAGTGCGCGGCATGAACAAGACGAACAAGGCGCTCAGCGCCACGTTGGCCCTCGGCCTCGGCCTGACCCTCTCCGCCGCGCACGCCAGCCCCGCCAAGATCACCGCGCAGAGCATCATCGTCAACCCGGTGGTGACCGAGCTGAAGGTGGACGTGTGGACGAACAAGGATGCCACGGGCAACGCCAACCCGGTCTATCAGAAGGGCGAAGCCATCAGTGTCGGCGTCAAGGTCAACAAGGATGCCTACGTCTACCTGTTCAACGTCAACGCCGACGGCGCTATCGACCTGTTTTTCCCCAACGGCTACGAGGAAAGCAACTTCGTCAAGGCCGGAACGACCCGCACCCTCCCCGGCCAGGGCGCCAAGTACACGCTGAACATCGGCGGCCCCGACGGGCAGGACAAGCTGCTGGCGCTGGCGAGCCTCAAGGCGCTGACCCTCGACGACATCGCCAAATTCGTGGGTGACCAGGGCTTCGCGCAGGTGGGCGTCAAGGGGCAGGAGAACCTCGCCAAAGCGCTGAGCATCGTCGTCAACCCGCTGCCTGCCAGCAGCTGGGTGACCGACGTGGCGAACTTCCGCGTGACCGGAACCCAGGCGACCACCCCCGCCAAGCCCGCCCCCAACGTGGGCATCGCCCCCGGCGAGCGGCAGGACGGCACGGTGGACAGAGCGATGGCCGACGCCTACGACCGTCTGCGCGGTGAGGGCAGCCTGGGACAGGCGACCACCCACGCTGTCCGCTGGGGCGACGGCTGGTGGCAGAAGTTCAGGGGTGTCGGGGCTTACGGAGACGCCGCCCTGCTTCACGCCAACGGCAGCAGCCGCGCCTACGCGGTTCACGGCGCGATTCTCAAGCGGTACCTCGACCTCGCCCGGGCCGAAAACGGCGCGACCCGCCCCCCCAGCCGCCTGGGCTGGGCCGCGGGCGACGAAAAAGTGATTCCGCGCAACGCCTACGGCACCAGCGGGCTGTACGGGTTTTTCCAGAATGGGGCGCTGTACTCCACCGAAAAGTACGGCACCTTCTGGCTTCAGGGCCCCGTGCTTAAGACCTATCAGGGGCTGGGCGGCAGCGGCTCGTTCCTCGGCTTCCCCGTCCGTGACCAGTCCCTCAATGCCGGTGCCTGGACCGCCGACTTCGAGGGCGGCAGCATCCGTACCGTGAACGGCGTGCCCAAGGTCTACCGCAAGTAAACCCCTTCTCACCGGGCGCGACAGGTTCGTTTCTCTGGCCCCGCGCCCGCTTTCTCCTCCCACCTCGCGTGGGTCTGAATGTCCGCCGGTTCGGCCTCGCAGGAAAGGCTGCCTGTCTGCCGCGCCTCTCTTCAAGCCACCTTCAGGGAAATCCAGCCTGCCAGCAAAAAGCCCCCGGCACACGCGGCGCGGGGGCTTTTTGCGTGGCGGGAGGGCCTCAGCGGCCTTCGCGCACCTCGTCGAGCAGTTCGCGCACCAGGTCCAGGGCGCCGGGGCCGAGTGGCGAGCGCGTCACACCGAGCAGGATGCCCAGTTTGTCGCGCCGGGTGCTGCTCAGGTGCGCCCAGCGTTCCAGGTCGGTGCGGGCGACGCGGGCCGACTCGTCCCGCAGAAACCGCACGGCGCCGTCGTAGTACCCGGCCTGCACGGCGGCGCGGGCACGCTTTTCCTGCTCGACCAGGCCCAGGCCCCGGGTGGCGACCAGCATCCGTTTGGCCTCGGCTTCGCCGCCAAAGCCGTAGAGCTGGTCGAGGTGGTAGATGGCTTTGGGAAAACGCAGCCCGGCACTGGCCCGCCAGGCGTGGGGCAGGCGAATCTCGTATTCCGGCCAGCGCTCGATGTGGGTCAGCAGCGCCGGGTACAGCCACTTCACGGCGATGTCCCGGGCGTCGGCCAGGGCCAGCAGTTGTTCGCGGGGGCCGTGTCCGGGGCCGGTGTAGGCGGTCAGCGCCGCGCGGTGCGCTTCGGCTGCCCCGAACAGCAGTTCGCTGCGGTACTCGGCCAGTTGCGCCTCGCTGAGGTTCCAGAGCGTGCGCTGAATCCGCCCGAAAAAGCCGGTGGGGTCGTAGGCCACCCGCGCCGTCGCCAGCAGCGCCACCGGCGCCTCGGGCCGCGCCACTTCCCAGTCGCGCCAGAGTTCGAGCTGTTCGTAGGGATAACGGTGCAGCGTCACGCCCGAGCGGGTTTCGGTCTGCGCCGAGAGCAGCCCGCGCTCGAAGGTGATGAAGGTGGGAACGCTTCCGGCCCAGGCCAGTTCGCTGCCGTAGCTTCCGGCCTGCGCGACAGCCCGGACCTTGCGGTCGGAGACGAGCCGCTCGCTCAGCCGCTCGGGGGAGGGTCTGTCTTTGGTGAGGGATTCTTTGGGTTGTCGGGTCGAACGGGTCCTGCTCTGCTTGCTCTCGCTGGGTTCCGGCACGCGCCTTCTTGCCTCCTGCCCCAGCATAAAGACTTGGAAGTGCCTGGAAGAATGAAAGAGATGAGGAACACCCCAAAATCGGGGCGCTCCTCTGAAGGGGTGCCTGAAGCTGAAGGGGTGCCTGCAGCTCAGGCCAGAATCTGAGGCGGGGCCGAGCGCTCGGTCTGCTCGAACTCGATGCTGTCTTCACCCAGCACCACCCGCAGGTCCCGTGCGCCCTGTTCCACGAGGTAGAGCGCCAGCGGGTCTTCGAGTTCCTCGCGCAGCAGCGTGCGCAGTTGCCGTGAACTGCCCACCGCGTGCTTGGGCGAACGTGCCCTGAGCTTGCCCACCACCCACGCGGCGATGGCCGGGTCGAAGGTCACGTTCAGTTCGCGGCTGGCGAGTTCTTCGCGCATCTCGCCCAGCAGTTGCTGCGCGACCCGCACCAGTTCTTCCTCGCCCAGCGACTTGAAGCGAATCACGTCGTCGAGGCGGTCGAGAAATTCGGGCGTAAAGATGTTGCGCAGCGGCGCGTTGGAGTCGGGCGTCACGGGCGAGAAGCCCACCGTGGGGTTGACGTTGAAGCCGGTGTTGCTGGTCATGATGATGACGGTGCGGCGGAAATCCACCGTGCGCCCCTGTCCGTCGGTGAGGCGCCCGTCGTCGAGCACCTGCAGGAAGGTGTTGTAGATGTCGGGGTGCGCCTTCTCGATTTCGTCGAGCAGGATGACGGAAAAGGGCTGACGGCGCACGGCCTCGGTGAGCCTGCCCCCCTGCTCGAAGCCGACGTAGCCGGGAGGCGACCCGATGAGCTTGGAAATCGAGTGGCCTTCCTGAAACTCGGACATGTCCACCCGGATGAGCGCCCGTTCACTGCCAAACAGGGTGCGGGCCAGCGCCTTGGCGAGGTGGGTCTTGCCCACGCCGCTCGGCCCCACGAACAGGAAGCTGGCCGACACGCGGGCGCGTCCGCCCAGACCCACGCGGGCGCGGCGCATCGCACTCGTCAGCGCCCGGACCGCTTCGGCCTGACCGTACACCTGCTCGCCGAGCTGCTCCTCCAGGTCCACGAGTGCCGCGCCGGTTTCCTCGGAGTAGATGCCGCCCATGGAATTGATGACGCTTTCCATGTCTTCTCGCGTCACCATCGGCTCGCCGCTCTCGGTTTCGCCCACCGGCAGGCCGACACTCATGTTCAGGCGAACGCGGCTGGCGGCCTCGTCGATCAGGTCGATGGCCTTGTCCGGGAAGTTGCGCCCCGGCAGGCTGCGCTCCCCGATGCGAACGGCGAGTTCGAGCGCCGAGTCGGGAATCTGCACGCCGTGGTGCTCCTCGTACCTGGGCTTGAGGCCGCGCAGGATTTGCAGCGTTTCGGCGGGGCTGGGTTCGAGCACGATGACCGGCTGAAAGCGCCGTTCGAGCGCGGCGTCTTTTTCGATGTAACGGTGGTACTCGCCGGTGGTGGTCGCGCCGATGACCTGAATCTCACCGCGTGACAGCGCCGGTTTGAGGATGTTCGCCGCGTCGAGCGTGCCTTCCGCGCCGCCCGCGCCGACCAGGGTGTGCAGCTCGTCGATAAAGGCCATGACCTTGGCGGTGCGCAGCTCCTCGATGATCTGCCGCAGGCGCTCCTCGAACTCGCCCCGGTACTTGGTGCCCGCGACCACGCCGCTCAGGTCGAGGCTGATCAGGCGCACGCCGTGCAGCGACGGGGGCGTGCGCTGCTCGTGAATGGCGAGTGCCAGCCCTTCCACGATGGCGGTTTTGCCCACGCCGGGGTCACCGATCAGCACCGGGTTGTTCTTGGTGCGCCGGGTCAGGATCTGGGTCACGCGCCGGATTTCCTCGCTGCGCCCGATCACCGGGTCGAGCTTGCCTTCACGCGCCCATTTGGTCAGGTCGCGGCCATATTCGTCGAGAAAAGGCGTGGGGACGGGCTTGCTTCCCTTGCCTTCGCCGCCGCTGTCCTCGGCCAGAATGCGCCAGCGAATCGTTTCCACGTCCTTGGTGAGGTCCTGCAGGATGCGGAAGGCCACCCCGTCGCCTTCCCGGATGATGCCGAGCAGGATGT
The DNA here is from genome assembly GCF_011067105.1 of Deinococcus wulumuqiensis R12. Lineage (NCBI taxonomy): Bacteria > Thermotogati > Deinococcota > Deinococci > Deinococcales > Deinococcaceae > Deinococcus > Deinococcus wulumuqiensis. The sequence goes on along the minus strand of NZ_CP049357.1, from coordinate 1,305,884 downwards.
GCTGGGTGGAGGTGGTCTGCGACCCCAGGGCGCGGGCCTCGGCGCCCGAAAGTTCCATCACCCGGCGGGCGCGGGGCGTGATGCTCGGGGCGTCGTTCAGGCGGCTGCCTTCGCCCCGGCCGATGATGTCTTCGACCTTGCGGCGCAGCGAGTCGAGGGTGGCGCCGAACTCGCCGAGAATCTGCGCGGCGCCGCCGCCCTCGCGCATCAGCCCCAGCAGCAGGTGCTCAGGCCCGACCATCGCGTGCCCGAGACGGTTGCCCTCCTCGCGGGCGTAATGGAAAACGAGCCGGGCGCGGTCATCAAATCGATTGGTCATAGGGCGCTACTCCCCCTTGTGGTGTCCTGGCGAGAAATCTGGAGCGTGGTGTTCTGCATTTTGCGCCTTCTCGCCGTGAAGCGGAGGGCAGAGCGGACGCGGCAGGGACCAGGCCCGTGCAGCATAGCGCCCGCCCCGGACGCGGGCAGGTTGACAGCTCACCATCTGCGGCCCGGTGTGCCGGGGTCAGGGCTGCTCGCGGTCGAGCTTGGCGAAGATCATCCGGCCCACGTTGGTCTGCATGTTGTTCACGACCACCACGCGGGCGGGCTTGCCACGCAGTTTCAGTCCGTCTTCCACGACCACCATCGTGCCGTCTTCGAGGTAGCCCACGCCCTGCCCCTGCTGCTGCCCGCCCTTGCTGATGGTGACGGCCAGGGTATCGCCCGCCTGAAGCTGCGGGCGCAGCGCCACCGCCGCCTCGTGGATGCTCAGGACGTCCAGACCGTGCAGCTTGGCGACCTTGGCGAGGTTGGTGTCGTTGGTCAGCAGCTTGGCGCCGGTTTCGCGGGCCAGCCGGATCAGCTTGTCGTCGGTGGTGGGCAGGTGGGGGTCGTCCCAGTCCTCGATGCGCAGGGGCCGCAGCGCACGCAGTTCCTCCAGCACGCCCAGCCCCCGTTTGCCCCGGGTGCGTTTGTTGGCGTCCGCATTGTCCGACAGCGTCTGCAACTCACGCAGAATGAACGCGGGCACGATCAGGTCGCCGTCCAGAAACCCCGCCTGCGTCAGGGCCACGATGCGGCCATCGATAATCACGTTGGAATCCAGAATCTTGCCGCCGGGCTTGCGCCGCACCTGCGCAAAAGCGAGCGCACCGAACGCGTCGGCGTTGCGCACCGCGTAGGTCATGAAAAAGGCCGCCAGAAGCGCGGTGGCGCCCACGCTCAGCAGCCAGGAGTAGAACGGCAGGCCGCGCAGCAGATTGGTGAGCAGCACGCTGAGCAGCAGCGCCACGATCAGGCCGAAGGTGGCCGCCGCCACGGTGGTCGGGGCCAGGCGCTCGTACCACGCCCGGAAGCGTTCCGCCCAGCGCCGCGCCACCTTTTCGGCGCGGGGGGCCAGCAGCAGCGCCGACAGGGTCCCGGCCAGCATCAGGCTGACGGTGTTGATGACGGCGGTTTCGGGCGAACCGCTCAGTGCCAGAATCTGCCCGCCGCTGTATCCCAGAACCAGCCCCAGTACCATCAGGGCAAGACGAAAGAACATCATGCGTTCGCCAGTGTACCCGCTGCCCGCCCCAACCTTGAGGCGGCCCGGTTCTCTTTGCTGCGCTGCCGGGTGGCTTACTGAGCTGCCGGGTGGTCGGGCGAAGGGGAGAGCGGGGGTGCGCCGCCGGTGTCGAGCAGCAGTTTGGGCCGGAAACGCAGACCGTCGGCGGCGACCAGATGTGCCGGAATGCCGCCCACATGCTTCATCGCCCGTTCGGGCGCCACGCCGTGCAGGTGGCCGTACACCACCACGTCGGGTCGGGCCGCCGTGACGACCTTCGTCAGCGGGTTGGCCGGGTACGGCGGCGAGGCGGGCGGGTAGTGCAGCATCAGGATGAAGTGGTCGCCCGGCTGCCGCAGCCGCTCGGCGGCCCCCACGCTCAGGCTCAGGCGCTCGGCTTCGCGGGCCAGCAGCCGCTCGTCCTCGGCGCCCAGCGGTTCGTGTCCGGGGGTCAGCCAGCCGCGTGAGCCGCCGATCACCACGTTGCCGAGTCTGACCGCGTCGTTGACCACCGCGACCTGGTCGGGGGGCAGCGCGGCGCGGAGCTTGCTGGCGGTGGGCCACCAGTAGTCGTGGTTGCCGCGCAGCAGCACCTTGGTGCCGGGCAGGTCGCTCAGCAGCCGCAGGTCGCTCAGCGCACCGTCGAGCCGCATGGCCCACGACAGGTCGCCGGGCAGCAGCACCACGTCTTCCGGACGCACCTGCTCGCGCCAGTGGTCCCAGATCGCCTGCGGGTGCCCGGCCCAGCCCGGCCCGAACACGGTCATCGGTTTGGGCTGCGCCGTGGACAGGTGCAGGTCGGCAATGGCGAACACGCGCATGGGGGTCAGAATACAGAGGACAGAGAAAGGCGACGGGCAGAGAGGCGGGAATCAGAAAAAGACGGAAGGCGGTGGAGGGGGGGCCGATGAAAAAACCTCCCACCCGTTTCCGGAGGGAGGCTTTTTTCGCTGTGGTCGGGGCGAGAGGATTCGAACCTCCGACCCCGTCGTCCCGAACGACGTGCGCTACCAGGCTGCGCTACGCCCCGTCTCGACCACAAACTCCGCCCCTGCATTCAGAGGCAGGGGGTAGTGTACGCGCGGTTTTCCGCAGGTGTCAAGGTCCGGCAGGCGGGCAGGGGCAGCCACAGAACACGGGCATGGCAATTTGTTCGGACCTGCACTACGCTGGCGTGTCTATGATCGCGCACGTCATCAACCCGGGGATCAGTGGCGTCAAGCTCGCCTGTGCGGTGATCGAGCCGGGCCAGAATCCGGCATTTCCCAGCCAGTTGCGGGTGACCCTGACCCGTGAAGAACTGCCGCTGGAGACGGCGCCCGACGAACTCGGTCTGGAGGCCCTGACGCAGCGCATCCTGGAGCAGACCGCCGCCTGGCCTGCGCCCGACGCGGTGGTGGGGCGCGGCGGGCTGATGGGCCGGGTGCCTGCCGGGACCTATCACGTCACCCCCGAACTCGCGCACTACGTTCTCGACAACGTCTGCGGCTCGCCGCCCGCCGACGACCCCAGCCCCGGCCTGGGAGCGCCGCTCGCGCTGCGGGTGGCCCAGGCGCGGGGCGTGCCCGCCTACATCGTGGACCCGCAGAGTGTGGACGAACTCTTGCCCGAGGCCCACATGACCGGGGTGCCCGGCGTGCGCCGCGAGGCCCGCTTTCACGCGCTTAACGCCCGTGCGGTGGCCCGCCGCGCCGCCTACGAGGTCGGTAAACAGTTTCGTGAGGCCCGGGTGGTGGTCGCGCACCTCGGGGCCACCACCAGCGTCACGGCGTTCGATCAGGGCCGCGCCATCGACACCACCGGCACCGCCCCCGACGGCGGCCCGATGGGAGCGCGGCAAAGTGGGCCGCTGCCCACCCGCGCCGTCCTGCGGCTGCTCCAGACACACACCGAGCCGGAGTTGCTGCGGCTGCTCACGCGCGGCAGCGGCTTTTTCGCCCTGACCGGAACCGCCGACCTCAGCGAAATCGAGCGCCGCCAGGAACAGGGGGAGGACCCCGTGGCGCAGACTGCCATCGCCGCCTTCGTTCACCAGGTCTGCAAGGCCATCGGGGAACAGACGGCGGCGCTGCCGGGGCGCCCGGACGCGGTGGCGCTGACCGGCGGCATCGCCCGCTGGGACGCGGTGGTGGACCGCATCGAGCGCCGCCTGGCCTGGATCGCGCCCTTTGTCGTGCTGCCGGGCGAACTCGAACTCGAGGCGCTGGCCGAAGGCGCGGGGCGGGTGCTGCTGGGCCTGGAAGGGGTACGCGAATGGACCCCGGAAGGTGTGACCCTGCGGCCCCCCACGCCGCTGGTGCAGGCGCCGGGCAGCGGAGAGGAGAGCTGATGGCGCGCCGCGCCGGTCGTGCCCACACGGCGCACGAGCCGATCCGGGCGACGAGCATGTGGCGGGTGGATCAGGTGTTTCTGGCCCGGCGCGGACAGCGCATCGAAGTGATCTGTTCGCTGGTCAATGACCGGGGCGGCGACCTGCGGCACCTGAGCGTCGTGGCCCCCACCGACGACCCCGGCGAAGCCGTGCGGCACGCGGCGCGGTTCGTGGCAGGGAAGGGCAACGTGTTCTCGGCGTGGCACGCCCGGGTGCGCTGGGCGCGTGAACAGCTCACGACGCTGCAAGACGAGCTGATCCGTGACGCGCAACTCGAAGACGCTTTTCAGGACGAGTTCGAGGAGACGCTGGCGGCGGTGCGCGACCGCCTGCGCTAAGCCCCCCCGGCTTGACCGGACAGACCGCTCCGCAGCAGGACGGGCGCGTGTTAGCCTCCCCGCCATGACCGACGCCACGCCCCGGCCACCCTCCGTCTTGTTCGAACAGGTCGTGGTGGCCGGGGTGGGCCTGATCGGGGGCAGCGTGGCGCTGGGTCTGCGCGAGCGTGGGCTGGCCCGGCGCATCGTGGGCCTCGACCCCAGCCCCGACGCCCTGCGTGAAGCCGAGGCCCTCGGGGTGGTGGATGAGGTGCGCTCACGGCCCGGCGAGTGGCTCCGTGAGGCCGATCTGGTGGTCCTCGCCGCCCCGATGCGGGCGCTGGCGCCGCTGGCCGCCGAACTGGCCCCGTTGATCGGCCCGGCGGCCCTCGTCACCGATGTCGGCAGTGTCAAGTCGGGCATTGCCGCTGAGTTACAGGCCCTCGGGGTCCGCAACTTCGTTCCCGGGCACCCGATGGCCGGCAGCGAACGTGGCGGCGTGACCCACGCCCGCGCCGCGCTGCTGGAAAACGCCGTCTGGGTGCTCACCCCCACCGAGTACACGCCGCTGACCGCCCTGACCCGCATGCGTTCTCTGGTCGAAGCACTGGGCGCCGCGCCCGTCGTGATGCCGCCCGAGGCCCACGACGGCCTGGTCGCCACCATCAGCCACCTGCCCTACCTTGCCAGCCTCGCCCTGACCCACATGGTGGCCCGTGACGAGCGCCTGAGCCTGCTTGCCGCCGGGGGGTTTCGTGACCTGACGCGGGTGGCGAGCGGAGACCCCGTGATGAGCCGCGACATGGTGATCGAAAACCGCGCCGCGCTGCGGGAGGCCCTGGGCCGGTTCCGCACCCAGCTCGAGCGCCTCGAAGCCGATCTCGACGACCCCGAGGAACTGCTGGCCGCCGCGCACGAGGGCAAACGCACCCGCGACAGCCTGCCGGTGGTGCGCCGCAGCCTGCTGCCCCTGCGCCACGACCTCGTGGTGGTCCTGTCCGACCGCCCCAACCAGATCGGCGCCGTGACCCAGGCACTCGGGGCCGAGGGGGTCAACATCAAGGACATCGAGGTGCTCGCCATCCGTGAGGACGGCGGGTCGCTGCGCCTGGGACTCGAATCTCCGGAGGACACGGCCCGCGCCGCCGCCATTTTGCGCGGGGCAGGCTTCGAAGTGCGGGGTCGGGGAGCGGGCGCCTGACCTTCAGGCAACGGAGAGGGGGGCCGTGCATGATTCGCACGGCCCCCTCTCTTTTCCGTTTTCGCTCAGTCGTCGGCGGCGAGCACCGACTCGGTCTGCGTCACCTGGGCACCGATGCCGCGCAGCCGCTCGGCGAGGCGCTCGTAGCCCCGGTTGAGGTACTGCACGCCGTCGATGACGGTTTCTCCCTCGCAGGTCAGCCCGGCGATGAACAGGGCGGCGCCCGCCCGCAGGTCGGCGGCCTTGACCGGGGCCGCGTGCAGAGTGCCGCCCTGAATGACCTGGGTGTAGCCGCTGACGGTGATGGTGGCCCCCATGCGGTGCAGCTCGGCCACATGCGTCAGGCGGTCGGGGTACACCGGGTCCTGAATCACGCTGGTGCCGGGAACCGTGGCGAGCAGCGCACTCATCTGCGGTTGCAGGTCGGTGGGAAAGCCGGGGTAGCTCTGGGTGGTCACGTTGACCGGCTTCAGTTCACGGTCGCGGGCATCGACGATCATCCGGTTGCCGTCTTCCAGAATGTCCACGCCCATCTCGGCGAGCTTGCTCGTCACGGCCCGCAGGTGGTCGGGGCGCACGTTGGTCAGCGTGAGCTGCGAGCGGGTGGCGGCGGCCAGCATCATGAAGGTGCCTGCTTCGATGCGGTCGGGAATCACGGTGTACTCGCCGCCGCGCAGGGCCTTCACGCCGTGGATGGTGATCGTGTTGGTGCCCGCGCCCTCGATTCGTGCGCCGAGGACATTGAGGAACTCGATCACGTCCACCACGTCGGTGTCGATAGAGGCGTTTTCCAGGATCACGGTGCCCTCACCCAGCGCCGCCGCCAGAATCGCGTTGTGGGTGCCGCCCACCGTCAGCAGCTCGAACACGAAGCTGCCGCTCAGGCTGCCCTCGCGCCGCGCGAAGAAGTTGCCGCCGTCCTCGGTGACTTCAGCGCCCAGCGCCCGCAGCGCCTTGACATGCTGATCGACCGGGCGCGGTCCCCAGGCGCAGCCGCCGGGCATGCTTACGGTGGCGGTCCCGGCACGGGCCAGGATGGCCCCGAGCACGATGAAGCTCGCCCGCATCTTGCTGACCAGCGCGTAGGGCGCGTCCGTGTTCAGGATCTCGGGGGTGTGCAGGGTCAGGCTGTTGGGGCCGACCCAGGCATGCCGGGTCCCGAGGTGATGCATCAGTTCCAGAATCGTGTACACGTCCGAAAGGCGCGGAACGCCATGCAGCGTGACCGGCTCACTGGAAAGCAGCGTGGCGACGATGATGGGCAAGGCCGCGTTCTTGCTGTGCTGAACAGCGATTTCGCCGCTCAGTTGGCGGCCTCCGGTGACGTGGAGTGGAGTCAGTTGCATGGCAATTCCTTTGAAGACGCGGTGCGGCGGCCTGATCAGAAGGCAAGGGACGGCGACCGGAAAAGACGTGAAGAAGGACGGGTCCAGGCTCGGGTCCCACTGTTCCACACTGCGGCCTTCAGCCTGCTGATGCGGGGAGTGGAACGCTAGACGGGTGTATCTTACACATGCTACTCAAGGTGTGTCCAGCGACCGGGGGCCTAAGCCTAGGTCTAAATTGGTCTTTATTGAGGTCCAGAGCGTTCGGCTCCAGCGTCCGGACCAAGCGACCCTTTCGTACATCTACGCTGTCCCTGGCGACCTCGGTTTCTCATGAGTCCTGAAGATGAATCGCCAGTCCGAATCCTCATCGAAATGCGTAACGGTGCCGTCCCTGAGAGGAATAGAGGGGGCACATTTAAACCCTGGCTCTTATCATTCAATCCACATAATTGAGTTGTCAAGGAAGTTTTCGACCTTTTTGGGGTTCTTTTCTCCTCACAGACCAGCCGATTTTCACAGGATACTCATGACGGGTCTCTACCGTGTCGAGAGGAGCTGAAAACGGTTCGGAACACATCTGATCCTCTTCAGCCGCTCAAGGAGAACCCCATGCGAAAGACCCTCGTGATTTCCTCCATCCTGGCTCTGGGCCTCGGCGCTGCCAGCGCTCAGACCGCGGCCCCCGCGACCACCACCGCTGCTACTCAGGTGACGCAGTTCAGCGACGTGCCCGCCGGTCACTGGGCCAAGGACGCCGTTGACCGCATCACCCAGTGCGGCCTGATCCAGGGCTTCCCCGACGGCACCTTCCGTGGCAACGAGAACCTGACCCGTTACCAGGCCGCCCTGATTTTCTACCGCATGCTCAGCACCAACGCGCTGTCGACCTGCGGCCTGAGCCAGGGTGACATGACTGTCGTCATGAACGGCATGCAGGAAGTGAGCACCGAGCTGGCCGCCATCGCCACCCGCGTGGGCGACCTGGAGCGCGTGACCGCCGACCAGACCGCTCGCCTCGCGGCCCTCGAAGAGCGCATCAACGGCATGGCCACCGGCGCTGCCAGCCAGGACGTGACCGCCCTGACCGCCCGTGTCGATGCGCTGGAAGCTGCCGTGCGCAACATCCCCGCCGGCCCCCAGGGTCCTCAGGGCCCCGCCGGCCCCCAGGGTCCTGCCGGTCCTCAGGGCCCCGCCGGTCCCCAGGGTCCTGCCGGCACTGGCACCGTCTCCACCACCGACACCACGACGACCACCACCACCACCGAAGCGCCTGTCACCAACACCGGCACCACTGTGGTGATCGGTGACGTGACCCCGACCGTGGACACCGCGATGGGCAACCTGTATGCCGGCGTGACCGTGGGTGCCAAGCAGGGCATCACCACCCCCGCTCAGAGCCGCTGCATCAACAAGCTTGATCGTCAGGGCGACAACCGCGTGGACTACTGCGTCGAAGTGGGCGGTGTCGTGGGTGCCAAGAGCGTCTTCGGTCCCCTGGGCGCTCGCGTGTCCGCTGCCTACCAGCCTGCCTGGAACGGCGTGAGCGCCGACGTGGCCGCCACCGGCAGCTTCGACGTGGCCGACAACTTCGGCGTGTACGCTGGTGCGGGTCTGGGTATCACCAACAGCCGCACCCGTGCCAGCAACGGCAGCTCCGCCGTGAGCGGCAGCCAGACCGACCCCTACGCTCTGGGTCTGGTCGGCGTCGAGTACCGCGTGAACAACAGCATCGCCGTGTTCGCCGAAGGCAACGGCCGCTACTACCTGAGCAACAGGGGCATGGGCACTGGTCTGACCCCCGCTGCCACCTACGACAGCAAGCAGAAGGGCTTCAACATCGGCGGCAAGGCCGGCCTGAAGTTCTTCTTCTAAGTCTCTCGTAGACTCAGAGCCCCCTCCCCGTGAGGGGGTTTTTGCTGTTGTGGCCTTTATCCGGATGGTGCGGCGAGCTTGCGTTAGACTCACGGAATGCGCGTCATGCCGTTTGTTCAAGTGCTTTGCCTGCTGGCGCTGCTCGCTTATCTGCTGCTGGTGGGGTTGGAAAATCCCGGCATGGTTCGGCTGCCTCTTCCGCTGGGGCGAGGAGAAATGCTGCTCTCGACAGGATGGGCCGTCTCGCTGTTCGCCCTGCTTGGGGGCGGGTACATGTTGCTGCTGCTGCTGCCGCCCGTGGTGCGCGGCTCGCTGCGCCAACGCAAAGAGGGTCGGGAGCGGCGGCTGCTCGAACGTCGTCTGACCGAAACGCTGGGGGCGCGGGTGGCCCTGCCCGGCTCGCCCGGTCCCGAGACCACTGTCGCCCGGGGTGAGGAGTGAAACGTGACCTCCAGACCCGGTGGGTTCTGGCTGCTCCGGCCAGCCGGGACGTTCTGCTGGCAACCATGCGTGAGTGGCAGGTGTCGCCTGCGGTGGCGCAGGTGCTGTGCAGCCGCGACCTACGAACGGAGCTGCTGGCCGCCCCGCTGGAACTGACACCCAACCCGGCGCTCCGTGAGGCAGCCCGGCGCATCGTCGCGGCGGTGCAGGCGGGGCAACGCATTCGTATTCACGGGGACTACGACGCCGATGGCGTCAGCGCCACCGCGACCCTGGTGCTGGGACTGCGCGAGATCGGGGCGAACGTGCACGGCTTTATCCCCCACCGGCTGAACGAGGGGTACGGCATTCACCCTGACCGGGTGCCCGAACATGCCGCCGCCGCCGATCTGGTGGTGACGGTGGACTGTGGAGTCTCCAACCTGGAAGAAGTGCGGGCGCTGCTGGCGTGCGGCACCGAGGTCGTGGTGACCGACCACCACGCGCCCGGTGAAAATTTTCCCGAGTGTCTGGTGGTTCACCCCCACCTGACGCCGGGCTATGACCCCGACCGCCACAACCTGACCGGAGCGGGGGTCGCGTATCACCTGCTGTGGGCCGTGTATGAAGCGCTGGGGCGGCCGGAGCCGCGCTCGCTGCTGCCGCTGGCGACCCTGGGCACGGTGGCGGACGTGGCGCCGCTGCTGGGGGAAAACCGGGCGCTGGTCCGGGCCGGACTGGAGGAAATGGCCCGCACCGAGCTGCCCGGTCTGCGGGCGCTGATGAACGAGAAGCGGGTGCGGCAGCCCACCGCGCGGGACGTGGCCTTTATCCTCGCGCCGCGCATCAATGCCGCCGGGCGGATGGGGGAAGCGGACCGGGCACTCGACCTGCTGACCACCCCCAGCGACCACGAGGCCAAGAGTCTGGCGGCCTACCTCGAAATCCGCAACCAGGAGCGGCGCAAGATTCAGGACGACATGTTCGCGCAGGCGCTCGAACTCGCTGACCCTGGCGACCCCGCGCTGGTGCTCACCCACGAGGACTGGCACGCGGGGGTGATGGGCATCGTGGCGAGCAAACTGGTGGACACCTTCTACCGGCCCGTGTACATCGTTGCGCAGGGCAAGGGGTCGGTGCGCTCCACACCCGGGATCAGCGCGGTGCAGGGGCTGCGGGAAAGCCAGGACCTGCTCAAGCGCTTCGGGGGACACCCGGGCGCGGCGGGGTTTTCACTGGACCCGGACAACTTCGGGGCGCTGCGCGAGCGGATTCACGGGTACGCCCGGCGTTTTCCGCTGCCTGCCCAGACGGTGCGCCTGGACGCGCCTCTGCTTCCGGCGGCGCTGACGCCCGACCTGCTGGGCGAACTGAGTGCGCTGGAACCCTTCGGCGAGGGCCACCCGCGCCCGCTGTGGCACCTGCGCGGTCCCCTGGCCGAGACCCGGCTGGTGGGCAAGCAGGGAGACGCCCTGCAATTCCGGCTCGGCGGCGTCAAGGGCATCAAGTACAGCGAGCGCGACGACTCGCCCGGTGAGCGGGACGTGGCGGCGGAACTCGCCCTCAACGAGTGGCGGGGCCGGACCTCACTGGAACTGCATGCCTCGGGCCTGCGCCCGTCGGCTCCCCTCGCACTTGCCGGAGCGGCGGAGGGGGCGGCGACTCTGGCGCGTCTCCATCCCCGTGAGGCGATGACGTTTCTGAAAACAGGGGCGGCCGCCTACGCCGCAAACGGGGTCGCCGCTTACCTGCGTGACAATGTGCCGGGACTGACCCTGCTGGACGTAAACGCCGCGCATCCCGGCGGAGAGCTGATTCTGTACGGCCTGCCCCCCGAGGCCACCCTGCGCCGCTGGCTGAGCGAGGCCCACACACAGGGTGGCCGGGTGTCCTTCGCGCTGGGGCCGAAAACCCTGGCCGAACTGGACGCCGCACTGACGCTGGCGAGCCTGCTCCCTGACCCCCGCAACGGGGCCGCGCAGGAAACCGCCGCCGACGCCTACCGCTGCTGGCAGTGGGCACACCATTACCGCGTGCTGGACGACGCGGGCTGGACCGCCTCGGTCTACGCGATGCTGGGCGTGGCCGCACCTGCGGCAGTGCGTGCCGGGGCAATGGCGCTGGCCTGATACGGATGCCGGTCAAATCGCGTTGAAAACACGGTGAAATCCGGCCAGCGGAACTGGCAAAGCTGCGAAGGAACAGAGACGGCGGGGGAATCAGTCCGAAGCCGTAGGAGGTGGGCGGCCCTGAGGTCAGCCCTCAGAGCTTCAGCTCGCCTTCCTGGGTCACATTCAGCCCCTGGGCGATTTCGCGGGACGCGTTCTGGCGTTCGCGGTCGAGGTAGTGCTGGGCGTGGCCCACTTCCTTGTCGAGGACGCGGATGGTTTCGCTGAAACGCTCCAGCGCCTGCTGGCGGTAGGTGCTGATGCTGTCGAGTGCGCCGTAGACCTCGCGGAAGGCGTTCTGGATGACCTGCGGGTCCACCGTGGCGCTGCCCGCCTGCTGCTGAATGGCGGTGGACTGCTGGCGCAAAAGCTGCGCGGTGGACGAAATCATCTTGCCGGTGGTGTCGTTGACCGCCGTGACCTGCCCTAGCACCGCCTGCTGCGTGCCGAGCGCCTGCGACACCATCAGCGCGGTTTTGAGGGCACTGACGGTGGTGGTCGTGGCGCGGTCCACGCCCTTGATGAGTTCCATGTTGTTGCGCCGCACGAGGTCCAGGGCGAGGTAGCCCTGGATGCTCACGGCAAGCTGCGTCATCAGGTCGGTCACGCGCTGGCGCACGGCAAAGAGGAGTTCCTCGGAGACGATGCGGGCTTTTTCCGGGTCGGTCTGGGCCAGTTGCGACAGTTGCGCGGTCAGCGCCTCGTCCACCGCCTTGCCGACGTGGGCGTACTGCCGCAGCTTTTGCATGGTTTCCCAGAGGTGGACTTTTTCCGTTTCAATCACGGCGTTGTCGCGTCGCAGTTCGTCCTGGCCCCGGTAGAGCGACTCCAGAATGCCGTTGAGATGCGCCTGCGCCGACTGGTACTTGTCGAGGTGGTTCTGCACTTTTTTCGCGCCCGGCAGCAGCCCGAACAGGCGGCGCGGCGTGGGCGTGCGGCTGGGGTCTAAGTCCTCGACGGTGCGCCGCAGGTCGGTCAGGCCCTTCAAAATGTCGCTGCCCTCGGCCAGTGCCCCGGCTTTGGTGGCCCGCAGGGGGCGGTCGAGCATCCGGTTGCTGCTCTGGGCGGCGGCGCGCTGCTCGGGGAGGCCGAGGTCATGCACCGCGTCGAGCTTGCGGCGGAACTCAGGCGAGTTGGTCCCCGCGCTCAGCACGTCCTGGGCAAAGGCGCGGGCCATCCCGTCGAGCCGCACCCGGTCTTCGGGCGAGAGCGGCACCATTTCGGGCGCTTCGGCGGCCTGGATACTCGGCACCGCGTCCGGGGCCTGGAGCATGGCGTCGGGGGGGGTGAGCAGGGGCCTGTCGGTCATATCTCCATTACGCGCCGGACAGGTGAGAAGTTGCATCCGGCAAAAGGGGGAGAAGCGGGGGGCAGCGGCAGCCTCATACGGATTCCGCTCGGATTGAATCTGGTAGTTTCAGATTCAATCGGAATCCGTATCATGGAGCGAAAAAGTGACCAGACGAAGCAAAATCCCCGCCCGACAGTCAATCGAGCAGGGGAGGGGAGCCGGGAACGTTGGCCTTTATCGGGGTATCACCCAGCCACGCCCAGCGCGGCCACCACGTCCCGCGCCGCCGTCCGGCCCGCGTTGACGCAGTCGGGAATGCCCACGCCCGTGTAACTCGCGCCCGCCACGCGCACATTCGGCGGCAGCGCGGCGCGAATGCGGGCGAGATGTTCCAGATGCCCCACCTGATAGGCCGGGTTTTTGCCGCGCCAGTCGGCATAGGCGTGCCACAGCGGTTCGCCCTGCGCCCCGAACAGACGCTCCACTTCGCGCACGGCTTCGGCGCAGGCCGTCTGCGGCTCCAGTTCCTTGAAAAAAACCCGCACCAGCACGTGTCCTTCGGGGGCACGTCCGTGCATCTTGGCCGAGTGGACGGTGATGGCCTTCATGTGAATGCCCTCGTCGGCGGCGACTTGCAGCCCGTGCAGGTGCATGTCGCGGGGGAACTGCCCCTCGCGGTAGGCCAGAATGACCGCCACCGAGCCGTTCGCCTTCAGTTCGCCGACCAGCGCGGAGGCTTTGGGAAAACTCTGGCGCAGCATCGGCGCGGCGTACCACGCGGGGGTGGTCAGGATGACGCCGCTCCCCGCGATTTTTTCACCGCCCGCAACCGTGACGCCGTCGGGGTGAACGGCCAGCACAGGTGTATTCAGCCGCACGTCGCCCGTCAGCTTCTCGGCCACGGCGTTCGCCAGCGTGGACATGCCGCCCCGGAACGACCCGAAAATCGGCCCCTGGGCGCGGGGTGTGGCGCGGCTGCCCGCGATGACGCTGCCATACTTCTGTTCCAGTGCGAGGAACTGCGGAAAGGCCGCCTTCATGCTGAGTTCGTGGGGGTTGGCAACATAGATGCCCGCCGCGAGGGGCACGATGAAATTCATGGCCTCCTCGCCGAAGCGCCGCGTGATGAAGGACGCCAGCGACTCGTCCTCATCAGTGGGGGGTTTGGGCGGGACGTGCTGCTCGTCCAGCATCCGCTTGAGGCCCTCGGGCGACAAAACACCGCTTTGCAGAAAGCTCTCGTCGTCCAGCGGCACGAACATTTTCAGGTTCTGCGGAAAGTCCAGCAGTTGCCCGCCGCGCAGGAAGTACAGCTTTTTGGTGTCCTCGCGGGGGTGAATCAGTTCCTCGCGCAGCCCGACCTCATGCGCGAGTTCCAGCGCCCAGGGCTTGCCCAGAATGAAGGCGTCGGCGGCTTTTTCCACCAGAAAGCCGTCTTCGGTGGGTTCGGACTGCACCTTGCCGCCGAAATAGTCGCCCGCTTCGAGCAGCACATACGGCACGCCGCGCTGCTGCAATTCCCACGCGGCGGCGAGGCCGGTCATGCCCGCGCCGACGACGATGGTGGGGAGCTGTTCAAGTTGGTTTTGTTGGGTTGTCATGGGCGGTTTTCCCCCTCCGACCCCTCCGGGGCCACCTCCCCTGAAAAGGGAGGCCACTGGCATGGTTTTTTCGGCTCCCTTGTGAGGGGAGCTGTCAGCAGAGCTGACTGATACGGATTCCGATTGAATCTGGTCGTTTCAGATTCAATCCGACTTGCAAAGCTGCGCAGCAGAGCGGATGCGAGTAGGAAAAAATACGGATTCTGCGATATGGATGCACAGGCGGCGCCTTCCCAACTGTATAGGCCCGACTGTGCAGGAATTAAGCAGAATCCGTATGAGGGGTGTCTTTACAGCGCAGCCGCCTTGCGCTCAATCACACTCGCCAGCGTCCCGATAAACAGCGGGTCGGTGTTCAGCGCGGGCGGGCGCACCAGCTTCATCCCCAGTTCCTGCGCGACTTCCTGCGCGGCGATGTCGATGTCGAAGAGGATTTCCACATGGTCGGACACGAAGCCCACGGGCACGCTGACCACCTTCTTCACGCCTTTTTCCGCCAGCGCCTCCAGATGCTCGTCGAGCTGCGGCCCCAGCCACGGCTCCGGGCTGCGGCCCGCCGACTGGTAGCTCCAGCTCCACTGGTCGTCTCGCAATCCGGCGTGCTGGGCCACCAGAGCGGCGCTTTCGAGCAGTTGCCTGGAGTAGGGGTCGCCTTCCTTTTCAATCCGCACGGGCAGCGAGTGGGCCGAGAGAACCACATGCACGTCGTCGCGCTCGCCTTCGGGCCACTGGGCGATGCCTTCGCGCACACGGTCTGCTAGCGCGGTGATGTAACCGGGTTCGGTGTGGTAGTCGTTGATGAACGCGAAGTCGATGTGCCCGTGGTACATCTTCAGGGCCGACTTGATTTTCTTCTGGTACTTCTCGACGCTGAGACTGGAGTAGTGCGGGGCCAGCACGATGGCGATGGCCTGTTCGATACCGTCGTCGAGCATGTCGCGCACGGCGTCCTCAATCCAGGGCGACCAGTGACGCATGCCGATGTACGCCTTGAGCGGGCGGCCCGTCGCTTCCAGTGCCTTCATGGTGGCGTCCACCTGCGCCTGCGTGAACTCGGGCAACGGCGATTTGCCTCCAATCTGGCGGTAGTTGTTGGTGATTTCGTCCAGAATGGCGCTGGAAGTCACGCGACCTGCACGGATGTCGGCCAAGTAACCGGCCATCTCGTCGAGGTTTTCGGGGCCACCGTAGGCCATGAAGAGGATGCCGAGGGGTTTTTGAGTGGATTGTTCAGGGATTGGGGTGGTCATGGGTACTCCTTGAGTTGCAGAAGGCAGATGGCAAAAGGCGTCAAGCCATCTGCTATCGGCCTTCTGCCATCTGCATCAGATATTCCGCACTGCCCCCCGCGCCGCGCTCGTCGTCATGGAGGCGTAGGCACGCAGGGCGGCGGTGATTTTGCGGGGGCGTTCCTCGGCGGGTTTGAAGCCGTGTTCCTCGGCCCTCAGGCGGCGGGCGGCGAGTTCGGCGTCACTGACGGCAAGGTGGATGGTGCGGTTCGGGATGTCGATTTCAATGGGGTCGCCTGTCTGCACCAGGGCGATGGTGCCGCCCTCCGCCGCTTCGGGCGAGACGTGGCCGATGCTGAGGCCACTGCTGCCGCCCGAGAACCGCCCGTCGGTGACGAGGGCACACGCCTTGCCCAGGCCCCTGGACTTGAGGTAACTGGTGGGGTACAGCATTTCCTGCATGCCGGGGCCACCGCGCGGACCTTCGTAGCGAATCAGCACGACCTCGCCTTCCACCACTCCGCCGCCCAGAATGCCGTCCACGGCGGTGTCCTGCGACTCGTAGACGCGGGCGGTTCCGGTGAATTTCAGGATGCTCTCGTCCACGCCAGCGGTCTTGACCACGCATCCGTCTTCCGCGAGGTTGCCGTACAGCACGGCGAGACCACCGTCGGGCGAGAAAGCGTGCTCGGCGTTGCGAATCACACCGCCCTCGCGGTCGGTATCAAGTTCCTTGTATCGGCGCGACTGGCTGAAGGCGAACACGGTGGGAATGCCGCCCGGCGCGGCGCGGTAGAACTCCTCGTGCTGGGCACTGCGTTTCACGTCCCACTCGTTCAGGGCGTCGGCCATCGTCGGGGCGTGGACGGTGCGGGCCTCGGCGTGCAGCAGCCCGGCGCGGTCGAGTTCGCCCAGAATCGCCATGATGCCCCCGGCGCGGTGAACGTCCTCCATGTGCACGTCGGCCTTGGCGGGCGCGACCTTGCACAGCACGGGCACGCGGCGCGACAGGCGGTCAATATCCGCCATCGTGAAGTCCACGCCCGCCTCGTGCGCGGCGGCGAGCAGGTGCAGCACGGTGTTGGTGCTTCCGCCCATCGCAATATCGAGCGTCATGGCGTTCTCGAAGGCGTCGAAGGTGGCGATGTTGCGCGGCAGCACCGAAACGTCGTCGCCCTCGTAGTAGCGCTTGGCGAGGTCCACGATGAGGTGGCCCGCCCGTTTGAACAGCGCCGCGCGGTCAGAGTGGGTCGCCAGGGTGGAGCCGTTGCCCGGCAGCGAGAGGCCCAGCGCCTCGGTCAGGCAGTTCATGGAGTTGGCGGTGAACATGCCCGAACAACTGCCGCAGGTGGGGCAGGCCGAGCGTTCGACCAGGTCGAGGTCTTCCTGGCTCACGTTGTCGTCGGCGGCCATCACCATGGCGTCCACGAGGTCGAGCGCGTGCTCACCGTCTTTCAGGCGCACCTTGCCCGCTTCCATCGGCCCGCCGGACACGAACACCACCGGAATGTTCAGGCGCAGCGCGGCCATCAGCATTCCCGGCGTGATCTTGTCGCAGTTGGAAATGCACACCATCGCGTCGGCGCAGTGGGCGTTGACCATGTATTCCACGCTGTCGGCGATGATTTCGCGGCTGGGCAGCGAGTACAGCATTCCGTCGTGGCCCATGGCGATGCCGTCGTCCACAGCGATGGTATTGAACTCCTTGGCGACCCCGCCCGCCTGATGAATTTCGGCGGCGACGAGTTGGCCGAGGTCCTTGAGGTGAACGTGCCCCGGCACGAACTGGGTAAACGAGTTGACCACGGCGATGATGGGCTTCTGAAAGTCGCCTTCCTGCATCCCGGTGGCGCGCCACAGGGCACGGGCCCCCGCCATGTTGCGGCCTTCGGTGGTGGTCTTAGAGCGGTATCTGGGCATGGGGTATTGTCCGTGATTTGGGGTCTGAGACGGGGGAAGTGTCTAAAAGGCAGATGGCAAAAGGCAGATGGCAGATGGCTAAAGGAGCTTAGGCGTCCGCTTTGGCCCGCCTTCTGCCATCTGCCTTAAGCCTTCTGCGTCCTTTCGTGCACGTACTCCGTCACCCGCATCACCGCGTCCATCGGCGTTTCGGGCAGCAGGCCGTGACCCACGTTGAAGATGTGGCCGGGGCGTCCGTTCGCTTCCGCCAGAATGCGGTCGGTCTGGTGCTTCAGTTCGCGCCAGGGCGCTTGCAGCAGCAGGGGGTCGAGGTTGCCCTGAATGCTCTGGCCCCTTTGCACCAGTCCCCACGCCTTGTCGAGCGGGGTGCGCCAGTCGGCGCCCATCACATCCGACCCCAGCGAAGCCATGTCGGGCATCAGGTGGGTGGCTCCGGTGCCGAAGTAGATGACGGGGACGCCCAGCGCCTTGACGCGCTCGATCAGGCGACCTGTGGCGGGTTTGACGAAGGTCTGGTAGTCGTAGATGCTCAGCGCCCCGACCCAGGAGTCGAAAATCTGCACCGCACTTGCGCCCGCCTTGACCTGTTCGGTGAGGTAGTCGGCGAGCAGCGCCTCGAATTTGCCCATCAGGCGTTCCCAGGCGGCGGGTTCGGCGTACATGAAGCGCTTGGTCTTTTCGTAGTTGCGCGAGCCTTTGCCCTCAATCGCGTAGCTGGCGAGGGTAAACGGCGCACCGACAAAGCCGATGAGCGGAATGCCCCGCGAGTTCAGTTCGGGGACGAGCAGGCGGATGCTTTCGGCGGTGTAGGGCATCGTCTCGGCGGTGGCGGGCACGCCGAGCATGTCCACGTCTTTGGTGGTCGTAATGGGGTTGTGAATGACGGGGCCGACGCCGCCCACGAAGTCCAGGCTCAGGCCCATGGTGGGCAGTGGGGTCAGGATGTCGTTGAACAGAATCGCGGCGTCCAGCGGAAACGCCCCCACGGGTTGCAGCGTGATTTCGGCGGCCAGGTCGGGCGTGCGGATGCAGTCGAGCATGGACTTTCCGGCCCGCAATGCGCGGTATTCGGGCATGTAGCGCCCGGCCTGCCGCATGAACCACACAGGCGTGTAATCGGCCTTCTCGCCGCGCGCCGCTTTCAGGAAGGCCGAGTTGCGCACCTTGGGGTCGAGTTCTGGCTTTTGCACCTGTGGGCGGCCTGGGACGCGGCCCACAGAGGGGTATTGGGCGGCAGGGTGCGCCGCGTCGGGCCTGGCCCCAGTCGGCTGATTTTCGGGGGCTTGTTCGGATTGAGGACGAGTCATCCTTCCCAGCTTACGCGGCGCTGGGGCGTGGAAAGTCCCGTACTGAACGGTCGGAAAGGCTGGGGGCGTCTAAGGGTCTGAGGGGCTCAGAAAGACGACCCCTCAGCTACTCACACTCCGTCAGCTTGGCAGCGGCAGCATGAGCCTATGCGCTTCTTCTGGCTCCTCCCGCTCCTCTTCGCCTCGCCCGCCGCTGCGCAGGTCAGCCTCGAATTGCAGCAGCTTCAGCCCGTGCTGGCGACCCAGCAGGCCAAACTGCGCCTCATCGTCTACAGCCCCAAAACCGTCACCTTGGACGGCTTTCGCGGCGACAGCGTGCCCTGCCCGCTGTTCAAGGTTTTTGATAAGGCAGGCGGGCCACCACTGATAGAGCGTTACCTGACCGCCGACTGCGACACGGGCGAGAAAACCACCTTTCAAGCAGGCAAAGCCCGCGTGTTCAGCGTCACCTTGCCCATGAAACTGAATCCCGGCCAGTACACCGCCATCCTGACCCTGCGAACCCAGCCGCCGCTGTATGCCAAGGCGAATGTCAACGTCGGGCCGGGGCCGTTCGTGACCGAACTGGTGTTTTCCAAGGCCAAGGCGGGGCAACCGCTGGACATACAAGTCGCCTCGCGCAACATCTGGCGCAGTGCGGTAGAGCGGGATATGCGGCTGTGCGGCGCGGGCCTACTCATTCGCAATGGCAACGGCAGGGTCGTCTACGACAGCAAGCCGGAAGGCACCGCCTGTACGACGGATTTGCAGCCTACGCTCGTCCCGTCGGGCGGCGTTCATCTGGAGCCGTGGCGGGGCCAATTGCCCGCGCTGCCCGCTGGAGATTACACGGCGCTGATGTGGCAGGCGGGCGAGAGCGCGGTGAAGCGGTTCACGGTGAAGTGAGGCAGGACAAACGTAAAGCCAGAGCGTCGGCCCTGGCTTTTCCTTTCGCCCCGTTGTCGCGGAGCTTTACTCCACGGTCACCCGGAAGTCGGCGGCGCGAATCAGGATGCCCGCGCCCCGGAACACGGCCCGAATGGTGTATTCCCCGGCGGGCACCGGCTGTCCGGCGGCGTCTTTGCCTTCCCAGCGGATTTTTTGCACTCCCTGGGTCTGACCGGGGGCCACGTCGGTCACGACGAGTTGCAGGGTGCAGATGGTGTTGGTGGGGTCGGTGCGCACGACTTCACCCGCCGCATTGACGACTTCGAAACGCACGTCACAGGCCCCGTGTTCGAGGTGGATGGCGCTGCTGCCCGTGTTGACGAGGTCGAAGCTCCAGGTGTTCGCCTCGCCTGCCCGCACGACCTGCGGCCCGCTGAGTTCGGCGCGGTGGGCCTGCGCCAGGGGAGCACCGTTGGTCGGGAGGGAGCTGTTCTGCGGCGCTGCTGGGTTCTGCGCGGCTGGGGTCTGGTTGCCGGAAGCGGGCGCCTCGGTCACGGTTCCGGGCTGGGTGCCGCCGCTGACCGGAACGCCACCGAAAGCCAGCACACCGGTCGGCAGGCCCGCCGCCGCGACCTGGGCAATGGCCTGTTCACGCGCCGCGTCGTCGGCCACTGTCAGGTTGAGGTAGCCCCGGTCGTCGAAGCCCACGCCGCGCAGGTTCACGCCTTTGAGCGCGCCGAGGGCGTCGAGCATTTGCCGGAAGGTGTAGCCCGAAGGGTAGACCTCGGAAGACGGGGCCGTCGAGGTCTGGGGCGTGGAGGTGGTGGTGGTCACGCTCTGGGCAGCGGTCTGGGCAGACGCGCCACCTGCGAGCAGGGCCAGGGTCAGCAGCAGGTTCTTCATGGAGTTACCTTGCCCGCTTCAGCCTGACGGGAGGTGAGGGGGAAGGGGCAGGGCATTAAGCGATGCCGTCTGCCGCGCCCAGTTCAGTCAGCCCCAGTTCAGCCAGCCATGTCTGCGCGGCGGCGGCGTCCAGCAATTTGGCCCCGCGCTCCGGAGGAAACCACGCGAGCAGCGCGGCGAGGTGGGCTTCCTGCGCCTCGCCGAAAATCACTTTGTGGTCGCCGTCGGCCAGATGCAGCAGGCCACTGGGGGTCAGACGGGTTTCAGTGCCGACGGGCAGCGCCTCGCCCAGCCACACCGCGTCCACCTCGGCGGCGTCGGCGGGGTTCAGGGTGCCGGGCAGACAGCCGTAATTGACTGGGGCGGGCAGCGGCTCGGTGCGGTAGGGCACGACCTCCCCATCCCGCCACACGAAGCGTTCGCGCTCGCCCAGCGTCCACTCCACCACGCCCAGCCATTCGGGGGTCGTGGGGGCCGGAGAACTCACGGCTGGACCTCGTACAGTTCGACCTGCCGCAGCACCGTGCCGCCGAAACTCAGCACGGCGCGGTAGGCCCCCTTGCCTGTCGCGGGCAGACGCAGGGCGGCGCTGCGGGTGTCGGCGTCCAGATACACGCTGTCGGTGCCGAGTTCGCGTGCGCCGTCGAACCAGTGGGCGGTCAGGTAGCCGGGTTCCAATCGTCCGTCCAGCGTGACCGCCAGCACCAGCGCGTCGCCCTCGCGTTTCAGCTCGGCCTGGGTGATGCGGGTGGGCAGCGACACCTGCACGGGCGGCGGAATCAGCGGCACGAAGTTGAAGCGGCAGCCGCCGAGCAGGGGAGAGGCGAGCGCGAGGGCCAGCAGAACGGGGCGCTTCATGTCGCCCCAGTATGGCGGCCCCCCGGCTGAGAAAGCCCCGCGTCCGACTGCCGTCAGACCTGCGTGACGCGCTGGCCGCTATGCTGCGCCCCGCCATGTCCGAGTTCGGTTCTTCTTCCGCGCCTGTCACCCCCGAATGGGTCACGGGCGCCGTCTTCTACCAGATTTTTCCTGACCGGTTCGCCCGCTCGGGCCGCGTGACCGGCCTGAACCTGCAAGCCTGGGGCAGCCCCCCCACCCTTCACGGCTACATGGGCGGCGACCTGTGGGGCGTAGCGGAAAAGCTCGATTACCTCGTCAGTCTGGGCGTCAATGCCCTCTATTTCTGCCCGGTGTTCCAGTCGGCTTCAAATCACCGCTACCACACCCACGACTATTTTCAGGTGGACCCCATGCTCGGCGGCAACGAGGCGCTGCGGCACCTGCTCGACGAGGCGCACGCACGCGGCATCAAGGTGGTGCTCGACGGCGTGTTCAACCACGCCAGCCGGGGCTTTTTTCAGTTCAACGACCTGCTCGAACACGGCGAGGCGAGTGCCTACCGCGACTGGTTCCACGTGACCGGCTGGCCGCTGAGCGCCTACGACGAGGACCGGCCCGCCAACTACGCCGCGTGGTGGGGAATGCGGGCGCTGCCCAAGTTCAATACGGAGCACCCCGCCGTGCGCGAGTTTCTGCTGAGCGTGGCCGAACACTGGATGAAATTCGGCATCGACGGCTGGCGGCTCGACGTGCCGAACGAAATCGACGACGACGCCTTCTGGCAGGAGTTTCGCCGCCGGGTCAAGGCCATCAACCCCGAGGCCTACATCGTGGGCGAACTCTGGGGCGACGCCGGGCGCTGGCTGGCGGGCGACCAGTTCGACGCCGTGATGAACTACCACTTCACCCGCCCCTGCCTGGGCTTTTTCGGGGCGCGGACCCTCGACCATCCCATGAACGAGCGCAGCGGCACCGGACGGGTGGACCCCATCGACGCCGCCGCGTTCGCCGCCCGCATGGACGAGGTCACCCGGATGTACCACCCCGAAGTCGTGCGCGTGCAGCTCAACCTGCTCGACTCGCACGACACCGCCCGCTTCCTGACCGCCGTGGGCGGTGACACGTCGGCGCACCGGCTGGCGCTGGCTTTCCAGTTCAGCTACGTCGGCGCCCCCTGCCTGTACTACGGCGACGAAATCGGGTTGCCCGGCGGCGTGGACCCCGACTGCCGCCGCGCCTTTCCCTGGGACGAGCCGGGGCAGTGGGACCGCACCACCCTCGAACTCGTGCGCAGGCTGACGGCGGCGCGGCACAGTTCACGGGCGCTGCAACGCGGCACCTTCGAGGTGTTGCACGCACACGGGGAACAGGTGTCGTTCGCCCGCCGCCACGAGGGAGAGGCCGCCTACGCAGCGTTCAACTGCGCCCTGGACGCGGCCCCGGTTCCCGTGCCTGCCCAGCCGGGCCGGTACCGCGACGTGCTGACGGGTGCGGTGCATGACCTGCACGAAGGCTCGGTGCTGACGCTGCCCGCCCGCACCGGGGCGCTGCTGCTGCGCGAGGACTAGAGCATTTGACAAAAAGACGCAACGTCTTTTTGGCGAGCGGACTGGGACAGCTCCGCAGGAGAGAATGGAGTGATGCGGGGTGCCGTTCCGCGCATCACGTAATTCGGAGAACTGCTCTAAAGCCTTGAGCGCCCCGCGTCCAGTGGCCGGGGCGTGCTGTCCTACACGACCCGGCAGCTCACGTACCACCACTGAAAAAACCGACCAGCCGCAGCCCGTCGGTTTCTTCTCCAGAGTGTCTTATCAATGGTGCGGACAGTTTCGAGGGGGTAAAGGAGAGATCTCCGGTACGGTGAGGTTGAAATGACTTCACGCACAGGAGACCTGCTTCGATGTTACTGATTCTGCTGACCCTTTTGGCCCTGCCCGCCCATCAACATCGTTTTTTTGCTGCACTCATTCCGCTTTGGCAAGCCATTCCCGGTCGGATCAACGCCAGGAATTTCAGCCGCTACAGCGGCTGGAACGAACGAACGCTCCGTCGCTGGTTTCAGAAGACCTTGCCGTGGGCGGAGTTGCACTGGGGTCTGCTACAACTCTTGGTCCGACTGGGCGTGTTGGAGGGGCGCTTCATCCTGGCCCTGGATGCCAGCTTCGTTCCCAAGTCGGGCAAGCACACTCCGGGGTTGGGGGCCTTCTGGAACGGTGCATTGCACCGTTCCGAAACTGGGTTGGAGCTGTCGTGTCTGGCGCTGCTGAGCTGGTCGGGCCATCATGCGTTTCCTGTCCATGTACAACAAACTCAGCCACGTGGACAAAAGGCCGACCGCCTCGAACAGTACCTGGATCAGCTGGTCTCTTTCCTGGAGCAGCGCCGGACCTGGTTAGCCCGGCATCTCCGCGTGGTGGTCGCGGATGGTCAGTACGCCAAGACGATGTTTATGGACGCTGTAAGTCGCGAAGGCTACGCCTTCGTGACCAAAATGCAGTGCAACGCCAACCTGCTTTACCCCTTTACTGGCGCACACCCCAAGCGGCGGGGAGGCCGGCAGAAGTGGGCCGGGAAAGTCGATTTCATCAACTTTGATGGGTGGGCCCGTGTGCCGGGTGAGGACCGGGAACGGGTGTGGACGCGCGTCGTGTGGGCACCCCGTTACGCGCGGCTTCTCCGGGTCGTGGTCATCCAGAACGTAGACCGACGCGGCAAGGTAAAGGGGCACGTGGTGCTGTGCAGCACCGATCCGACGCTGCCAGCGGAGCAGATTCGGGCACTGTACAGTGCCCGGTTCAGGCTGGAATTTGTGTTCCGGGACGCCAAGCAGTTCGCGGGGTTGAACACGTGTCAGCTTCGCCGCACCATCGCGTTGGAAAACCACTGGAATGCCGCCTTCTTTGCGCTGAGTCTGGGACGGGCAGAGGTCTTGCTCGAAGAGGCAGGACGCCTCCAGCGTCCTGTCTCCCAGATGATGTTCTCCTACGAAGACATCAAACGACGGGCCTACAACCGGCTCTTTGCCCGCCGAATTCTTCGCAATCTCGGTCTTGAGGCACGATTCCACGAGTTAGAGAAACATCCGTCCAGGCCGCTCGACCTTGGCGTCAAAGCCGCCTAAAACTGTCCGCACCATTGCTTATACGGATTCCGATTGAATCTGGTAGTTTCAGATTCAATCCGACTTGCAAAGCTGCGCAGCAGAGCGGATGCGAGTAGGAAAAAATACGGGTTACGCGATATGGATGCACAGGCAGGGCTTTCCCGACTGTGCAGGAATGAAGCGGAATCACCTCGGGTGCGGCGGCAAATGAGTGTTCAACCGAGGCCCAAACCATGTTGTGGGGGACCTTTTGCTCGGCGCTGTGGAAAGCGGTCGGAAGTGAAATCTATCCGGCGAGGGGGGACATTCACGCGATGAAGAGGGCGGGACTGGAAGGCGGAGACCGCTCCCGCGCTCTGCACGGCATTTTTTCCTTCCCACTACCGCGAACCTCGCCGCACCCGAGGTGAATCCGGATAAGCAATCGGATTTTGCGAGTGCTTGGAGAAATAAGCTGCCACGGAGTGATAGAGATAACGGCGCCTGACCTCTTCCGGGGCAACGTGTCCGACAAATTCCCACCGCTGCGGGTCACTGACCTCTTCGGCAGGGCGGGTCTGGTAGGGAGTTTGGCCTGCCGGGTGCCATGACTCGGTGGTATACACCTCACGCACGACACCTTCAAAGACCGCCAGCGCGTATTTCACTTCCTGCTGACGCCATTTCGCCACTTTCCAGATGCCCCGTGTGGCCTCGTATAACTCCTGCGCGGGCATCCCGTGCCAGTAGAGCTTGTTGATCCGGATCAGCATCACCGGGTCGGTAATCACGGCTGGCGGCGCGGCGTAATAACTCACCAGTTCTCCAAGCGAGCGGCGTCCAGAGCGCACACTTTGCCAGCCCCTCACCAGATTGGACAGGGAATCCATGCGCAGGAGATCGATGGCCGCCGCCTCGATTCGGTAGGCGGTGGCTTCGTCTGGGAGGCCGTGGGCCAGAATGTCGATTCTCGGCGACAGGTGCGCTTGACGGAGTTCGGACAGGATTTGCGCCTTGCGTGACTCGCCTACCGCCGACAGATGCGAAAGAACGCGCTGGCCCTGGCCTTTGCCCACATAGAAGATTTGCTCCGTCCTGGGGTCTACGTACAGATAGACGTAGTGGCCCAGATGCTCGGCGACTTCCGGCGGAATGCGGGTTTCCGTTTCCACAACCTGCTTACTCCTCCGTACTCAGCACTGCCAGGAAGGCTTCCTGCGGCACCTCCACCGTGCCGAACTGCTTCATGCGGGCGCGGCCCTTCTTCTGCTTTTCCAGCAGTTTCTTTTTGCGCGAGATGTCGCCGCCGTAGCACTTTGCCAGCACGTCCTTGCGGTACGCCTTGACGGTGGCGCGGGCGATGATTTTGGCGCCGATGACGGCCTGTACCGGCACCGGGAACATCTGCCGGGGAATGACTTCGGCCATCTTGTCCACGATTTTGCGCCCCAGCGAGTAGGTCTTGGTTTCGTGGACGATGACGGCGAGGGCGTCGATGACCTCGTTGTTCACCATGATGTCCACCTTGCGCAGGTCGCCTTCGCGGTAGCCGAGCTGCTCGTAGTCCATGCTGGCGTACCCGCGCGAGATGGATTTGAGGCGGTCGTGGAAATCGTAGAGAATCTCGGCGAACGGCACCTCGTAGACCAGTTCCACGCGCTTGCCGACATAGTTCATCGTCTGCATGGCGCCCCGGCGCTCCTGCAGGAGCTGCATCACCGGCCCCACGTAGTCCTCGGGCAGCATCACCGAGAGCTTGATGTACGGTTCCTCGACCATTTCGATGCGGTCACGGGTGGGAAACTCGGCGGGGTTTTGCGTCTCAAAAATCTCGCCGTTGGTGAGCGTGACGCGGTAGACGACGGCGGGCGCAGTGGCGATCAGGTCGAGGTCGTACTCGCGCTCCAAACGCTCCTGAATGATTTCGGCGTGCAGCAGCCCCAGAAAGCCGCAGCGGAAGCCGAAGCCCAGCGCCTCGGAGGTTTCCGGCTCGAAGGAAAAGGCGGCGTCGTTGAGCTTGAGCTTTTCCAGCGCGTCGCGCAGCTTGCGGTAGTCCTCGGTGTCGGTGGGGTACAGGCCCGAAAACACCACCGGCTGCGCGGGCTTGAAGCCGGGAAAGGCTTCGTCGGTCTGCCGGTCGCGTCCGGTGAGGGTGTCGCCCACCTGCGCGTCTTGAATGTCCTTGATGCCGGCGGCCACCCAGCCCACCATGCCCGCCGAGAGTTCCTCCCCCACGACCAAGCCGGGGCTGAAGGTGCCGACCTTGTCCACCTCGAAGTTCTTGCCCGCGTTCATCAGCCGCACGCCGTCTTTGGCCTTCATGGTGCCCTCGAGCACCCGCACGAACAGAATCACGCCCTGGTAAGCGTCGAAAAACGAGTCGAAAATCAGCGCCTTGAGAGGTGCAGCGGGGTCGCCGGGGGGCGGGGGAATGCGCTCGACCACCGCTTCCAGAATCTCGGGAATACCGATGCCCGATTTGCCGGACGCCCGCACCGCGCCCTCGGCGGGAATGCCGATGACTTCCTCCAGCTCTCGGGCAGCGCTCTCGGGGTCGGCGGCGGGCAGGTCGATTTTGTTGATGACCGGGATGATTTCGAGGTTGTTGTCGATGGCGAGGTAGGCGTTGACGATGGTCTGCGCTTCCACCCCCTGCGAGGCGTCCACGAGCAGCAGCACGCCCTCGCAGGCGGCCAGCGAACGCGAGACCTCGTAGTTGAAGTCCACGTGGCCGGGAGTATCGATCAGGTTGAAGACGTACGATTCGCCATTGTCCCGAACATAATTCAACCGGATGGGCGTGGACTTGATGGTGATGCCACGCTCGCGCTCCAGTTCCAGCGTGTCGAGCGTCTGGTCGCGCTTGTCACGCTCGCCCATCGCGCCGAGTTTTTCGAGAATGCGGTCGGCCAGCGTGGACTTGCCGTGGTCCACATGCGCGATGATGGAAAAGTTGCGGATGCGTGCGGTCGGGTTGGGGTCGGGGGGGCCTGCGGTCACATCCTTCAGTGTAGCCGACACAGCAACTTCCCGGCTTCCAACCCTCCGCAGCAGGAGCGGGCAGGGTTCAGTGGGCTGGGTTCAGTAGGCAGGGGTCAGCGGGCGGCCACGCACTCGATTTCGACGTTGGCGTTCAGGGCGAGGTCTGCGCCCCCGAAGGTGGAGCGCACCGGGTACGGGCGGCGCATCCACGACCCGTAGACCTCGTTCATGGCGGCGAAATCTTTCATGTCGCGGAGCATGACCATGCATTTGACGAGGTGCTCGCGGCGGTAGCCCTGCCGGGTCAGCGTCGCCTCGATGTTGCTCAGGGCCTGGAGGGTTTCGGCGCGGACGCCGCCCGGCACGAGCTGGCCCTGTGCGTCCAGTCCAAGCTGGCCCGACAGGTAGAGGGTTTGCCCCACCTGAACGGCTTCGGAAAACGGCAGGGTGCCCGAGGACGGCACCGATTTGACCGGCCCCCCGGTCAGGGTGCACGACGCGAGCAGGCAGGGCAGCAGGAAGAGGGCAGGTTTCATGCTCTCACCTTACTGATACGGATTCCGATTGAATCTGGTAGTTTCAGATTCAATCCGAGCGGATGCGAGTAGGAAAAAATACGGATTCCGCGATATGGATGCACAGGCGGCGCTTTCCCGACTGTGCAGGAATTAAGCGGAATCCGTATGAGAACGTGCAAAGTTGGTATCAGGTCTCCTGTACCGACTGGGGCTGAGCTGTGAGCCATGGGCGATGGGCCATGAAGAGGCTGTTCAGAGCTTATGGCCCATAGCTCATGGCAAGGAAAATATGGCTCCTTGGCAGCCAATACGGACCTACTCTCGGCAAAGGCGACACAGAGCCGCTGCCTCTCATCCATCCTGACGCAAACCTTAAAACGGTAATCAGGCCCTCAGACCCCCCGGCACCCTCTGCCGATGCTCGGGGCATGAGTGACCAGACCATGAACCGTGAGCAGCCGTCCCGTGAGCAGGCCGTTGGGACCGTCGCCGGACTGATCAAGGACATCAAGTTCGCCATGCTGGTGACCACCACCGACGAAGGCCACCTGCACGCCCGCCCGATGACCACGCAGCAGACCGAGTTCGACGGCGACCTGTGGTTCATCGGGGCCAAGGACAGCGAGGCGGTGCACGACATGCGGGCGCGGCCCCAGGTCAACGTGAGCTACGCCGACACCGGCAGCAACAACTACGTGAGCGTTCACGGCACCGCCGAACTGGTCGAGGACCGCGCCAAGCTCGACGAACTGTGGAGCGACATGTACGACATGTACTTCGAGGGCGGCAAGGAAGACCCCAACGTGCAGCTCATCAAGATTGACGCCCGCGGCGCCGAATACTGGGAAAGCGGCGGCAAGGTCCGCACCCTGTTCGCCCTCGCCAAGAACCTGATTCCCGGCCAGAAGGCCGAAGCGGGCGAACTGGGCAAGAACGAGACCGTCGAGCTGTAGAGGGCTGATGGCCGATGGCAGATGGCAAAAAGCGGGGGGCGGGCTGGGTGTGCCTGCCTCCCTCTTTTTGTTTGGCCCTCTGCTCTCTACTCTTTGCCCTCCGCCCCCCTCACTCCACCGTTCCCTGCGCCGCCGGGTAACTGCCGATAATCTTGGCGTAGCTCGCCTTGAGCAGCACCCCGGCGAGGGCCTGGGCGACCTGCGGGTCACTGGCGCGGCCCTCGATGTCCACGTACATCAGGTAGCTCCAGGCGCGGTCACGGCGGGGGCGGCTCTCGATGCGCGAGAGGTTGAGGCCGCGCAGTTCGTTCAGCGTCTCGACCAGAAAACCGGGGGTGTGGCGCACCGCGAACACGAGGCTGGTTTTGTGCGGCACGTCCGGCGCGGCCTCGGCAGGGGCACGGCGCGAAAGGACCATGAAGCGGGTGAAGTTGAACGGCTCGTCCTCCACCTCGGTTTGCAGGATGTTCAGGCCGTAGAGTTCGGCGGCGCGGCGGCTGGCGATGGCGGCTTCGTCGCGGGCGCCGCGCTCGGCGAGGTCCTTGGCGCTGCCCGCCGTGTCGTGTTTGGCGAGCGGCTGCCAGCCGTGCTTGCGAATCAGGTGGGTGCACTGGTCGAGCGCCGGTTGCTGACTGCCGACCTTGCGGATATCCCCGAGTTCGACCCCCGGCAGCGCCATCAGGCAGTGGGTCACGCGCACCACGACCTCGCCGGTCACGTGCAGCTCGGTTTCGGTCAGCAGGTCGATGGACTGGTGAATCGCGCCCATCAGACTGTTTTCCACCGGCAGCACGCCGAAATCCGCTTCTCCCGTTTCGACGGCCCGCACGGTTTCGTGAAAGGTGGGGTAGCCCCGTGTTCCGCGCACCTGCGGCAGAGCGTTCAGCGCCGCAATTTCGCCGTAGCTGCCGGGGTTGCCCTGAAAAGCCACCACCGGTCCTGTCTGCTCCGTTGCCTGCGCCGCCTCGCTGCCTCTCATCCGGGGAGGCTAGCGCGGGGCCAGGGGAAAGGGCGCGGGGAGGTCTAGCAGCGTGCAGGCCGGGAAACGCGCTTCCGGTAGCTTGGGGCGTATGCCCCGCCTTCTGCTCGTGCCGCCCGACACCCGCCCGCCCACCCTCGACCTGCCGGTGTCGCTGGGCCGCATGACCGGGGCCGACATGCGGGTGCCGCCCGCCGGGGCGCTGCCGCACTTTTTCACCCCCGGCGACACGGACGCGCTCGCCGACTGGCTGCGGGCCGAGGGGGGACAGGCCGACGCCCTGGTCGTGTGCCTGGAAACCCTGTGTCTGGGCGGCATGATTCCGGCGCGGCGGGTGGCCGACCCGCTGGACACGGCGCTGCGCCGCCTGGAGGTGCTGCGCGAGCTGAAGGGCAGGCACCCGAAGCTGCGCATCTACGCCTTCGGGGTGGTGGTGCGGGTGGCGCACGACAACGACCCGCACGAGGAAAAACCCTACTACGGCGACTGGGGGCGCGAGCTGCGGGCCTACAGCACCGCCTTCGACCGCCATGCCCGGCACGGCGAGGGCGAACGCGCTGGCCTGGACGCCGCCCGCGCCGCCGTGCCCGCAGACATCCTGGCCGACTGGCTGGGCACCCGCGAACGCAACCGCGCCCTGCACCTCGCGGCGCTCGACCTGCTGGCCGAGGGGGTGTTGCGGCACCTGTGCGTCACGCTGGACGACACCTCCGAGTACGGGCTGGCCGCCTACGACCGCCGGATGCTGGAAGCGCGGGCGGACGAACTCGGTGTCTGGGACCGCTTCGACACCTACCCCGGCGCCGACGAGGTGCCGTGTGCGCTGCTCACGCGGGCGCTACGTGAGGGCCTGCCGTCCGCCCGCGCCTGGGTGCGCTACTCCGGCACGCTGGGCGCGGGGGCAGGGCTGATCTACGAGGACCGTCCCGCCGGGGAACTCGTCGCCGCGCACCTGCGGGCCGCCGGGTGCGTGCCCGCCGACAGCATGCAGGAGGCCGACTTCATCCTGGCGGTCAACACGCCGGGGCGGCGGCAGGCGAACGTGCAGCCCGACCTGGCGACGGTGGACACACCGCACCGCCACCTGCCGGCCTTCGTGGACGCGCTGCGGCGGGACCTCGCGGCGGGGCGGGCCGTGTCGCTGGCGGACATCGCCTACCCCAACGGGGCCGAGCGGCGGCTGTGGGGGCTGCTGCGCGGGTTTCCGCTGGCGGGGCTGGCAGGCTACAGCGCGTGGAACACGGCGGGCAACACGCTGGGCAGCGCGGTCGCCTTCGGTGCCCTGAGTCCGCTGGTGACGGACCGCGCCGAACACGCCGGGGCGCTCTTTTCGCGGCTGGTGGACGACGCGCTGTATCAGGCGTTCGTCCGGGCCGAAGTGCGCTCGGCGCTGGACCGTCCCAGTCCCTTCGACCTGGGCGAACAGTACCCGCAGGCCGAGCAGGAGCTTCGGGACAGGATGGGTCCCCGCGTGCAGAATCTCTGGGACACCCACTTTGCCCATCTGCCGCTCGAATTCAGTGTGCAGCCCGCCCGCCTCGCCTGGCCGCGCCTGTTTACCGGGGTCTTTCCGCTGACGGTGCGCGAAAAGCCCTCTGCCTGACCGCCTGACCCCCGCTGACCTTGCGGCTATGCTGGTCTCATGGTCAGACTGGAAGAAACGTCCCTGCCCGGCGTGGGGATGCGCTACGACTTCGACGGACGCTTCGGCAAGCGCGTGGGCGTCATCGTTCACCGCGACGGGCGGCGCGAGATGTTCGTCTCGCTGCGTGAGGACCCCGACGCCTGCGCCCAGAGCATCACGCTCGACGAGGGCGAGGCCGAGGTGGTGGCCGACCTGCTCGGTGGCAGCACCGTGTCGCGCCGGGTGGGACAGACCATGCAGGACATCGAGGGGCTGGCGATGGACTGGCTGCCGCTGGAGCGGGGCAGCCCCTTTGCTGGGCGCGCGCTGGGCGACTCGCAGATGCGCACCCGCACCGGCACCAGCGTGGTCGCGGTGATGCGCGCCGGGCAGGCGGTGCCCGCGCCGGGGCCGGAGTTCGTGCTGGAAGCGGGCGACACGGTGGTGGTGGTCGGCACGGCAGGCGGGGTGCGCCGCGCCGCCCGGCTCCTGAGCAGCGGAGCGGAGCATTGACCCGTCCTGAGCAGAGGCGGCGGTCCGGAACATGCTAGGCCGCCTGTTTCTGGAACTCGGCACGGTCATCCTCGCGCTGGCGCTGGTGGGCCGCGCCGCCGGGCGGCTGGGCATCACCCCGATTCCGCTGTACCTGATGGCGGGCATCGGCCTGGGCACCGTCATGCACCTCGACGACACCGCCGAGAAGTTCATCCACACCGGGGCGGAAATCGGCGCCATTCTGCTGCTGTTTATCCTGGGGCTGGAATACACCAGCGACGAACTGCGCACCAACCTGCGGGCCAACCGCCGCATCGGGCTGCTCGACCTCGCGCTCAACTTCACGCCGGGGGTGGTGGCCGGGGCGCTGCTCGGTCTGCCGCCGCTCGCCTGGGTGCTGCTCGGGGGCATCACCTACCTCACCTCCAGCGGCATCGCCTCCAAAATCCTCTCGGACCTGGGTCGCCTGGGCAACCGTGAAACGCCGACCATTCTCGCCGTGTGCGTCATCGAGGACGTGGTGATGGCGTTTTACCTGCCCGTCGTGGCGGCGCTGCTCATCGGCGGCAGCCTGCTCACGGTGGGGGTCAACCTCGCGCTGGCGCTGACGGCGTTCGGGGTGACCTTTTTTCTCGCCATGCGTTACGGCCACGTGCTGAGCCGCGTGCTCAACGTGCCCAGCGACGAAACGCTGCTGCTCGGCGTGCTGGGGCTGGTGCTGGTGGTGGCGGGCGCCGCCGACCTGCTCAAGGTCAGCGCGGCCATCGGCGCCTTCCTCGTCGGCATCGCGCTCTCGGGCGAGGTCGCGCACCGGGCGCGGGCGCAGATCGAGCCGCTGCGCGACCTGTTCGCCGCCGTGTTTTTCCTCTTTTTCGGCCTGCAACTCGACCTGGCGGCGGTGCCGGACGTGCTGCTGCCTGCCGCGCTGCTGGCCCTCGTGACTGCCGTGACCAAATTTCTGGTCGGCTGGCACGGCGCCGCGCAGGCCGGGGTCCAGAGCCGGGGCCGCTTTCGCGCGGGCACCACCCTGATCCCCCGGGGCGAATTCAGCATCCTGATTGCGGGCCTGGGCCTGGGTCTCGCTCCGGTGCTGGGGCCGCTCGCCGCCGTCTACGTGCTGCTCACCGCCATCATCGGCCCGGTGCTGGCCCGCTTCGACGCGGCCCTGGCCCCCCGTGTGGCGCGGGTGTTGGGGGGGTAGGGGGCAGAGGCGAGGGGGGAGGGGAAAGGGCAGGGAGCGGCGTTTCTCGTTTGCTTCGCCGGGGGAAGGCTGAAACACGCTATCCTCCCAAGTCGCCCCCGCCCCCTCCCGGCGGCCCAGGCACGCGGCCCCGGAATCCCTCCGTCAGGCCCGAGGAGAAGTCATGAAGGCACACCTCATCACCTACGGCTGTCAGATGAACGAGTACGACACGCACCTCGTGCAGTCCCAACTCGTTTCTCTCGGCGCCGACATCGTGGAGTCGCCCGACGAGGCCGACTTCATTCTGGTCAACACCTGCGCGGTGCGCGGCAAGCCGGTGGACAAGGTCCGCTCGCTGCTCGGCGACCTGCGCAAGCAAAAGGCCCAGCGTTCCCTCGTGGTGGGCATGATGGGCTGCCTCGCGCAGCTCGAAGAGGGCCAGCAGATCGCCCGCAAGTTCGAGGTGGACGTGCTGCTCGGCCCCGGCAGCCTGCTCGATATTGGTCAAGCTCTGGAGAGCAACGAACGCTTCTGGGGCCTGCAATTCAAGGACGAACTGCACGACCACATTCCGCCCCCGCCCAGCGGCAAGTTGCAGGCGCACCTCACCATCATGCGCGGCTGCGACCACCACTGCACCTACTGCATCGTGCCGACCACGCGCGGGCCGCAGGTCAGCCGTCACCCCGACGACATCCTGCGCGAACTCGACATGCAGCTCGCGGCGGGGGTGCGCGAAGTCACCCTGCTCGGTCAGAACGTCAACGCCTACGGGGTGGACCAGGGTGCCAGGCTGAAGGGCTACCCGAGCTTCGCCGACCTGCTGCGCATGGTGGGCGCCAGCGGCATCGAGCGCGTCAAATTCACCACCAGCCATCCCATGAACTTCACCGAGGACGTGGCGGCGGCCATCGGCGAGACGCCCGCCATCTGCGAGTTCGTGCACCTGCCGGTGCAGAGCGGCTCGGACCGGGTGCTGCGGCGCATGGCCCGCGAGTACAACCGCGAGAAGTACCTCACCCACATCGCGCAGATCAAAAAGCACATCCCTGACGTGGTGCTCGCCACCGACATCATCGTGGGCTTTCCCGGCGAAACCGAGGAAGACTTTCAGGACACCCTCTCGCTCTACGACGAGGTGGGCTATGACTCGGCCTACATGTTCATCTACTCGCCGCGTCCCGGTACGCCGAGCTACAAGCACTTTCAGGATCTGCCGCGCGAACTCAAGACCGAGCGGCTCCAGCGTCTGATCGCCCGGCAAAAGGACTGGTCCGCCCGCAAGAACGCGCAGAAGGTCGGCACCGTCCAGCAGGTGCTGCTGCGCGGCGACGCCCACGACTCGGGGTTTCTGGAGGGTCACACCCGGGGCAACCACCCCACCGTCGTCCCCAAAGCCATCGGCGCGGACGGCGCGGGCATCTATTCGGTCCGCATCGACCACGCCACGCCGCACATGATGTACGGGCACATCCTCGGCCCCGACGGTCAACCCCTGCCCGAACAGCCGCGCTTCAACCCCGAAGCGGCGGCGGTGAGCGGGGCGCTCCCGATGCTGTAATACGGTTTCAAATGGAGTCCCGGACATGTCCGGGCGCAATTTTGCGCGGAGCGCATGGAAAAAATACGATTTTAAGGAGATGGACGGGCATCCGGCGCCTTTCCGGATGTTCGGGAATCGGATTAAAACCGTATAAGGGCGGCAGGAAATAAGGCGCAGAGGCCGAAGCTTCTGCGCCCTTTTCTTATCCGCTGCTACGGGTGTGAGCGGAGCTGTGGGAAATCTATTCTTTGAACCCCTCTTACTCGCCCCTGAACTCGGGTTTGCGCTTTTCCAGAAAGGCCCGCGTGCCTTCCTTGAAGTCGCTGGTGGCGAAGGCCATGCCGAACAGGTCGGCCTCGATTTCCATGCCCGCTTCGAGGTCGGTGGCGAGGCCCCGCCTTACTGCTTCCTTGACCAGCGAGATGGCGAGCGGGCCGTTTTTGATGATCTGCTCGGCCACTTCGCGGGCCTTTTGCAGCGGGTCGTCGGCGACATAGTTGACCAGACCCATGCTCAGGGCTTCCTCGGCGCCGATCTGCCGGGCGGTGAGCATCAGGTCCAGGGCGCGGCCTGCCCCGATCAGGCGCGGCAGGCGCTGGGTTCCGGCAAAACCGGGCAGCAGCCCCAGCGTCACTTCAGGCAGCCCCATCCGGGCACGCGGCGAGGCGATGCGAATGTCGCAGCACAGCGCCAGCTCCAGCCCGCCGCCGAGCGCGTAGCCGCCTATCGCCGCGATCACCGGAATCGGCAGGTTGCTGATCTGCGTCATGGCGTCTTGCCCCAGCAGCGACATGTCGCGCCCGGCAAACGGTCCTTCCAGCCCCGCCAGCTCGCTGATGTCGGCCCCCGCCACGAACGCCTTGTCGCCCGCGCCGGTCAGAATCAGGGCGCCCACCTCGGGGTCGTTGGCGATCATCTCGGCGGCCATCGCCAGTTCGCTGAGGGTGGTGCCGTTCAGGGCGTTGAGCGCCCCCGGACGGTTGACGGTCAGCACCGCAATCGGGCCGTGCTGGTCGATGGTCAGGTTCTCGAACTCCATCTCGTCGAGGCGCATGTCGTCCATATCATTCTGGGTCATGCCCGCATGGTGACATGAGTTGAGGGGAAAGGGGAGAAGGTGGGGGAGGGGCCTGGCTCATCCGTTCGCAGGACCCACCGGAAAACGATTGAAAACCCCCCCTCCCGGCGGGAAGGGGGGCCGTGACGGACAGGCGAAGGCTCATACGGATTCTGCTTAATTCCTGCACAGTCAGGAAAGCGCCGCCTGTGCATCCATATCGCGGAATCCGTATTTTTTCCTACTCGCATCCGCTCTGCTGCGCAGCTTTGCAAGTCGGATTGAATCTGAAACTACCAGATTCAATCGGAATGCATATTAGGGGTACTCGACGCTGATGACCTTGAGGCTCACGTCGCCCTTCGGCCCGGGCCACACGGCGCTTTCGCCCTTGCGCTTGCCCAGCAGGGCCTGTCCCATCGGGCTGGCGTCGCTGATTTTGCCCTTGAGCACGTCCACCTCGAAGCTGCCGACGATTTCCAGGGTGCGCTGCTTGCCCTGGGCGTCCTCGACCACCACGCGGGCGCCCACGCCGACGGCGCTGGTGTCGATCTCGTCCTCGTTCATGATCTGGGCGCGTTCGAGCTGCGCCTCGATTTCGGCGATTTTGGCCTCGTTCTCGCTCTGCTGCATCCGGGCCTCGTCGTAGGCCGCACTTTCGCGCAGGTCGCCGTCTTCGATGGCCTTGCCCATGTACTCGCTGATCTGCTCGCGGCGGGTGGTCTTGAGGTACTGCAATTGCTCTTCGAGCCTTTCCTTGCCCTGGCGGGTCATGCGAACGGGTTCCCTGGTCATAACCGAAACAGTATAGGGCAGCGCCCGCCAGACGGCGTGACCGCCCTGCCCGGCCTACAGCCGCCCGCTCTGGGTCAGCCGCAGCCGCAGCTCGTGCGGGCTGGTGGCGGCGGCAAGCGCGGCGTCGAGGCCGATCAGCCCAGCGCGGTAGAGCATCGCCAGATGTTCGTCGAAGGTGTGCATCCCCCGGATGTTGTCCTCGAGCAGCACGTCCTTGAGCAGCGGCGTGCGCTCCTCGTCCTTGACGTACTCCTGCACCAGCGGCGTGCTGATCAGCACCTCGGTCGCGAGCACCCGGCCCACCCCGTCGGCGCGGGGAAGCAGGCGCTGACTCACGATGCCGCCCAGACACTCGGCGAGTTGCAGCCGCACCTGATCGCGTTCGTGCGGCGCGAAGAACTCGGCGATGCGGCCCACGGTCCGCACGGCGTCCTGGGTGTGCAGCGTGCTGATGACGAGGTGCCCGGTCTGCGCGGCCAGCAGCGCGGCCTCCACCGTCTCGCGGTCGCGGATTTCCCCGATCACGATCACGTCGGGGTCCTGGCGCAGCGCGTGCCGCAGGGCGGAGGCGAAGCTGTGCGTGTCCTGCCCCACCTCACGCTGCACCACCAGGCTGCGGCCATTGCGGTGCAAAATCTCGATGGGGTCCTCGATGGTCAGAATGTGATAGGCGAAGTGCCGGTTGAGGTAATCGATGAGGCTGGCGACCGAGGTGCTCTTGCCGCTGCCGGTCGGCCCGGTAATCAGCACCAGGCCGCGTGGCAGACCGGCGAGCTGCTCCATGACCTCGCGCGGCAGGCCCAGCGCCTCGAAACTGGGAATGGTGTCGCCCACCACCCGCAGCACCAGCCCCACCGCGCCGCGCTGCAAAAAGACGTTGCAGCGAAAGCGGCCCAGGCCCGGCACGCTGTACGCCACGTCGAGTTCCTGCTGGTACTCGAATTCCTCGAGCTGCGCCGGGGTCAGCACCGCCTGGGCCAGGGCGCGGGTGTGCTCGGGGGTCAGCGGGTGGGTGCCGAAGGGCAGCAGGCGCCCGTCCACCCGGCCCAGCGGTGGGCTTCCGGCTTGCAGGTGAATGTCGGAAGCGCGGCGGCCCACCAGCTCGCGCAGCAGCTGTTCCAGGGTCATGACGGCGCCCGTCACGCCGGAGTCGGGGCAGACGGGGACGGGGCCGCAGCAGACGCAGCCGCAACAGTCGGGGCCACGCCGAGTGGCATGTTGTCGATCAGGCGCACGCCGAACAGGCGTCCGGCGACCAGCACCCGGTTCAGGGGGTCGTCGGTCAGCCGGGGCACGTCACGCAGGTCCGGCCCCACCACCGCGAGGTAGTCGAGGGCGAGTTCCGGTTCGCTGCCCAGCACGTCCAGCCCGGCCTGCCGCAGCCGCCCGGTGTCGCGCTCGCCGCCCGCGTAGGCAGTCTGCACCGCCCGCAGAGCGCGGGAAAGCACCGTGGCCCGCCGCTGCTGCTCGGGCGAGAGGTAAGTGTTGCGGCTGCTCAGCGCCAGACCCGCGTGCGGCGTGTCTGCGCTTGCCCGCACCGTCGGCACCCCCACGATCTCGGTGTTCAGGTCGAGGTCGCTGACCAGTCGGCGCACCACCGCGAGTTGCTGCCAGTCCTTTTCCCCGAAATAGGCCCGCGTGGGCTGCACGATGTTCAGCAGCTTGAGGACCACCGTCGCCACCCCGGTAAAGTGCCCGGGCCGCGCTGCGCCGTCGAGCGGTTCGCTGACGCCGCTGATCTCCACCCGGGTGCTGAAGCCCGCCGGGTACATCGCGCCCGCCGCCGGATGAAAGACGAAATCGGCGCCCGCCGCGCCCGCCACGCCCAGGTCGCGCTCGAGGTCGCGCGGGTACTTGGCGAGGTCCTCGGTTGGTCCGAACTGCATGGGGTTGACGAAAACGCTCACGACGACCACGTCGCACTCGGCGCGGGCCTGCGCGATCAGGGTCGCGTGGCCTTCGTGCAGGTAGCCCATCGTGGGCACCAGTCCCACCCGGCCCCGGCCCGCGAGCGCGGCGCGGACCTCGGCGGGCGTGGTCAGCAGTCGGGGTAAAGCTGTCCCCTGCCCGGCCTCAGCCACGGCGCCCGTCCAGGCCCAGCGCCGTTACCAGCGCGTCGAGCAACCAGGAAATCAGCGCCAGGACGAGGGCGCCCAGGATGGCGGCGCCGAACCCGGCCACGTTCAGGGCCGTGACCTGCGCGACCAGCCACAGCACGGCGCCGTTGACCACCAGCGTAAACAGGCCCAGCGTCAGCACGTTGACCGGCAGCGACAGCAGCAGCAGCACCGGACGAATCAGGGCGTTGACGATGCCCATGACCAGCGCGGCGAGCACCACACTGACCACGTCGGTGCCAGGAGCGAACGACACCCCGTTGTAGACCCGGCTCAGCAGATACAAGGCCAGGGCGTTGAGCAGCAGCCTGAGAAAAAATCCCATGAGGACAGTCTAGGGCAGTTCTGCGGGTGTTCCGCTCCTTTCTCCGTCCTGCCCCTGGGCTGGAAGGGAGGGCAAGGCGCTGCTTTCGGGGGCGGGGACCGGCGTACTCGTATACTGCCCGGCATGGTTCCCGCCGCTTCCCCCCGCCCGGCCGCGCTGCTCGGTCTGCTGGGCGCCGCCCTGCTCAGCGGCTGCGCCCGCACCGCCGACAACTTCACGCCCCGCATCGTCGTGAGCGGGTCCGACGGGGGCACGGTGGCCCAGAGTGCCCAGGCCGCCGTGCGCGGCTACGTGGTCGACGACGTGGGCGTGGTTCAGATCACGGTGGACGGCAAGCCGGTGCCTATCGAGGGCAGCAACAAGATCGCCAACTTCAAGTTTCAACCTGCCGCCAAAAGTGGCAAGGCGCAGTACACCGTCGCTGCCCGTGACGCCGCCGGACACGTCAGCAAGCAGACGGTGACGGTGCTGGTGGACGCCACCGCCCCGCAAATTCAGATCGGCTCGTACAGTCGCGTGGGCAACCTGATCCGGGTGTCGGGCATCGCCAGCGACAACAACCGCGTCTCGCAGATTCTGATCGACGGCAACCGCCTCAACATCTCACCGGGCCAGAAGGTCGAGTTCTACGCCGAGACCACCGGCGTCTATGCCGACCTGACCGTGATCGACGTGGCAGGCAACAAGGTGACGAAGCGGGCGCAGTGATACGGATTCCGATTGAATCTGGTCGTTTCAGATTCAATCCGACTTGCAAAGCTGCGCAGCAGAGCGGATGCGAGTAGGAAAAAATACGGATTCTGCGATATGGATGCACAGGCGGCGCCTTCCCAACTGTATAGGCCCGACTGTGCAGGAATTAAGCGGAATCCGTATGAGACGAACTGGAGAGTGAGGACCCGGGGCGAAGACCTTGTTCGTGAGCTTCGTCCCCGCCCCGCCCTACTCGCCCAGCCGCAGCACGTCCCCGAACGGAAAGCCCTCGTCTTCCAGTCCGCCGGGCGGCACCACCCACAGCGTCGGCGTGCGCGGGGCCTCGTCGGGAAAGTCGCCGTAGCCGTCGGTGAGGTAAATCAGCACGTCGGGTTCGTGCTGCTCCAGCAACTCGAAGATGGGCCGGAAGTCGGTGCCGCCCCCGCCCTGGGGTGGGGGAATCTCGTCGCCGGGGCGCAACTCGAAGGGGCCGTAGGCTTCGGTGTCGGCGTAGTAGAGGGTCGCCCGAACGTGCGGGTAGGCGCCCAGGACGCCCTGCACTTCGCCCACGAGTGCGCGCACCGCGTCGTCGTCCACGCTGCCCGAGGTGTCCACCGCGACCAGGGCGGTCAGGGTTTCGTCGTCCAGCGCCTCCAGGTACAGCCCCCGGCCCACGAAGCGCCGGTCGAAGCCGCCGAAATCCACTGGGGTCCGCGCCAGAAAGCGCCACAGTTGCGCCCGCCAGTCGAGCCGCGCCGGGGCGAGGCGCTGCAACTCGCGGTGCATCCCGAGGGGGTCGTGGCCCTGGCCCCCGCTCATGGCTTCCACGCTGCGGGCCTGCGCGAGCGCTTGCTGCCACTCGCGGGCCACCTGACGGCCCGGTTTGCCCTGACGGGCCGGGGCGTCGCTGGGCGGGGCGTCGAGCAGGTCGTCGCCTTCCTTGTCGCCCTCGCCGTCCGCTTCGCCTTCCAGCGAGGTGTAGACCTCCTCCACGCTCAGCCGTTCCAGATGCTCGTCGCGGCGCGAGTTGGGGGGGGTGGGCAGCCCGGCGGCGTCCACCATGCCGTTGACGATGAGGTCGGCGGCGCGGTTCCAGCGCTTCTTTTCACGCGGCCCGCGCCGCTCCACATGCGAAAGCGCGGCGTGCAGCACCTCGTGCAGCAGCAGGCCGTCGAGCACGTCGGGCGGCAGGCTGGCGGCGACCTCGGGGTTGAGGTAGACGCGCTCGCCGTCGGTGCCCGCCGCCAGGACTTCCCGCGACGGCACGATGTCGGCGTAGAGCAGCAGCGTGGCGAAAAACGCCGACTTACCGCGCAGCCGCAGCCGGGAACCCGACACGAGGCGCTGAAATTCAGGGGTGATGGGCAGAGGCTGGGTCATGGTGCGGGGGGCGGAGGGTCGGTCATCGTCGGAGACGACGGTAACAACGACATGTACAGGAAGGACATAGACAGGAAGGTCGCCAGCCTCATCCTCAGCCCTCCGCGAGGCTCAGGGCGCCCTGAACCAGTTCGGCCAGCCGGGGGTCACGGCCCAGCAGCCCGGCGAGTTCGCCCAGTTGCCCGGTGGCCTGGAACTTGCTGACCAGTGTGGCGACGTACAGTTGCAGCCACTCGGGTCCGGCGGTCCCGGCCAGCCACTCGAAGGCACGGTAGGCTTCCTCGGCGTCCTGGGCGCGGGCGGCCAGTCCCACCACGGCGGCGTAGCGCACGCTGGGTTCGTCGGGCAGTTTCAGGCCCGCGCCATTGCCGCTCAGAACCGTGCCGAGGTCGGGCAACTGTTCGAACAGCCGCACGAACGCGGCAAACTCGGCGCCCGCCGCTTCCCCGATGGCCGAAGACGCGTCCAGCCCGGCACGGTGCAGGTGCGCGGCCATTTCCCACGAGCGCGGGCTGGGCCAGGCGGGTTGCTGCGGGTCGAGGCGCCACAGCAGTTCCGGGCGGAAGGTCAGGAAAGCCACGACATGCTCGTGCAGACCCCGCGCCAGAGCGTACGAGCGCCACGAGTCGAAGTCGGGCCGCACGGTCAGGTGCAGAAAGCGGTTGGCGAGCGGCGCGGGCATGTCGAACACGCTGGCGCGGTCCTCCTTGCGGTTGCCTGCCGCCCAGACAAACCAGCCGCCTGGCAACTCGTAGCTGCCCACCCGGCGGTCCAGGATGAGTTGCTGCGCCATGCCCTGCATGGTGGGCGGCGCCATGTTCACCTCGTCCAGAAAGAGGATGCCTTTGCCGGAGCGCGGCAGGAACTCGGGGGGATACCAGCGGCTCACGCCACTGCCCTGCCCGTCGGTTTCCGGCACCGGCAGCCCGCGCAGGTCGGTGGGGGCGAGCTGCGAGAGCCGCACGTCCACGAACTCCAGGTCGTGCTGCCGCGCCACCTGCGCCACCACGCTGCTTTTGCCCACACCGGGCGGCCCCCAGATCATGGTGGCCATCTGAAGGTTCTGGCGCACCAGGGCCGAGAGATAGGTTTGAAGGTCTTGCGGGGTCAGGGTCATGGAAAATACCTCGTCAAAGTGGGGGGGCGGGGGAGCAGCCCAGCAGAGGGCGCCGCTTGGGGGCGCGGTCAAAGGGGCCGGGGCACGCCCGAGCACGAAAAACAGTCCCCCCGGAGCGGAAGGACTGCCTCAGAAACCGAGCCGAACTCAGTTCTTGCGGTTGCCGGTGTTGCTGTTGCCCGCGCTGCCCTGACCGCTCTGCTTGTTGGCTTCGGCGTCGGTGCGCAGGTCGAAGGCCCAGCTCTTGGCCTTGGCGTCCACATCGGTCTTGGCGGCCTGGGCGTCCTGCTTGACGTCCTGGGCCTTGTCCTTGACGTCGGCGGCGACCTGCTGCGCCCCGGCCTTCACGTCACGCGCCGTG
The DNA here is from genome assembly GCF_011067105.1 of Deinococcus wulumuqiensis R12. Taxonomy (NCBI): domain Bacteria; kingdom Thermotogati; phylum Deinococcota; class Deinococci; order Deinococcales; family Deinococcaceae; genus Deinococcus; species Deinococcus wulumuqiensis. Next base: position 1,263,517 of record NZ_CP049357.1, on the reverse strand, counting down.
TCCTGCGCCTTGTCCTTGGCCTGGTCCACGACTTTGGCAGCGTCCTGCTTGACATCCTGGGCTTTGTCCTTGACATCGGCGGCGACCTGCTGCGCTCCGGCCTTCACGTCACGGGCGGCGTCCTGGGCCTTGTCTTTCGCCTGCTCGGCGGCCTGGGCAGCGTCGGCCTTGAGGTCCTGGGCTTTGTCCTGCGCCTTGTCGGCGAGGTCGGCGGCTTCGCGCTTGACATTCTGGCCCACGTCCTGCGCCTTGTCCTTGGCGGCGGCGGCCACGTCCTTGCCCGCGTCCTTGACATCGGCGGCGGCGCTCGACACGGCGGCCTTCACTTCACCGGCGGCGTCCTGGGCCTTCCCCACCACGTCCTGCGCCTTGTCGGCGATGACCGCGCCAGCACTCTGGGCGGCGTCCTTGGTCTTCTCCCAGCCCTTGGTCACGCTGCTGCCCACGTCCTGCGCGGCGTCTTTCAGGCCGAGTTCGGCCAGCTTGGCGTCGAGCGCCTTGCGGTTTTGCTCGCGGCTCAGGTAGTACGCACCGGCACCCACCAGGGCACCGAGCAGCAACAGGCGCTTCACGGGAAAGTGATGTTCATCGCGTTCAAACATACTGAGCAGCCTACGCCCCCCCTCTCATGAAAGGATGAGGCCAGATTAGGGAAGGCTTTGGTCTGACACAGGCTTTTTTACGGAGAGAGTCAGCCTAGGGCCTTTACACTGTGCCGCGTGACTGTGCCCGCCCCTGCTGCGCCTGCCCCTCTGTCCGGCCCGCGCCGCGCTTTTTTGTACGCCGACCCGGCGGCGCACTCGCTCTCGCCCAGGATGCACCGCGCCGCCTTCATCTGGGCAGGCCTGAGCGGCAGCTACGAGGCCGAGCGTGTTCCGCCCGCCGAATTGCCTGCGGCCCTGGCCCGGCTGCGCACCCCCGGCGTTCTGGGGGCCAACCTCAGCCTGCCGCACAAGGAAACGGCGCTCCCGCTGCTCGACCGGCTCTCGGACGCGGCCCGGACCATCGGCGCGGTCAACACCGTGATTCACCGCGATGGTGAGCTGCACGGCGACAACACCGACGCGCCCGGCCTGCTGCGGGCGCTGGAAGACGCCGGGCTGACCGCTGGTCTGGGCGCCGCTGACCGGGTGGTCGTGCTGGGCGCGGGGGGCGCGGCGCGGGCGGCCACCTACGCTGCTGTCGCCCTTGGCCTGGAGGTCTGGGTGGTCAACCGCACCCCGGCGCGGGCACGAGCGCTCGCCGCGAGCTGGCAGGGGGGCGGGCAGGTCCGGGCCGCCGAGCTGGACGAGGTGCCCTGGGCGCAGGTCGGCCTGGTCATCAACAGCAGCAGCGCCGGACTGGACCGCCCCGACGAGACGCCGCTGCCCGACTTCGATTTCGGGCGGCTGCCGTCCCGTGCGGGGGTCTACGACATGGTCTACCAGCCGCGCCGAACCCGGCTGCTGCGCGACGCCCAGGCCGCCGGGCTGCCTGCCGAAAACGGCCTGGGAATGCTGGCACATCAGGCGCGGCTGGCCTTTGCCGCGTGGACCGGGGCAGACGTGCCGGTGTCGGTGTTTCTGGAGGCCCTGAACTCCCCGGATGCCCCAGACGCAGCGCAGCGACCGGGGCCGGAGTCGGCATGAGCGGCCGGGTCAGCGAGGACCGAAAAGGCGGATGGGCGCGGCTGATGGCGCGGCTTTCGCCGTGGATGCACTGGATGCCGCTGATGTTGATGGGCGTGGTGCTGGTGTCCTCGCTCACGGCGGCGGCGCTGGTGTCGCGGCTGACGCATGAGCAGCAGCAGGCCCGCTTTGCCCGCGAGATTACCGCGCACACCTCGGCGCTCAGGGGCCGGGTCGACGGCTTCGGCAAGCTGCTGGTCGCCACCCGCGCCTTCTGGCTGTCGCAGGCGGAGCCGCCGACGCCCCCACGCTTCCGGGCCTTTACCGCCGGGCTGGACCTGGGGGAGCGCTACCCCGACGTGCAGGCGCTGGGGTTCGTGCGCTGGAGCGAAAGCAGCGTCACTCCGGCGCGGCTTTCGCCCAGCAGCCGCTCACCTGTGGAGAACGGCGTCGCAGACGTGGGCATCCCGATTTTTCCCGCGCAGACCTCGCAGCCCTACCGCGCGCTCATCCAGTTCATCGCGCCGCCGACGGCCGTCAACCTGCGGGCGCTGGGGTTCGACATGTACAGCGAGCCTCTGCGCCGCGCCGCGATGGAAGCCGGACGCACCCATCAGGGCATGCACGCCACCTATCCGCTGCGACTGGTGCAGGGAGGCGAAAACGGAACGGCCCAGAGCGGCTTTCTCCTGATGCTGCCGGTGTGGCAGGCCACGGAGGGCCGCGCCGCCACGCCGCAGGGGCAACTGCTGGGGTTCGTGTATCTGGCGATTCGCTCGGCCGAGTTCGTGCGCTCGCTGGATCAGAGTTACGGGCTGGACCGCCCCACCTCACGCATCCTGCTTGCCGGGCGCCCCCTGCTGGGCACGGAGAACACGGGCCAGTCCATGCTGGAAACGTCGCTGCTGGGGCCAGTGTCTCCGCCGGGGCTGGTCACGCAGCCGCCCCTGCAACTGGCCGGGCAGACCTGGCAGGTGTCCTACGCGCCGCCGGCCACCTTCGCCACTGAGCCGCTCAACTGGCTCTCGCCGCTGCTGGCGCTGCTGGGTCTGGTGGCGTCGGGGGTCGCCTTCCTCATCAGCCGCGCCCAGGTGGTCGCCCGCGAGAGTGCCGAGGCCACCACCCGCGAACTCAGCGACCTGGAGCGCCGTCAGCAGCAGGCCCGCGCCGAGTTCGAGGCGATTTTTCAGGCGATGCAGGACGCCGCCGCCTTCACCGACGACCAGGGGCGGGTGCGGCTGGTCAACCGCGCCATGACCGAGCAGTTCCGCACCCCGGCGTCTGAACTGGTGGGCCGGCCCCTGACCCTGCTGCACGTGGACCGGCGGCTGGACGACCGCGCCAGTTTCCGGGCGATCACCACGCCCTACCAGCGCAGCGACGGCACCCGCTTTTACGGCGAGGCGCAGCGCAACGAGGTGTTCGGCCCCGGTCACAGGCTGCTGGGGCACCTCGAGGTCGTGCGTGACGTGTCCGAACGCGTCAGCGCCGACCAGGCCGTGCGCGACGAGGAGCGGCGTTCGCGGGCGATTCTGGACACCATTCCTCACATGCTGTGGGTGAGCAGCCCGCAGGGAGAAACCACCTACGTCAACACGCAGCACCGTGACCGCCTGGGAGGACTGGGCGTGCGCAGCCGACTCGACCCGGCCGACGTGCCCACCTACGACCAGATGTGGAAGGAAGCGTATATCCACCTGAGCAGCGCCCAGAGCACCGTGCAGATCGGTGTGGGGCCGGACGGCAAGCAGCGCCGCTGGTTCGAGGTGCGGGTGGCGCCGCTGCTGGACGAAAGCGGTCAGGTCCGCGAGTGGGTGGCAAGTGCCACGGATATTCATGACCGCGTGCTGGCCGAGCGTGACGCCCAGACCAACGAGGCGCGTTACCGGGGCGTGGTCGAGGGCATGCCTCAGATCGTGTGGCTGGCCGACGCGCAGGGGCAGACCACCTACTTCAACCGCCGCTGGAAGGAGTACGTGGGCGAACAGGACGGCGCCGACCTGATTGCCGCGCTGCACCCGGACGACCGCGCCGAGTACCGCCTGCGCTGGTCACAGGCCCTGAGCAGCGGGCACCCCTTCGAGGCCGAACACCGCCTGCGCAGCGAGCGCGGCGAGTACCGCACCTTCGTGACCCGTGGCCTGCCCATCTGGCGGGGGCAAGACCGGGTGCTCGAATGGGTCGGCACCACCACCGATGTCGACGACAGCGTGTACGCCGAAAATGCGGCGCGGCTGCTGGCCGACGTGACCGAGGCGCTGGTGGTCCGGGCCAGTGACCCGCTGGCGGTGCGCCGCGAGCGTTACGAGGCGGTGCTCGGCCTGCTCACCTCGCGCCTGATGGAAGCGGCGGCGATCTGGACCGTGCCGCGTCTGCAAGCGGGCGAGACGCCGCCGGGCGCGGACGAGCACGTCGTCGAGCTGGCTTCGTGCGCCGTCAACCCCAACTGGCGACTGCTGCATATCGTCAGGGTGGTGCAGCGACTGGCCTACCGCGCGGCGGTCACCCGCGAGCCGGAGTACGTGCTGACCCATCCGCTGCTGCACGCCGTCGAGGTGTCGGGCGGGCTGCTGCAACCGCTGGTGGGGCTGGACGGCACCCTTCACGGGGTGCTGGGGGTGGCCCACCGCCATCCGCTGCACGACCGCGACCACGAACTGATTCTCGAACTCGCCTCGCGCCTGACCACCGCGCTGGAAAACGACGCGCTGCGTGAGCAGGCCGCCAGAGCGCAGCAGGAGTTGCGCCAGCTCAACCAGTCGTTGGAAGAACGGGTGCAGCGCCGCACGCTGGAACTGGAAGAAGCCAACCGCGAGCTGGAGGCCTTCAGCTACTCGGTCAGCCACGACCTGCGCACCCCGCTGCGGCACATCGTGGGCTTCGGCGACCTGCTGCGCAAGGACAGCGCCGAGGTGCTGAGTCCCAAGAGCCAGCGTTACCTGGGGGTCATCACCGACGCCGCCGGGCGCATGAGTGGGCTGATCGACTCGCTGCTGGAGTTTTCACGTATGGGCCGCCAACCGCTGCGTCTGGTGCCGGTCAATCTGGATGAACTGGTGGGACGGGTGTGGCAGACCCTGGAACCCGACCGGCAGGGGCGCGAGGTGCAGCTCACGCTTCAGCCGCTGCCGCAGGTGCCCGGCGACCCGGCGCTGCTCGAACTGGTGTTCCAGAACCTGCTGTCCAACGCGCTCAAGTACAGCCGCACCCGCGAGGTCGCGCGAATCGTGGTGGCCGCCGCCGAGGAAGACGGAGCGGCCCGCATCACCGTGACCGACAACGGCGTGGGCTTCGACCCCAAATACAGCGATAAACTGTTCGGCGTGTTTCAGCGTCTACATCGTGCCGAAGAATTCGACGGCATCGGCATCGGCCTCGCCAACGTGCGCCGGATCGTCAGCCGTCACGGCGGTCAGGTCAGCGGGTCCTCGGTGCCCGGCGAGGGCGCGACCTTCACCGTCGTGCTGCCGCTGCGTCAGGCAGGCGAGTCTTGAGTCCGTCCTTTCCCCCCCTGCGCATTCTTCACCTCGAAGACAGCGAACTCGACCACGAGCTGGTCAGCATGGCGCTGGGCAGTGACCTGGGCCGTGACTTCACCATTCAGCGGGTGGAGGACGAGGAAGGCTTTCTGGGTGCCCTGCGCGACTCGCCGCCGCACATCGTCCTGAGCGACTACGCGCTGCCGGGCTACGACGGCCTGAGTGCGTTTCACGCGGCGCACACGCTGGAACCCAACCTGCCGTTCATCATCGTGACCGGGGCGATGGGAGAGGAGGTGGCGGTCGACACGTTGCGCCAGGGCGTGACCGACTACATCCTCAAGGCGCGGCTCGAGCGCCTCGCCCCCGCCGTGACCCGCGCCCTGGCCGAGGCCGACGCCCGGCTCTCGCGCGAACGGGCCGAGCAGGAAGTCCGCGCCCTGAACGCCAGCCTGCAACTGCGGCTGGAGGAGGTCGAGCGGCTGCGCGGCACCACCGAGCGCCAGAACCAGCGCCTGGAGGTGCAGGCCCGGCAACTCGAGGAAGCGCTCAACCTGCAAAAGACCTTTCTGGCCGAAACCAGCCACGAACTGCGAACCCCGCTCACCGCGCTGCTGGGCTACCTGCGCCGCGCCGAACGTGAGGCGGGAGGCTCGCAGGTCCTGCAAGACGCGCAGCGCGTCGCCGAGAACATGACCCGGCTGGTCAACGACCTGCTGCAACTCTCGCGCGGCGAACTCGTCCAGAGCATCGAGATGCATTTCGTCAACCTGGGCAACGTGCTGCGGCAGGTCGGACGCGACTACGGCGTGCAGGCCGACGTGCCCGACTGCGAAATCGTGGGGGACCCGGGGCGGCTGACCCAGGTGTTCGCCAACCTCGTGAGCAACGGCATCCGCGTCAGCGGCGGCCCCGACAAGGTCAGGATCGAGCTGCGGCTGCGTCCCGGCGAGGTCGAGGCGCTGGTGATCGACCACGGCCCCGGCGTGCCCGACGACATCAAGCCGCGCATCTTCGACAAGTTCTACCGGGGCAAGGAAGCAGGCTCGGCGGGACTGGGCCTGACCATCGCGCAGCAGGTCGTGACCGCGCACTCGGGCGCCATCGACGTGTTCGACACCCCCGGCGGTGGGGCCACCTTCCGCGTTCGCCTGCCCCTGCCGGACGACGCCGACGAGGACGAGGACTTCGCCTGACCGGGAAGTCGTTCAGGTGAAGCGCAAAGGTCAGTAGCAAAGGTTAGTAGACGTGCCTTTCATTGTTCGTGCGCCGCACCCGCTATCCTCGCGCCATGAGCAGCAAAAAGACCCTGAACGTCACCTGGCTCGGTGAGCAGCGTTACCTCGGCGTGAGCGAAAGCGGGCACCAGCTCCTGATCGACAACAGCCCGGTCAAGGTGGGCGTCTCGCCCATGGAAGCCCTGCTCGGCGCGCTGGCGACCTGCACCGCCTACGACGTGGTCGAGATCATGAAAAAGCGCCGCACGCCGCTCGCCAGCTACCGCATCGAGGTCGAGGGCGAGCGGGCCGACACCGACCCCAAACGCTATACCCGCATCACCGTGCGTCACATCGCGGCGGGTGAGGGCGTAAGTGCCGAGGCCCTGAACAAGGCCGCGCACCTGAGTCACGAAAAATACTGCTCGGTGGCCGCCAGCCTGAACAGCGAAATCGTGGTCGAGACGCGGCTGGAAGGCGAGTCCGCCGCCTCGTGAACGCGGAGGAGGCCGCAGCGCCGCTTCCCGTCCGCTTCCGCGTCTTCGCGCCGCGTGGCCTGAACGGGGGGAGACAGGACGGGGGCAAGCAGGTCAGCGTCTTTGGGGACGCGGCAGGCGACCTTCAGGCACGGGCGGCAGGCGCAGGCACGCCCCTGAGTGTCTTTGTCGAGGCGGCGGGGCTGGAAGGGGTGCGGCTGCGCACCTTTACCCCGCAGCGCGAGAAGGGCGAAAGCGACTCGGCGAGCGTGGCGGCGCTGAGCTGGCTGCAAAGTCAGGGCCTGCTGGCCGACTTTGCCGAGGTGCAGACCGGCGAAAGCCGCACCTCCGCGCAACTGTGCGGCGGCGAGTGGCTGCTCTCGCAGGGAGCGCCGCAGGTGTCGTCGTGTCCGCTGGGGCTGCCTGAACTCTCGCGGCGGCTGGGGGTCCATGTCGTCAGCGCCCACCTGTCGAGCGCCGGGCGGCCCAACCTGGTGCTGGAGGTGCCGGACCTCGATGCTCTGGACGGGTACGTGCCGGACGCCGGGGCCATCGTCGCTGTCGGTGAAATGGCCCGGAGCACCGGGCTGGTGCTCTACACCCTGGCGGCACCTGACGAGGGACCGCAGCGCCGCGCCGACGTGAGCTTCCGGGCCTTCGGGCCACAGCGGGGCTTTCTGGAGGACGCCGCGAGCAGCAACATGGGCGCCTGTCTGGTCGCGGTGCTGGGGGAGCGCGGGCAGTGGCCCGAGGGCAGCAACGTCCTGCGGGCGGCGCAGCGGCAACCGGGCCAGCCTGCCCTGCTCACCGCACAGTTTTCGGTGCCCGGTGAAGCCGTCTGGGTGGGCGGACGGGCCGAAGCCCTGTCCACCGTCGGAGAGTAATTCCGTCCCGTATCACACGGATTCCGATTGAATCTGGTAGTTTCAGATTCAATCCGACTTGCAAAGCTGCGCAGCAGAGCGGATGCGAGTAGGAAAAAATACGGATTCCGCGATATGGATGCACAGGCGGCGCTTTCCCGACTGTGCAGGAATTAAGCGGAATCCGTATCAGACGGCCCCGGTGTGCAGGGACGTGCCGGACGCCGGGCAGATTCCGGGGCCAGACTCCGGGCGCAGACTCCGGGCCAGGCCACAGAACTTCGTCAGGTGCCGCCCCTATGCTGGCGTCCGATGAGACGACTGCGTTCCTGGCTCCTGTCCCGGGGGCGTCGGCGGCACAGGCTGCTCGCGGCGCTCGCACTGCTGGGAAGTGGGCTGGGGCACGCGCAGGGCCTGCAGGGGGTTCCCGTGGGCCTGGGTCCGGTGCGGCCCGCGCAGCCTTTGTTCGCACCCGCTTGCGCTGCGCCGCAAAGCCCGCTGCAACGGGTCGTCTGGGACGTGACCACGGCAGGCGGCACCCGCACCGACCTGAGTTGCCACAACGCTTTTGTCGGCCTGCCGCGCACGCCGCGCAGCCCCGCACTTCTGCACGACGCCTTCGACGACCTCGCCGCCCAGATTCGGGCCGCCCGCAGCGAGGTGCTGGTCGCCAACATGCAGTGGGACTTCGGCCTGGGGTTGCCCGGCAGCACGGTGGCGGGCGCGGTGGCCGACCTCTACGCGCAGGTCCGGGCACGCCCCGCCGACTACCCGCAGGGCATGGCGGTGCGGTTTTCGCTGGGCGGCTACCCCGACCTCGTGCGCACGGTGGACGGCGGCACGCAGGCCCTGTCCCTCGCCCGTGACCTGCGGCTGCGCGGGGTGCCGCTCAGCGACCCGGCGCTCGGCTGGCGTGTGAGCATCCTCAATTATCCGTACTTTCCGCACAGCCACGTCAAACTGCATGTGATCGACGGTCAGGACCTCACGGTGGCGGGCTACAACTTCAGCTGGACGCAACTGCCCCGCTCGGAAGGGGGCAACTCGCAGCACGACGTGGGCTTGCGGATGCGCGGGCCGGTGGCGCAGGCGGGGGTGGCGGCGTTCGACGACCTGTGGCGGCACTCGCAGCAGCTTCACTGCCCGCCGGACGTGCTGCCGGTGGACGTGTTCGCCCGCTGTGCGCTGGGACGCGCCGAGGCGCCCAGTCATCCCCTCGCCGCGCAGTTCGCGCTTCCGGCGGGGCAGGCACGGGGCTACCTGCTCTACCGCCGTCCCGGTGACGACCAGGCCGACCGGGGGCACCTCGCCCTCATCGCGGCGGCGCGGCGCAGCATCGACCTGATGCAGGTGGACTTCAGCCCCGAGCCGGTCTGCTGGGGGGCGCACCTGGGGCCGGACGGGTGCGGGGCCGATGCGCCCGGTTTTCCGGTCTACCTGCGGGCGCTGCTGGGGGCGCTGGAACGCGGCGTGCGGGTGCGGGTGCTGCTGATGCCCAACAGCTCCGGCCTGGAGCGGCCCGGCAACCGTGCGGGCGTGGCGCTGCTGCGGGCCGAGGCGCGGCGGCGCGGGCTGGAGCATCTGTTCGAGGCCCGCTTCGTCACCTTCACCATGCACGACAAGACCGTGACCTTCGACCGCGAACTGGCCCTGGTCGGCAGCATGAACTTTCATTTCAGCGCCTGGGGTCCGCTGGGGCTGAACGAGGCGGCGCTCGTCACCGACGACCTGCAGGCCGTTTCGCAGCAGGAAGCGACCTTTGACCGCGTCTGGCAGTCGGACACCCTCAGCCGCCCGGTGCCGCCGGAGTGGTGGCTGCCCTACGTGCGGCCCTTCCCCGCCGCCTCATCTGCGGGTGCGGGCGCTTCTCTACACTGACGCCATGAAACGTTTCGCGCTGCTCGTGCCCCTGGTCGTCGCGCTCGGTTCCTGCGCTCCGGCGGTGACGGGGCCGCAACTCGGGCGCATCGTCAACGGCAGCACCGGCGAGGAAGGCACGGTGTCCATCGTGCGCGGCACCCTGCGTCCGGTGGTGGCCGACCCCTTCGCGCCCGACAACGTGACCATCGAAATCGGCGGGCAGACCTACCGGGGCCGCTCGCAGGTGGTGGGCCGCGCCGGTGCTGCCCTGCCCGCAGGCTGGGGCCTGAGCGTGGGCGTGGGCGGCAGCACCCGACCCGGCGACGCTGGGCAGGCGGCGCTCGGCTGGGACACCCGCCTCGACAGCCCCCGTCCCGCCGAGGTGAGCTACAGCGGCAACCTGATTGCCCGCACCGCCGGCGCCCGTGTCCGCACCCTGACCTGCACCCTCACGGTGGACGCCCGCGAGCGCGGCTTCGGAGAATGCACGGGCGAAAACGGCACCAAGTACGCCCTGCAATTCTGACGCGGGTTGAGAGCAAAAAGAAAAGCGCCTCCGCACCGGCACTGGGCGGAGGCGTCACAGTTCCGGGTTGTCCCGCTCATACGGATTCCGCTTCATTCCTGCACAGTCGGGAAAGCGCCGCCTGTGCATCCATATCGCGGAATCCGTATTTTTTCCTACTCGCATCCGCTCGGATTGAATCTGAAACTACCAGATTCAATCGGAATCCGTATCAGGGCTTGATTTCGCCCTCGTCGCCGTTTTGCCAGTAGGCGATGCGGAGAGCCTCGACCCGAATCATGCACAGACCCGGCGTGTCCAGGCCCTGCTCGAACCACTGGCCCAGGTCCGGCGTCCAGTGCGGCTGCATGGTGGGCCGGTGCTCGGTAACGGTGGCGCGGCCCTCGACTGCCACGAACAGGCCGCCCTTGCCCTGAAAGCCGAGGCTGACCTTGGCGTCTTTCTCGATGTCCTGCACGGTGCGCGAGTCCTTCCAGGTGAAAAAGTACGAGTTGCCGTCGTACTCGACTTCCCCGTTGTTGCTCATGGGGCGCTGCGCGATGTGCCCGTGTGAAGTGTGGGTGGCGAACATGCACAGGTCAATGCCGCGCATGTCCTGCGCGAGCGCCTTCAGCGTTTTCTGGGCCATGACAGGAGTGTGCCGCGCCGCAGCGGGCCGGCGGATTGCAATTCTTTCAAGGGGACTTGGGAAAGGCGGCGCAGAGAGTGCAGATAGACCGCTGCCGCGCCCGCTGCGGACCGCCGTGCTTTCCTCTGGGCATGACCTTCCGCGTCCGTCCCGCCGTGCTTGCCGACGTGCCCGGCATTCTCGACATCTACAACCACGCCGTGCTTCACACCACCGCGACCTACGACCTCGAACCCGTTTCGCTCGACTCGCGGCTGAGCTGGTTCAGCGCCCGGCAGCAATCGGGCTTTCCCGTGCTGGTGGCCGAGGGCGAGGGGGCAGAGGTGCTGGGCTTCGCCTCCTACGGGCCGTTCCGGGAAAAAGCCGGGTACGCCGCCACCGTCGAGCACAGCGTCTACGTGCGTGAAGGACACCAGGGCGCGGGCCTGGGACGGGCGCTGATGACGCCCCTGATCGCTGCCGCCCGTGAGCAGGGCCTGCATGTGATGCTGGGCGGCATCGACGCCGACAATGCCGGGAGCCTCGCGTTTCACCGTCGCCTGGGCTTCGAGGAAGTCGCGCACTTCCGGCAGGTGGGGCGCAAGTTCGGGCGCTGGCTGGACGTGGTGTTTATGCAGCTGACGCTGGACTAGACTCGCAGCCATGCAAGAGCTGCTGACCGTCATGCGCCGCCTGCGCGGGCCGGGGGGCTGCCCCTGGGACCAGGAACAGACCCACGAGACGCTGCGTCTCTACCTGCTCGAAGAAGCGGCTGAGGCAGTCGACGCGGTGGCCCAGGGACCGCAGGCGCTCGCCGACGAACTGGGTGACGTGCTGCTTCAGGTCGCCTTCCACTCGGTGATTGCCGAGGGCGAAGGGACATTTTCGTATGCCGAGGTCGAGCGCGGCATCGTGGACAAGCTCGTTCGCCGTCACCCCCACGTCTTCGGGCAAACGCAGGTGAGCGGCAGCGAGGAGGTCGTAAGCAACTGGCAGGCGATCAAGGCCGCCGAGCGTGGGGGAAAGCCCCGCAGCGCCGCCGACCGCGTGCCCGCCGCGCTCGGGGCACTCGCCCGCGAAGCCAAGACGCAAAAAATTGCTGGAACAGCCAAAACGGGTCGTGAGGGGGTCGCCGCCGCCCTGAACGCCGCCCCCGACAGCGAAGGTGGCGTGGCCGAGGTCCTGGCCGCTGCCGTCGCCTGGGCCAGAGGGCTGGGCGTGGACCCCGAGGTCGCGCTGCGGGCGCACACGGCCCGGACCCTCGCCGCTCTGCCGGACGAGGCGCGATGACCGGCCCCCTGCACCACGACCCACTGGACGACGTGCAGGCCGACCCCTGGGCGCTGTGGCTCTCGGGCCGCACCCGCACCGCGCTCGACCTGCCGCACTACCGCCGCGCCGCCGTGCTGGTCGCCCTGACCCGCGAGGCCGACCCCCGCGTGCTGCTCACCGTGCGCTCGGGCGACCTGCCGACCCACAAGGGCCAGATCGCTTTTCCGGGCGGCAGCCTCGACGCGGGCGAGACGCCCACCCAGGCCGCCCTGCGCGAAGCCGACGAGGAAGTGGGCCTCGACCCCCGCCGGGTCACGCTGCTGGGGGAACTCGACGACGTGTTTACCCCGGTGGGCTTTCACGTGACGCCCGTGCTGGGGCGCGTCGCACCTGAAACGCTGGAGACCCTCTGCGTCACGCCCGAGGTGGCGCAGATCATCACGCCCACGCTGGCCGAGCTTCGGGCGCTGCCGCTGGTCCGCGAACGCCGCACCTTGCCTGACGGAACCGAGGTGCCGCTCTACCGTTACCCCTGGCGCGGCTTCGACATCTGGGGCATGACGGCGCGGGTGCTGCACGACCTGCTGGAGCAGGGGCCGGGTTGAGTGGTGCTCCCGCTTGATTGAGAACGCGGCATGTCCGTAGCACCTGTCGAGAAGCCACATTCCCTTTGCCATGAGCTATGAGCTATGGGCTCTGAACAGCCTCTTCATGGCTCAGTGCCAGTCGGCGCACGAGGCTTGTGACCAACTTTGCACGGTATCCATAAGAGGCTGCCACGTAAAAAACCCCCACCCGCGACGGGGAGGGGGCTTTGGCGCTCAGGACAGCTCAGCGAGCGGGGGTGATGGTGACCGAGGCGTTCTGGGTCACGTTGTAGGTGTTGACGAAGGTGCGGTAGCCGGGGGCGATGATCACGACTTCGTGGCTGCCACGGGCGACGTTCAGGGCCAGGCTGCCGTTGCGGATGGTGCCCGCTTCCACGCCGTCCACGAACACGCGGGCGCCGTTCACGCTGCTGCGCACGACGAAGCTGTAGGTGCTGACCACAGGGGCGGGCGCGGGGGTCGCGGTGCGGTTGAACTCCACGTTCAGGTTCGTGGTGGTGTTGGCACGCACGGTGATGGTGGTGGTGTAGTCGGCGAAGCCGGGAGCCTTGACGCGCACGGGGTAGCTGCCGGGGGCGATGCCGCTGTAGGTGGTGTTGGCGGCGCCCAGGGTGCGGCCGTTGATGATCACGCTGCTGCCGGGGACGTTGGTGCCCACGAACAGGCTGCCGGTGGTCACGGGAGCGCGGGAAGCGACGCTGAAGAACGCGGTGTCACTCACCCAGCTGTTCTGGGGAATGGGGTTGACCACGATGCTCAGGGCCTGGGCCAGCTGGTCCTGACCACGGGTCGAGGCCGTGGCGAACTGGTCCTGGGTGGTCTTGAACGAGGTGATCTGGTCGAGGTTCAGCGGCTCGAGGCTGGCGAGGGCCAGGACCTTGTTCAGACCCACGGGGCCGGCCACGTTGAAGGTGAAGTTGTCGCCCTGCGCGGGGAAGGAGACAGTGGTGTTCGCCTTGACGAAGTTGCCGCCGCTGTTGCTCAGGCGGTTGGGGAGAATCTGGGTCACTTCGCCGCTGCTGTCCACGTTGAACAGGTAGACGTAGGCGTCGCGGTTGACGGTGGTGCTGATCCGGATGGATTCACCGTCGATGTACACGGGGTTGGCGTTGCCGGTGTTGTCCTTGTCCACGCGCACGCTGACGCTCAGGTCAGGCTGGGTGGGGTTCACGATGATGCTCTGGGCGCTGATCTTAGGGGCGGCGAATGCGGAGCTGGCCAGCAGGGCCACCGGAATCATCAGAAACTTTTTCATGTCGTCCTCCGGGAAAGAGATTAAGCGGGCGAAAGTGACGGGCCATGAGCGAAACAGGCTGGAACATTAATAGTGATTCAGCCCACCGTCAGGAAGGTGACGTGCCGCGTCAGTTTGCCTGCGACGACATGCTCCCACCGACGCGCCAGGAAAGCGGCCCCTGGAGGTCAGCGCCCTCTGGGCGGGTTGATGATCGGCTTTTGCCCCGCCTTGCCGTACCAGTCCACCTTGGCCGTGAACAGGCCGCAGTCGTCCTGGCGCAGCGCCGTTACGAAGCGGTTGTCGTACTTCAGGTTGCTCTTGCCGGCCTGACGCGAGAGCACCTTGCCGCAGCCGGGCCGCTCGGGAAGCGTGAGGCCGATGTAGGTGCGCCGGGCCTGTTCGAGGTCGAGGCGCACCAGCGGCAGCCAGGCCCCGGTGGGAACCTCCAGATTCAGGCCGTAATCGAGCAGCACGGCGTATTTGCCGGTGTACCCCAGCAACTCGCCTGGCTTTTTGAACCGGATTTCGCCGCCCTCAAGCCCCGCCACGATCACGCGGGGAATCCGGGGCGGCCCCCAGACCGCCGTGACCAGCACCGTGCCCGCCGTGACGCCGCGCAGGTCGAGGTCGGTGGAGTCCTCGTCGGAAATGGGGGTCTGCCACAGCCGCTTGCCGGTGCCTGGGGCAAACGCGGTGAGGGAAGCGCGGCGGCTTTTGCCCTCGCTGCTCAGGACCAGCAGTTTGCCGCCGCTGACCAGCACTTCGAGCGTCTGCGCTTCCCGGAACAGGCCCTTGTTGCGCCACATTTCCCGCCCGCCCTTTTGCGCGACGAGGGCGCCGGGCCGGGCGATATACGTGACCTTGCCCGAGGTGGTCTGGGCACGGGGGGCGGCCAGGGCACAGGGCCACAGGGCCACACCGGAAACCAGGGCGAAGGTGGCAAGAACGCGGCGCATCCGCCCAGGCTAAAGGCCGCCCCGCCCCGGCGTCAGGGGCCAGAGCGGGAAGAGGGCAGGGGAAAAGATTTAGGGACGGGAGGTAGGCTTTCTCAGGGCTTGAACCCCTGCACGCTGACGGTCAGGACGTAGCCGCCGTCCTTTTCCCAGGGCCGGATGCCCAGCGTGCCGAGGGCCTCGCGCCCGTTGAGGTCTTTCAGGCCGTAGGTCACCACCCGCAGCGGCCCGGTGGCCGTGTCGGTCAGGGCCTTCCAGCCCGCCGCCTTCAGTTGCGCCGAGTAGTGGTTGAACACCTCGCCCGCCGCCTTGTCGGTCTGCACCCACACGCTGCTCAGGCTGCCGGAGGGGCCGGTGGCGGGGTACTTGACCGCACTCTTGCTGCCGGGCAGGGCACGTAAGAGCGGCAGGCTGGAACGCGGCATGTAATTCGGCTGCTTTTTCAGTTGCGCGAGTTGCTGCTGGCCGATGGGATTGAGGACGATTTCCACGTTGCTGCTCTTGCCGGTAGAGATGACTGTGGCGTTCAGGGCAAAGGGCGTGCTGCCTTCACGGTAGAAGTTGAGAAAGTTGGGCTGGTAGTTGCCCTCGAAGCCGATGGGTTGGCCGGATTGCTGCATTTTCCAGCCCTGCGCCGTGAGTTGGGCTTGCAGGGTGTCGCGGGCAGCGGAGGCGCCCAGCGGCGCACTGGCGAAGACCCGGTAAAAAGCCGTGCCGTTTCCCGGATATTTGGCGCGGACTGTTGCCGCCACCTCGAACGGCGCCGGGAGCTTGAGCGGCAGCGCGGCGGGCAGGCCGTAGGTGACTTCAGCCTGCGAACCGGGGCCGAAGTTGCTGAGCAGCAGCCGCTCGGCGAGTTTCTGCGCCTGCGCCGGGGTGGGGGCGGGGCCACTGAGCGTCACGGTGGGCGCCGCAGGCACGGTCTGGGCCAGGGCAGAAGAAGCGAGAAGGGGAAGCAGGAGAGAGAGTTTTTTCGACATGGGGTCAGTGTAGGCCGCGCTCCGGCCCCGAACATCCGACTTTCGGTGGAGGCGCGGCCCGGCCAGGAGAGGGCCTACACTGCGGGTGCGATGCTTGACGTTCTGTCTGCCCTGAGTACCCCCGAGGCCCTGGTGGGCGTGCTGAGCCTGACCCTGCTCGAACTCGTGCTGGGAATCGACAACATCATTTTCATTACCCTGCTGGCTTCTCGTCTGCCGCAGCGGCAGCAGGCCCTGGGGCGCACGCTGGGGCTGGGACTGGCGGTGGTCACCCGGCTGGCCCTGCTCGCCAGCGTGACGTGGTTGACCGGGCTGACGCAGGCGGTGGCGACCGTGTTCGGTCACGGCCTGAGCGTGCGTGACCTCGTGCTGCTCGCCGGGGGCCTGTTTCTGATGGTCAAGAGCGTGCGCGAGATGAGCAGCATGGCCGCCGACCCGCTGGGCACCGACCCCGCCAGCCGCCAGCCGATTTCGCTGGCCTCGGCGCTGCTTCAGATTCCGCTGATCGACCTCGTGTTCAGCCTCGACAGCGTGATTACGGCGGTGGGTGTCAGCGGCAACTTCCCGGTCATGGCGACGGCGGTCATTCTCTCCATGCTGGTCATGATCGCCGCCAGTGGGGCCATCAGCCGCTTCATGGACGAGCATCTGCCGGTCAAGCTGCTGGCGACCGCCTTCCTGCTGCTGGTGGGGTCCTCGCTGGTGGTGGGTGCTTTCGGCGTGGAAGTGCCGAGCGTCTACCTGTACTTCACCCTGCTGTTCGCCGGACTGGTGATGCTCTTTACCGTTCGGGCCGCCCGCAATGTCCGCAGCACGCTGGTCGAGCAGGCCCGCGCCGAAGCCCGCGAGGAGCTGCGCCGCGAGATGGAGGAGCAGGACCTGCTCAGGTAACAGGTCGCTGGGGGCAGAGAGAGGGCGCCGCGCGTGGATTGACTTCGCGGCGCCCTCTCTCTGCTCCTGCGTTGGGGGGCGAGTTCAGGACGGGCGGAGCTTGTCCGGGGCCGCCGCAGGCGAAACCGGCTGCCGCTCTTCCTCACTGTCGGGTTGTTCGAGCGCCGCCGCGAGGTCGAGGTCCCCTTCTTCCATCTGGCGGCTCAGCTCGGCTTCCTTGGCTTCCTGCTCGGCTTTTTCGGCCTCGGCCTTTTCTTCTTCCTCGCGGTCGAGCTGCTCCTCCACCTTGCCGCTGATCAGCGCCATCGCCACCGCGTCGGGGATGTCGGGGGCGTCTTGCAGGTAGAACTCCTGGTAGATGGCCTTGATGATGATGAGAAAAGGGACCGTCAGAAAGGCCCCCACGATGCCGAACACACTGCCGAACAGCAGCACGCCCACCGTGACCGACAGCGGGTGCAACTTGCCCGCGCCGCCGAGGAGAAACGGCCCCAGCACGAAGCCCGACACCTGCTGAAACGCGAAAACGAACAGCGCGACGTACAGGCCCTTTTGCGGGTCGTCGGCAGCGGCGAACAGCACCGAGGGAATGGTCGCCACAATCGGTCCGATGTTGGGCACGAGTTCGCCCAGCGCGGCCAGAATGCCGAAAATCAGCCAGTTGTCCACCTTCAGCAGCATCAGCCCGAGCGCGGTGCAGGCCCCTGTAACCAGCATGACGAGGACGGTGGCGCGGCCCCAGGCGCCGAGCTGCTTGAGAATCTGCGCCAGGGCGCGGGCGGCGGGCAGGCGGTGACGCGGCGGCACCGCGCCCAGCACGCCGTTGACCAGCGGCACCGGGTTGCTCAGCACGAACACCACCATCACCAGCATCACCAGGCCCATGAACAGCCCGCCCACGACGGTGGACACGACGTTGGGCAGCCGCTTGGCGGCGGAGGTGGTAAAGTCCCCGGCCTGCTCGATCAGCCGGTGAACGGATGCCTCGGTGAGCACCGCGTCGATGGCGGGATAGCGGTTGATCAGGGTATTGAGCCGCTGTTCCAGAGCCGGCACGCTGTTGGGCAGGCTGCTCACCAGCATGCTGCCCTGTGCGATGAGCGGCGGCACGGCAATCAGGCCGAGCAGGGCCAGCACCAGCACCACCAGCACGACCGTCAGGGCGCCGGCGACGGGGCGCGGCAGCCAGTGTTCCAGCCAGCGGGCCACCGGGTTGAGTGCCGTGGCGAGAATCAGGGCCAGCGTGATCACCAGCAGCGCTGCCCCCACCTGTCCGAAAAAACTTAGTGCCAGCAGGATGGCGATGATGCCCGCCGCCACCGGCAACAGGTTGACGACCTGTACGCTCCCGGTGTTTCGGGGGGGCGGCAGCGAAACCGGAGACCAACGATGCTTCGTCATGTGTTCCTCATGATGACGGGTGAAGGCTGACGTGGCCTTTAAGGAACGGCGGTGAGCACAGGCGCCCGCGCAGGTCGTGCGGGCGAAAAAGCCCCCATTTTCTGCTATTTTGGAGGCCACCAAACAAGCGTTTGTTTTGTCGCCCGCGCCCGGAGGTGCCCCCATGCCCATGAAGACGAAAAACGAGTGGATGCAGAGCGTCTACCAGCCTGCCACCCAGAAATTTCCCGAGCGCAAGTACAACTTCAAGAACCTGTCCGACATGGACCCGGAGCCGATTTACACCGCCGACGACCTGAAGGACTGGGACGCGGGGCGCGACCTCGGCTACCCCGGCGAATTCCCGTACACGCGCGGCGTGCAGAGCAGCGTGTACCGGGGCAAACTCTGGACGATGCGGATGTTCGCGGGCTTCGGCAGCGCTGAGCAGACCAACGAACGCTTTCACTCGCTCCTGAAGGCCGGGCAGACGGGCCTGAGTACCGCCTTCGACCTGCCCACGCTGATGGGCTACGACTCCGACCATCCGTTCAGCAAGGGTGAGGTGGGCAAGTGCGGCGTGGCGGTCAGCAGCCTCGCCGACATGGAAATCCTGTTCCGGGGCATCGACCCCGAAGCGGTCACGACCTCCATGACCATCAACAGCCCCGCCAACGCCATCTGGGCCATGTACATCGCCAACGCGCAGAAGCAGGGCAAAGACCTGACCAGAGTCGGCGGCACCATCCAGAACGACATCCTCAAGGAATTCATCGCGCAGAAGGAATTCATCTACCCGCCCAGCCCCAGCGTGAAACTGGTCATCGACACGTTCGAGTGGGGGCCGAAAGTGCTGCCCAAGTGGAACTTCATCTCGGTGAGCGGCTACCACATCCGTGAGGCGGGTGCGACGGGCGTGCAGGAACTGGCGTTTACGCTGGCCGACGGCTTCCACTATGTGGAAAAGGCGCTGGAACGCGGGCTGGACATCGACGAGTTCGCGCCGCGCATCAGCTTTTTCTGGGACATCCACAACGACTTTTTCGAGGAAATCGCCAAGCTGCGGGCTGCCCGCCGCATCTGGGCGCGGCAGATGCGTGACCGCTACGGCGCGAAAAATCCGAAAAGCTGGATGCTCCGCACGCACTCGCAGACCGCTGGCGTAAGCCTGCCCGCGCAGCAGCCGCTGAACAACATCGCCCGCGTCGCTATTCAGGCCCTCGCCGCTGTGCTGGGCGGCACCCAGAGCCTCCACACCGACGCCTTCGACGAGGCGCTGGCCCTGCCCACCGAGGAAAGCGCCGCGATTGCCCTGCGCACCCAGCAAATCATCGCCTACGAGACCGGCGTGGCGGGTGTTATCGACCCGCTGGCGGGCAGCTACTACGTCGAGAAACTCACCGACGACATCGAAGCCGCCGCGATGGGCTACATCGAGCAGATTCGCATGATGGGCGGTGTGGAAGCGGGCATCGACAACGGCTTTTTCCAGCTGGAAATGGCCGAGGCCGCCTACCGCTACCAGCGCGAGGTCGAGACCAAAGACCGCATCATCGTGGGCGTCAACGAGTACGTGCAGGACGCGGTGGAAGTGCCCATCCAGATCATCGACCCCGCCGTGGAGGAGTTGCAGGCCAGCCGTCTCGCCCAGGTCAAGCGCGAACGCGACCCGCAGCGGGCCGAGAGAGCACTGGGAGCTTTGCGCGACACCGCCGTGACAGGTGCGAACTCCATGCCCGCCTTCCTGGAATGCGCCCACGCCTACTGCACCCTGGGTGAGCAGATGGACGTGCTGAAAACCGTGTACGGCGAGTACACCGAGCCGGTGATGGTCTAAATCCAGTTTTTGAGGGGCGCGGCGGGCGGGGCAACTCGTGGGCCGCGTCCTCTTCGATGCCGTTGATGTCCTGGGAGATGAAGCACAAAAAAATCCGCCCTTCTCGGACGGTGATAAAGACAGAATAACGACCTATACGCCTCCTGTCAAATCGATGCATTTCGTCATAAAAAATGCGTGCTGGACGCCCTTTGGCTGAGGGGCGGAAGAACGTTATGCAGCCTGGGCGGGTCATCCGGCGCCGTCCGTCTGCTGACCAATTGAACCGCGCAAGCCCCTCCCTTCAGGGATGGGGTGAGCGGTTCGCCTCCAAAGGAGGCATTGAGGCTGAAGCCTTGCATTAGATAGCTGCCTCATATATAACGCCCTTATGGCGAAATTGGCGCTCCGGTACAAGTCCAATCGCAATGTGGTTTACTCCTGCAAGTACCACGTTGTCTGGACGCCCAAGTACCGTAGAAGCGTGCTGGTAGAAGGCGTAGATGTACGGCTCAAGGACATCCTGAACGAGCTTTGCACCGACAAAGCGTGTGAACTGCTGGCAGTGGAAATCATGCCCGACCACGTTCACCTGTTGGTGGAGGTAGACCCCCAGTTCGGCATCCACACGTTCGTCAAGCTCGCCAAAGGGCGTTCCAGTCGCATTCTGCGCCAAGAGTTCCCGTGGCTGAAATCCCGGCTCCCGACCCTCTGGACCAACTCGTACTTTGTTTCGACGGTGGGCGGCGCTCCGCTGTCGGTCATCAAGCAGTACGTCGAGAATCAAAAGGGCGTCTGAATGAGGGCCTTCCGCTATCGCCTCTACCCCACCAAAGCGCAGGAAACGGCGCTGCTGGACACCCTGCACCTCACGCGGGAGTTGTACAACGCCGCCCTTCAGGAACGCCGGGATGCCTACCGAAAGGCGGGCAAGAGCGTCTCTGTCTACGAACAGATGCGCTCCCTACCCGAAGTCAAGGCAGTGCGCCCGGAGTTCAAGAGAGTTCACGCACACGTCCTTCAGGGCGTGGTCACTCAACTGGACCGGGCCTTTCAAGGGTTCTTTCGGCGCGTGAAGCAGGGCGTCACGGCGGGCTACCCCCGGTTCAAGGGGCAAGACCGCTGGAACAGCTTTGCGTTCAAGCAGGTCTGGGACAACAGCCGAGGGACGTGGTTCGGTCCCGGAAAGGTGCTGGACACTGGGCGTATCTACCTCCCGAACATCGGTAACGTGCGGATGAAGATGCACCGCCCGATGGAGGGCAAGCCCAAGACGCTCACCATCAAGAAGGAGGGCAACGAGTGGTATGCGGTCTACGTCTGTGATGCCCCCACCCGTCCGCTGCCCGACACGGGCAGCGCCGTGGGACTCGACCTCGGCACCACCCACTTCCTCATCACCTCCGATGGGGAGTTCGTGGACAACCCCCGCTTCCTTCAGTCCACCCTGAAAAAGCTCCGGGTGGCTCAGCGGTCCCTGTCCCGCAAGAAGCGGGGCAGCAAGCGCCGCAGGAAGGCCAGGCAGCACGTCGCCAGCATTCATCGCAAAGTGGCGCGGCAACGCTTGGACTTCCACCACAAGGCGGCCCGCACCCTCGTCAATCAGCACGACCTGATCGCCCATGAAGACCTGAACGTGAAGGGTATGGGGCAAGGCAATCTTGCCCGCTCGATTCACGATGTTGGGTGGGGCCAGTTTCTCAACCTTCTCTCCCTCAAAGCGGCAGATGCTGGACGGAGAGTCATCGGCGTAGACCCGCGCTTCACCTCACAACGCTGCCATGCGTGCGGACATACCGAGAAGGCCAACAGGCGCTCTCAGGCGATGTTCGTGTGTGTGTCCTGCGGCCATGAGGCGAACGCCGACCACAACGCCGCAAAGAATGTTCTGGGACGGGCTGTCCCTTCGGGCCTTAACGGGAGAGGACAACCTCATGCCGTGGTCTGAGAAGCCCCTGCCTTTAGGCATGGGGCCTGTCACCGCTGCACTACCATGCCCCCATGTTTCGCCGCCGCCCGCCCCTGCCCCCGTTTCCCCCCGGCGCGGTGCTGGTCGGCGGCGCGGCGCGGGACTGGTTGCGGGGGGTGACGCCCAGAGACTACGACTGGGCGCTGCCCGACCCGGAGGCCGGGGCACGGGCACAGGCGGCGCAGGTCGGCGGCTCGGCCTTTGCACTCGACGAGGCACGCGGCTACTGGCGGGTGACGGCGGGCGACGTGCAGCACGACTTCGTGCCTTTGCCCGCCAGCCTGGAAGACGACCTGCGGCGGCGCGATTTCACGGTCAATGCGCTGGCGATTCGGGAGGGGGGCCGGGTGCTCGACCTGCTCGGCGGGCAGGGCGACCTGAAACGCCGCGTGCTGCGGATGGTCTCGGAGGACAACCTGCGGGCCGACCCGTTGCGGGCGTGGCGGGCGGCGCGGTTCGTCACCACCCTCGGCTTCACGCTGGAGCGGCAGACCGAACGGGCCGTCCGGCAGGTGGCGTCCGACCTGAAAGCGGGCCACCTGCCTTTTCCCGCCTGGGAGCGGATTCGCGACGAGGTTCACGCGCTGCTGCAGTCGCCCGAAGCGGCGCGGGGGTTGCTCACCCTGGACGACCTGGGGCTGCTCGCGCTGACGCTCCCGGAACTGCCGGAAGGGCGCGGGGTGGAGCAGGGCGGCTTTCATCATCTGGACGTGTTTCATCACAATCTGGAAGCGCTGCACCAGCTGCTTGGGCGCCGCCCCGACGCCGACCTGCCCCTGCGCTGGGCCGCCCTGCTGCATGACGTGGGCAAACCGCGCACCCTGGCCCTCGACCCGGAAACGGGCCGCCGCAGCTTTCACGGCCATGACCGGGTGGGGGCCGACCTGAGCACGCAGATGTTGACCCGCCTCAAATTGCCCGGCGAGGAGGTCAAGCGGGCCGCCGCGCTCGTCAAGGCCCACATGGTTCAGCTTCCGGCCAACGAGACGGAGGCGCGGCGCTTCGTTCACCGCCGCCGTGACCTGCTCCCCGACCTGCTGAGCCTGATGCTGGCCGACCGCGAAGCCGCGCGGGGGCCGAGCAGCACACCGGGCAGCCGTCATGCCTACGCCCTGGCGATGGAGCGCGTCCTGGCCGCCCTGGAGGAGCAGCCTGCCGCCCCCGCGCCGCTGCTGGGCGGAGAAGACGTGATGGCGCTGCTCGGCTTGCTCCCCGGCCCCCGGGTGGGCGAGGTGCTGCGGGCATTGGCCGAGGCGCGGGCCTTGGGCGAGGTGGGCAGTGTGGAGGAGGCGCGGGCCTTCGTGCGGGCCTGGCCTGGAGGGAGAAGGGCAGCGGAGACAGGAAGTTAAGAAAGGCGCGCCGCCCCGGGGGTGCGTGGAAAGGGGAGGGGCTTTTAGACTGGGCGGCGTGACTGCAGCCAAGACCGCCAAGATGGCTTTCAAGACCCTGCTGCCTGTTCTGGAGCGGGCCGTGGTGGTGACCGACCGGGCCTTCAGCGGCTATATCCAGCCCCGGCGACTGCGCGGCAAGCTGATTTTGCAGCCGTACGTGGGCTGGGGCACCCCCGCCGAGGTCGAGCTGACCGGGCGGGTGCTGCTCCCCCGCGCCCTGGCGCCCGCCCGCAAGGGTGACCCGCGCTGGCGCAACTTTCGCAATGTGGTGCGCCGCCTGTTCTCGCGCGAGGTGGGCGGGGTGCGCGTGGCGGGCACGCTGGGGGGGCAGACGGTCAGCGGCGTGAGCGACAGCGACGGCTATTTCACCCTGCGCTTTGCCCCCGCCGCGCCCGTGCCCGCCGGGTGGCACGAGGTCGAGTTGCAGATGGAGGGCCGCCAGGAGGGGGCCGCCCGCGCCCGCGTGCAGGTGGTGGCGGGCGCCCGGTTCGGCATCATCAGCGACCTCGACGACACCGTGATTCAGTCGGACGTGACCAGCCTGCCCCGGATGCTGATGACCAGTCTGACCGGCAACGCCCGCACCCGCTCGCCGTTTCCGGGCGTGGGGGCGCTGTACCGGGCGCTGACCCGCGAAGGCGAGGCCCGCAACCCCATCTTTTACGTTTCGAGCAGCCCCTGGAACTTTTTCGACCTGCTGTGGCAGTTTCTGGACTACCGGCGGATTCCGCTGGGGCCGCTCTTTTTGCGCAACTGGGGCATGGACCTGCTCGGCGGACACGGCGGTTACAAGCACGGCGTGATCGAGCGGATTTTCCAGCGCTACCCTGACCTGAAGTTCGTGCTGGTGGGCGACAGCGGCGAAAAGGACCCGGAAATCTATGCCGAGGTCGTGCGCCGTCATCCGGGGCGAGTGCTGGCCGTCTACATCCGTGACGTGACCGAGGCGGGGCGGGACAGCAGCGTTCTGAAGCTGCGCGAGGAGGTCCGCAAAGCGGGCGTGGACCTGGTGCTGGCCGCCGACAGCCTCAACGCGGCGAGTCACGCGCTGGCGATGGGCCTGATTACTCCCGGCGAGTACCGCAGCGTCCTGACGAGTGTGGCCCGCACCTACGAAACCTGACGCGCGGCGGCTTGTCGATCCGGGCCGCAGGGCACAGGTCATCGGGCCAGTGTTCATTGGGGGAGCAGGATTCATCTGTCGGGAAGGCCAGTGTGAAATTATTCGCATGATGCGACCTCACCGCTGCACCTCACTGCTTCTTTTGGGTGGCCTGGCCTGGCTGAGCGCCTGTGGAGGGACGCCTGCCCCTTCCGGCCCGCCCTCTGCGGTGGTCCGGGGATCTGTCCTGTTTCCGCCGCAGGCAGGGACCGCCACCCTGACCAGTGGCGCAGGCGCCCGGCAGGTCAAGGTCCTGACCGCCGAGGTGGACGCTGGCGGCGGCTATCTGCTGACCCTGCCTGCGACCCTGCCGGACGAGGTGGTGTCCGCGTCTCCCGAAAGCGGCCTGCCTGTGACGCTCTGGCAATCGGACAGGCCGCTCACCTGCCAGGGAAGGCCGGTGCTCGACCATCCGGCGGCGCACCTGCTGGTCGTGGACGGCGGGTTCTACAGCGTGGGGGGTAAACGTGTCGGGGAGTTGCTGCCGCAGTCCACGGCTCTGGCCGACGATTCGGGCACCGTGACGACCCTGAAGCTGCTCGTCTACGCGGACCGGTCCGCCACCGTTCAGGGCACCCTGAAGTGCAGCGTGGGGGGCAGGGATGTGAGCGCCGCGCGGGTCACGCTCGATTACCGCTTCAAGCGCGGCTGGAACATGGTGGTCGTGCGCAGCGAGCTGGCCGCGACGTCCACCGAGCTGGATATCCGGGGAAGTGTCAGCCTGCCCCAGGGGCCGAGCTGGAAGTTTCTGCCAACCTTACGCTGCCGGCCCGCGCTACCCTCGGGGCCATGACGCTCTTTCGTTACCGTGCCTTTACCGAACCCGACTTTGAGACCATGCAGGCCCTCGACCTGGCCGCCCAGCGCCGTGAGGCCCCCGGCTACGACACCTTGCCCGAACGCGAACGCGAAGGCCGCCTGAGCAGCAGCCTCGCCGCCCTGCGGCACTACGAGCGCAGCGGGCACTCCTTTGTCGCTGAGGACCACGACGACCGGGTGCGCGGCTACGTGCTTGCCCAGAGCGTGTGGCAGGGGGACCGTCCGGCCCTGCTGGTCCGCGCTCTGGTGCTGGACGACGCGCAGGACGAGGACATGCGCCGGGGCCTGCTGCGGGCGGTGGTCAAAAGCGCCTACGACACCGCCGTCTACGAGGTCCACCTGCCCGTTTCGCCCGAACTCCGCGCCGCGGCCCAGGCCGAGGAAGCCCACCTGACCGGGCACTACGCCGTCATCCACCTCGGCACCCGCGCCGAGAGTGCGCCGGGAGAAAAGCTGCGGCGCGATGGCTGAGGCTGGGAACGGGTAAGGGTCCAGAAGAACCTCAAACGAAAAGGGCCAGACACGAGCAGGTGTCTGGTCCTTTTCGAAGAAGTAGGGCTTATACGGATTCCGATTGAATCTGGTAGTTTCAGATTCAATCCGACTTGCAAAGCTGCGCAGCAGAGCGGATGCGAGTAGGAAGAAATACGGATTCTGCGATATGGATGCACAGGCGGCGCCTTCCCAACTGTATAGGCCCGACTGTGCAGGAATTAAGCGGAATCCGTATTACTTGCGGAAGCTCGGGTTGAGCACCTTCTTGCGCAGGCGGATGCTCTGGGGGGTCAGTTCGACGAGTTCGTCCTCGGCGATGTATTCCAGGGCGTCTTCGAGCGAGAGGCGCTTGGGGGGAATCAGGGTCAGGGCTTCGTCGGCGCCCGAGGAGCGGACGTTGGTCAGCTTCTTGTTCTTGCAGACGTTGACGTTCATGTCCTGCTCGCGGGCGTTTTCACCCACGATCATGCCCACGTACACTTCCTGCCCGGCGTCGATGAAGAAGCTGCCCCGGTCCTGGAGTTTCCAGATGGAGTAGGCGAAGGAGGTGCCGTCTTCCATGCTGACCAGCGAACCGTTCTGGCGGGTCTTGAGGTCCCCGGCCCAGGGCGCGTAGCCGTCGAAGATGTGGCTCATGATGCCTTCGCCCTGGGTCATGGACAGGAACTGGGTGCGGAAGCCGAACAGGGCGCGGGCCGGAATCTTGAATTCCACGCGCACGCGGCTGCCCTGGGGTTCCATGTTGACCATCTGACCCTTGCGGGCGCCCAGAACGCCAATCACGGTGCTGGCGTGCTGCTCGGGCACGTCGATGACGAGGTGCTCGACCGGCTCGTGCTTCACGCCGTCAATTTCGCGGGTAATCACGCGGGGGCTGCCGACCTGCACTTCGTACCCCTCGCGGCGCATGGTTTCGAGCAGGATGCTCAGGTGCAGTTCGCCGCGTCCGGACACCACAAATTCGTCGGGGCGCACTTCTTCCACCTTGAGCGACACGTTGGTCATGACTTCCTTTTTCAGGCGGTCGTTCAGGTGGCGCGAAGTGACGTACTTGCCTTCCTTGCCCGCGAAGGGGCTGGTGTTGGGCTGGAAGGTCATGCTCACGGTGGGTTCGTCCACGGTGATGATGGGCAGGGCCTCGGGTTCCGCGAGGTCGGCGATGGTTTCCCCGATCTGTGCGTCCTCGATTCCGGCCAGCGCCACGATGTCCCCGGCGCCCACTTCGTCCACCTCGATGCGCTTGAGGCCCATGTGGGTAAAGGGCTGCACGACGCGGGTCTTGGTCATGGTGCCGTCTTTGTGCATCAGCTGCACGAATTCGCCCTTCTTGACGGTGCCGCGCGCCACCCGGCCCAGCACGATGCGGCCCAGGTACTCGGAGTAGTCGAGGTTGGTGACCAGCATCTGGAACGGCGCTTCGAGGTCGACCTTGGGCGCGGGAATGTGCTCCAGCACCATGTCGAACAGTTCCTTGAAGTCCTCGCGGGGCTGCTCGAGGTCCTTGAACGCCTTGCCTTCACGGGCAATCGCGTACAGCACCGGAAAGTCGAGCTGGTCGTCGCTGGCGCCGAGTTCGGCCATCAGGTCGAAGGTCAGGTTGACGACTTCCTCGGGGCGGGCGTCATTGCGGTCGATCTTGTTGACCACCACGATGGGCTTGAGGCCCAGCTCGATGGCCTTTTTCAGCACGAAGCGGGTCTGGGGCATGGGGCCTTCGGCGGCGTCCACCAGCACCAGGGCGCCGTCCACCATGCCCAGCACGCGCTCCACTTCGCCCCCGAAGTCGGCGTGACCGGGGGTGTCCACGATGTTGATCTTGATGCCGCCGTACTCGACCGCCGTGTTCTTCGCCAGAATGGTGATGCCGCGCTCGCGCTCCAGGTCGTTGGAGTCCATCGCGCGTTCGGCGATTTCCTCGCCGTGCTTGAGTTCCAGCGTCTGCTTGAGCAGGCCGTCCACCAGCGTGGTTTTTCCGTGGTCGACGTGCGCGATGATGGCGATGTTCCTGTATTCCATAGTTGCTCCCTCGGTACGGAGCTTTTAGCTTTCGGCCCTCGGCCTTCAGCCATCAGCCCTTATGAGCCTGAATTGGCACAAAAAAACCCGCCGCAATTCCAGAGTTCGGAAGGTGGGCGGGATACCCGAACAGAGATTCTAGCAGATGAGGTCGAGGTGCAGTCAGCCGGGGGCACCTTTCGCGCCGCGCAGGCTGGCCGCGCTTGAGGGAACCGACCAAAGGAACAAACAGGAGCGGGAGGCCAGAGCGTCTTGCCCCGGCCTCCCACTCCTGTTTGTCTTGCCGTCTTACTGACGGCGGCTGCTGTGGTCGCCCTCGGCAAACTCCTCGATCATCTTCTTGTTGAAGGCGGGCAGGTCGTCCGGATTGCGGCTCGTCACCACGCCCTTGTCGGTCACGCACTCCTCGTCCACCCACTGCGCGCCGGCCAGCGTCAGCTCGCGCTTCAGGCTCGGCCACGAGGTCATTTTCAGCCCCTGGGCGATGCCGGTTTCCGAGAGGCTCCAGGGGCCGTGGCAGATGGCGGCGATGGGTTTGCCCGCGTCGTACATGTCGCGGACGAAGCGCATGGCGGTCTCATCCAGACGCAGGCTGTCGGGGTTTACGGTGCCGCCGGGCAGCAGCAGGCCGTCGTAGTCGCTGGCCTTGACTTCGGAAACGGTCCGGTCCACCTGGTATTTGGCCTGCGGCTCGATGTCGCCCTTCATGGACTGAATCTCGCCGGACTTGAGGCCGATGAGTTCCGTCTGGCCGCCCGCCGCTTCGATGGCCTGACGGGGGCTGGTCAGCTCGACTTCTTCCACACCGTCGGTGGCGAGGATGGCGATTTTCTTGCCGGTGAGGTCTCTGGTCTGGGTCATGGCCCCAGGCTGACATCCGGCGGTGAGATGCAGGCTCAGGAGGGCCTTAAGATGACCTTGAGCCGGGCTGGCCACAGGAGCAAAAAAAGACTGCCCACTGAGGGCAGCCTGGACCAAACGTGGTTACTTGAGCTTGGCGAGCATAGCCTGGGCCGTCGCCACGTCGCGCTTTTCCCAGAAGGTGCTGCCACTCATGCCGACGGCCTTTTCCAGTTGGGCCTTGGCGCCCGCCTTGTTGCCCTGAAGCAGCAGGGCGTTGGCGTACTCGATGCGGTGAACGGCCTTGCCCGGCTCCAGGGCGATGGCCTTCTCGAAGTTGGGCGCGATCTGTGCCCGGCTCGCTCCGGTGGAGCTGCGGGCGATGGCTCCCTTGGCGTCCAGGTTGGCATGCCACAGGCCCAGGGCAACGTAGGCGCTCGCCAGGTTGGGGTTGAGCTTGACGGCGGTGTCGAGGTTCTTCTTCATGTCCTTGGCCATGCCCAGGCTCTGAAGAATGCCGCTGAACTGAGCCAGGCGTCCCTGGGCGCGGGCCAGCTCGAAGTAGGCGTCGGCATTGTTCTTGTCGGCGGCGATGGCCTGCTTGGCGTAGTCCTGCGCCTTGCTGAACAGCGCCTTTTTCTGGCCGTCGGCCACCAGACCCGCACCGTTGGTGGTCGCTTCGGCAGCCAGGGCGTACCCGGCGCTGGTCTTCAGGGCGGCGGCGGCGTTGGCGGCGTCTTGCCACTTGCCCTGCGTGTACAGGGCCTGGGCGGAAGACAGGGACTGGGCGCCGGCGGTGCTCACGGCGAGGGTCAGGGCCAGGGCGGACAGGGCAAACACAGGGTTACGCATGGACATTCCTCCAGAACTGTGCCCGGCACGGCGGCCAGGGACAAACACGAAACGGATGGCTGGGTTGGTCGTTTGGGAAACTGAACCGAGTATACACAATCAGGGGGCACCCGGAGAAACCCCCCGTTGGGGGCACGCTCGCCGGGTTGTTCTGCACCCGGTGCAGTTCTGTACACGGTCCAAAAGTCGGCCTGCTGTGGCAAAACTCACTGCCGGTAGGCCAGGACTGCGGGTGGGGGCGAGGCGGCTGGCTGGACTTCACGTCACCGGGGGAAGCCACAGGGTCTAGAGCAGTTCTCCGAATTACGTGATGCGCGGAACAGCGCCCCGCATCACTCCATTCTCCGCCCTGCTCAGTGTTTTGCACTCGCTCCGCTCGCCAAAAAGACGCAACGTCTTTTTGTCAAATGCTCTAGAGCAGCTCTCCGAATTACGTGTGTGTCGGAAGCAGCACCGCCACCCGCTCCATTCTCTCCTGCGGAGCTGTACCAGTCTGCTTCGCAGCTTTACAAGTCCGTCCTGCTCGTCGAAATCTACTCGCTCCGCTCGGACAAAATCACTGCGTTCTTTTGTCGAATGCTCTAGGCTGAGAACGTGGACTGGAAAGCGGCCCTGGCCGAGATACGTGCCGCGCTTCCGCCGGGGGCAGGCGGGGTGCAGCGCGGCAGCCTGCGCTGGCTGGAAGCCGAGCTGCGGGCCAGGGGCGGCAACCCGGCGGCGCTGCGCAACATCGTGTACCGCGACGTGGGCACCGCCGCCGACAAACGCCTGCTCGCCGGGCTGCTGGGGGAGCTGGCTCAGGAAGCGGGCCTGTCGCTCGACCTGCTGACCCCGGCGCAGGAACCGGCCCCGTTGCCGCCCGAGCTGGAACTGCTGGGCCGCAGCAAGAAGCGGGTCTACAAGCAATTTCTGGCCGGGGTGCGGGCAGGCCGCAGTCCCCGGCTGGTGGTGGC
Source organism: Deinococcus wulumuqiensis R12 (assembly GCF_011067105.1). Classification (NCBI taxonomy): domain Bacteria; kingdom Thermotogati; phylum Deinococcota; class Deinococci; order Deinococcales; family Deinococcaceae; genus Deinococcus; species Deinococcus wulumuqiensis. The sequence goes on along the minus strand of NZ_CP049357.1, from coordinate 1,233,248 downwards.
GGGCCGCGCCGGGGCGGGCAAGACGGTGCTGCTCGACCACCTCGCGGCGGCGCTGCAACAGGCCGGGGTGCCAGTCGAGCGTCTCAACCTCAGCGGCGACCTGCTGGCTCTGGCGGGCGGAGCAGGGCTGCGGGACCGGTCGTTCGCGTCGCTGGCCGCCCGGCAGCTCGACGTGGTGCGGGCACTGTTGCCGCCTGACCGCTTGCCTGTGGGCAGCGCCCTGCTGGTGCGCGTGACCGAGAACCTGCATTTCGGCAACGACCCGCCCCGCTTGCCCGGCGGCGTCCCCACGACCGCCGCTGCCTGGGCCGCCGAGGTGCTGCGCCGCCACATCCCGCCCGGGGTCAGTGTGCTGTTCGCCCTGGAGGACACGGCGGGGTGGCCGCCGGACGCCGGGGAAATCACGGAGTTGCAGCCCCCCACCCTGACCGAGGCGCGGGCCTACCTGATGAGCCGCCTGGGGGTGCCCCGCCCGGTGGCCGACAGTCTGGCGCGGGAAACCGGGCGCAACCTTGACCGCCTGGCGCTGCTGGCCGGCGCGGGCGGCAACGCGGCGCGGCTGCTGTCCGACCCCGACGTGCGCCGCCTGGCCTGCGCGGCAGCGGCGCTGCTTCCCCCACCTGCGGGCGCCCGTGACGCGGTGGCGCCGCCGGGCAACGCCCCGGTCCTGGCTGCCGGGGCGCTGGCCCTGGCGCTGGGCGGCGAAGTCACGGCGCTGCCCCTGCACGCCCGCAGCCTGCTCGAAGCGGTGACGGGGCCAGCGGGCGAGAGTGCGTCTGGAGAAGGGGCGTCCGGGGAAGGCGCGTCTGGGCAAAGTTCAACGGGCCAGGGTGAAGCGGGCGAAGGCGTGCTGGGCTGGCGCCCCCGGCCCCTGCTGTGGCTGGCGCTGCCGCTGCTGCCCGAGGCCGAGGTGCAGGCGGCGACCCGGCGCTTCGTGCAGGCGGCGCAGGGCGACCCGGCCCCCGAGGTGGTGCCCTACCGACTGGCGGCTCTGGCGGCGCTGGGCGAATGGAGCCTGCTCGAGCGTCATGTCCGCGCCCGGCCCGACGACGCCCGGCACCTTCCGGCCCTGTGGCGCCGCATCCGGGCCGGGGCGACTTCCCCCGAGCGTGAGGGACTGGCGCGGGCCGTCGTCACCCACCACGCCAGCCGGGGCGAGTACCACGCCCCCGCCGCCCGTGACGCGCTGTTCGTGCTGCTCGAAGCCGAGGGCGCCGCGCACGCCTGGGCACGTGTCAAGCTGGCCGAGAGCAGCCTCGACGCGGGCGAGTTCGGGACGGCGCAGACCCAGCTGGAAAAAGCGCAGCTCGGGGAGTTGACGGGGGGCCGGACGGACGACTGGAGCCTGGCCGCCCAGTCCGACGGGCTGCTGGTGCAGGCGGCGCTCGCCCGCTGGCGGGGTGACATCGAGGAAGCGACGCGGGCGGTCAATGACCCACGCACCGCGCAGTCGGGACCCCGGGCGCGGCTGTGGCGCGGGCTGGTCGCCAAGGACGCCGGACGCTGGGCAGAGGCGCTCGACCACCTCGGCGCGGTGCCGGACAGCAGTCCGCTGCTTTCGGCGCGGGCGCGGTATCAGGAAGGGGACCTGCGGCTGCGGCTGGGGCAGCCCGCCGCCGCCTACGCCGCCCTGAGCGACGCCGCCCGCCGCCTGAAAGCGGCCGGGGCCAACCCCGAGGAGCGGGCGCGGGTGCTGGGCCGGGCTGCCACCGCCCAGCGTCGCCTGGGACACGCGGCGAATGCCCTGCGGCTGTTCGGGCAGGCGCTGGAGCTGCTTCCTGCCGACCGGCCCCGTTCGGTGGACGCGGTGCTGCGGGCGCGGCTGCTGTCCGAGCAGGTGCCGGTGCTGCTCGCCCTGGGCCGCCCGGACGAGGCGCTGACCCAGGCGGCCCAGGCGCTGACCCTGCTGCGCGGCGAGGGGGGACGCCGGGCCGAAGTGACCTACCGGGTCCGCCGCACCCAGTACCGCGTGGCCCTCGCCTACCTGACCCGGGGGCGCGGCGTGCCGTACCTGCAACCCTTCGGCGGCCCCGAACACGACGCCCCCGACCTGATGTACGCCCGCACCCTGCTTGGCGACCTGTTGCAGGTTCCTGCGGGCCAGAGTGACCGTGAGCAGCTTCTGGTGTTCGACATGCACCTGGCGCGGGCGCTGGCGCAGCCCGACCCCCGGCAGGCGCTGGAAGACCTCGGCCGCGCCCTCGACATGACCGACCACCCCTACGCCGAGGCCCAGGTGCGGGCGCTGAGGGCCGAGGCCTTCGTGCGGGCGGGCGACCCGGCCCCGGCCCTGGGTGAACTCGGGCGGGCACACGCCCTGCTGCGCCGGGTGCGGCTGGGCTTGCCCGGTGCCCAGGAAGCCGACCCGGCCCTCAGCGCCCAGCTGCTCGCGGTGGAAGTGCAGGTGCAACTGGCAGAAGCCCCCCGGCAGGCGGGCGAAACTCTCCTGGGCCTGCGTCAGGCGCTGACCGACCCGGCGCTGCGGCCTTTTCACGCCGGAATCTGGCGCGAGGCGGGCCGCGCCCTGGAACGGCTGCACCCCACCCCGCAGGACGTTCTGGACGCTCTTTTTCCCGGCAGCGGGCCTCTGCCGCTGCGGGTCTCCGACGCGCTGGTGGTTCTGGCCGCGCCCGACGACCCCACAGCGCCAGAGGGGGAGTAGGGCTTGATACGGATTCCGATTGAATCCAGCAGATTTCTGGATTCAATCCGACTGAAAGGAGTAGGAAAAGATACGGATTTCGCGATATGGATGCACAGGCGGTGTAGTTCCGACTGTGCAGGAATTTAGCGGAATCCGTATGAGACGAAGTTGTCCGAATCGTGGCTCTGGGGGATTCGGAAAGGGCCGCCCCCCGCCGCGCTCTGTTTGGGTGGCGTATCAGCGGGAATAGGTCAGCAGAATCTCGGCTTCTTCGCCGGGAACCCCGCGCAGCATGTTGGTGCGCTGGTAGGTCAGCAGCACCTGACCGCTGCCGAGCTGGTGCAGGCTGAGCTGGCCGTGAATCCCGTTTTGACTGATGGGGTCGTAGCCGTGCATCTTCCACTGCACGCCGCCGCGCAGGTCGATGCTGCGGTCGGTGGCGGTGCTGGCCGACACCCGCACGGGCTTGAAGCTGAAGCCTTCGGGCACCTGCACCTCACCGCTGCGCAGGTCGAAGCTCAGGCCGCGCAGCAGCGCCGGAACGCTGGACTGCTCGGGAAAGGTCAGGCGCTGGGACGTGCGCAGCAGCGGCAGTTTCAGGCTTTTGCCGCTCGGCACCAGCACCGGCTGAAAGGCGAGGTACGCCCCAAACTGCTCGCGGGTGATGCCCAGCCGTGCGTCGTAGCTCGGCACCTGCCCCCGCGCCGCCGAGGCGAGCACCGTCCGCAACGCCGCCGGGCTGCCTCCCACCGAGGTCACGTGCTGCTGAAGGTTGACGGTGGCGATTCGTGAGCCGCGTTTGACGACCTGTACCGTCTGCTCGGGGCCGGGCAGCAGGGCCGTCACCCGGGCCGCCAGCGCGGCGGGCAACTCCGCCGAGGCCAGCGCGGAGGTTCCGGGACCACCCAGCCCGGCCGTCCCCAGCCCCAGCAGGGCCACGAGCGGCAGAAGGGAGCAGCGGGAAGCAGACATGGCAGTCCCGAACATAGGCCCTCAAAGTGAGAACTGGGCGCCGCTGCCCTCATCTGCCTGACCCCTCCGGCGCGGAATTATTCTTTGGAATCGCCAGAAGAGGGGCGCCTTCCTCTGCCCCGGTTCATCCTGTCTTTTCTTTGACTCGCCCTGTTGGGAAAATAGACAGAAATGCCCCATCTATTGTTCAAAGGGGTGTCAGTCCAGAAATTGCCGCGCTTTCAGGTGACTGGCCCGCAGGGTAAAGCGCTCGGCGTCGCTCGCCCCGCACAGCCGCCCGACCTGGGCGCGCGAGGCGCGAAACTGTTCGGGGGTCCACTGCCACTTGTAGAACGCGTGGTAAAAGGCCATCACCTCGGCGGCCACGTCCGCAGTTTCGGTGGTGTCCACGAACACCTCGGGGTAAGGACTGGCCGGGGCGTAGTACTGATAAAAGCGCACCGGCTCCCGCCAGGCTTCGAGCCGCCGGATGTCCTCGCCGCTTTCCGGCGCCGCGTCCCCGCCGAGGTCGGGCGCGGGGGAGAGGGCCGCCGCCTCCGTGCCCGCCTCGTTCAGAATCTTGGGAATGCGGGCGAGCGTGAGGGCGTCAAACGCGATTTTGGCCGTCATGCGGTGGTCGGGGTGCGGGTGGTCGTCGCTCCAGGTGAGAACCGCGTGAGGCCGGAAGGTCGCGTAGAGCCGGGCGAGTTGCAGGGCCTCGTCGCGTCCGCCGGTCATGCGGCTGTCGCCCATGTCGAAAAAGTGGTAGGCCGCGCCGATTTTTTCCGCCACCCACGCGCCGTGTTCGCGCCGCACCCGCCGCACTTCTTCGTGCGGAGTGTCTCCGAACTGGCTGGCGAGTTCGCCCAGGGTGGTCCACACCAGCAGCACCTCGTCGCCGCGCCGGGCGTGCTTGGCGAGGGTACCGATGCACCCGATTTCGTCGTCAGGATGGGCAAAGACCGCCATGATTCGCATAGGCAGAGTCTAGAACTGCGCGGGGGCTTGCGGGGCGTGACCGTCTACGCTCGGCGCATGTCACAGGAAATGTTCGAGCGGGGGCTGGAAAAGCGCCGCGCCGTGATGGGCGCCGAGTTCGTGGAGCGGGCCTTTGCCGGTGGGGAAGACGCGTTCGGGGCCGACTTCCAGCGCTTTCTGACCGAGTACGCCTGGGGCGCCGTCTGGGGCCGGGGCGGGCTGACCGACCGCGAGCGCCACATGGTCACCATCGGCATTCTGGCCGCTCTGGGCCGGGAAAAGGAACTCGCGGGCCACCTCCGCGCCACCGCCAACACGGGCGTCAGCGAGCGCGACCTGAGCGACGTGCTGCATCAAGTCGCCGTCTACGCGGGGGTTCCGGCAGCCCTGAGTGCGGTCAAGGCGGCCCAGGACATCTTGAAGGGCGCCCCGGCAGGAGAACAGCCGAAGGAGTAAATTTCATTCAAATTTATACGAAAAAGAGGTGAACGGAAGGTCGCACGGAAAAGAAAAGGGAGGCCACGCCCGGGCAGACCGCCCCGGCTCCCGGCAGCGCCTCCGGTACACTCCCGCTATGCAACTCGCGCCCTACATCGACCACACGCTGCTCAAGGCCACCGCGACCCTGGCCGACATCCGTATCCTCTGCGAGGAAGCCCGTCAGCACTCGTTCTACGCGGTGTGCATCAACCCGGTCTTTATCCCGCACGCCCGCGCCTGGCTGGAGGGCAGCGACGTGAAGGTCGCCACCGTGTGCGGCTTTCCGCTGGGGGCCGTCAGCTCCGAACAAAAGGCCCTGGAAGCCCGCCTGAGCGCCGAGGCCGGGGCCGACGAAATCGACATGGTGATTCACGTCGGCTCGGCGCTGGCCGGAGACTGGGACGCGGTGGAAGCCGACGTGCGGGCGGTGCGCCGGGCGGTGCCGGAGCAGGTGCTCAAGGTGATTATCGAAACCTGTTATCTCAGCGACGAGCAAAAGCGCCGTGCCACCGAAGCCGCCGTGCAGGGCGGCGCCGACTTCGTCAAGACGAGCACCGGCTTCGGGACTGGCGGCGCCACGGTGGAGGACGTGAAGCTGATGGCCGAGGTCATTGCGGGCCGCGCCCAGATCAAGGCGGCGGGCGGCGTCCGCACCCCAGCCGACGCGCAGGCCATGATTGAGGCCGGAGCGACCCGCCTCGGCACCTCCGGCGGAGTGGGACTGGTGTCAGGCGGCGAGAACGGAGCGGGCTACTGATGACGGCGCCTCAGCCCCGCGTCATCCTCGCCTCGGGCAGTCCGCGCCGCCGTGAACTCCTGGGCAATCTCGGCGTCACGTTCGAGGTGGTCGTGAGCGGCGAGGCGGAAGACAGCCAGGAGCGTGACCCGGCGCGGCTCGCCCTCGCACTCGGGCAGCTCAAGGCCCGCGCCGTGGCTGCCGCGCATCCGGACGCGGTGGTCATCGCCGCCGACACGGTGGTCGCCCTCGGCGGCACCCTGCTCGCCAAACCCGCCGACGGAGCCGAGAACGCCGAGTTCCTGCGGCAGCAGTCGGGCCGCACGCAGCAGGTCTACACGGGTGTTTGCGTCATCTCGCCAGTGGGGGAGCAGAGCGGTGTGGAGCGCACCGACGTGACCTTCCGCCCGCTGACCGAGGCCGAAATCGAGTTCTACGCCCGCAGTGGCGAGGGGCTGGACAAGGCCGGAGGCTACGGCATTCAGGGCGTCGGCATGGCGCTGGTCGAGCGGGTGGAGGGCGACTACTCCAACATCGTCGGGTTTCCGCTGGCGCTGGTGCTGCGACTGCTGCGCGGGGCCGGGGTGTCAGCCTTCGGGCAATGAGCGGCGGCGCACTTCGCTGAAGGTGTCACGCAGCAGCCGCGCCGCTTCACCGGCCCGCACGCCGCCCTGCACCTCGGGCCGCCAGCCCCAGTGTCCGGCGAGCAGGTCGCTGACGCCGCCCAGCGCCCCCGCTCCCCGGTTCGCGGCGCCGTAGACAATGCGCCCGACCCGCGCTTCCAGGGCCGCCCCCAGGCACATCGGGCAGGGTTCGAGCGTGACCACCAGCGTGCAGCCGGTCAGGTAAGGCGTGCCGAGCGTAGCCGCCGCCTCCCGCAACGCGGCGAGTTCGGCGTGCCGCGTCATGTCTCCGTGTTCCTGTGAGGTGTTGCGGCCCCCGCCGATGACCTGCCCGCCCGGGCCGAGGACCACCGCGCCCACCGGGACTTCCTGCCGCTGCGCCGCCTGCCGGGCCAGGGCCAGCGCTTCGCCCATCGCGGCGTGCAGCGGGTCTACCGGCAGGCCGAGCGTTTCACGGGCGCCTGCTGCCCACAGCGGGGGCCGCGTCCCCACCCACTGCACCGCGCCGCGTTCGTCGGTCAGCAGCGGCAGGCGGTCACGCTCGGCGCGGGGCACCTGGGCGTCGGTCAGCACGTCGCTGAGTTTGCGGGTGCCGCCCGGCAGCCGAATGCGGTCGCCGGGTTGCCGGGTGCGCCGCGTCCAGCCGGGCGGCAGGTCGAAGTCCGGGTCCGGCCAGCGGTCCGGAGTGACATGCAGGCCTCCGCCGGTCACGGTCACCTCACGCTCGCCGGGCAGGGTCAGGTGCCGGGTCCGACCTTCACCCAGCGCCCCGGCGAGGTCGCGCAGGTGTTCGGCCCCGAAGTCCAGCCCCGCCGCCCGCAACTGCGCCGCCGCCCAGCGCCGCAGCACGGCGGGCGGCTGGCCCTCCAGCGGCGTGTGGGGGTTGAGGCGCGAGGCGAGCGCCCGCAGCGCTTCGTCGTCCTCGGCGCCGAGGTCGGCCACGCGGGCCAGGGCGACCTCGGCGGCGGGAAAACGCGAGAGCAGCAGCGGCATCACCTCCTGGCGAATCCAGGCGCGGGTCAAGCGCGGGTCGGCGTTGCTGGCGTCCTCGCGCCAGTCCTGCCCGAGCGCGTGCAGGTACGCCTCGATGTCGGCCCGCCCTACCTTCAGCCAGGGTCGCCGCACCCGCCCGCGCTGCGGCGGAATCCCGCGCACTGTCCCCTCGCCGCGCAGCACCTCGGTCAGCACCGTTTCGGCCTGGTCGCGCCGGGTGTGGGCGGTCAGGACGACCTCGCAGCCGTGTTCTTTCGCCGCCCGGCTCAGCACGTCGTAGCGCAGCCGCCGCGCCGCGTCCTCCAGATTCCAGCCGCGCCGCGCCGCCACCGCGCCCACATCGATTCGCGTCACGGTGTGGGCCACCCCCAGCTCGGCGCACAGCTCGCGCACCCACGCGGCGTCGTCTACCGATTCGGGCCGCAGGGCGTGGTCGAGGTGGGCCACCACCGGGCGGGCGTTCACCTCCAGCAGCGCCCGCAGCAGGCCCACCGAGTCGGCGCCCCCCGACACCCCCACCAGCACCGGGCGCCCGGCGTAGGGGCGCAGCGGCAAGGTCAGGAGGGCCGGGGCCTGCACGGTCATGGCCTGCACGGTCACGGCCGACACTCTAGAGCAGTTCTCCGAATTACGTGATGCGCGGAACGGCACCCCGCATCACTCCATTCTCTCCTGCGGAGCTTTGCAAGTCCGCCCTGCTCAGTGTTTTGCACTCGCTCTCTGCGAGCTGTCCCAGTCCGCTCGCCAAAAAGACGTAACGTCTTTTTGTCAAATGCTCTATATGTCCGCTCGCGGTTACACTCGGCGCATGACGCCCCGCCTCGGCCAGCCCGCCCCCCTGTTCCGCACCCGCAGCGACGACGGCCGCCTGATGGACCTCACGCAGCTCCGGGGCCGCTGGGTCGTGCTGTACTTCTACCCCCGCGCCGGGACGCCGGGCTGCTCGGTGGAAGCGCAGCGTTTCGAGGCGGCCCTGCCCGAGTTTGGGCGTCTGGGCGCCGAGGTCATCGGCGTGAGCACCGACACCGAGGCGCAGCAGGCCCGCTTCCGTGAAGGCTGCGGCCTGTCGTTTCCCCTGCTGCCCGACGGCGACCACGCCGTGGCCCGCGCCTACGGGGTGATGGGTGGGGTGGGGGGGCTGCTGGGCCTGGCCTCCCGGCAGACCTTCCTGATCGACCCGGCGGGCCAGCTCGCCTTTCACTGGAAGCGGGTGAATCCGCTGGGCCACGCGGCGGAGGTGCTGCGGACGCTGGAGCAGCGGGCGGGGGCACGCCCCGAGTGACGCTGCTCAGCGTGGACTGGGACGCCTTTTCAGGCCCGCGTGAACTGGTCTTCGACGCGCCTATCTGGGGCACCCCTGACCGCCCCGCCGACCGTCTGGACGCGTGGCAAGGCCGTGCCCGGCGACGGGGAGGCGAAAGCTGGGCCGCGCTGGACGCCGACTTTCCGCTGTACGCGGGCTGGCAGGCGCTGCGGCGTTACGCGGGGGTGCCTACGTTCGTCACGCTCAGCCACGCCGACGCCTGGGGCTGGCTCCGGCAGTTTCCCGGCAGCGACGTGCTCAATGTGGATTCCCACCACGACCTGACCAGCTTCAGTGGCGACCCGGCCCGGCTGCGCCCCGGCAACTGGGCCGGACTGGGTCTGGCGGCGGGGCTGATTCGGCACTATGTCTGTCTGTACCCCTGGTGGCACGCCGACTTGCCCGTTGCCGAGGGCCACGACCTCCAGCGCACCTGGGGCGAGTTCGGCCCCCGGTTGCCTCCAGAGTTGCACGGGCGGGTCACGCTGCGCCGCCAGACCGACCCCGACGACGGCTGGCCCGCTGCCCACGAGGTGAAGGCCCTGCTGCTGGTGCAGTCCCCCGCCTGGACCAACCCGGCCCACGACGCGGCCCTGACGGAAACGGCGCAGGCCCTGGCCGCCCAACCCCTGAACCCGCCGCTGGAACGCAGCTGGGTACATGGGTTTGGGGCGATGAAGCCGTAGGCGGTGTCGTCCTGCCTCTGGGGAAATTAGGCAGAGGTCCGTCTCTTCCTCATTCCACGGCTTTTCCAAACCTTATGGTAGTGTTGACAGGATGGTGCCGGGGGGAAAACCGGAGACCAGGGCCATGCGGGTCGGAGCCGTACCGGGGCAGAGGGGACACGCAAAGCCAACGAAGACCGTGCCGCCTCCCGGCCAGGTCCAAGCGGCCCGCCCACCTGCTTTTCCTTTTCCTGCGCCGGACCTGGAGTCACCGAGATGAACCCTGCAACCGAATCTGAAGTTCCGAGCTATCGCGTGGGCACCTTCGCCCTGGTGCGCCGTCAGGACGATGTGCTGCTGGTGCGCCCGCACCGCCTGCTGCTGCCGGGCGGTCCCCAGAGCCTGCCGGGAACGCTCGTGGACGTTCAGCACAGCGGGCTGGGGGTGGTCGAAACCGTGCTGCGGCGCCTGCTGCTCACGCAACTGGGCATCTCGGTCAGCGAGTTCTGGCTGGTCGGCAGCCACACCCTGCTTGCGCCGGGGGGGCCGGCAGGGAACGCCACGCCGCACCTGAACCTGATTTTCGGCACCGACTACTGTTCGGGCATCCTCAACCCGCAGCCGCTGGGCCTCAAGTCGGCCATCTGGGTGCCGCGCTCGCAGCTGAGGCAGCACGTTCCCGAGTGGCTGAGCGCCGCGCTGTTCGAGCTGGAAAAGGTCGTGCCTCCATCAGACCGCGAAGTCACGGCCAGGGTTCCCGCCACCGGGCGCTTTCCCTGGCGACGCTGATACGGGCACCGGAAGCCGGAACCCGCCCCAGAACCCGAAGAGAGCCGCCGGTCACCCCTGAAGTCGGGAAGTGACCAGCGGCTCTCTCAGCGGGTTTCTCCGGGCAAAAAGGTCAGCCCCCCGGAACCAGCATCACTTGCAGGCGCTCGCTTTCCGCTTTGGTCTTGTCGTAGCTGCACTGCATGTTGACCGGCACCAGTGGGCGGGTGGCTCCGGCGGTGTCCCGGAACTGAATTAGCACCGGCAGCGTCATCTGAAGCTGACCGTTTTCGCCGGCCTGCACGGCCTGGTCGGTCTGGGCCACGGTGGCGGTGCTCACGACCTGCAGCGTGTCGTTGGCCCGCATCTCTCCGGTGCCCTGCACCGCCGTGAGCAGCGGCTGGGTCTGACCCGGGCCCAGCATCAGGGGCAGCTCGTTGGGGGTATGCAGCTCTTCGCGGCACAGTTCGATGAAGTGGTACTTGCTCACGCCGTGGGCGTCGCGGTCACTGTAAATCGGGTTGGCGCGAACCGCCGTGGCCGTCACCCAGCCCAGCAGCAGCACCGTCAGCGCAATGGCGATCCAGAGCAGGGTGCGGCCCATGCCCCCACCGGAAGAAGAAGAGGAAGAGTGGCTCATAGCCCGCCCAGCATACCCCATGCCCCCGGCGGTTTACGTTGTTTGCCGCTCTGTTCCTGCCCCTGCTGGAAAGCGAACGGCGACGTTTAGAGCAGTTCTCCGAATTACGTGATGCGCGGAACGGCACCCCGCATCACTCCATTCTCCGCCCTGCTCAGTGTTTTGCACTCGCTCCGCTCGCCAAAAAGACGTTGCGTCTTTTTGTCAAATGCTGTAGAGCAGTTCTCCGAATTACGCGTGTGTCGGAAACGGCACCGCCACCCGCTCCATTCTCTCCTGCGGAGCTGTACCAGTCTGCTTCGCAGCTTTGCAAGTCCGTTCTGCTCGTCGAAATTCACTCGCTCTGCCGGGCAGCTCTCCGAGTCCGCTCTGCTTCGCAGCTTTGCAAGTCGGACAGAAACGCTCCGCTTTTTCTGTCAAATGCTCTATGGGGTAGGACCACAAGACAGCGTGGAGCGACTTTGAACGCGGTAATACGGGTTCCGCTTAATTCCTGCACAGCCGGGAAAGCGCCGCCTGTGCATCCATATCGCGTAACCCGTATTTTTTCCTACTCGCATCCGCTCTGCTGCGCAGCTTTGCAAGTCGGATTGAATCTGAAACTACCAGATTCAATCAGAACCCGTACAAGATGCCTTGATAGCCCTCCACCCTTGCGGGGGAGGGTTGGGAGGGGGGTAACGCAAAAGGTGTCCTAGAGCATTTGACAAAAAGACGCAACGTCTTTTTGGCGAGCGGAGCGAGTGCAAAACACTGAGCAGGACGGAGAATGGAGTGAGGCGGGGTGCCGTTCCGCGCATCACGTAATTCGGAGAACTGCTCTAGAGCGGCAAATTTCCAATCCCCACATTTTCCAAGTTGAGAGGTGGAACGCTTCACAACCTCTCTCCCGGCTTCCCCCCTGGGTCAGGATGAGCTAAAAACCGCGACTACGACAACTCCACGCTCTTCTGTGGTCCTACCCTCTATGGAATTCTGGATAGAATTTGGTGAGGAGCCGCTGGTTACACTGCGGGCCAGGAGAAGAAGTGAGCGTGTGAGTCAGTTGTCCCTAACCCTTCAAGACTATGTGCTGTCGCGTTCTATCGGGCGCGGCAACACGTCGGATGTGCGCCTGGCCACCGGGCCTGACGGCCGTGAGGTGGCCGTGAAACTGCCGCTGCCGGCCACACTGCGCCAGCATGACGCCGCCGAACGCTTCGGCAACGAGGTGAGGCTGACCCTGAAGTTTCAGCATCCGCATGTGGTGCGCGGGTTTGCGGGCACTCCTTTCGGTCCGGGGGCGTTTCTGGCGCTCTTTTACTACCCGGACGGCCCGCTGAGTGGGCGCCTGCGGGGTCAGCCGCTGCCGTCACGGGAGGCGCTGAGGATTCTGGCGGACATCGCTTCGGCGCTCGCGTACCTGCACCGGCTGGGCGCCGTCCACCAGGACGTCAAGCCGCAAAACGTCTACGTCAGCGACGGACGCGCGGCGCTGGGGGACCTGGGCAGCGCGTATTTCGTCGCTCAGGGGTCCAAGACCAGCGGCAGCCCGTATTACATGGCGCCGGAGGTCTACCACGGCGAGTCGACCAGCGGCGCCAGCGATGTCTACAGCCTGGGCGTGATGGCCTGGGAACTGCTCACGGGCGCCCGGCCCTTCACCGGCAACAGCTACGCGGAACTGATGGTGGCGCACCTGTCGCGTTTTCCGGCGCCGCTCGCCTCGCTGCGCCCGGAGTTGCCCCGCGCCCTGTGCCGCCTCCTTGACCGCACCTTCGCCAAGCGGCCCCACGAGCGCCCGACCGCCGACGCGCTTCACCGCGCCCTGCTCGAAGCCCTGGGTGAACCCCCACCGAACCACGAAGACACGCTGCCTGGCGACGCCTTGCCCGCCTCGGCCCAGCAGTCCGGGCGCCACACCGCCGCTCCCCGCGTGGCTCAAAGCCTGCCCGAAGCTCCGGGGAAGCCGGACGGCACCCGCCCGACGCGGCGCAACTGGAATCCTTTCCGGCGCAAGGGCTGATACGGATTCCGCTTCATTCCTGCACAGTCGGGCCTGTACAGTTGGGAAGGCGCCGCCTGTGCATCCATATCGCGTAACCCGTATTTTTTCCTACTCGCATCCGCTCTGCTGCGCAGCTTTGCAAGTCGGATTGAATCTGAAACTACCAGATTCAATCGGAATCCGTATGACAGGCCTTTCGTTGGCCCTGTAGCAATTGGCCCTGTAGCAATTGGCCCTGTAGAAATCTGTAGCAAAGAGGCGTTCCGTATCAGCGTTCCTCGAACGCCCCCAGTGAACGGAAGCGGGCGGCCCGCTGCGAGAGCAGCTCGTCGGGGCTGAGGGCGGAAAGGGCGTCGAGGTGACGGCTGACCGCGCTGCCCAGGGCCTGCGCGGCGGCTTCGGGGTCGAGGTGGGCGCCGCCCGGCGGCTCGGGGACGACTTCTTCGACGATGCCCAGGTCGAGCAGGTCGGCTGCCGTGACGCGCAGGGCTTCGGCGGCGAGGGGGGCCTGCGCCGCGTCGCGCCAGAGGATGCTCGCCGCGCCTTCGGGGGAAATGACCGAGTACCAGGCGTTTTCCTGAATCAGCACCCGGTTGCCCACCCCGACCGCCAGGGCGCCGCCCGAGCCGCCTTCACCGATCACGGTGCACACCGCCGGGACCCGCAGGCGCACCATGCGCTGAATGCTCTCGGCAATGGCCCAGCCCTGACCGCGCTCCTCGGCTTCCAGGCCGGGGTAGGCGCCCTGGGTGTCGATCAGGGACACCACCGGCAGCCCGAAGCGGTCGGCGAGATCCATCAGCCGAATCGCCTTGCGGTAGCCCTCGGGGTTGGCGCTGCCGAAGCGGCGCTTGATTTTGGTCTTGGTGTCGCGGCCCTTTTGCTGAAGCAGCAGCATGACGGGCCGCCCCTGCCAGCGGGCGGGGCCGCCGATGAGCGCGGGGTCGTCGCCGAAGCGCCGGTCCCCGTGCAGCTCGGTCCAGTCGCTGCACAGCCGCTCCACGTAGTCGAGCGCGGTGGGGCGTCCCGGCGTGCGGGCGAGCTGCACCCGGTCCCAGCGCGAGAGTCCGGCGGCGTGCTCGCGGCGCAGGGTGTCGAGTTGCTGGCGCAGCGGAGCGAGGGCCGCGTCGAGGTTCTGGCCGGTGCGTTCGGCGGTGGCTTCCAGGTCCTGCACGCGGGCCTGCAACTCGCGCAGGGCGTCGGCGGTGGTCTGGGAGGCAGTGGGTTGTGAGGCAGGGCGCGAGGGACTCACAGGCTCACCTCGCGGCGGGTGAGTACCCCGAGCAACTGCGCGAGGTGGCGGCGGTGTTCGCGGCGGTCCACCACGTTGTCCACCATGCCGTGTTCCAGCAGAAACTCGGCGCGCTGAAAGCCTTCGGGCAGGTTCTGGCGGATGGTCTGCTGAATCACCCGGGGTCCGGCAAAGCCGATCAGGGCGCCCGGCTCGGCGACGATCACGTCGGCAATGGTGGCGAAGCTGGCCGTCACGCCCCCGGTGGTGGGGTCGGTCAGGATGCTGACATACGGCACCCCGCGCTCCGTGAGGGCTTCGAGGGCCACCGTCGTTTTCGCCATCTGCATCAGCGAGAGCGCACTTTCCTGCATCCTGGCTCCGCCGCTGGCCGCGACGAGGAGCAGCGGGGTCTGGGTGGCGGCGGCGTGCTCGGCGGCGCGGGCGATTTCCTCACCCACCACGCTGCCCATGCTGCCCCCCGAGAACGCGAAGTCCATGACCGCCAGCGTGACCGGCAGGCCGTGCAGGGTCGCCGTGCCCGTCAGGATGGCGTCGGGGCGCCCGGTCTTGGCCTGGGCGCGGCGCAGCCGCTCGGGGTACGGCTCGGTGTCGGTAAAGTGCAGCGGGTCCACCGGATGCACCTGCCCCGAGAGTTGCCGGAAGCTGCTGGGGTCAGCCAGCACCTCCACCCGGCGCTCGGCGCTGAGGCGGAAGTGGTGGCCGCAGCGGGGGCAGACGTAGGCTTCCTGCTCGAGTTCGCGGTTGTACAGCCCCTCTTTGCAGGCCGGGCACTGCGTCCAGAGGTCCGGCAGGTCGCTGCCCGCCTGCTGCTGGGGGCGGCGCCTGCGGAAAAAACGGTCCAATGCCATATGCCCCACATTCTAGTCAGCGACCGGCGACCCGCAATGAACCGGGTGCAAGCGTCTGCCCGGGTTGGGACGCGGTTCAAGGCCCCTGCCCGAACCGGCGCCCCTCATCCCAGGCGGCGCTTGAGGTAATCGTCGAGCTGGGCGAGTTGCAGGCCGAGGTCGTCTTGCAGCGCGTCCACACGGTTCCGGAGGGCGGTGAGTTCGGCCTGGCTGGCGCCGCCGCCCTCGCCCAGGGACCGCTGCTCCAGGGTGTTCAGCCGCCCGTCGAGGTAGCTCTGAAGCTGGGCGAAGCGGCTGCCTTCCTGGGCGTCAAGGCTAGAGCGCAGCCCCTCCATGTCGCGCAGCAGCCGGGCGGTGTCGGCCTCGGCCCGCAGCCGGGTCAGGCCCGCCCAGAAATAGAAGACCAGCATGGGAATCAGCATCAGCATCAGCAGAAACAGGCCCAGCGGCAGTTCCCGGTAGGTGGCGAACCCCAGGTACAGGGTGTGGGGGTACATCAGAAAGTCGCGGTTGAGCACCGCCAGCACCCCCAGAAGAATCAGAAACAGCAGCAACACACCGAGGCGCAGGCCCATTCGCATGGTTCAAGCTAACAGAGGAGCGGGGGGGGGGCGCAGCGGAGCGGATTTGAGCGCTTCTTGGGGGAGAGGGGGGCCACAGGGAGGCAGACCTACACGGGGCGTAGAGTAGACAGGAACTTGGGCGTCCGTTTACGCTGGACGGGTGCTTTCTCTTCAAAAGGCGTCCAACATCCTGGGTGCGTTCAGCGCCGAGCAGCCCGAATGGGGGGTGCGTGCTCTGGCCGCCCACCTCGGGGTGCCGCGTGCCACCGCCCACGCCTACCTCGCCGGGCTGACCGAGGCAGGATTCCTGCGCCGCACCCCGCACGGCAAGTACCGGCTGTCCTGGCACATCGCCGAAATGGGCGCGCAACTCACCTCGGCGCTGCCCTGGTTTCAGGACGCCCGCGCCCTGCTCACGCGCCTGGCGCTCGACGTGCAGGCGGTGGCCTTCCTGTGCATTCTGGAAGGCGAGGACGTGGTGGCCGCCATGCGTGAGCGCCACCCGGACGCCGACATCGACCTGCCGCTCGACGTGTACCTGCCCGCCACCGCCACCGCGAGCGGCAAGCTGCTGTATGTCTACGCGGGCATGACCCCGCGTGAGTTCGCCCACTGCACCCAGAGCAGCATCACCACCGCCGACGAGTGGAAGACCGAGGTGGCGCGGGTGCGGCGCCTGGGCTACGCCTACTCCATCGAGGAATGGATTCCGGGCCAGTGCACCCTGGCCGTGCCCTACCACCACGGCGGCAGCGTGGTCGCCAGCATCGGCGTGCAGATGAGCGCCGGGCGTTACCTGCGCGAGGAACGCCAGATCCGCTCACGGGTGATGGACCTGGTGCGCGAGGCCGAGGAACTGGGCTGATCCCGCTTTGATTCCGCTTTGAAAAATGGATTGGGCGCCCGTTCAGATGACCAGCACGCCCGAGTGCTTGGCCTGGTCCTGCGGCTCCACGTGGATGGTGACGTGGGCGCCGCCGATGACGCGCTGAATGGCGTCTTCCAGGCGGTCACAGATGGTGTGGGCGTCACGCACCGTCATTTCGCTGGGCACGACGAGGTGAAACTCGACGAAGGTGAGCTGCCCCGAGTGCCGGGTGCGCAGGTCGTGGATTTCCAGGGCGCCGATGGCCTCCTCGCTGATGACCCGGCGCAGTTGCGTGTCGGTGTCGGGGTCCACCCCCGCGTCCATCAGGCCGCCCACGCTGCTGCTGAGCAGGCCCCAGCCGCTCCAGAGAATGTTGACCGCCACGAGCAGCGCGAGCAGCGGGTCGAGCACGTGCCAGCCGGTGAAGCGGGCGAGCACCACCCCGATCAGCACGCCCACGCTGGTCACCACGTCGCTCATGACATGCTTGCCGTCGGCGGTCAGTGCCGGACTGCGGCTCGCCTTGCCGAAGCGCAGCAGCACGCTGGCCCAGATCAGATTGATAATGCTGGCCCCCAGGTTGATGCCCAGCCCCAGCCAGGGGGCGTCCACCACCCTGGGGTGAGAAAGCTCCGGGACCGCCACCCGCAGGATGCTCAGCGCGGCCAGCACGATCAGCACCCCTTCGACCACGGCGCTGAGGTATTCCGCCTTGGTGTGGCCGTAGGGGTGCGAGGCGTCGGCGGGGCGGGCCGCCACCCACAGCGCCAGCAGCGCCGCGCCCGAGGCCACCACGTTGATGATGCTTTCCAGGGCGTCGGAGTACAGCGCCACGCTGCCGGTCAGGCGGTAAGCGACGAACTTCAGCCCCAGCACCAGCAGGGCCACCCCCACCCCCAGGGCGGCGACCCGCACAGGAGGCAGAGAGGACATAGCGGCGGGCGAGGCGGCGCTCATACGCGGGCAGGCTAACAGGACGAAGCAGGAGGGAAACTGGCACCGCGCCGGGGACACTGCCCGCCGGGGGGCGAAATCGGGGGTGCTCAGGCGCCCAGGCGGGCCACCTCGGTCTGCAGGGCTTCCACCCGCGCCCGCAACTCTGCCGAACGCTCCGCCGCGCCGCTCAGTTGCTCGCGCTGCTGCTCGGTAAAGCGGGTAAAAGGCAGGGTCGCTTCGCTCAGCCGGGCGTCGGCCCGTTCCTGCTCCTGCTCGTACTCGCGGCGAACGATGCGTTCGAGGGCTTCACGCAGCTCGGCCACCCGCTGCCGCAGTTGCCGGTGCGCCTGGGTGCGCTTGCCGGGCAGCAGCAGCAGGCCCAGGCTGCCGAGGGTCAGCCCCGCCAGAATGCCCCCCGTAAAGTCGAAGGCGGTGGCCCCGATCAGGGCGCCGACACCCGCGCCGATGCCCACGCCCCCGGCCAGACTGCCGATGACTCCTTTCATGGCGTCCTCGGCGTCCTGCGAGAACTGCCGGGCGAGGTGGTGCTCGGTGGTGGCCGAAAGCTGCTCGCGGGCACTTCCGGCGATGCCCTCAAGCAGCGCTCCCCGGTCATAGGAAAAGCGGGTGCGGGCGACCTCGCCGCTGGGCTGGCGGCGAATGAGCAGGGTCTGCACGTCTTCCCAGAAGTGCAGGTTGGTCTCGACGAAGCGGTCGATCATGGCCCCGAACTGCCGCTCGATGGCCTCCGGCAACTCGGCCACCGCTTCACGACGGAACTGCTCTTCGAGATCGCGCGAGTTCATCAGGCCGCGCAGGTTGCCGAAACGCAGCTTGTCGTCGATGAACTTGTCGGCCCGCACCTCGAACTCGCTGAGCAGCCGCCCCACCCGCCCGAGTTGCGCGTCGAGTTCGCCCCGCGTCGCCTCGCGGTGCCGCTCCCGCTGCTGCTCCAGCTCGCGCAGGACGCGCAGGTCTTCATGCAGGGTGGCCCGCGCCGCCTCGGTGCGCTGCGCCTCGCCGCTGAGCAGTTCCGCCGCCGTGCCCAGCGGCGAGGCGAGCTTGAGCCGCGCCCGCTCGGTTTCCGAGAGCCGCTCACGCAGCGCCCCGCGCAGCGCAGCAAAGCCCGCGTCGCCTCCCCGCTGCTCGCGCCGGGCGCTGACCAGAAACACCGGCGGGTTCAGCCCCAGCACGCCCCGCGCGCCCGTTTCCACGAAGGCCCGCACCTGCTCGGCCTGTTCGGGGGTTTCCAGCAGGTCGGCCTTGTTGACCACCATCACCACACTGCGGCCCCAGCGGGCGGCCAGGGTCAGGAACTGCCGCTCGGACTCGGTAAAGGGCCGGTCGGCACTCGTCAGGAACAGCACCAGGTCGGCGCGGGGCAAAAAGCCCTCGGTCAGCGCCTGGTGTTGCCGGATGATCGCGTTGGTGCCGGGCGTGTCCACCAGCGCCACCCCTTCGAGACTCGGGAGAGGGTGGGTCAGGCGGCTGACGAAGGGGTCACGGGTGGGTTCGAGCTGTCCGGGCGTCTCGCCGTGGACCAGCACGTAAATCCGGTCGGTGGTGGGGGTGACGCCTTCGGGCAGCACCTGGGCACCGAGCAGCGCGTTGACGAAGCTGCTCTTGCCCGCATTGAATTCTCCGACCACCACCAGCAAGAACGCCTCGTCGAGCATGCGTGTGGCAGTCCGGGCGTGCTCGACGACCTCGGGCGGAGCGCCCTGCGCCTCCAGAAACGCTTGCAGGTCCCCGAGCAGTTCGCGTTCGCGTGACAGAAGATGCTGAACCGGACTGGAAACGAGCATGAAACCCAGTGTAGAGCCTGCGGGCACAGGCCCCTACAGCTTCCTGCAAAATCTGGACGTTCCAGCATGAGGGTCGAGCCACCCGGCTGTCAATTGGAGGCGATTTTGCCGAGGTTTGCCGGATAGATGGTGATGGTGTAGGTGCCTGTCTGGTCAGGCAAGCGCAGGACTTTGCCGCCTGTATTGCGGGTGGTCGCGAGCTTGAGGGTGACGCCGCTCACCGGGTTGGTAGAGGACGTGGCAGCGCCATTGGCCGAAATCAGCGTAAACATCCTGTAAGTGTTGCTGCTGGTCGTAAACCCGCTGGTGGCGTAGGTGGGGGCCAGGTAATCGGTCAGGAGGTTGGCGTCCCCACCGTCCAGCGCCGTCGGAACGGCTGAATCCGGAGTGAAGCCGTACAGGGTCTTGCGGTACTCGGCCAGCACCCAGACGTTGTCGTTGGCTGGCTCGTCGCCGGGATTGCTGGCCGACGGCGCAGAAGTGCCGCCGGTGCCGCTGACCCAGACGGAACGCTTGACCGGGTAGTAGGCGAAAAAGCGGTAACAGAAGTCGGCTCCGGCTGCCTTGACCGTTGCGGTCGCGCTCTCTGCGGGACAGGTGCCTGCCGCTCTGGGCGGCAAAACCATCGCCAGCACTGGGTCAGAGCCCGTCAGCCAGTTTGCGTAGCCTGTTCTAGCCGTGTTCGGGATAGGGTTTTGCCGCAGGTTCGCCGTGCTGGTTGCTGATGCTCCCAATTGCAATGTATAACCTGCCGGGTAGACGTACCACGCTTCTTTCAGGCGCCCAGCGATAAGCTGCTGAGCGTTCAGAATTTCCTGCTGCAACTCTGCGCGGCTGCCGGATTCGGTCGCAACGCGGCTGCTTTGGCTGAAGAAGGCCACAAGTGCCGAAAGGACGACAGCCAGTAAAGCTATGGCCACGAGCAGCTCAATGAGGGTAAAGCCCTCAGCCCTTACGCGTTTGTCTGGAACATTCATTCTTGTGGTCTCAGTACATCAAGAGTCAAAGAGAAGTCTTGCGGCCCAATGACCTGCGAGCCGTCTGCCGCGGCCGTTCCCGATTGCACCACGAGACGCCGAAGAGCAGGCACCGATAGGGCCGTCCCACTTCCTACACTTGCACCAGTTGCTGCCGTACAAGCTGCCTGGAGAGAAACTGGGTTGCTTGGTGGCCCTGCGTTGGTCGGATTGGGATTCGGAGCTTGCCAAAGGGTGCCGTTCGCATTGAGTGGAGCAGCACGCGAGTTGAGGTTGATGAACCTGACGCTGTACCCAGTCGGTACTGGAACGCTGGGCGCACAAGCGCTGTCATAATTGCTTTGCGTCTTCCAAGCGGCGCGCACGTTTTCGACAATGGCCTGAACCTGTGTGGTGGTGTCAAGCTGTTTCTGTGACTGCCTGTTAAGACTGAGTGATCCGGTCAAGGTAGCGGTTAAAACAGCAGTCAGGATCCCTAGAAGAGCAATGGCGACCAGAAGCTCAATGATCGTCAGCCCCTGTTCGCGTTCCTGTAACTGTCGGTGCAACCTACTTTCATCCTGAGACACCACTTAGCCCCCCGCTTTTGCAAGGATAATCTTGCCGGTCACGCCCACAATTCTGATTTCATAGTCACCGATTCCACTCATGGGGCTCCTGACGATATAAATGCTACCTATGGCACCCAATTCGCCGTATGGTGCCTGATAAGTCACGTTCGTTGTCGTGCTGGTGCCGCAGTTGGATCTACAAATCAGTCGCACTCCATAAGGAATAGATTTGACGTTGGTATCCACCTTGTAAGTGTTTGCCCCTGCGCTTCCTGGAAGCACGAGAACGATGTCGCTGCTGCTGCGTTGCGCCAGCGAACGCGCCTGACGCAGATCTACAGCCACCTGGGCTGCCGCTTCCCGCAGTTCGGCGGCTCTGATGCTGCGTATCATATTCCACCCAAAAATGCCCATCAGAATGCCGATGATCGCCAGTACCACGAGCAGTTCGATAAGGGTAAGTCCCCCTTGGTGCCACCTCATCAGAAGCTCAACCCTCTGGAAGACGACGTCAGGGGCACGATGCTTGCCAGGCTGTTCTGCGATACCGCAGAGGCCGGTTTCACATTCCACCGGGGAGAGACCGGGAAAAATGGTGGGGTGATACCCCTGTTCAGACGCACGTCGTAGGTAAAATCACGACCGTAACCTGTGTTGCTGCTGCCGTACTGTCCAAACGCGCCGTACCAGTTTTCAATCAGGCTACCGATCAGCTTGACATTTCCGCTCTGAGCACGCGAATTGTAATTCTCGACTGTCGCCTCTCCAGTGCTCGCCATAATTGCGGCGTGGATGTTGACGTTTCTAGGAGTCGTCGTTCTCACGATGACGTTGCCGCTCTGACTGTAAATACCGAGAACATTGCCAGGATTACGTGTGCAAGGTGGCGTCGCCCTCGTTTCAGAGAAAGTGCAGGGCGTCTGCGACAACGTCAGATCGGAACCAAGGCCAATGTCGCCACTTGCGGCCAGGGTGATCTTGGCAAACGAAGCCAGAGCAGGGGGTGCCCTGTCAAGCGCTCCGGTGGTATCGCCGCCAATCCGTGCCGGGCCAGTCACTGTCGTCATATTCTGTCCAAAGATGACACCGTTGAAATTGGTGCGAACCGCCGTCGCTTGCGACCAAGCTCCGCCCGCCGGTTTCTTTTGCAGGACCATGTCCGGCCCATAACGGTACTCGTCAGTAATAACTGTACTGGAGACTGTACTTTGACAGGTCACACTCCTGACGTAGTAATGCGAGCTGCTATATTTCTTAAGTGAAGTCCCTGTTTCAGGGTCAGAGCTGGGCCAGTCGATATAAGTCTGAGTCGGGTAGTATTTCCAAGCAATGAAACTCCAGTAGTCTTCTTGCCGCCAGCTTGAAACCGTGCAGCTTCGAGTGATTTCACGACGCTTGACAGTAATGTACTGATAGATATTACCAGCGGCCTCATTCCACTTGCTATTGGCGTAGGTTGAAAGCGGTGTGCCGTTTCCGTCGGCTGCCTTCAGCTCCACTGAATCCACCTGACCGCTCAATGCGAGCCCGGCGTTGTTGGCCGCCGCCATCTGATCGCTTTCATTCTCCGGCAGAGGTTTGTAATCGGCGGTAAAATTCGTTTTAGAATAATCGATTTGCGTGCTGTCGCTCGGTGTCTTGACAAAACTGACCGTGCGCGGTGACTCAGCTACCTTATCTGCAATCCACTTGCTTCTCTTGGCATTTGTGTCCGCCGTGGTCGGTGGTGTTTGAATCTCTCTGGCGATGTAAACACCTGCTGCCTTGGCACAGTCGCCGCTGGCCGGGCGCCCATTACGCGGCAGATCTGTACAGCCCACACTGCTGACCTGGTCGAGGAACTGAGCGCTTGCGCTGCCGTCGAAGAGAAACTTCTCGTTGGTGTGGATGGAGCCGTCAAAGCGTTGGTCGGTGAAGTTGACGCTCGGTGCCCCCGCTGGCTCATAGGTCGCAGTGCTGGAGGGCTGAGAGCGGTGGTGGTTGGTCATGAGCACGTCTTCAAGCAGATTGGGCAGCTCAATCTGAAACCACCATTCGCCGTCCTTTGCTCTTGACGCCGTCATGACACGTGTGGCGTTGCCGACGATGCCGCGCGTTCGGGCGTTCTGAACTCCGAAGAAAAAGCGGTAGACCGTCGGTGTCAGCTGCACCACTCGCAAGGCACGGACGCCTAGACGCCAGTTGGTGGTCCCGATATCAGTGGTGAGCAGTGTTTTCCACCAAGCCTTGAGGATGGCTGGGTCGTTCACGTCACTCGGCCGCTCATCAGCGTTCTCAAGAACATTGTAAGCCTGCGACGTGACCAGAGCAGCGAGAATCGCAAACTGCTCGGCATTGTTGACCGTATTGTCAACTGCGCATTCCTTGGCATCGGGATAGAGTTCGTCATCAAGCGTGGAGCGTGCAGCGGCGTAGGCGGTAGTGGCAACCCAGGGATTGCTCACCCCTGCCTTATTACAAAATTGCTTGCCATAGGCTTCGAGGTCTGCAATGGTCGTACCGGGGGGGACCTGCAAATGGGTGATGCTGCCGCCGTCGGCTCCGGGAATTTCCGCAGTCAGTAACTTTTGGTAATCCTGAAGTCGGCGCGTGACCATCGCCATTTGCGACTCCGCCGCGTACTGGGCCTTTAAAGTCGCTGCCTGATCGGCCGTGTTCTGCCGACTCCCCAGGCTCAGGCGCACCGTGGCGGCCAGAATCCCGGCGAGCAGCAGCAGGGTCAGCAGGACCACCATGATCATGGTGGCCCCCTGAGTTGCTTGTTGTCGACGCATAGGTGCAATTCTGAGCGCACAGCCCCCAAACAGATAGCCCCCGGACAGGGGCCAGAACAGGCGGGGGCTCCGCCCGCTTCCCGGTGTCCTCGCCTCACGGCTCTGTCTCTGTCGCCCTCTGCTCCGCTGCTCTCTGGTGACTGGTCTGTAAACTCCTGCCCTTTAAGATGGGTGCCGTGAGCCTCGTCCACCCCGATTCGCCCCTGCGAGGAGACCTCCACGACCTGCCACTGCCTGGCCTGCTGGACCTGCTGCATGACACCCGCCAGACCGGGGTGCTGCGGGTCGAGGCGGCGGTAAACGGTCGGCCGCTGCCGTTTCAGGTGTCGCTGGTGCGCGGCGAGGTGACGGGGGGCGCCGTCGTCGACTGGTCGGGCATGGACGCGCTGATGAGCTGCCCGCCGGAACCGCAGCGGGGAAGGTTCGAATTCGTGGTGCGGCCCCAGGGCGGAACACCTCCGCTGCCCTACGCGCAGTTCGTGGCCGAATGGGCGCGGATCAGCGACGAGTGGCGCCGCATCTGCGCCGTGATCGGCAGTCCCAGCCGTCGCTGGCAGGCAGCGCTGCCGGGCTTCGAGCACCCGGAGGGACGCAGCGTCCGCGCCGCGTTGCCCCAGAGCGGCCAGACACTGCCCAGCCTTGCGGGGGCGCTGGCTCAGGCGGTCCTGGGCGGGCAGGCCAGGCCCATCGGACGTTTTGCCTGGTTCGGGCTGCGGCTGGACAGGGCCGCCCCGCACCTGACCGGGCACCCCGTGGCCCGGTGGATCGACGGGCAGCGTGACCTCGGGGCGCTGGCCGACCTCACGACCACCGGCGCGGCGCGGGCCTACCTGCTGGCCGAACTCGAAGCGGGACTGCGGTTTCCAGGCTGCGGCTGGGTCTGGCGTGACCTGCTGTGGGAAACGGAAACTCTGGACGAGCCGGGTTGAGGTGGAGGTGGCTGTGCGGCTGGTGACGCTGTGTCCCGCTTGGGCGCTCCTCCTGAACTTCTGACCAGCGCGAAGAATGGAGTGATGCGGGGTGACGTTCCGCGCATCACGTAATTCGGAGAACTGCTCTAGACTCGGCCCTGGTCCTTATGGTCGCCCTGCCCCCTGCCCTTGCCCAGGCGAGCACCGTGCCCGCGTTCGGGACGCTGCTGGCCGCCTACGCCTGTGAGCAGACCGGCGCCCACGGCGCGCGGGTGTGGGCCGCGTCTGCGGGCGAACTGCACGAGGTCGCCTGTGAGGGCCGGGGCCTGGCCCTGAGTGACGGCAGTCTGGCGCGGCGGGCGCTCGACGGGGGCAGTGTGCAGGCGGCGGGCATGCTCAGCGCCCTGCCGTTCGGCTGCGGGGTGCTGGAACTGGTGGGGGCGAGCGAGGAAGGGCAGACGCAGCTTCTGGGCCTCGCGCCGCTGCTGGCGCTGGCGCTGGAAGGGGTGCAGGCGCGGGAAGCGCGGCGGGGGCGGGGCCGGATTGCCGAGACGGTGGAGAGTCTGGTGCGGCGGCTGGCGGGCAGCCTCGACCTCGGGGTGGTGCTGCGCGGAACGGCGGAAACGGCGGCGCAGGCCCTGGGCTTTGGCCGCGCCTTCGTGGGGCTGTTCAGCGAGTACGGCGAAGGCCGGGCGCGCACGGGCGAAGTCTTTACCTTCGGCTTCGACGGGCCGTTTACCGGCGGCATCGGCGTGGGGCCGGTCACCTTCGAGAAGCTGGTGCGGCGGGGCGAAACCATCCGGTTCGAGCGGGCGCGGGACGAACATACCCCGCTGGCCCGCAGCCTGAGCGAACTCAGCCCCGAGGCCGCCGTGATCGCCCCGCTGAGTGCGCGGGGGCGCCCGCTGGGGCTGCTGTACGTGGACAGCCGCACGCCCGGCGCGGCGGCCAGCGACGACGACGCGAGGCTCGTGCTGGCGCTGGCCGAGCAGGCGAGTCTGGCCATCGACAATGCGCGGCTCTACGCCATCGAAACCCGCAAGCGCGAGGCCGCCGAGGCGCTGCGCGAGGCGGGAGCGGTCCTGGCGGGCAGCCTGCACCTGTCCGACACCCTGCCGCGCGTGCTGGAAGGAGCGCAGGCCCTGTTTCAGGCCGACGCCGCCGCCGTGTACGAGCAGCAGGCCGATGGCCGGACCCTGAACATCACCTCGGCGCTGGGGCTGAGCAGCGAGTACGTGCTGCGGGTGCGGGCCAAGTTCGGGGCGGGCGTGACCGGGCAGGCCGCCGCCCGGCGCGAGGCCGTGGTCGCCCGTGACCTCCCGCGTGAGGGCTGGGGCGGAGGCAGCCGCTACACGCGCGGCCTGCTCGCGCGGGGCGAGTACCCCTACCGGGGCGTGCTGGGGCTGCCGCTGCTCACCCGGGGCGGGCTGTTCGGAGTGCTGACCCTGTACTGGAAAGCCGAATTGCCGCTCGACAGCGACGAACTCGCGCTCGCCAGCGTGTTCGCCGCGCAGGCGAGTCTGGCCATCGAAAACGCCCGGCTGTACGAAGAAGAGCTGCGCCGTGAGCGCGAAGCCGCCGTGCTGCTGGGGGTGGGGCAACTGCTCAGCGAGGACCGGAGCGACCCCGAGCGCCGGCAACAGGCGCTGGCCGAAGCGGTGCGGCTTTGCGCCCTCGCGCTGGGCGCCGGGCGCGGCCTGCTGGTGCTGAACGGCGAGGACGGGGGGCTGCGCTGCGCGGCCTACAACCTGCACCCCCCGTCGCCCGAGGAACTCGCGCACCTCGCCGGGCAACTGGGCCGGGGGCCGCGCCCGCTGACGCGCCGGGTCTGCCTGCCCACCGCCGGAAGCGCCCTGATCGTGCCCCTGGTCGGCGGCGAGGACGGCAGCGAGGTGCTGGGCTTTCTCTACGCCGATGACCCGGATACGGTTCCGCCCGGGGACCGGGTGCTGGGCCTGGCCCGCTCGGTGGCCGACCAACTCGCCCTGACACTGACCCGCGAGCGGCTGCTCACGGCGCTGCGGCGCGAGGAAGCCCGTTACCGGCAGCTGGCCGAGGGCGCCCACGACCTGATTCTGAGTGCGGACGCGGCGGGACAGGTCACCTACGCCAACCCCGCCGCCTGCCGCCTGCTCGAACCGCTGACCGGCCCGCTGACCGGAGCGCCGCTGCTCTCGTTGCCCACGCCGGACACCCGTGAGACGCTGCGCCTGGCCTGGGACATGGCGCTGGCCCATCCCGCCGGGGGCCGCGCCGAGATCACGGTGGCGGGGTTTCGACTCGAAGTGCGCCTGAGCGCGGTGCAGGCAAACGGTGCGGGCGGCGTGCTGCTGGTCGCCCGTGACCTCTCCGAATTGCAGACGCTGGCCGACGAGATCGCCCGGCGCGGGCAGGCGCTGGAAGCCGCCACCAGCCGCCAGAGCGAACTGCGCAGTTACCTCGCCCTGTTTACCCAGGCGCAGGAGGAGGAGCGGCGGCGCATCAGCCGCGAGCTGCACGACGACACCGCGCAGGTGCTGATCGCCACCACCCGCCGGGTCACCCGACTGGCGCGTGAGCTGAGTGGCCCGCAGCGTGAGCGGGCCGACGACATCCGCGCCGACCTCGACACTGCCATCGAGAGCGTGCGGCGCTTTGCCCGCAACCTGCGGCCCTCGGTGCTCGACGACCTGGGGCTGCTTCCGGCGCTGGAATGGCTGGCGTCGCAGGCGCAAACTGCTGCCCGGCTGGAGGTCAGCGGCCCCGAGCGCCGATTGTCGCCCGCCGCTGAGCTGACCGTGTTCCGGCTGGCCCAGGAAGCCCTGAGCAACGTGGACAAGCACGCCCAGGCCGCCAGCGCCGCGCTGCGCATCACCTTCGGGGAGAGCGCCGTGCGCCTGAGTGTCAGCGACGACGGCCAGGGCTTTACCCCGGACCAGGCCGAGGCCCGCGCCCAGGCCGGGCACCTGGGGCTGCTGGGCCTGCGCGAACGGGTGGCGCTGGCCGGCGGGCAACTCACGGTGGACAGCGCCCCCGGACGGGGAACGACCCTGGTGTTCGAGCTGCCGGGCTGAGGCTCATACGGATTCCGATTGAATCTGGTCGTTTCAGATTCAATCCGACTTGCAAAGCTGCGCAGCAGAGCGGATGCGAGTAGGAAAAAATACGGATTCCGCGATATGGATGCACAGGCGGCGCCTTCCCAACTGTATAGGCCCGACTGTGCAGGAATTAAGCGGAATCCGTATCAGTCCCCTGGCCCTGTCCCGCTCTCTGTTCCCGCCCCGCCGTGCCGGGCCAGAAACGCCTCGCGGGTCATCCAGGCCATTTTGGGCAGGCCCTCGCTGGGCGGGCGGGCGGTGCCGTAGGCCAGCCGCAGCAGCCGGAAGCCCAGGCCGTACCAGTGGGCCTGAAGGGGCGGCAACTCGGCCACGGTAAAGCCCGCCTTTTCCAGCGGCCCGAACAAGAGTGTCACGCCGAAGACGACCTGGGCCCGGGCCAGTTCGGGGCGGGTTTGCAGGGCGCGGGCCACGTCGCCCCAGCTGCGGGTGTGGGCGCGGTAGGCGGTCAGTGGGCTGCGGGCGGCGAGGCCCACCACCCGGGGCGAGTGCAGGTGCAGCTCGGCGGTGGGGGTGCGGGGCGGAAAAGGCAGCGGCGGCGGCGCGTGGTCCAGGGGCGCAATCCGCATCACCCCGTCGGCCCGCTGCGTCAGGTCGATGAGGTGGCTCTGGGCGCTGAAACGGTCCTCGACCAGCCGCATGTAGACGTGCTGTGCGAGGTCAGCGGGGGTCGCCGTCCGCAGCCCCGGCAACTCGCGCACCGGCACCGGGCGGTAGCCCCGCGCCCGCCAGTCGTCCAGCCGAACCCGAAGGTCGGCGGGGGAGACTTCGGCGGTGCCGCCGGGTTCGGGCGCAGGCAGCGCGGGGGGCAGGGGGTGGATGTCCCAGGCCGCCAGGGTGCGCAGGGCCGCCCCGTTTCGCTCGCTGGGCCGCAGCCGCCACGCCGTGACCTGTTGCCCGGCGACGGTCTGCAACAGGGCCAGTTCGCCCGCTCCCCTGGTCAGGCCGTCGCCCGCAATTTCGTGTCCGGCACGGGTGGCGGCCCGCAGGAGGTCGGGTGCGGTGCGTGCCAGGGCGGGCGGGCAAAGCAGGGTGACGTGGGCGCCGGTGCCGGTCAACCGCTCCAGAGCCAGCCCCAGCTCGGCGGGGGTGGGGACCGGCACCGTGACGCCCAGCGCCGGATATCCGGGGTGCCCGCCGCGCAGCGCTCCGAAGGCCCCGGCCCGCAGCAGGGGCGACCACAGAGCGCGGGTCCATGGCCCGTGCAGAAGGGGGGGGCAGGCAAAACGGCTCACGGCTCCGACTCTAAAGCATTTGACAAAAAGGACGGCACGGCTTTCTGGCGAGCGAAGCGAGTGCAAAACACTGAGCAGGACGGAAAATGGAGGCGTCTGGGGTGCCCTTCCACGGACGCCGTAAAAGACAAGGGGCATCCTTTTTCAAAGCGGTACGGGGGCTTTTGACCGGGTAATACGGATTCCGCTTAATTCCTGCACAGGCGGGAAAGCGCCGCCTGTGCATCCATATCGCGTAACCCGTATTTTTTCCTACTCGCATCCGCTCTGCTGCGCAGCTTTGCAAGTCGGATTGAATCTGAAACTACCAGATTCAATCGGAATTCGTATAAGCGGGGACGGCGCAGGCAGAGTGGGTCCCAAAGAGAGGGCAAGGCGGCCTGCGGTTTCTTCCGGAACTGGGGGGACTCGCGGCCTCCGGGTGTCCCGGCGTCGTCTCATGGTCTTTCGGCGTATGCTCCTGGGCAGATGCTTCAGGTTTCCTCCTTCCGGGTCCGGGGCAAGGCGTTATGAACCCTCTGAGAATCGGCCTGTTTACCGACACCTTCCTCCCCGACCAGAACGGCATCGTGACCAGCGTCTGCCTGCTGAGCGACGAGCTTCGCGCCCTGGGACACCGGGTGGACGTGGTCGCCCCGCAGTTTCCCGAGCATCTCGACCGCCGCGCCGACGTGCGCCGGGTGGCGAGTGTGCGTTATCCGCTGCTGCCGACCTACCGGCTGGCGTGGCCCACCCGCAAGTCCTTCGAGCAGCGCTACGACGTGGTCCACACCCACACGCCGCTGACTCTGGGCCTGGCCGGGGCGCGGCTGGCCCGCAAGTGGCGGGTGCCGCACGTGGCGACCTACCACACCCACCTGGAGGCCTACACCCACTACGTGCCGGGCATGACGCAGCTCAACCGCGCCGTGCATTTCATGCCCAGAGTCGTCGGGCGGCTCTACGGCGAGGCCGACGCCGTCATCACGCCGACGGCGGGCACCCTGGACACGCTGCGGCAGGCCGGAATCGAGGACGCGGTGGTGATTCCCACCAGCATCGACCCGGCGGTCCTGGAAGCTGCGCCGCCCATCGCCGACCCCTGGCCCTCCGGCACGCGCCGGCTGCTCACGGTGGGGCGGCTGGCCCGCGAAAAGCGCTTCGATCTGGTGCTCGACGCGCTCGCGCAGCTTCCCGGCGCCCACCTCGTGATGCTGGGAGAAGGCCCGGAACGTGCCCACCTCGAGGACCACGCCGAGCGGCTGGGGATCTCGGGGCGCGTCACCTTCGTGGGGGTGCGGCCCTGGACCGAAATCGGGGCGTACTACCGCCTCGCCGAGCTGTTCGTCTTCGCCTCGGACACCGAGACGCAGGGGCTGGTGCTGCAAGAAGCGCAGCTCATGGGTGTGCCGGTGGTCGCGGTGGGCGCCCGGGGCACCCTGACCGGCGTGCAGAGCGGCTACAGCGGCTATCTGGTGCCTCCCGGCGACGTGGCCGGGCTGGTGGGGCGGTCGCTGGAGCTGCTGAGCAGTCCCGCCGAGCACCAGCGTTTCTCCCGGCAGGCCCGCGAATTCGGGGGACGGACCACGCCCGCCGGGGTGGCGCGGCAGGTGCTGGCGGTGTACGCCCGCGTGCTGGGCCGGTCCGACCTTACTCTGCCGGGTCCTGGTCAGGGGGCGGCGGAGGAAGGCGATCATCCCCGAAATACCCCCGCGTATGGCCGGTGAGGTTGCGCAGATGCTGAACGAGAAAAGGTCCCACCCCCCGGTCCAGACGCCGGGCGCTCGTTTCCACCAGGGCACGCGGCACGTAACCGATGGCGCCGAGGCGGGCGAGGTTCTGGCCCAGAATCACGTCCTCATAGGCTTCGACCTCGGGGTAGCCCCCGGCCAGCAGCGCGGCCTGACGCGAGAACGCCATGTTGCCCCCCGCCAGGTTGGGGCGACCGATCACCCGGCAGACATGCAAAAAGGCGCTGTAGGCCAGTCCCGACGCCCGGCCCCAGGGTTCGTTCAACCCCCAGAACCGCATGGGGCCGTACAGGGCCACCCGCCCCGGCGCCCCCTGCGCGTAGGCCGCCAGCCAGTCGGGGCACGGGCAGGAGTCGGCGTCGGTGGTCGCCACCCAGGAGCTGC
Source organism: Deinococcus wulumuqiensis R12 (assembly GCF_011067105.1). Lineage (NCBI taxonomy): Bacteria > Thermotogati > Deinococcota > Deinococci > Deinococcales > Deinococcaceae > Deinococcus > Deinococcus wulumuqiensis. The sequence goes on along the minus strand of NZ_CP049357.1, from coordinate 1,202,545 downwards.
GGGCCGTTTCCAGGCCCAGTTGCCGGGCGCGGGCCACGCCCCCGACCGGGCAGGGAAGCACCTGCGCTCCCCAGGCCCGCGCAATCTCGGCGGTCTGATCACGGCTGGCGTTGTCCACCACCAGCACCTCATGGGGGGGCAGGGTCTGCTGTTCCAGGGCCTGAAGGGTTCTCGGCAGGTACGCCGCTTCGTTGCGGGCGGGAATGATGACCGAAAACTCTGGCACCCGGACAGGGTAGCAGGCCGCAAGGTGAGCGGCCTTACACAGCCTGACCCCGCCTGGCCCCGTGTGCGGGGAAAACAGTTATGACGGGCAGGGCCGCAGGGCTGCGTGGGCGCCTGCCCCTGCACCCCGGCACCCTGCGGCGGGTGCTCGCCGGGGTCTTGCTGCTTTCCTGCGCCGAGTTCGTGCGCAGCGGCCTGTACGCCGGGTATCTGCCGCAGGTGGTCGGTGACCTGCTGGGGCTGCCCAAAGCCGACGCGGTGGTGTTCAGCGGCTCGGCGTTTACCGCGCATTTCATCGCCGACACCGCCATGCGTGGCCCGGCGGGGGCGGCGCTGCTGCGCTTCGGGCTGCGTCCGGTGGTGCTGGCCGGCGCGGCGCTGAGTCTGCTCGGCCTGTTTCTGATGAGCGTGACCCACACCGGCTGGGTGCTGCTGCTCGCCGCCGCACTGCACGGCGCAGGCTTCAGTCCCCTGTGGCCCGCCGTGATGAGCCTGACCACCGCCTCGGCGCACTCCACCCACCAGGGCCGGGTGCTGACCACGGTGTCCATGAGCGTGATGCCGTTCATAGGCCTGAGCGTGCTGACCCTGGGCGCCCTGGCCGACGCCCCGCGCAGCGCCGTGTTCGGTCTGTGCCTGGGGCTGCTCGCCGCGTCGCTGGCCCTCGGCCTGCTGCTGCCCCAGCGCCTGCCGGCCGCGACCGCCGCGCCCGCCACCCCGCAAGGCAGGCGCCAGGGCGTCCGGGTGGCGGCGCAGGCGCTGGCCCCGCTGATTCCGGCGGCCTTCCTGCAAACCCTGACGATGGCGCTGCTGGGGCAACTGCTGTTCACGCTCTACAAGGACCTGGGGCTGACCTACTGGGGCATGGTGGCGCTGCTGGGGCTGGGCGGGGCGGTGGCGTTCGGCTCCATGCCCCAGACCGGCAAGCTGGCCGACCTGGGCCGCGCCCGCCTCGCCGTCACCCTGGGTTTTGCGTGTCTGGCCGTGGCGCTGGGCGGCATCGCGCTGCGGCCTGCGGTCTGGGCGCTGTATCCGCTCGCGGCGCTGCTGGGGCTGGGCTACGCCTTCATCGCGCCGGGCTGGGCGGCCCTGGTCGCGCAGCGCCTGCCCGAAGCGCAGCGCCCCGCCGCCTGGGGCACCCTGATGACGGTGGAAAACCTCGGCACCTCGCTGGGGCCACTGCTCGGCGCCTTCGCCTACCGCACGCTGGGGGTGCCCGGCCCTTTCGTGACGGGCGCGGCGCTGTCGCTGCTCGCTGCTCTGGGTTACGTGGTGTTCCGGCGCCTGCTCGACACGCCGGTGGGGGACCCGGCGAACACTGAAGCGGCGCCCGCCTTACCCCCCGGCGCTCCCCGGCCATGAGGGGCCGCCCCGAACTCGGCGTGTTCGGACTCGGCGTGTTCGGGCTGGGCCTGCTCGCGGCAGGTCTGGTCGCGGCGGCCCTGGCCGACCTGCTGGGCCGCGCGGCGGGCTTCGGGGCGCTGGGGGCGGGCAACGCCCCTGACCGGGTGGCCCTCACCTTCGACGACGGGCCTTCGCCGCGCACGCCGGAGTTGCGGGCGGTGCTGGAGCGGCACGGGGCGCAGGCGACCTTCTTCGTTCTGGAAGCGCACTGCCGCGCTTTTCCCGCCGAGGTCCAGGCCCTGCGCGACGCCGGGCACCAGCTCGAGTCGCACGGCAGGTGGCACCGGCACGCGCTGCTGCTGCCGGGGCAGGAGTGGGCGCAGGTGCGCTGGCATCCCGACGGGCCGGACAGGAACGGCGGACTCTACCGCCCCCCCTACGGCGGCCACAGTCCGCTGACCCGGCTGCTGGCCCGGCTCGCCGGACGCGAGATTGCTCTGTGGGACACCGAGAGCCGTGACTGGACAGCCGCGCCCGCTGCCGACCTCGCCGCGCAGACGCTGGCGCGGGTGCGCCCCGGCAGCGTGGTGCTGCTCCACGACGGCCCGGCGGTCACGCCCGAGCTGCTCGACCTGCTGCTGCGCGGCCTGCACGGGCGCGGTTTGCGGCCGGTGCGCCTGGGCGACCTGCCTCCGCAGCGCATCGGCTGGCGGGCGGGGCTGCGGCGGCTGCGGCAGAGCTACGGCGGGTAGAGCATTTGACAAAAGGATGGCACGGGTTTTTGCGAGCGAAGCGAGGGCAAAACATTGAGCAGGACGGAAACTGGAGGCGTCTGGGGTGCCCTTCCATAGATGCCGTCATTTGGAGAACTGCTCTAGCGTTCCCGTCATTCCCGGAGAACGGCTTCAGGACTCGCCGCCCAGGCTGAGCAGCAGCGCCGCGCCGATGACCAGGGCCGCGCCCCCCAGGGCCAGGGGCGAGAGCCGCTCTCCGAACAGCAGGGCGGCCAGAAGAGCGGCCACCACCGGTTCCAGGCTGGCGATGACGCTGGCGCGGGTGGCGGGCAGGTGCCGCAGCCCGGCGCTGTAGGCGAGGTAGGCGAGGTAGGTACACAGCAGCGCCAGCCCCCACAGACTCAGCCACACACTGGGAGGTTTGGGCACGAAGTCCACCAGCGGAAGCAGCCCCAGAGCGCCGACCGGCAGCGCCACCGCGAACAGGGCGGCGGGCGAGTAGCGGCTGAAAAAGGCCTTGCCGTACAGGTAATACAGGCTGTAGGTCAAGCCTGCGAGAAGACCCCAGGCCAGCGCGACCGGACTGGCGGTCACGCCCTGCCCCCCGCCGAAACTGATCAGGCCGATGCCGACCAGCGTGCCGCCGACGGCCAGCAGTTCGCGCCCGCCCAGCCGCTCGCGCAAAAAGCCCCAGCCCAGCAGCGCCACGAACGCAGGGGCCGTGTAGAGCAGCACGCTCGCCAGACTGGCCCCACCGAACTTCACCGCGAGTTGGTAGGCGGCGTAGAACAGGCTGCCGCCGACCAGCCCGAAGGCCACCGTCACCGCCAGGTCGCGCCCCCGGGGCAGGCGGGCGCGGGTCAGCAGCGCGTGCAGCCCGAAAATTCCGCCAGCCAGCGTCGCCCGCCAGAAGGCGACTTCCAGCGGCCCCAGCCCCGCCGCCTGCGCCTGTTTGCCCAGGATACCGAGCAGCCCCCACAGCACGGCAGCGGCCAGAATCAGCAGTGGCGCGAGCGCGGGGCGCCCGACTGCGACCCGGCTCACCCTCTGTCCCGCGCCTGCCACGAACGCCACAGGCTCAGGCCGGTCAGCGTCAGGCCCAGGGCCCCCAGCCCGGCCAGCGTCGTCAGCCTCCAGTCGCGGGTCTGGCCCACGGCGCCCAGCACCCCTTCCGTGTAGGCGCGGCGGTCTGCCGGGTCGGCCAGAACGTCCACCGGCACCGGTCCCCGGTCGGCGTTGGCTTGCAGGCCGCTGGGGTTGACCGTCGCCGTCGGCACCAGATGACCGTCGCGGCTCAGGGGGGTGTACACGCTGCTCGTGACCCAGTAGGCGTGTCGTCCAAAGGGCAGCTCCGGCGCCTCGATAATCAGGTCGGTGCCTTCCATGCGGACCCGGGGAGGCGGCAAGCGGGTGAGCTGCTCGCCGCGCAGGTGCTCCAGGGAAGCGCCGGCGCCGCTGACCTGCACGTGGTACTGCCAGCCGCTTTCGCCCGCCGTGCGCAGGTTCAGCCCCGGCAGGCTCCGCTCGCCGCCCGCGTCGGTCTTGACGAAAATGTCGGTCACGCCCGCCGAAAAGCCGCTCGCCAGCTCCCAGGGGTTCTGGTGCCCGCCAAAGCCCACCGTGAAGCGGGTGCCACCTTCAAAGGGCCGCGCCTCGAAGGACCGCAGGTCGAGGGCCTCCGCCGACACGGCCGGGCGCTGCGGCAGCAGGTAACCCCCGTCCCCGTGCGCGTCTCCCGCCGGGTCAGCGAAGGTCAGGGCAGCAGCGAACAGCGTCAGCAGGGGCACGGCGGCGAGTATGCCAGATTCTGCCGATTCGGGCCGTGCTGCCGGAGGCTCAAGGAGGTCTGGCGGCGCTTTCCCGCAGTCCCGACGGCCACGCCGAATACCCTACACTGCCGCCATGCCCGCCCGGTCCCTGCTCCTGTTGCCCGACCTGGGCGACCTGCTGCGCACGCAGCCGCAGTACAACGCCGCCACGCTGGCCGAACTGCTGGCGGCGCTGGGCGAGCGCGAGGTCTGGTGGGCCAGCTCTCCCGACCCCGAGCACCCCCTGCGCGACGCCCTGCCCGCCGCCGGGGTCATCCTGCGCGAGTTGCCGTTGCCCGACTGGGGGTGGGCCGACGCCGAACACGAGCAGCTTGTGACGTTCCTGGAGCTTTACCCCCAGGGCCGCGAGCGCCTGCGGGCGGCTGCGCAGGCCGAGGCGGAGTTCGCCCGTCACCTGGGGGAGCCGCTGACCCCTGCCGACGTGCTGGGGGGCGATCTGTTCACGGCGGCCAGCGAGTACCGAGCCGCCACCGCCGCCGCTCTGGACGAGGGTCCCGGCACGCGCTGGCACGCCCGGCGGCTGGACGAGGTGGCCACGCTCGCCCGTGACCTTTCCGGCGTAATGCTTGCTCCGCTGGACGACCTGCCGGGCCTGCTCGAACGGCTGCCCGGCGCCGCGCTGCCCGGTCTGCCCGGCTTTGTCCCCGGCGAGGCGAGCCGCCTGCGGGCGCTGGCCGACCGTGCCTGGCACCTGCGCGACGAGGACGACCCTGCCGCCCTGCTCGCGGCCCTGGAACGCGAGGCGGGCGACCGGACGACGCCCCGAGCCGAACTCGACGCCGCCGCTGCCAACCTCTACTTCGCGGCAGGCGACCTGCCCGGTGCCCGCTTCTGGCTCGAACGCGCGGCCCACGCGCTGCCGCCCGAGCACCCGCGCTCGCTGGCGGGGCTGGTTCTGGCGCGGCTGGGGCAGGTGCGCGACGCCCTGGGAGAACGCGACCTCGCCCGGCGCACCTATCAGGCGGTGCTGGCGCTGGCGTTCGCTCCGGCGGTGGCCCGTGAAGCGGCGGCGGCGGGCCTGCAAACGCCTTTCGTGCTGGACCTGACTTCGTAGGAATAGGGTCAGTTGGAAAAATAGATTGGGCATCCAGCCTGGTTTCCGGGCGCCTTTCCAGCCTCTCCAAAGGTTGCTACGAAAGGTTGCTACACCTCGGCCAGGGCGCTCATGCCACGGGCGTAGCCCTGGACCGCGCTGCGCCGCGCACTGTTCAGGATGCTTCCCACCAGTCCGAAGCCGCGCAGGGCCACCTCGTGGTGGCTGCTGATCAGCAGGGTCACCCGGTCGTCGGGGTGGCGCTCGATAAGCAGCCGTTCCCAGAGGTGGTACACCTGCCCGCTCAGGCTGCCCAGGGTAAAGCCCCAGTCGTGTTCGCTTTCCAGCAGGGTCAGCACCCGGCAGCCCTGAAGCACCGTCACCAGCCCGGCCCGCTGCTCCAGCAGCACGTCGCGTCCCACCACGGGGGGGCCGTGGGTGTGGACCTTGACCCCTGCCTGACGGTGGGGCCGCCACGACCACAGTGCCGAGCGGGCGTTGAGAAAGGTGCTTTCGCCTTCGCCCAGCTCGATCATCATTCGCATGTGGGTCGAGGAACCGATGTCGGGCAGTTCGGGTTCGTGCCCGGCCAGTGCCCGCAGCGAGGCGTCCACCGTTTCCTGGTCGAGCGCGCCGAGGACGTAAGGCCGGGGTGCGGCGGGCGGGAGGTCTGCGGGGCCAGCCTCAGGGGAGGGCAGCGGTGCGGGCAGCGCGTCGTGCCGTCCCCGCTCGCTGGGAGGGCGCAGCGCCCAGTCGGCCCCTGGAGTCGCCATCGGCTCGGCGGGGGCCGGGTCGCTCCGGGACAGGCGGTAAGCGGGCAATTCGGGGGTTTCCAGCAGTTGCATCAGTTGCAGCTCGCCCAGACTGCTCAGCCCTGGCCCCCGCGCCCCACCCAGGCAGCGGCTTCCGTGCGAGCGCAGGCCCAGGCCGGGGTCGAGCAAAAGCTCCAGGGGCGAAGCGTCCGGCGCGGGGGCCGGGGGAAGGCGCCCTGGCAGCTCAGGCAGGGCGGGAACCGTCTGCCTGCCCTGCCCCGCCGCGCTTTCCGGGAAAAGAACACTCCGGCCCTGTTCCGACCCCAAGCGCCGCTCGGACTGTTTGAGGCCCGGGTCCAGAGGGTCGGGGGTGGGCGGAGCGTGGTTCACCCCAGGATTGTCTCATAGTGTGGCCGGGTGGGGGCCGACCGTCGGACAGGGGCGCCCAGGTCCGGTCAGGCGCTCACCCACTCGCGCAGCACCTGTTCCAGATGCGCGTCGTCGAGTTCGTTCTGTTCGGCCAGCGCCTTGATGTGGTCGGTCACGCGCCGCAGGGCGTCCTCGCCGTAATGCAGCCCGAGTTCACGGGCCTTGTAAGCGATCGCGTGCTTGCCCGTCACTTTGCTGCCCGCCTGAATGCGGCGGCCCACCCCGAACACGCCGGGCGGAATCGCTTCGTAGGCGCCGGGGTTGAGGTAAATGGCCTTGAGGTGCATGCCCGCTTTGTGGTTGTAGGCGAATTCGCCGGTCAGGTAGTTGTTCCAGGGCACCGGCAGGTCCACCATCCGGGCAATCATCCGGTCGAGTTCGGGCAGCAGTTCGAGGTGGTACTTGTCGATCAGGCCCTGCGGGTCGAAGGTGAACATGCGGGCGAGCAGCCCCCCGAGCGGCGTAATCCCGTTGCGTTCCCCGATGCCCAGAATGGTTGTGTCGATGTGCGTGGCCCCCGCCTCAACCGCTTCGTAGGCGTTGCTGACCGCGCAGCCGGTGTCGTTGTGGCCGTGAAACTCGATGCCGCACCCTTCGTGAATCACCTTGCGGACCTCGCGCACCAGCGTGTACACCTGCCGGGGGGTCGCCACGCCGACGGTATCGGCCAGGCCCACCCGGTCCACGCCCAGCCTGGACACCGCGGCGTACACCGCCATCAGGTCGGCTTCTTCCGAACGGAAGGTGTCTTCCGCCGAGAAGCGGATTTCGAGGTCGGGGTGGTGCGTCTTGATCCAGCCGATGACCTCGCTCGCCGTGTCGATGATCTGCTCGATGCTCTTGCCGTGCGAAAACTCGCGCAGGAAGGAACTGGTGCCGAACAGCAGGTCCAGCCCGTCTACGCCGGTATCCACCGCCCGCTGCACGTCGTCCATGTGGCAGCGCACGTGGGTCAGGAACTTGGCCTTCAGCCCCAGCCCGGTCAGCTTGCGGATGTCCTGCCGGGTCCGCTCGCTCACCATCGGGGTGGTCACTTCGATGTACTCGGCCCCGAACGCGTCGAGCGCCCGGGCGATTTCCACCTTGTCGTCCGTGCCGAAATTGCCGCGTGCGAACTGCTCCCCCTCGCGCAGGGTCGAGTCGATGATGGCCCAGGAACGGGCAGGAATCAGAGGGGGCGGGGCATCGGTCATAAAAATCCCGGCCATTGTGCGCTCCCTCCTGCTAAATGTCAACAATTTCCGGGCTTTTATTTTCAAATGATAAGTCAGATGTCTATGTCGCCTCCTGCTGTTTACTCCCCGGCGGGGCGCTTGTGAAACAGCATGGTGCGTTTGCACTGCGCCACCAGTTCGCCGCGCTGGTTGTAGGCGCGGTGCTCGGCGGTCACGAGGCCCTGCCCGGCGCGGCTTTTGCTCTCGCGGGCCTCGATGATTTCGGACTCGACCCGCAGGGTGTCGCCGTGAAACACGGGTTTCGGAAACGTCACGTCGGTCAGCCCCAGGTTGGCGACCAGCGTCCCCAGGCTGAGTTCGTGCACGCTGATGCCCACCATCAGGGAGAGGGTCATCATCGAGTTGAACAGCGGCCTGCCGAACTCGGTCTTGCTGGCGAAGTCGAAATCCAGGTGCAGCGGCTGCGGGTTCATGGTCAGCGTCGTGAACAGGATGTTGTCCGACTCGGTGACGGTGCGGGTGACGCGGTGCCGGATGACGGTCCCCACCGGCAACTCCTCGAAGTAGCGGCCAGCGGGACGGTTGAGGTCTTCGTTCATGGGGCCTCCTGAAAAGGAAAGGGTCAAAGGTCGTGACTCAAAGGTGGTGGCTTAGAGCATTTGACAAAAAGACGCAACGTCTTTTTGGCGAGCGGAGCGAGTGCAAAACACTGAGCAGGGCGGAGAATGGAGTGATGCGGGGTGCCGTTACGCGCATCACGTAATTCGGAGAACTGCTCTAGAGCATTTGACATAATCAAGACATGCGAAGAGTCGGGGGAGCAGGGTACGGGAACGATCTGCGGGAGCGCATTGTTGAGGCCAGGCATGCCGGGATGAGTACCCGTGAAGTGGCAGCGCGCTTTCAAGTTGGTGTGATCACGGTTCAGGAGTATCTCCGTAAAGAGAAGGCTGGGACACTCACTGAACGTATCCGTCCACCGGGCCGCCCCAGGAAGATGCAACCAGAACACGAAGAACAGCTCCTCAAGCAAGTTGAGGAGCGTCCAGACGACACTTTACAGGAGCATGCCGACAAGCTCTTTGAATGCACTGGTTTCAAAACGTCGTATCGCACCGTTGATCGCGTCTTCCGACGGCATGGGATCACCCATAAAAAAAACGCTGGTCGCCAGCGAGCGGAATGAGGAACTGCGAACGCAGTTCCAGGGCGATATTTCCGCTGTGCTTCCGACACCAGCAAAATTGGTTTTTTTGGACGAATGCGGCTTTAACACCGCGCTCACTCGTCTGTATGGCCGAGCGCCAAGTCATCAACGGGCAACAGGGCAGACTCCACGCAACTGGGGCAAAAATCAGACGCTGATTTGTGCACTCCAGGCGAGCGGTCCTTTTGCGCCGCTCGTTATTGAGGGTGCCGTAAACGGCACTATTTTCGAGTGGTACATCCGCGAAGTGTTGTGTCCAGCCCTGACCCCAGGGCAAGTGGTCGTGCTCGACAATCTCTCCGCGCATCATCGGGCCAGTGTGAAGCAACTGATTGAGGAGCGTGGGTGCACGCTCCTCTTCCTGCCGCCTTACAGCCCAGATTTCAATCCCATTGAGATGATGTTCTCCAAGCTCAAAGCCCTGATTCGTGCTGGCCAGTGGCGGGAAGTTCACCTTCTGATTGAGGCGATAGGTCTCGCCTTGTCTCAGGTGTCTCTCAAAGACATTTTTGGCTGGTTCACCCACGTATATCGCAGCATATCTTTCTGTCAAATGCTCTAAAGGTCGTGACTGAGCAGGGCGCGGGCCTTGGCGAGCATCGGTTCGTCCACCATCTGCCCCTCGAAGCTGAAGGCGCCGTGCCCGCGTGCAGCGGCCTCGGCGGCGGCGTCCAGCAGGCGGCGGGCGCGGGTCAGGTCGGCCTCGGTCGGGCCGAAACATTCGTGCGCCAGCGCCACCTGCGCGGGGTGAATGCACAGCTTGCCGCTGTAGCCCAGGGCGCGGCCCTGCTCGGCGTCGGCCCGGAAGGCATCAGGGTCGTTCAGCGCCGTCACCACGATGTCGAGCGCCGACACCCCGGTCAGCCGCGCGGCGAGCGCGACCTGCGAGCGGGCGTAGAGCACTTCCAGATTGCCCGGCGTGCGCTTGCCGCCGAGGTCGGTGGTGTAGTCCTCGGCCCCGAAGTAGGCCCAGGCGACCTCGGGCACCTCCATGATTTCACGGGCATTCCAGACCCCGGCTCCCGTTTCCAGGCCCGCCAGAATCGGCAGCGGCAGCCCGCGCTCTCTCAGGGTCTGCGCCACCTGCCGCGCCTGCGCCCCCGTTTCCAGCTTGGGCACCACCACGCCGCTCAGTTCGGGAGTCAGCACGCCGAGGTCGTCCGCGAAATACGGTGAATGCAGGGCGTTGACCCGCACGAACACGGCCAGGTGCGGCGCGGCGGCGATCAGGTCACGCGCCGCGTCGTGCGCCACCGGGCGGGCGGCGGCCTTCGCTTCAGGCGTACCGGGCACGGCGTCTTCGAGGTCGATCACCACCGCGTCCGGTGCGCTGCGCGGCAGCTTGGCAATGAGGTCGGCGCGGTTGCCCGGCGCGAACAGCACCGAGCGGAGCAGGGTCGGGGCGGCCTTCACGACCTGCCCCTTCACGACTTGCCCCGCTGCAAACGAACGTTTGTTGGCATGGCCTCAGGATAAGCCAGTCTCCCTGGCTCAGTACGCCACGTCCTGCACCACCGGATGCAGCAGAATCTCGTCGATCCGGACGTGTGCGGGGGCGCTCAGCGCGTACAGCACCGCCCCGGCCACGTCGCCGGGTCTGAGCCACGCGGCCTTGTAGTCCTCGCCCTGGCGCGTATCGCCGAAAAAGGTGTCCACCATGCCGGGGCGCACCTCGGTCACGCGCAGGCCGTAGGCGTGGCCCTCGTGGGCGAGCGCCTGCGTCACGGCCCGCTGCGCGTACTTGCTGGCGGTGTAGAGCGCTCCGGTGGCGAAGGTCCGCGCCGACACGTCGCTGGTGACGTTGACCACCTGCCCGCCGCCCCGGTTCCGGAAGTGCCCAATCAGGGCGCGGGTCGTGAGCAGGGTGCCCAGCACGTTGGTGTCCATCACGCGGCGGTAATCCTCGGGGGTGATTTCCTCGACTGGCCTGAAGGTGCCGACCCCGGCGTTGTTCACCAGGGCGTCGGCTCCGGCGGCGCGGCAACGGGCGGCGAAGGCGTCCACACTTGCTTCGTCGGTCACGTCGAGGGAGCAAAACTCGGCGCCCGGCACCTTTCCCCCGCCCACGTCCCGCGCTCCGCCGATGACCTGGGCGCCGTGTGCGGTCAGAAGCTGCGCGATGCTCAGGCCGATGCCCTTGCTGGCGCCCGTCACGGCGATGACGCGGCCCTGGAGGGCTGGCCCGGTCTGTCCTTTCAAATCGCTGGTCATGGTCGGCAGGATAGGGGCCGGGCGAGGCCTGACCGGCGAATGACCCGCCCTGCACACTCCTCATAGAAGCTTCATGGTGGCGTCTGGTGCAGCGGGTAGGGTAGGCGGCAATGACTCGTGCGTTCCCGATTTCCCTGCGTGCCCTTCGTGCCGGTGCTGTCCGTGCGGGTGCCCTGGGCCTGCTGCTCGTGGGCCTGGCCTCGGCAGCGCCGCTGAAGCTGAGTAACCTGCCGGTCACGGTCGAACCCAGCGCCAAGCTGCTGACCCTGACCCCGGCAGGCATCCGCAGCGCCTTTCCCTCGGCGGCGGGGCGGCCCGGAGCGGTGTTCATGACCGAGGACCGCAAGGTGAGCGTGGCGCTGGAGTGGCGCAGCGGCAAGCTGGCCCCGAACGAAGTCGAGAAGCTGGTGGCCCAGTTCCCCACCGTCATTCGCGCCCAGGTGCCGGGGGTCAAGGCGCTCAAGGCCAATCTGGTGCAGCTCGGTGGCAAGCCCTGGGCACAGTTCATCTTCACCACCCCCGGGCAGGGCGACGACCTGCGCCGCGAACTCCTGATGACGAGCGCGGGCGGACGCATCCTGGTGATGACCATCGCGGGCAACGTGCGCGACTACAGCCGCAACGAGACGCTGATTCGCAGCTTTGCCAGCAGCGTGCGCGTGAACTGATACGGATTTCGATTTCATCGTGCTGGCCGCCGCTGACAGAAGTGGAGGCGCACACCGCAGGAGCGTGGACGGGAAGGACCGGTCCACGCTCCTTCTTCAATAGAGCTTCAATTGGGAGACCGGTTCTCAAGCGGCACGGGCCTGCCGGGTAGAATGCTGAGCCGTGTTCAGCCTGCCTGCCCCTGTTCCGATTGCCGACCTGGAAGTCACGACCTACCGTTCGGGGGTCGAGGGCGGCCACGGCGTCTGGCAGGGGCAGCAGGTCTATGTCAAGACCCTCCTCAGCGACGACCCTGACCGGGTGGCGATGTTTCACCACGAAGGCGCTGTGGCGGCGCGGCTGGCGCATCCCCTGGTCACGCCGCTGCTCGCGCACACGTCCAGCCAGCTGGTTTTTCCGCTGCAGCGCGGGGGCACCCTCAGGGACCTCGTGCGCTGCGGGCCACTGGACGCCGACGCCGCCAGTCAGGTCACCTGGGGCGTGCTTCAGGCGGTGGCGCACCTGCATCGGCGGGGGGTCACGCACCACGACCTCAAACCGGAAAATGTCCTGCTGGTCGGCGGCGAGCCGCGCGTGGGCGCCGTACGCCTGATCGATTTCGGCATGAGCCACGCGGTAGACCTGCCCCTCGACATCCACTCGGGCACCCGCATGGGCACCCCGCAGTTCATGGCCCCCGAGCAGTTTCAGGGGGTGCGTGGGGACCCCCGCAGCGACCTGTACTCGGTGGGCGTGCTGCTGTTCGACTGTCTGGCCGGGCATCCCCCGTATGCCGACGCCCTGGGCTGGCTGGTCGGCATCAGCGAGGAGCGGGCGGCGGCGCCGGGACCCGCCGCGCTGCACCCTCTGATGCTGCGGGCGATTCAGCGTGACCGTGACCGCCGCCCGCAGAACGTGCAGCAGATGATCGCCGCTCTCGCGCTCGCCCGGCGGCAGTTGGATTTGCCTGAGCTGCCCGACTGTTCCGCAGCTCTGCCTCCTTGCTCCCCTTCGCCCGCCTCCGGAGACGCCTGACCCATGCCGATTCTCGCCCTGACCGGCAACCGCTTTCTGGCCGACGAAACCCTGCGTGACGTGCTGAGCGGGCGCGGCCTGAACGCCCGTGACCTGCCCCGCTTTTCCGGCGAGGACGTGAACGTGGACACGTTGGGACCGCACCTCGCCCCGAGTCTGTTTGGAGACGGAGGCGTCATCGTCGATTTCGAGGGCCTCAAGCCCGACAAGGCGCTGCTGGAGCTGCTCGCCTCGGCGCCGGTCACGGTGGCGATTCTCGACGAGGCGCCGCCCGCCACCCGGCTCAAGCTCTACGAGAAGTCGGGCGAAGTCGTCGCGTCGCCGGCCCCGAGCAAGCCCGGCGACGTGACCGGCTGGGTGGTCACGCGGGCCAAAAAGATGGGCCTGCGCCTGGAGCGCGACGCGGCGGGCTATCTGGCCGAGGTGTTCGGCGCCGACCTCGCGGGCATCGCCGGAGAGCTGAACAAGCTCGAGCTGCTCGGCGGGCCGCTCAGCCGGGAGCGGGTGCAGGGCGTGGTGGGCCGGGAGCCGCCCGGCGACTCGTTCGCCATGCTCGGCGCGGCGACGGCGGGCCGCCCCGGTGAGGCGGTGCTGCAACTGCGCCGCCTGCTCGCCTCGGGCGAGGACCCTTTTCGGCTGCTCGGCGCGGTGGTGTGGCAGTACAGCCTGATTGCCCGCACGGTGGGGCTGTTGCAGGAACAGGGCCGCGTGAGTGACACGGTGGCCGCGCAGCGCCTGGGCGTCAAGCCTTTTCCGGCGAAAAAAGCCCTGGACGTCGCCCGGCGGCTGAACGAGGCCCGGATTCGCGCTCACCTGGGGGCCATTCTCGACGCCGACCTCGCCATGAAGCGCGGCCTGGACCCGCAGGTGGCGCTGGAGCGGCTGCTGGTCAAACTGAGCGTGTAGCCGCACGTCAAAGAAAGTACGGCAAAGAAATAAAAAAGGGCGGACCCGCAGGCCCGTCCCGTTCTTGAGTGCGGCTCCGGCTTACGCCTGGGGCTGCTGAATCTGCATGCCGTCCTGGGGCACGAAGCCTTCGAGGGCGGCGTAGTCGTCCTGGAAGTGCATCAGCACGCCGCCGAACAGCGTGTCGAAGGTTTCCTGGGGCATTTCGGCCAGGGTGGGGTAAAAGCCCACGTATTCCAGCCAGACGTTGCCTTCCCCGTCGATGCTGCGGGCAAAGGCACGCTCGCGGTTGCGGTCGTTGAGCATCATGGCGACTTCATTGCGGCGGTCCATGTACTGCTTCTGGGTCACGCAGGTGATTTCCAGGCGGCTGGTGTTGTTGGGGCCGTCGTTGACCGACACCAGCACGGCGGCGTCGCCCATCTCGAAGCGCCAGCCCATGCGAATAAAGCGCTGGCCGCCGTTTTCTTCGATGTCGAGCTGAACTTCCTTTTCCTGCAGGTACTTGGCGAGGGTGTCGAGGGTGAGCAGTGCAGTGTCCATGGTCATGGGAATTTCCTCCTGGGGGATTGATAAGGCGGGCCAGTCAAGCTCAGGCCCGGTCGCTGGACCCGAACGATTCTAACACCTGCCTTCTCATCTTCGGGCCAGCCGGGCAGGTCTGCTGGGATATCTCAAGGCCGCGACAGAATTCTCAGCGTCACCGGGGCCACCCCTTCGCTCAGGATGCCCAGGCTGCGGGCCGCCGACGTGGACAGGTCGATGACGCGCCCGCCGCCGTTGAACGGCCCCCGGTCGTTGATTTTGACCGTCACGCTGCGGCCCGTGCGGGTGTGGGTCACCTGCACCCACGTCCCGAAGGGAAGGGTGAGGTGCGCGGCGGTCATCACCGTCTGGGCGTCACGCCGCCCGCCGTAGTAGACGGCGTAGCCGCGCTGATAGACCCCTGCCTGGGCCGGGGCCACCGGCTGGGCAGCGGTGGCCGCCCCAGCGGTCTGCAACTGCTGCCCCGGCGTGATGACGGTGGAATGCAGGCCGTTGAGCCGCATCAGGGCCTCCACAGTGGTGCCGTGCTGCCGGGCGATGGCGTAGAGCGTGTCGCCGCGCTGCACGGTATAGGCGCCCGCCTGGGTGAGCAGCGCCAGCGCCGCCGCCAACCCCCAGGCCGCGAGCGCCTGGCGCTTCACACGCTCTCCTTGGGCGAGTGGCTCAGCACCTCGTAGCCGCCCTCGGTCACCAGCACGAGGTCCTCGATTCGCACGCCCCCCACACCGGGCAGGTACGCGCCGGGTTCGATGGTGATGACCATGCCCGCTTCCAGCACGTCCTGGCTGGTGCCGCGCAGCCCCGGACCCTCGTGGACTTCCAGCCCGACCCCGTGCCCCAGCGAGTGCGCGAACGCTTCGCCCAGGCCGTGCCGGGTCAGGATGTCGCGGGCGAGCTTGTCGAGGTCCGAAGCCCTCACGCCGGGCCGGATGGCGGCGACGGCGGCTTCCTCGGCTTCCAGCACGGCGCCGTACACCCGCTTCATTTCGGCGCTGGGGGTGCCCACCGCGACGGTGCGGGTCATGTCGGAGTTGTACCCGTCGAGACGGGCGCCCATATCAATGGTCACGAGGTCGCCGTCCTCAATCACGCGCTCCGAGGCGTGGCCGTGCGGCTTGGCCCCGTTGGGACCGCTCGCCACGATGAGGTCGAAGGCGCTGCTGCCCCCCGCGCGGCGCAGGCGGGTTTCGATTTCCAGGGCGATGTCGAGTTCGCGCGCCCCCGCCCGAATCAGCGGGCGCACCTCGCCATACACCTGGTCGGCGAGCTTTTGCGCGGCGCGGATGGCCTCGACTTCTTCCGCCGTCTTGACCGCCCGCAGGCCGCCGAGCGTGCCCCGCAGCGGCACCAGGGTCGAGTCGGGCCACGCCGCTCGCAGGTCCTCGAGTTCGGCCACCGTCAGGCTCTCGGCCTCGAAGCCCACGCGCAGGCCGCGCACCGTGTTCGCCGCGTGTTCGTAGGTGGCGGGCGGACGGGCGATGTGCTGC
This sequence comes from Deinococcus wulumuqiensis R12, assembly GCF_011067105.1. Classification (NCBI taxonomy): domain Bacteria; kingdom Thermotogati; phylum Deinococcota; class Deinococci; order Deinococcales; family Deinococcaceae; genus Deinococcus; species Deinococcus wulumuqiensis. Next base: position 1,186,984 of record NZ_CP049357.1, on the reverse strand, counting down.
GGCAACCCCGATTCCTCCTGGGCCTGCACGGTATAGCGCGCGTCGGTGTAGAGGGTGGCCCCGCCCGGCGTGACCAGCACCTTGCCGTCCTCGGCACTCGTGAAACCCGACAGCCAGCGCACGTTGGCCGGGGCACTGACCCACAGCGCGTCCACCCCGGCCCGCCCCAGCACGGAGCGCAACAAGTCGATTTTGCTCATGGGGGCGAGGGTAACACGCCCGCGTGAGGTGTCCGGCCAAGCCGCGTCTGTCCCCGTAGGGGAGACAGAGTCTGACGAGCGGCGTCAGAGGTCTATACTCGTTTATCGGGACAAATGAACATCTGCGGCCCCCCCCACACCCACCGGGGGGTCATTCCCACCACAGGAGGCAAGACCGTGAAACTCCACGAGTATCAGGGCAAGGAAGTGCTGCGCGAGTTCGGCGTGAACGTGCAGGAAGGCAAAGTCGCCACCACCCCCGAAGAAGTGCAGGCCATCTACAAGGAATACGGCCAGCCGGTCGTGGTCAAGGCACAGGTGCACGTCGGCGGACGCGGCAAGGCGGGCGGCGTGAAGTTCAGCGCCACCGAGGAAAAGGCGCTGGAAAACGCCAGGAACATCCTCGGCATGGACATCAAGGGCCTGACCGTCGAGAAGGTGCTGGTCACTAAGGCCGTGGACATCGACGCGGGCACCGAGTACTACGTCGGCATGATCGTGGACCGCAACGTCCAGAGCTACACCCTGATGGCCTCCGCCGAGGGCGGCATGGAAATCGAGGAAGTGGCCGCCGCCACCCCCGAAAAGATCATCAAGCACCGCGTGGATCCCGTTACCGGCCTGCGTCCCTACGAAGCGCGTGAAGTCGCCATCAAGGCGGGCTTCAAGGGCAACCTGAACAAGATCGCCGACATGATGGTCAAGATGAGCAAGGCCGCCTTCGAGCGTGACGCCGTGCTCGTCGAGATCAACCCCCTGTTCGTGGACGCTGACGGCAACCCCCTGGCGCTGGACACCAAGTTCGAGGTGGACGACAACGCCATGTACCGCCACAAGGACATCGCCCACTACCGCGAACTGTCCGCCGAGCACCCCCTCGAGGTGGAAGCCAGCGAGTACGGTTTCGCCTACGTCAAGCTCGACGACGGCAACGTGGGCGTGCTGGGCAACGGCGCGGGCATCGTGATGACCACCCTGGACGTGGTGAACCGCGCCGGGGCCAAGCCCGCCAACTTCCTCGACATCGGCGGCGGCGCCAAGGCCGACGTGGTGTACAACGCGGTCAAGCTGGTCAGCAAAGACCCCGACGTCAAGGCCATCTTCATCAACATCTTCGGTGGCATCACCCGCGCCGACGAGGTCGCCAAGGGCGTGATTCAGGCGCTGGACGAAGGCATCCTGACCAAGCCCGTGCGTATGCGCATCGCCGGAACCGCCGAGGACGAAGCCAAGGCGCTGCTCGCCGAGAAGAACAGCGACCTGATCAAGATGTACCCCACCATGTTCGAGGCTGCCGGTGAGGCCGCCAAGGAAGCGAACGCACTGGGAGGCAAATAAGCATGGGCATTCTGGTTGACAAGAACAGCAAAGTCGTCGTGCAGGGCATGACCGGCAGCGAAGGCGCGAAGCACAGCCGCGCCATGAAGGAATTCGGCACCCAGGTCGTCGCGGGCGTGACCCCCGGCAAGGGCGGCCAGGACTTCGAGGGCTGGCCGATCTACAACTCGGTGGCCGAAGCCAAGGAAAAGCACGGCGCGAACGTGAGCATCATCTTCGTGCCTCCCGCTGGCGCTGCCGACGCCGTGCTGGAAGCCGCGCACGCGGGCATTCCCCTCATCGTCCTGATCACCGAAGGCGTGCCCACCGTGGACATGATGCGCGCCGTGCAGGAAGTCAAGCAGCTCGACGCCGAGAGCCGCGCCAACGGCGGTCAGGGCATCCGCCTGATCGGTGGCAACTGCCCCGGTCTGGTCACCAACGGGGAAGCCAAGGTGGGCATCATGCCCAACCGCATCTACGAGAAGCCCGGCCGCATCGGCCTGATTTCGCGCTCCGGCACCCTGACCTACGAGGCCGCCAAGCTGCTCAACGACGCGGGCATGGGCACCTCCACCACCGTCGGCATCGGGGGCGACCCCGTGATCGGCACCACCTTTGCCGACGTGCTCCCCATGTTCGAAGCCGACCCGGACACCGACGCCGTCGTGGTCATCGGTGAAATCGGTGGTGCCGACGAAGAAGCCGCCGCCGAGTACATCAAGCAGAACATGAAAAAGCCCGTCGTGGCCTTCATTTCTGGCCGCTCGGCTCCTGCGGGCAAGCGCATGGGTCACGCCGGAGCCATCATCATGGGCGACGTGGGTACCCCCGAGAGCAAGCTGGCTGCGTTCAAGGCCGCCAATGTGCCTGTGGCCGACACCATGCCCGAAATCATTGACCTCGTGAAGCAGGCGCTGGGCAAGTAAGCGCCAGCGAATGAGAAAGCCGGGGGCTGAGGCTCCCGGCTTTTTTCGTGCCGGGAAGGGCCGTCATACGGATTCCGATTGAATCTGGTAGTTTCAGATTCAATCCGAGCGGATGCGAGTAGGAAAAAATACGGATTCCGCGATATGGATGCACAGGCGGCGCTTTCCCGACTGTGCAGGAATTAAGCGGAATCCGTATCACACATCGGTCAGGGACCGGGCGTAGACTGACCGCATGAAACGAGCCGTGGCTTTCCTGCTGACCCTGTTTGCGCCCCTGCTGGCGGGAACTGCCGGCGCGGCGGGCCTGGTGCGCGGTGTGGTGGAAGGGGACGTGGCGCCGGACGGCCGCCTCGGGGTCTGGGCCGTGTCGCCGTTCGGCCAGCCGCTGCAACAACTCGCCGACGCGCCGGTGCAGGGGGGCGCCTTCGCCCTGACCCTGCCGGGCGCCGCGCCCACCGAGCGGCTGCAATTTGCGGTGGACGAGCGCACGAGCTGGCCGGGTCTGGTGAACTTTGCCGGAACGAGCGTGCCCTTGAGGGCCGCCGAGCTGAAGTTCTTCCTGTACCGCGACGCCAACGGCAACGGCGTGCGCGACGACGGCGAGGCCCTGCGCGAGGTGCGCCCCAGCGTCGGCAAGGGTGAGCTGTTCGTGGTCTGGGCCGCCAGGGCCGCCACGGTGAAGGGAGCCGGCGGATACGAGGCCGACTTGCAGGCGGGCTGGAACACGCTGGTGGTCGAAGTCCGCCGTCCGGTGCGGGTGCAGCCCTATGCCGGGGCGCCCGTTCAGATCAACCTGGGCCGCTGAGTCCCGGACACGGCAGGACGCCCTGCGGCATTCGGCGGTCATCCCGCTGGACCAGGGCGGCAGCAACAGAAAGAGAGAAAGCCGAGGCCCACGCCCCGGCTTTCTGTGTTCCCCTTTAGCTCAGTCCTTGACGAGTTCCACGCCCGCCAGTTCGTCAATCGGCAGGCCCCATTTGTTCATGGCGGCGAAGAAGGGGTCGGGGTCGAGCTGCTCCACGTTCCACACGCCGGGCTGCTTCCACTCGCCCGTGAGCATCAGCATCGCGCCGATCATGGCGGGCACGCCAGTCGTGTAGCTCACGCCCTGCGCCTGCACCTCGCGGTAGCACTCGGCGTGGTCCTTGACGTTGTAGACGAAGTGAACCTTGGGCTGACCGTCCAGGCCGATGCCCTTGGCCTGCACGCCGATGCAGGTCTGGCCGGTGTAGTTCGCGGCGAGCGACTCGGGCGCGGGCAGCACGGCTTTCAGGAATTCGATGGGCGCAATCTGCTGGCCCCGGAACTCGATGGGTTCGATGGAGGTCATGCCGATGCCCTCAAGGACGTTCAGGTGCTTGATGTACGCCTCACCGAAGGTCATCCAGAAGCGGGCGCGCTTGATGGTCGGGAAGTGCTTGACCAGCGACTCCAGTTCCTCGTGGTAGAGCACGTAGCTCCTCCGGGTCGCCACGTTGGGGTAGTAGATGTCCTGCGAGATTTCCAGCGGCTGGGTCTCGACCCACTCGCCGTTTTCCCAGTAACGCCCGTTGGCGGTGATCTCGCGGATGTTGATTTCGGGGTTGAAGTTGGTGGCGAACGCCTTGCCGTGGTTGCCGTTGTTGCAGTCCACGATGTCGAGGTAGTGGATTTCGGAAAAGTGGTGCTTGGCGTGATGGGCGGTCATCGCCTGGGTCGCGCCGGGGTCGAAGCCGCAGCCGAGCAGCGCCATCAGGCCCTTTTCCTTGAACTTGTCCTGGTAGGCCCACTGCCACGAGTACTCGAACTTCGCCACGTCCTTGGGCTCGTAGTTGGCGGTGTCGAGGTAATGCACGCCGGTTTCCAGGCAGGCGTCCATGATGGTCAGGTCCTGGTAGGGCAGCGCGAGGTTGATGACCATTTCGGGCTTAAAGCCGTTGATCAGTTCCACCAGCGCGGGCACGTTGTCGGCGTCCACGGTGGCGGTGCTGAACTTGGTTTTGGAGTTCGGGAAGTGCTCGTGGATTTCGGCCACGATCTTGTCGGCCTTGCTGACCGTGCGGGTGGCGATCAGGACTTCGGTAAACACCTCGTCGTTCTGGGCGCACTTCTTGGCGGTGACGTTGGCGACGCCCCCGGCTCCGATGATGATGACTTTGCTCACGCCGGACAGTGTAACGGGTGGGGGTCAGCACGGCGTAAGCACGGCTGGCAACAGAAGGGGAAACCGGAAGTCGGTGCCCCTTCAGCGCGGGCCTGCGCCGAGGTCCTGAACGTCCCCGCTGCCGGGCGCTAGCCTGGGCGGATGAGTGCTCCTTCCCGCCCCGAACAGCGCGAAATCACGCCCGCCGAGCGCTGCAAGATGACCCGCACGTTCCTGCTGATCGTGCTGCTCTTTCTCGGTGGCGTCGCGGCGATGGTGGCGGTCATGAGCGTGCAGGGCCGCGCCGCCCGCGAATACGGGGGCATGGTGATTCGGGCCGCCGGGCCTCAGAGCACGCAGGTCAACTTCGACCGGCCCTGCACCGACGTGCTGCCCGGCAAAGCGGTGCCGCCCAACGTGACCGCCTGCACGCTGGAAGTGCGCGGCGGCGCGGCGAGCGTGGTGCTTGAGGTGGAAGGAGAGCGGCAGTACCGGGTGACGCGGTAGGCCGCTTTACTGTCCCTTTACTGCCCTAGTTCCGCGAACACCGCGCGGCTGATGACGAGCTGCTGAATCTCGGAGGTGCCCTCGTAAATCTCGGTGATTTTGGCGTCGCGGTAGAGCTTTTCCACCGGGTACTCGGCGCTGTAGCCGTTGCCGCCGAAAATCTGCACGGCGTCGCGGGTCACGTCCACGGCGGCCTCGCTGCCGAGCAGTTTGGCGATGCTGGCTTCCTTGGAAAAAGGCTGGCCCTGGTCCTTGAGCCACGCCGCTTTGAGGGCGACCAGCCGCGCCGACTCGATGCGGGCGGCCATCCGCGCAATCTTGAAGGACACGCCCTCGAACTCGCGGATTTTCTTGCCGAACTGCTCGCGCTCGCTGGCGTAGGCGGCGGCGTGTTCCAGCGCGGAGCGGGCAATCCCAATCGCCAGCATCCCGATGCCGACGCGCCCCGAATCGAGGCTGGACAGCGCGATAATGAGGCCCTGGCCTTCCTCGCCGACCATGTTGGCGTGCGGCACGCGCACGTGGTCAAAGGTGACGGTGGTGGTCTGCGCGGCGTGCTGGCCCATCTTGTGTTCTGGCTTGCCGCTGCTCAGGCCTGGCGTGCCCTTTTCCACGATAAAGCAGCTGATTCCCCGTGCGCCGGGGCCACCCGTGCGGGCCATGACGAGGAAGGTGTCGGCGTGGTTGCCGCTGGTAATCCAGGCTTTGGAACCGTTCAGAACCCAGTCGTCGCCGTCGCGCTCGGCCTTCAGGCGCAGGCTGGCGGCGTCGCTGCCCGCGTGGGCTTCGGTCAGGCAAAACGCCCCGATGTGCTCACCGCTGGCGAGCGGGCGCAGGTATTTTTCGCGCTGCGCGTCGGTGCCGTACTTCAGAATCATTTGTTCGGGCAGCCCGTTTTGCACGCTGACAATCACGGCCACACTGGAGTCGGCGGCGGCGATTTCCTCCAGGCACAGCGCGTAGGTCACGCTGTCCAGTCCCGCGCCGCCCCACGCTTCGGGCACGGTCGCCCCCATCAGCCCCAGCGCGGCAAGGCCATCGAGCTGAGGGCGCGGATACTCGCCGCTGCGGTCGAACTCGGCGGCACGCGGGGCAATCTCGGCGCGGCAAAAGTCGCGCACATGCTGCACAATCATGCGCTGCTCGCCCGTCGGCGCAAAGCTCATTCCAGTGTCGGTCATAGGTAGCAGGCTACCAAACGGGCGTTAGGTTCCTGGGCGGTCCAGCAACTCGGCGAGCGCTTCCTCGATGCCGCGTCCGCGCCACGCGGGTTCGGTGCTCTGCGCCTCGCCGCCTTCCCAGCGCAGGTGGGCGCCGATGACCGAGCCGCCCGCGATGGCGAGGGCCGCCGCCGTCAGGTCGGCGGGGGCTTGCGGGCACAGCCGGGACGCGGCCTGGGCCAGCGCCGGGGCGAGCGGCAGGGGAGGGCGGGACACACGGACACGGGCGGGCAACTTCATGGGCTTCAGGGTAGAGCAGTAGAGCAGGGGTGCAGGAGATGGGCCGGGGCGTGAAGCTGACCTTGAGCGCTCCGGGGGCCGGGCCTCACCCCGCCGTGGTGGGATGGGGCCTGGTCAAACGCATCGTGACGGCGGCGTTTCTCGGTCTCGTGGGTGCGGCGCACGCGCAGGGCGGCCCCCTGCCACAGCTCCGGGCGCCCGCCGGGTTCAAGGTCGGCCTCTATGCCAGCGGCTTTGAGCAGCCGCGCTTTATGGCGCTTTCGCTTTCGGGCGACCTGTTCGTGAGCGACCCGCAGGCGAGCACGGTGGTCGTCGCGTCCGACCGCGACCGGGACGGGGTGGCTGACGGCAAGGCGGTCTTCGTCTCGGGCCTGAACCGCCCGCACGGGCTGGCCTTTCACGGCGGCTTTCTGTACGTCGCGAACACCGACGGCGTGGTGCGCTTTCCGTACAGGTCCGGCGACCGCAAGGCGAGCGGCCCCGCGCAGAAGCTGCTGAGCCTGCCGGAGGGCGGGCACTGGACGCGCACGGTGGTGTTCGGGCCGGACGGGAAAATGTACGTGTCCACCGGCAGTTCGTGCAACGTGTGCGAGGAAGGCGACAGGCGCCGCGCCGCCGTGTGGGTGTACGACGCCGACGGCAAGAACGGCAAACCCTACGCCACCGGCCTGCGCAACGCGGTGGGGCTGGAATGGTTCGGCGCCGCGTTCTACGCCACCAACAACGGGCGCGACCAGCTCGGCGACGACCTGCCGCCCGAGGGGTTTTACAGGCTCAGGGCGGGCGGCTTTTACGGCTGGCCGTACTGTTATACGGATTCCGATTGAATCTGGTCGTTTCAGATTCAATCCGACTTGCAAAGCTGCGCAGCAGAGCGGATGCGAGTAGGAAAAAATACGGATTCTGCGATATGGATGCACAGGCGGCGCTTTCCCGACTGTGCAGGAATTAAGCGGAATCCGTATTGCGGCACCAAAGCGGGGCAGCCGCAGGTCTGGGACCGCGACTTCGGCAAGAAAAATGCCGCTGCCTGTGCGTCGGCCACGCCCGCCTTCGCCCTGACCACCGCGCACTCGGCGCCGCTGGGCCTGGCGTTCTACACCGGCAAAACTTTCCCGGCGAGTTACCGGGGGCAGCTGTTCGTCGGGCTGCACGGGAGCTGGAACCGCTCGGAGAAAAGCGGCTACAAGGTCGTCACCATCGACCCGAAAACGGGGCGGGTGAGCGACTTTCTGACTGGCTTTCTCAGCGGCCAGAACGTGCTGGGGCGCCCGGTGGACCTTCAGGTGATGCCCGACGGGTCGCTGCTGCTCACCGACGACGGCGAGGGGCGCATCTGGCGGATTCAGTTCGTCGGGCGCTGAAGACGGGGGCCACCTGCGCTGACCGGGCAAAACCGCGCTAGACTGCGGGATGTGTTTATTGCCGTCATGCAGGACAGCGGGCGCCGACCAGCGCAGGTGAGACCTTGAAACTCAGTCGCCTGCCGCACGGTTTTGCGCTCGATACGGCAGCCCAGGCTCTGGCGCTGCGCCAGGAAGCGGTGGCGGACATTCAGACCGCCTGGACCGCGCAGGGCTGGCGGGCCTCGGGCAGCGTGACCGACTCGGGGCAGCACTTTCAGGCCACCGCCGAGCTGACCGCGCCGCCCGAGCCGCGCCTGCTCGATTCTTCCTGCACCTGCGGGCGCCACCGCTGCCGCCACGTGGCCGCGCTGGTGCTGTCCACCGACCCGCCCGACGGTCCGCCCCCGCTGGCCCCTGGCCCCGCCGCCCCCGGCGCCGTGACCGAGGCACTCGACCCCCGGCTCAAGCAGTGGCTGGCGGGCCTGGAAAGCGAGCCGGACACCGGCAGCGGGCGCGGGCGGCAGTACGAACTGCGCTACGTGCTGCGGGTGCAGCCCGTCAACGTACATGGCGGTTCTCCTGGGCAGACCCGCCGCGCCGTGCTGGACGTGCAGCGCGTGCCGATGAAGGGCGGCGTGCCCAACCTCGGCGCCGCCGAAACCTACCCGCTGGCCCGCAAGCTGGGCACCTGGCCGGGGTTCGTGCAGCGCGACGCCGACGCCCTGGAACTGCTGACGGTGGCGACCCGCCCGGCGCATGTCTCGGGGCGCTGGCACGACCCGCTCTATGCCCTGATGGACCACCCGGCGACCAGCCTGCTGCTTTCGACGTTGCTGGACACCGGGCGGCTGTGCTGGAACGACGTGACTGCCCCCCTGACCCGCGCCGAGCCGGTGAAGGGCCGTCCCGGTTGGCGCACCGACGAAAGCGGGCACCAGACCCCGGCGCTCGAGTTCGACGGGGCGCCGGACGGGGCGCCCGACGGGGCGCCGGACCGGGAGCAGGTCGTGCTGCCCCTGGGCCGCCCCTGGGTGGTGGACCCGCAGGCGCTGACCCTCGGGCCGGTGGAGGTGCCCGGCCCGCCCGACCTGCTGGCCCGTTTCCTGACTGGCCCCTCTGTGCCGCCTGCTCAGGCTCCGGCGCTGGCGCAGGCGATGACCGCCGCCGCCCTGCCGGTGCCTGCCCCAGTCACCGTGGGCACCCGGCAGGAAAAGCTGCCCTATACGCCCCGGCTGCACCTCAGCGGGCGCACCGTGACCTACCGCGACCTCTGGAACGGCGCGGGCCGCACCGAGACCTTCGCGGTGGCCGAACTGCGCCCGGCTTACGGGGGACACGAACTGCGCGGCCCGCTGTCGGGCAAGGTCGCCACGGTGCTGACCGGGCAGACCGTCTTGCAGGTGCCCCGCAACCGCGCCGCCGAGAAACGGGCCGTGACCGCCTGCCGTGAGGCGGGCTTCGTGCCGCTCGAACTCGCTTTTCCCGAATACGACTTTCCCGACGCCGCCGCCGCTCTCCTGACCCTTGGCGACGAGGAAGCGTGGCTGGAGTTTATGCAGGGGGGCCGCGAGGCGCTGGGGCGTCAGGGCGTCGAACTGCTCATCCACCCCGATTTTCCGCTGCACTTTGCCGAAGTGGACGACTGGTACGGCGAGGCGCAAGAAGGCGGCGGCTGGTTCACGCTCGACCTCGGCATCGTGGTAGACGGGCAACGCATCAGCCTGCTGCCGGTGCTGGCGAACCTGATTGCCGCGCAGCCCGAACTGTTCACGCCCGGCGCCCTGGCCGAACTGGAGGAAGACGAACTGATTTTCGCGTCGCTCGACGACGGGCGCAAAGTGCCGCTGCCCGCTGGAAGGGTGCGCTCCATTCTGGGCGTGCTGGTCGAACTGCACCTGCGCGAGTTGCCCCCTGGCCCGCTGCGGCTGCCGCTGCTCGACGCCGCCCGCCTCGCCGAACTCGAAAGCGCGGTGCGTGCCCGCTGGGTGGGGGCCGAGAAGCTGCTCGAACTCGGTCAGCGCCTGCGTGACTTCGGCGGCATTCAGGAGGTTGCGCCGCCGGCGGGCCTGCGGGCCGAGATGCGTCCCTATCAGCTTCAGGGCCTCGCGTGGCTGCAATTCCTGCGCGAGTACGAACTGGGCGGGATTCTGGCCGACGACATGGGGCTGGGCAAGGCCCAACCGCTGGACGCGCGGGTGCTCACCCCGCTCGGCTGGCGCGAAATGGGCCAGTTACAGGTGGGGGACTACGTGATGGGTCGCAGCGGGCAGCCGACGCAGGTGGTCGGGGTCTATCCGCAGGGCGAGCGCCCCATCTACCGCCTGACCCTGACCGACGGGGCCACAGTGGAAGCCGACGAGGAGCACCTCTGGGCCGTCAACACCCCCGTTCGCAAAAAGCGCGGCCTGCCCGAGCGCACGCTGACCACCGCCCAGATTGCCGCCGACCTTCAGGACGCGGCAGGCAACCTCAAGCATTACCTGCCGCTGGTGGAGGCGGTGCAACTGGCCGAGCGTGATTTGCCGCTCGACCCCTACACGCTGGGGGCGCTGCTGGGAGACGGCTGTTTCGTTCATTCCGTGCAGGTCACCACCGAAGACGAACTGGTAGCCGCACTGCCTCTGCCCGCTGGTGTAGAAGCGCGGCTGGACAAACGACTGACCCCGAGCGTCAGCACGTCGCGGCTGGTCACAGCGGGGCAATGGACGCCCAATCCGCTCAAAGACGCACTGCGCCGACTCGGGCTGCATGGCAAAAGCGGGCGCGACAAGTTCATTCCGCCCGACTACCTGTTGGGCAGTCCCGCGCAACGGCTGGCGCTGCTCCAAGGGCTGCTGGACACCGACGGGCACGCGGGCGAAGTGGTGGAATACGTCAGCGTGTCCGAGCGCCTGGCGCGGGGCGTGGTGGAGCTGGTGCAGTCGCTGGGCGGCACCGCCCGCATTCACCGGAAGGCCACATCGCACACCTACGGCGGCGAGAAGAAAAATGGTACGGCCTGGCGCGTCACGCTCAAGTTGCCGCCTCATCTGGAACCGTTCCGCCTGAGCAACAAACGGGCCGCGTACCGCCGTCCGACCAAATACCCGCCTACGCGCGGCATCAAGGCGGTTGAGTTCGTGGGATACAAGCCCGCCCAGTGCATCGCCGTGGCGGCGGCTGACCATCTCTACGTCACCGACCACTACATCGTGACCCACAACACCCTGCAAACCCTCGCCCACCTGCTCAAGGAAAAGGAAGAGGGCCGCGCCGACCGCCCCACGCTGGTCATCGCGCCCACGTCCGTCATCGGCAACTGGCAGGCGGAAGCGGCCAAATTCACGCCGGACCTGCGGGTGCTGCTGCTGCACGGCAAGGACCGTCACACCGAGTTCGCCAGGATTCCGCAGGCCGACGTGGTGCTCACCACCTATCCGCTGCTCCCCCGCGACATCGACGAACTGCGCCAGCACGAGTACCACCTCGTGATTCTGGACGAGGCCCAGAACATCAAGAACAACAAGACGGCGGCGGCCAAAGCGGCGGGCAGCCTCACGGCCCGGCACCGCCTGGCGCTCACCGGCACCCCGCTGGAAAACCACCTCGGCGAACTGTGGTCGCAGTTCAACTTTCTGGCGCCGGGCCTGCTGCACGACGAAAAGACCTTCCAGAAGCTCTACCGTACCCCCATCGAAAAGCGGGGGGACACGGCGCGGCAGGCGGCACTCTCGGCCCGCGTGCGGCCTTTTATCCTGCGGCGCGAGAAAAAGGACGTCGCCCGCGAACTGCCGCCCAAAACCGAAATTCCGGTGCGCGTGACCCTGGAAGGCGACCAGCGCGACCTCTACGAAACGGTGCGCGTGACCATGCAGAGCCGGGTGCGCGAGGAACTCGCGGCGCGGGGGCTGGCCCGCTCGACCATCGCCATTCTGGACGCGCTGCTCAAGCTGCGGCAGGCCGTCACCGACCCCCGACTGGTCAAGCTGGACGCCGCCCGCACCGTGGAAGGCAACGCCAAGCTGGAGTGGCTGGAAGCCAACCTCCCGCAGATGGTGGAGGAGGGCCGCCGGGTGCTGATTTTCTCGGGCTTCGCCACCCTGCTCGGGCACCTGGAAGACACGCTGCGGCGCGAAGGCATCCCGTATTCCAAAATTACCGGGCAGACCAAGGACCGCCAGAAGCAGATCGACGCCTTCCAGAGCGGCGAAACGCACGTCTTTCTGATTACGCTCAAGGCCGGGGGCGTGGGCCTGAACCTGACCGCCGCCGACACGGTCATCCACTACGACCCCTGGTGGAACCCCGCTGCCGAGGACCAGGCCACCGACCGCGCCTACCGCATCGGGCAGGACAAGCCGGTGTTCGTCTACAAGCTGATTGCGGCGGGCAGCGTGGAGGAGCGCATTCTCGACCTTCAAGCGAGGAAGGCGGCGCTCGCACGCGGCGTGCTCGACGGTGGCCTGACCGACGCCACGCAGCTCACCGTGCAGGACCTCGACCGTCTGTTCGCGCCGCTGGAACTGGTGGAAGAAAAGCAGGAGGTGGAGGCTTAGAGAGGGTAATACGGATTCCGCTTAATTCCTGCACAGTCGGGAAAGCGCCGCCTGTGCATCCATATCGCGGAATCCGTATTTTTTCCTACTCGCATCCGCTCTGCTGCGCAGCTTTGCAAGTCGGATTGAATCTGAAACTACCAGATTCAATCGGAATCCGTATTAGAGCAGCTCTGGCCCGACCGTGCCCCGGCCCCGCATTTCCCCGCTGCCGAGCAGGTCAGCGGCAAAGTCTCCGAAGGGTGAGTTGGCCCGCGCCCAGGCGACGGCGCCCGCCACGTCGTAGGCCACGGCACGAAAATCCACGTTCCAGTGCGGCCCGCGCCGTTCCAGTAGCGTCCAGCGGGCGCGGGGGTCGCCGTCCACCTGGTCGCTGACCGCGCCGCAGTTGACCACCAGCGTGTCGCCTGCGCGGGTGGCTCCGGCGCGGTGGGTGTGCCCGCACAGCAAGACTTCGGCGCCCAGGGGCTGAACCATCCGGCGCAGTTCGCGGGGGTCGCGGCTGCGGTAGAAGCCTCCTGCCATATCCCAGACCCACAGCAGACTGTCCCAGGCGCTGTCCGGTGTGCCGTGGCAGGCCAAAACGCCTTCCACGCGGGCACTCAGCGGCAAGGCGGCGAGGCGGTCACGCTGGGCCGGGGCAACCTGGGCTTCCAGCCACGCGCCCACCGCCAGGGTCAGCGGGGTGCGGCGGCCTCCCGGCCACAGTTTTTCCTCGTTGTTGCCGCGCACTTCGGTGGCGCCCAGCTCGGCTTGCAGGGCAGCGGCGCGGGCGGGGTCGGCGCAGCCCTCGATCTGGTCGCCGAGGTTGAAGATCAGGTCGGGCGCGGTGTCTTTCAGGTCGCGCAGGACCGCTTCCAGCGCGTAGGCGTTGCCGTGAACATCCGAAATGACCGCGATTCTCACGGCTTCAGGCTAGAGCAGTTCTCCGAATTACGTGATGCGCGGAACAGCACCCCGCATCACTCCATTCTCCGCCCTGCTCCGTGTTTTGCACTCGCTCCGCTCGCCAAAAAGACGTTACGTCTTTCTGTCAAATGCTCTAGAGCATCGGCCCCTCGTCATGATCCGGCGCCCGCTCCACCTTCCGCGCTGCCTGCTCCCCGAGAGCCGGGCGGCAGTGAAACTTCAGGAGGCTTCAGGAAGTCCGGAAATAGAGTTGTTCCCCCCGCACCTCACAGCCACTGCGCGCAAAAATGCGGCGCATGGCGGGGTTTTCTGCCTCGGTGCGGCCCACGTGGCAGCCGAACTCCCTCGCGGCGCGGGCCAGCAGGTGCGCGTGCAGGCGGGTGCCCAAACCTTGGCGCCGGGCCGCCCCGCGCACCCCGATCAGGTTGATGCTGGCCCAGTCCGGGCGACCACTCGGACCGAACGCCCCCAGCGCGGCGGGCTGTCCTTCATCGTCCAGCAGGGCCGCCAGATGCCAGCCCTCGTCCAGTTCCAAGTCGGCCTGTCCCAGTTCGGCCAGCAGTGCGGCGATGTCGGGCCTCTCCAGCAGCTCCGCGCCGCCTTCGTGCGCGTCCGGCGCGGGAGTCCAGGTGCGGGCGGTGAGGTCGGTTTCGTATGTGACCTGCGCGTCGTCCAGCCGCCAGCCGGCAGCGAGGGCGGGGGCCGGGTCGAACACGTTCAGGATGCTGTCGAGCACCAGGGTGCGGCCCGGTTCGGCTTCGCGCAGGAAAGCGTAGAACTGCGTCAGGCCCGCGTGCGGCGTGTCGGCCCGGCTGCGGGAAAGCAGCGGAACGTGCGGGTTGTTGGAGACGAGGGTGACCGCCTCTGCTCCCCGCCCGGAGCGCAGCAGGACGAACTGCTCGGGGCTGACTTTGCCCGCCTCCATCCGTTCGCGGAACTGGGCGAGGCGCCGCTCGGCGTCGGCGCGGTCAGGGTGCAGGGCGTAGGCGTCGGGAAGGGTGGCGAGGGTCGCGCGTTCGACAGTAAAAGTGTTCAAGGGATGACCTCTGGGGGCGGGTCACCGGAGGCTGGAGGCCGTGAGAATCGCGTTTTCCTCACGGCTCCTGGCTCAGCGCCTGTTCAGACCCGCGCGGGGGGCGAAAAACCGGGGAAGCGTCGTCTGTTCGGTCATGGGGTGCTTGGTCATAGGGCACACTCCTGGCGCTGCGGGCCGGGCAAAGGCAGCTTTGAGATGGAGCGCAGCTTAGTACATTGAACCTGACATTTCGCATTTTCGGAACAGAACCGAAAACGCTTCATTTCCGGTTCGACGTACTTTTTTCGCCACTCGCTTCGCTCGGTTAATCTAAAGATTAACTTCGACCTACTTAGCTCAGGAGGCGGAGGCCGGACATAGGCCACATGGCGGAGTGAGGGGCGGCGCCGGACGCTATCCTGACCCCGATGACCAAAGACGGTGGCAAGCAGCAAAAGCAGGACAACAAAGCCCAGCAGTACGGCGTGACCCCCCAGAGCGCCGACTTCAACGACTGGTACAACGAAGTCGTGAAAAAGGCCGACCTCGCCGACCACTCGCCGGTGGCGGGCGCGATGGTGGTGCGGCCCTATGGCACGGCGCTGTGGGAAAACATTCAGCGCGGCCTGGACGACCGCTTCAAGGCGACCGGGCACCAGAACCTGCTGTTCCCGACCCTGATTCCCATGAACTTCATCATGAAGGAGGCCGAGCACGTGGAGGGCTTCGCGCCCGAACTGTTCACGGTCAGCAAAATCGGCACCGAGGTTTTGAGTGAGCCGTACGTGATGCGCCCCACCAGTGAAACCATCATCGGGCACATGTGGGCGGGCTGGCTCAACTCCTACCGTGACCTGCCTTTCCTGCACAACCAGTGGGGCAGCGTGTTCCGCGCCGAGTTGCGGACCAAGCCCTTTTTGCGCACCTCCGAGTTCTTCTGGCAAGAAGGCCACACCGCCCACGCCAACGAGGACGAGGCGCGGGCCGAAGTGCGGCAGCAACTCGACGAGTACCACGCCTTTTGCCGTGACGTGCTGGCCCTGCCCGTGGTGCGCGGCGAAAAAACGGCTTCCGAACGCTTTGCCGGAGCCGAGAACACCTACTCCATCGAAGGCATGATGCGCGACGGCAAGGCGCTGCAATCGGGCACCAGCCACTACCTCGGCCAGAACTTCTCCCGCGCCTTCGGGGTCAAGTTCCAGACCCGCGAGCAGAAGGAAGAATTCGCCTTCACCACGTCCTGGGGCCTGTCGAGCCGCATCATCGGGGCCATCATCATGACCCACGGCGACGACTTCGGCCTGATGATGCCGCCGCGTATCGCGCCCATTCAGGTGGTCGTGATTCCGGTGGGCCGCAAGGATAATTTTGGCGAGATGGTGCAGGAAGGCGAGAAGCTGGCCGCCGAACTCCGTGCCCAGGGCCTGCGCGTGAAGGTGGACGGGCGCGACGGCGTGACCAACGGTTTCAAGTACAACGACTGGGAACTCAAGGGCGTGCCCGTGCGCATCGAACTCGGCCCCCGTGACCTGGAAAGTGGCGTGGTGGTCGTCAAGAGCCGCCACAGCGAAGAAAAAGAAACCCTGCCCCGCGCCGAAGCGGTGGCGGGCATGGCCGCCCGCGTGGACGCCCTTCACGACTGGCTCTACCAGCGGGCCAGCAGCTTCATGCAGGAGCGCACCGCCGAGGTGGACGACTTCGAGGCCTTCAAGCAGAACATCGAAGAAGGCCGCTGGGTCCGCGCCTACCACTGCGCCGACGCTGCGTGCGAAAAGAGCATCAAGGAAGAAACGAAGGCCACCGCCCGCAACGTGCCCTTCGACGACGCCGAGTTCTTTGCCGACAGGGGCGAGGGCCAGTGCGTCAAGTGCGGTCAGCCGAGCGCCTACGGCAAGCGCGTGATTTTCGGACGCCAGTACTGATACGGATTCCGCTTCATTCCTGCACAGTCGGGAAAGCGCCGCCTGTGCATCCATATCGCAGAATCCGTATTTTTTCCTACTCGCATCCGCTCGGATTGAATCTGAAACTACCAGATTCAATCGGAATCCGTATGATACGACGGTCACGCAGGCTGCCGGGTGGGGCCGGGGTTGGACCGCTGGGAGGCGCCCTGAGCATTCAGTGAAATCCGTGCTCGTCTGCTGGCAGCTGGCGCGTGGAATGATGCCCGGTGATGAACTCTGCCTTTCTCCGCTCCGCCCTGCTGACGGGCCTGTTGATCGCCGGGGTCAATGTCCTGTTTGCCGGACTCGACCACGGCTTCGACCGCCTGCCTGTGTGGTTTTATCTCGTTCAGCTTCTGATTCTTCCGGCGATGGTGCTGCCGCTGCGCATCTTTCCGCAGGCGGCCATGACCCCCGAGTACCTTCGCCGCGCCGGACTGTACGCGCTCGGCTGGGCGGTGCCCTACGCCATCTACAAGTTCTCGTCCGACGCGCTCAACCCGGCGATGACCCCGGCGGCCTCGCTGGTGAGTTACCTGTTCACGGTCATTGTCTTCGCGCTGCTGTTCGCGGCCATTCGTAAGCCGCCCGTCCAGAAATAATCGTCAAAAAGAGGGGAGAGGGAAGGCGGCGCGGCCCTCCCTCCCTTTTTGCCCTCTGCTCTCTACCCTGCGCCCTCTGCTCCCCTCAGGGGAACATGCGCGTCAGCATGCGCGGGAAGGGAATCGCCTCGCGGATGTGGTCGATGCCCGTGACCCAGGCAATGAAGCGCTCCAGGCCCATGCCGTAGCCCGCGTGGGGCATGCTCCCCACCCGGCGCAGGTCGAGGTACCACTCGAACGCGTCCATCGGCAGCCCCTGCGCCTCGATGCGCGATTTGAGCAGGTCGTAGTCGTGGATGCGCTCCGAGCCGCCGATGATTTCGCCGTAGCCTTCGGGGGCGATCATGTCGTCGCACAGGGCCACGCGGGGGTCGGCGGGGTCGGGCTGCATGTAGAAGGCTTTGATGCCGACCGGGTACTTCTCGATGATGACGGGGCGGTCGAAATGGTGGCCCAGGATGGTTTCGTGCGGCGCACCGAGGTCGTCGCCCCACTCGACGGGCTGAACGTCGTCTTGCACGTTGGGCGGCAGGTCGCGGTCTTCAATGTGCTGGCGGATGATGTCCAGCGCCTCGGTGTAGGTCACGCGGGGGTAGTTCCCTTCGGCCGCCCCGGCCAGCTTGGACACGTCGCGGCCCAGCAGGTCGAGTTCGGTTTGGCATTCGCTCAGGACTTTACGCACCAGAAAGCTGACCATGCGCTCTTGCAGCGCCATGTTCTCGGCGTGGCTGCTGGGCGCGACTTCGGGTTCGATCATCCAGAATTCGAGCAGGTGGCGCCGGGTCTTGGACTTCTCGGCGCGGAAGGTGGGGCCGAAAGTGTAGACCTTGCCGAACGCGAAGGCGCCCGCCTCGGCGTGGAGCTGCCCGGTCTGAGAGAGGTACGCCTTGTCCTCGCCGAAGAGGTCGATTTCGAAGAGTTCGGTGGTGTCCTCGGCGGCGTTGGGCGTGAAAAACGGCGCGTCGAAGCGCACGAAGCCTTCGCCGTGAAAAAACTCGACGATGCCGCGCTGAATGCAGTCGCGCACCCGCAGAATCGCCCAGGGGCGGCGGTGACGCAGCCAGAGGTGGCGGTGGTCCATCAGGAACTCGATGCCGTGTTCCTTGGGCGTGATGGGGTATTCGCCCGCGTTTTCCGAAATCACTTGCAGGTCGCGCACGCTGAGTTCCACGCCGCCGGGAGCGCGTTCGTCGGCCCGCACTTCGCCCGTGACGGTCACGGCCTGTTCCTGCGTCAGGCGCTTGGCGGCCTCGAACACGTCTTCGGACACGTCGCCCTTGAACACGGTGCCCTGCACGAAGCCGGAGCCGTCGCGCAGCTTCAGAAACTGGATTTTGCCTTTGCCGGACTTGTCTTGCAGCCAGGCATGGACCCGGACGGTCTGCCCGACGTGTTGCCCAAGGTCACGAATATTGGAGTGGGTACTCATCGGCCCCGATTATGCCCGATGAGGGCAAGGGCGCGGGAAAAACCGGGCGTGTGGCGTCACTCCAGTTCGGGCCGTTCACAGCTTTCACGGAAGACGAACTGCTCCAGCCGTTTGCGGTGGCGGCTGCTCCAGTCGATGGAGGGCCGCGCCTCGTCTTCGGGCAGGTAGCCCAGACGGTAGACGGCCATCAGTTCGAGGTCGTCCGGCACGCTTAGCAGCTCCTGAATGGCCTGCCAGTGGCGCGGAATCTCCATCGGCGTGCTGACGAACTGAATGCCCATGTTCAGTGCGCCCACGGCGTTCCAGATGTTTTCCATCGCTGCGCCGAGGCCGAAGACCGAGTAGAACCCGCTGAGTTCGCCGGGTCGGTACTCGGTCTTGTCGAGCAGCGCGGCGAGCAGCAGCGGACTGCCCGCCACCAGCTTGCGGTTGTCTTCACCCAGTTTTTTCGGCACGCCGAGTTGCCGCATCAGCTTCAGCCCCGCGTCGGAAAATACCTGCCGGGTAAAGGGCCTCAGCGGTCCCGGCAGCCGGTCGATATGAATGCCGTCGCGCCGCTCATTCATCTCCTGCTCGGAGAAGCGGAAGTAGCGGCGATAGCGCTCGAAAAAGACGCCCGCCTCGATCAGTTCGGTCATGCTCTGCCCCGCAATTTCGGCCACCCGCGCAATCGTCCGGGGGTCTTCGATCAGCACGAAGCGCCAGGGCTGCGAATTGAAGTGGCTGGGCGCCGCCTGCGCTGCGCGCATCAGCAGGTGCTGGTGCTCGCGGCTCACGGGGTCGGGTCGAAAAGGGCCGTTGGTGGTGCGCCGGGCGAGCATGCCTTCAATCAGTTCCATCGCCCGGCAGGCTAGCGCGGGAAAGCGCGAAAAAAGCCCCGTGCCTTTACCAGGCCCCCCACAGCCCCGCCCCGAACGCCAGCGCACAGGCCAGCGCCCGCCGCCAGTGGTCCCCCCGGCCCGGTTTGGTGCGCGGCATACTCAGCAGCAGCGCCAGCGCGGGCAATAGCCACAGGCCGCGCGTGCCCGCGAGAACACCAGACAGGCCGACGCCCAGGCACACCGCAAAAAACAGCGCGTGGTGCGGCCAGCGGGCCAGCCGTTTGCCCGGCGAATCGCGCCGCCAGCCGAGTTGCAGCGACAGCCCGAGCACGAGCAGCGCGAGCAGCAGCGCGGCGGTGACGGTCAGCGCGAGGCGGTGAGGAGGCATGCTCAGGCGCTGGCCCGCTGCTCGGCCTGCTCCTCAGCCTGCTCTTCGGCCTGTTCTTCGAGCTGCTCAGTGATCTTTTCCTCGATCTTGCCCAGGCGCCGGGTCGCCGGGTCGGTGGCGACCAGGGTGGCCAGAAGGACCATCAGCGCGGCGACCGTGCCCTGAAGCTGCCGGGCGTCGAGGTCCACGGCGCTCAGTCCCGCCACGAGCAGGGCGCCGAGCAGCAGCGCGGTCAGGCTGCGGTCCCCGCCGGTGATGCCTGCCGTTCGGCGCGAATTCCAGCGCAGAAACGCCAGGGTGACCAGCGCTCCCGCCAGCGGCCACACCACGAACTGCTGCTGCGCGGCGACCTCCTCGGCAGTGTCGCTGCTGATGCCGTGTCCCAATCCCACCCCCAGCATGACCACGCTGAGGGTAAAGGGCAGGTGACCGTAGAGCCAGGCCAGCGTCCCGCTGAGGCGGCCCTGTGTGCGGGCCTGGAGCAGCGGCAGGGCGCGGGCCTGATCGAAGTACAGCCGCCAGAGCGACACCACGGTCAGAATCGAGAAGAAGGCCGGGAGCAGCGTGACCCAGCCGAGTTTCTGCTGCCGACTGCCCGACACCACTTCGGTGATGATGGCCCCCAGCGCGATGATCTGAAGCAGGCCCACCCGCTCGGGCAGGTGCCCCTCGTGCGGCAGGGCCTGAAGGTTGCGGCGGCGGGCGAGCAGCGGGACGAGCAGGTCCACCAGCAGCGCCGCGCCCCAGACGAGCAGTTGCGTCTGCGAGCCGCCCGGCAGCAGGGCCGAACCCAGCCACAGCAGCGCCGCGCCCCCCACCACGCCCGCCGTACGGCGCGAGAAGGTGACCTCGTCGGGCGTCGCGCGGTCGGCCCACAGGTGCAGCCCGGCGTGCAGCAGGCGGTTCATGCCGAACGCGAGCGCGAAATACGTCCCGGTCTGCGCGAGGTCGCCGCGCAAGATCACCGCCAGCAGTGCCACCGAGATCAGCTCGCCCACCGTGCCCCAGCGGTACACGCGGCTTTCGTTGCCGTAGCGGGCCGCAAAGGTCGAGTTGCTGGCCCAGGCCCACCAGATGGCCGTGAACATCAGCGCGAAAATGCCGATGTTGACCGGGCTGACCGAGTCCCCCAGCCGCTTGGCGAGCTGGTCGAACGCCACCACGAAAATCAGGTCGAAAAACAGCTCCAGCCAGCTGACCTTCTGTTCCTGCCCCGGGGGGGTGCCGGGCACGTCGCCCGCCTGCTCCTGGGCGGCGTGGTTACTGACCGTCTGCTGCTGCAGGCTCAGGTCGTCGGGTTGGCCCTGCGTCACCGCAGCCGCCCGAGGGCCTTGCGAATCAGGGTGTCGGCGCTGGCCTCGGGGTCAGCCCCCAGCAGCTCGGCCACCGCCGCCCGCACCTGCGCCTCGCGGAACCCCAGCGCCAGCAGCGCGTCCACCGCGTCGTGGCCCGCCGTGCTGCTCACCCGCGCCTGACGTGTGCTGCCCGCCGCGCCGCCGCTCGCCGCGAGGTGTTCGGGCACCTTGCCGCTCAGCTCCAGGGCGAGGCGCTCGGCGGTCTTTTTGCCCACGCCCGACACGCTGGAGAGCAGCTTCACGTCGCTGCCGAGCAGCCCCGCCGCCAGGGCCGACAGCGGCATGGCCGAGAGCAGGGCGAGGGCGAGTTTGGGTCCCACCCCGGACACGCTGGTGAGCAGGTCGAACAGCTTGAGGTGGTCGGCGTCGGGAAACCCGAACAGGAGCTGCGCGTCCTCGCGGACGATGAAGCGGGTGGAAAACTCGGCGGCTTCTCCGGGCCTGAGCCGGGCGAGCATCCCCGCCGGGCACTGCACCTCGTAGCCCACGCCGCCTGCGACGACCACGGCGCTTCCCTCGCGCACCTCGCGCACCACGCCGGACAGATAAGCAATCATCAGACCGGAAGTTTAGGGTCTGTGCCCCCACGCTGACCCCGGCGACGTTTACACTCCCCCCTCACCCCCCCCCACTGCGGCAGCCTCCACCACCCTCTACCGCCACCCTCCACCGCCAACCTCCACCGTCAGGTCGCGGGCAGCGTGGGCAGGTCAGGCAGGCGGCTCTATACTCCGGCGCATGATTGACGCGGCCCAAATCGACCATCTCGCGGCGCTGGCCCGGCTGGAACTGACCGCCGAGGAGCGCCAGACCATGCAGGACGACCTGACGCGCGTTCTCGGCTACTTCGAGCAGCTCAGAGACGTACCCACCGGGGGCGCCGAGCCTATGCAGCGCCCCGTCACGCTCGTCAATGTCCTGCGTGACGACGTGCCCGGCGAAACGTTCCCGCAAAGCGTGGTGTCGGCGCTCGCTCCCGAAACCGAGGGCGGGTTTATTCGCGTGCCGCGCACCGTCGAGGCCGACTGACATGCTCGACCTGAAATTCATCCGCGAGAATCCGGACGCCGTGCGCGAGGCCATTCGGGTCAAGAACGTGGCCCTCGACCTGGGCGACCTGCTGCAACGTGACCGCGACCTCGTGGCCCTCAAGCAGCGCGTAGAGGCCATGCAGACCGAGCGCAACGCCAACGCCAAGCTCGTGCCCAAGGCCAGCCCCGAGGAGCGTCCCGCCCTGATCCAGAGGGGCAAGGACCTGGGCGAAGAACTCAAGGCGCTCGAACCCGAGCTGCGCGGGGCCGAGGACGCCCTGAGGCAACTGCTGCTGCGCGTGCCCAACATTCCTCTACCCAGCGTGCCCGTCGGCAAGGACGACGAGGACAACGTGGAGCTGAGGCGCGAAGGCACGTTGCCCAGCTTCGACTTCACGCCGCTCGACCAGGTCGAGATTCTGGAAAAGCAGGGCTGGGCCGACTTCGAGCGCGTGGCCCGCGTGTCGGGCAGCCGCAGCTACCTCCTGAAAGGCGAAGCGGCGCTGCTGGAAATGGCCGTGCTGATGTTCGCGATGGATTTCCTCGCGCAGCGCGGCTTTACCCCGCTCTCGACCACCGCACTGGTCCGGCGCGAAACGCTGGTTAACTCCGGCCACTTTCCCGGCGACGAGGAATCGGTCTACAAGCTGGGGGACGACGACCTCCTGCTTGCCGGAACCGCCGAGGTGCCCATCAACAGCCTGTATGCGGGCGAGCAGCTCTCCTACGAACAGTTGCCGATGACGTTCGCGGGCCTGAGCGCCGCCTTCCGCCGTGAGGCCGGGAGCGCCGGGCGCGACGTGCGCGGGCTGATTCGCGTCCACGAGTTCCGCAAGGTCGAGCAGTACGTGCTGTGCGAGGCCAGCCAGGAAGAGGGCCTGAAGTGGTTCGAGAAGCTGCTTGCCAACGCCGAGGGCATCTTGCAGGCGCTCGAACTGCCCTACCGCGTCATTCAGAACTGCACCGGCGACATGGGCGCGGGCAAGGTGCTGATGTACGACATCGAAACCTGGGTGCCGAGCGAGCAGCAGTACCGCGAAACCCACTCCTGCTCGTACCTGGGCGACTGGCAGGCCCGCCGCACCGGCCTGCGCTACCGCGACGAGAACGGCAAACTGCTCTACGCCCATACCCTCAACAACACCGGCGTCGCCAGCCCGCGCATCCTGGTGCCGCTGCTCGAAAACCACCAGCAGCGTGATGGAACCGTGCGCGTGCCCGCCGCGCTGCGCCCGTATCTCGGCGGCCGGGAAGTGCTGGGGCGGCCGCTGCGCTAATACGGATTCCCTTCATTCCTGCACAGTCGGGAAAGCGCCGCCTGTGCATCCATATCGCGGAATCCGTATTTTTTCCTACTCGCATCCGCTCTGCTGCGCAGCTTTGCAAGTCGGATTGAATCTGAAACGACCAGATTCAATCGGAATCCGTATAAGTACCTGGCCGGGCCAGAGAGCCCCTCCCCACGGCCTGTGCGGGGAGGGGCTCTCTTTTGCGGTTTAGCGCCGAATCAGCGTCTTGAGGTCAGGCGTCCGGCGAATGTAGCCGGCTTCCACGTTCAGGTCGGCGTATTCCTGGAGGGCCGCCGGGTCGATGGCGGTGGTGAAACGGGTGCGGGCGTAGGCACGTTGCAGCACGCGCAGGTTGAGCGCTTCGCCGGTCAGTTTCTGCAGCTGCCGGTTCACGGCGTTCTGGGCGGCGGCGGGCGACTTGTTCAGGAACGCCACGGCGCTCGCGTGGGCTTTCAGAAAGGCGGCCACGAGGTCGGGGTTGGCCTGCGCGAACCGGGTGTTCACGATCAGGATGGCGCTGGGGTAGCGGCCACCGCGCCACACGGTCTTCTCGTTGCCGATGACCCGGTGCCCCTGCGCTTCGAGCGCCGCGCCCCAGGGCTCGGGCACCAGGGCGGCGTCGGCCCGCTTGCCCGCGAAGGCCGCCACCACGTCTGCCGGGGGAATCGGCACCACGGTGACGTTGCCGCCCGCCGCCTTGTCCTTCAGGCCGTTTTCGCCGAGCAGGTGCCGCAGGCTGATGTCCTGGGTGTTGCCCAGGCTGGGCACGGCGACGACCTTACCGGCGAGGTCGCGCGCCGAGCGGACGCCGCTGTCTTTGCGGGCGACGAGCACCGCCCCCGCTTCGGCGGCGCCTGCCAGAATTTGCAGCGGCATGCCCCGACTGGCCGCGCTGATGGCCGGCCCCGGCCCGATATAGGCCAAATCAAGCTGACCCGCCGCGAACGCCTCGGAGAGCGTGGTGCCCGAAACGAAGGTGCGGGCGTCGAGCTGGGTTTTGCCCAGCGCCTTTTGAAAGGTGCCGCGCTCCAGCCCCACGAGCGCCGGAGCGTGCGTCAGGTTGGGAAAGTACCCCAGCCGCACGGTGGCAGCACTTTGGGCGCCGGCACTCTGGACAGTGGCGCTGGGTAAGGTCAGGGCGGCGAGCAGCAGCAAACGGGTGCGGTTCATGGAAGCTCCTTGGAGGGGGGGGCGGGTCAGGAAGAGCGGGCGGGCGAGAGGGTGGCGCGGGTGGTCTGTTGCGCCGCCCCGAGCGGCGCGGCACCGACCTGCCTCGCAGGGTAGGCCCTAAAGATGACCAAAAAGGTCAACTGTTTAGGCAGCTTCGGGGGCCGGCTGTTTGCTGATACCACTTTGAAAAATAGTTTGGATCATCAAACTCTTTTTCCGAACGGATTTGTAAAGCTGCGAAGCAGAGTGATACGGTTTCAAATTGAGTCCCGGACATGTCCGGGCGCAATTTTGCGCGGAGCGCATGGAAAAAATACGGTTTTAAGGAGATGGACGGGCATCCGGCGCCTTTCCGACATCTCTGAAGAAGAGTTCAGCTCCGTATGACTCCTTCTTGTCCCTGCCTTTCTAACCTGCCCCGCCGCCCCGCCCGCCGCGCCGCGCCATACTCGCCGGGTGAGAACCGTCACCGTAGGGGTCCTGGGCAGCGGCACCGTGGGCCAGAATGTCTTGCAACTCATCGAGCGCCGCCGGGCCATTTTCGACGACCTGGGCGTGCGGGTCGAGGTCGCGGGCGTGCTGGTGCGCGACGTGAACAAACCGCGTGACCTGCCCGCCGGCATTCGCGTGACCGACAACTGCGACTTTTTGCAGGAGTGCGGCGTGGTCATCGAGGCGATGGGCGGCGTAGAGCGCCCGCTGGAGCTGCTGCGGCCCTACCTCAAGAGTGGCCGCCCGGTCATCACGGCGAACAAGGCGCTGCTGGCCGAGAAATGGGACGAACTGCGCCCCTACGCGCTGGGCGGCGACCTGTACTACGAGGCGTCGGTGATGGCCGGAACGCCCGTCATCGGCCCCATGAGCACCGTGTTGCGGGCGAGCACCTTTACCCGCTTGCAGGCGGTCCTGAACGGCACCTGCAACTTCGTGCTGACGCAGATGGAGGGCGGCAAGGACTACGCGGCGGCGCTGGCCGAGGCGCAAGCCCTCGGGTACGCCGAGGACCCCCCCACGCTGGATGTCGGCGGCTTCGACACCGCGCACAAGCTGGCGGTGCTGGCGCGGTTTTGCGCCGACGGCAATTTTCCCTATGAGCAGATCGAGGTGCGCGGCATCGAGGACGTGACGCTGGCCGACATCGAGCAGGCCCGGCAGCGCGGCGAGCGCATCAAGCTGGTGGCCGAACTGCGCCGGGAAGGGGAGGGCTGGCGGGCGACGGTGGCGCCCCGCAGTCTGCCCGCCGACCACCCGCTGTGCGCTGCCGGGGGAGGGCGCAACGCGATGGTCTACGAGGGCGAGGAATGCGGCTCGCTCATCTTCGCGGGCGGCGGCGCGGGCGGCATGGTCACGGCCTCGGCGATGGTGGGCGACCTGCTCGACTTCCTGCTGGGCTTTCCGGGGCACGTGCCGCTGCACTGAGGACTGCGGCGCACAGGCGTTCCCTTGACAGTTTCAGGGCATACACTCTTGGTCCTCCTCATCCGGACGCCGTAAGATGAGAGTCAGACGGCAACCCACTTTGCTTCCGGAGTGCCGCCCCCAGGAGGATTCATCATGGCTTACACCCTGCCCCAGCTTCCCTACGCCTACGACGCCCTCGAGCCTCACATCGACGCCCGCACGATGGAAATCCATCACACCAAGCACCACCAGACCTACGTGGACAACGCGAACAAGGCGCTCGAAGGCACCGAGTGGGCCGACCTGCCCGTCGAAGAACTGATTCAGAAGCTCGACCAGCTGCCCGCCGACAAGAAGGGCGCCCTGCGCAACAACGCGGGCGGCCACGCCAACCACAGCCTGTTCTGGCAGGTCATGGGCCAGGGCAAAGGCGGCCAGCCGAGCGGCGAGCTGATGGACGCCATCGGCAGCGCCTTCGGTTCTTTCGACGCCTTCAAGCAGAAGTTCGAGGACGCCGCCAAGACCCGCTTCGGCTCGGGCTGGGCGTGGCTGGTTGTGCGTGACGGCAAGCTCGACGTGGTCAGCACCGCCAACCAGGACAACCCCCTGATGGGCGAAGCCGTGGCGGGCGTGAGCGGCACCCCGATTCTGGGTGTGGACGTGTGGGAGCACGCCTACTACCTCAACTACCAGAACCGCCGCCCCGACTACCTCGCCGCCTTCTGGAACGTGGTGAACTGGGACGAAGTGGCGAAGCGCTACGCCGCCGCGAAGTAATTCCCGGTTTCCAAAAGGCCCCGGCTCTGGCTGGGGCTTTTTTGCTGGCCCTTGTCATGGCCCTCAACCCTGGCCCCTCGACCCTCTACACTCCCCCCATGCGAGTTCTTTTTATCGGCGACGTGTTCGGGCAACCGGGGCGGCGCGTCCTTCAGAACCATCTGCCCGTCATTCGCCCGCAGTTCGATTTCGTCATCGTCAACATGGAAAACTCGGCGGGGGGGTTCGGCATTCACCGCGACGCGGCGCGGGGCGCACTCGAGGCGGGCGCGGGCTGCCTGACGCTGGGCAACCACGCCTGGCATCACAAGGACATCTACCCGATGCTCGCGGAGGACACCTATCCCATCGTGCGCCCGCTGAACTACGCCGACCCCGGCACCCCCGGCGTGGGCTGGCGCACCTTCGACGTGAACGGCGAAAAACTGACGGTGGTCAACCTGCTGGGCCGCGTGTTCATGGACTCGCTGTCCAATCCCTTCCGGGCGATGGACGACCTGCTGGAGCGCGACGACCTCGGCGCCGTTTTCGTGGACTTCCACGCCGAGGCGACCAGCGAAAAGCAGGCGATGGGCTGGCATCTGGCGGGCCGAGTGGCAGCCGTCATCGGCACGCACACCCACGTCCCCACCGCCGATACCCGCATCCTGAAAGGCGGCACCGCCTACCAGACCGACGCCGGGTTTACCGGGCCGCACGACTCCATCATCGGCTCGGCCATCGAAGGCCCGCTGGGACGCTTTCTGACCGAGCGCCCGCACCGCTACGGGGTGGCGGAGGGCCGCGCCGAACTCAACGGCGTGATTGTCCAGATAGAGGGGGGCAGAGCGGCGGCGGCGGAGCGTTACCGTTTCGTCGAGGACGACTGAGAAAAGCTCTCGTACCAGCATCAGCACCGATAATACGGATTCCGCTTCATTCCTGCACAGTCGGGAAAGCGCCGCCTGTGCATCCATATCGCAGAATCCGTATTTTTTCCTACTCGCATCCGCTCAGATCGAATCTGAAACGACCAGATTCAATCGGAATCCGTATAAGGGGAAACCGCATGGCACTCAACAACGATGTCAACCGCCTGGGCCGCATCCTGGGTCAAGTCCTGAAAGAGCAGGAGGGCGAGGCGTTTTTCGACCTCGTCGAACGCACCCGCGCCCTGGTGCGCGACGTGCGCTCCGGGGGCGACCCCGCCGAACTGAACGCGCTGCTTTCGGGCCTCAGCGAACATGACGCCTCCAACCTCACCCGGGCGTTCACGTGGTACTTCCAGCTCGTCAACATCGCCGAGGAATACGAGCGGGTGCGGGTGTTGCAGAGCCGCAGCGGCGTGCGGGCGCAGAGTCTGGCGCAGGCCCTCGCGGACCTCAAGGCGCAGGGCCTGAGCGCCGAAGAGACCGAGGCGCTGCTCGCCCGCGTGGAACTCGAACTCACCTTCACCGCCCACCCCACCGAGATGCGCCGCCGCACCGTGCGCTCGCATCTGGAAGACGTCGCCCGCGAGTTGCCCGACCTGGAGCGCGAATCGGCGCAGGAACGGGTGGCGGCGCATGTGGAGGCGCTGTGGCGCACGCCCGAGCTGCGGCGACTGCGGCCCACCGTGCTGGACGAGGTCAAGGGCGGCCTCAACTACATTTCCACGATTGCCGAGGCGCTGCCCAAACTGGAGCGCGACCTGTCGGGGGCCTTCCGCGAGGTGTACGGACGCGAGACGGCGGCGCACGTGCCGCTGCGCTTCTCGTCGTGGATGGGCGGGGACCGCGACGGCAACCCCTTCGTGACCCCCGAGGCCACCCGCGAGGCGCTGCACCTGCACCGCGAGCGGGCGCGGGAGCTGCTGCTGGCGGCCATTCGCCGGGCCTATACCGACCTCAGCCAGGAGGAAGAGGAGGACGCCGCCGAAGGGTCCTACCGCGCCGAGTTGCGCGCCCTGCACGATGCGGTGCGTGACGGGGAGCGGGTCGAACTTTTGCCGCGTCTGGAAGCCCTGAATGCCCGCCTGCACGCCGAGGGACAGGCCCGCACCGCCCGGCACCTGCTGATGCCGCTGCTGTCGGCGGCCCGCGTGTTCGGGCAGCATCTGGTCAGCCTCGACATCCGCGAGCATTCCGGGCAAACGGGCGCGGCGGTGGCCGAACTGCTGCGGGCGGCGGGCGTGGAGGCCGATTACCTCGCGCTGTCCGAAGACGCCAAGCTGCAGGTTCTGACCCGCGAACTGCGCTCGCGCCGCCCGCTGTGGCCTGCGGGCGAGGCGCTGACCGAGCCGCTCGAAACGGTCATCGGCCCCATCCGCGAAGTTCAGGCGGCGGCGCGGCAGGTGGGCGAGCGTGCCTTCGGGCACTACGTCATCTCCATGGCCGAAAGCGTCAGCGACGTGCTGGAGCCGCTGCTGCTGGCCCGCGAGGTGGGTTTCCGGGTACTGCCCGTGCCGCTGTTCGAAACCCTCGACGACCTTCAGCGTGCGCCGCAGATTGTCCGGGACCTGCTCTCGCTGCCCGAGTACCGCACCGTGCTGGGCGACGACCTCCAGGAAATCATGCTCGGGTATTCCGACTCCAACAAGGACGCGGGCTTTCTGGCGGCGAACTGGGCTTTGCACGAGGCGCAGCGCAAGATCAGCGACGTGTGCCGCCGGGCGGGGGTGCGCTGGCGGTTTTTCCACGGGCGCGGCACCTCCATCGGGCGCGGGGGCGGGCCAGCGAGCCGGGCGATTCTGGGGCAACCCGCCGGAACCATCGACGCGGGCGTGCGGATTACCGAGCAGGGTGAAGCCCTGGCCGACAAGTACAGCCACCCGGTGCTGGCGCGGCGCAATCTGGAACAGGCCCTGTACGGCGTGCTGCTGGCGGCGGCCCGGCCCGCAGGTGACCCCCCCGCCGACTTCATGGCGGCCATGACCCGCGCCGCAGAAGCGAGTGCGGCGGCCTACCGCGCCTTCGTGCAGGACCCCGAGTTCCTGGCCTTTTTCGAGCGGGTCACGCCCATTCACGAAATCAGCCGCCTGAATATCGCCTCGCGTCCGGTGCGCCGCGCCGGAGCACCCTCGCTGCAAAACCTCCGCGCCATTCCCTGGGTGATGAGCTGGACGCAAAACCGCGCCAACCTCCCCGGCTGGTACGGGCTGGCCGAGGGGCTGGACGAAATCGGCCCGGAGCTGGCTGCCCGCATGTACGCCGAGTGGCCCTTTTTCCGCTCCATGCTGGGCAACGCGCAGATGAGCCTCGCCAAGAGTGACCCGCTGGTGTTCGCCGAGTACCTGACGCTGCTGGGCACGGACGGGCATCGTCTGGCCGACCATGTGCGCAGCAGCTACGCCCGCACGGTGGCGGCGGTCGAACGTGTGGTGGGCGGCGAACTGATGGCGAGCGAGCCGCGCCTGAAAGAAACCATCGCGCTGCGAAATCCCTACATCGACCCCATTCACCGCCTGCAGGTCGAACTGCTGCGCCGCTCGCGCTCACGCGAAGGCGGCCTGGACGAGTACGAGCGCCCGCTGCTGCTCACGCTTCAGGGGATTGCGGCGGGGGTGCGGAACACGGGCTGATACGGACGGCTACGGGACGGAAGGGAGCGGGGCCGCCCCGTGTCGGCCCTCATACGGATTCCGATTGAATCTGGTCGTTTCAGATTCAATCCGACTTGCAAAGCTGCGCAGCAGAGCGGATGCGAGTAGGAAAAAATACGGATTCTGCGATATGGATGCACAGGCGGCGCCTTCCCAACTGTATAGGCCCGACTGTGCAGGAATGAAGCGGAATCCGTATCAGCCGTCCAGCACCGTGTCTATCGCATCCAGAATCCGCGCGCCGTACGCCTCGATTCGCTTTTCCCCCAGCCCCGGCACCTCGGTCAGCTCGGCCAGTGTGCGCGGTTGCCGGGCGGCGAGGGCTTCGAGGGTGGCGTTGGTAAACACGACGTAGGCGCTGTGGCCCGTTTCCCGCATCAGTTCGCGGCGCAGCTCGCGCAGGGCTTCGCTGAGGTCGGGGTGGGGGGCGGGCGGCGCCGCTTCCTCGAGCAGCGCGGCGGGGACCGGGGTGTCCACCGGGCTGTCCTCTCTTCCCGTCAGCTCGGCGCGGATGGTTTCTACAATCCGGTCCCCGAAAGACTGGATGCGCCGCCCGCCCAGTCCGAAGATGTCCTTCAGTTCCTCGGTGCGGGTGGGCAGCTTGCGGGCGAGGTCGTCGAGGGTCGCTTCCGGAAACACCCACGACAGCGAGCGCTCCTGCTCGGCGGCCAGGGTGCGGCGCAGGTCGCGCAGGGCGCCGAGCACGCCGGGGTGCGCGGGCCTGGGCTGGGGCTGCAAGGCCTTGGCACCGCCGAGCACGTCCAGCACCGCGCCGTTGTTGCGGGCGCCGCGCACTGCTAGGTCGAAGGCCGGACTGTCCAGCAGGTTTTCCGGCTCACCCTTCGCGCCGCCGGTAAAGTCGCGAACCACCTGCAACACCTCGTCCCCGTAGGCGGCCAGTTTGCGCCCGCCCACGCCGCTGACCGTGCCCAGCGTGGCGTGGCTGCCGGGGCGCAGCTCGGCAATGGTTCTGAGGGTCGCGTCGTGAAAGATGGTGTAGGGCGGGAGTCCCAGTTCCTTCGCTTTCTGAAGGCGCCAGGCCCGCAACGCCTCGAACAGCGGCGCGTGCTCGCTGCTCACGGCGGCGCGGCTGGCACTCGCCCGCTCTCTCTTGCCCTTGCCTGCTTTGGGCAGCAGGGCGTCCTCGCGCAGCAGCAGTTTCTGGCCCTCTTTCAAAATGGCCCGTGACTTGCCGGTGGCCCGCAGCCCGAAATGGTCGTCGGCGCTGAGATACCCCAGGCTGACGAGCTGGCGCAGCACCGAGCGCCACAGCTTTTCGTCGTGCTCCCGGCCCACGCCGAAGGTCGGCAGGAGGTGGTGCCCCTGCGCCAGCACCTTGTCCGTCTCGCGGCCCAGCAGCACGTCGGTCAGGTGCGCCGCCCCGAAGCGGTTGCCAGTTCGGATGGCCGCGCTCAGCGCCATCTGCGCTTCCCGCGTCAGGTCACGGACCTGCGGCGGGGTGTGGCACAGGTCGCAGTTGCCGCACGGCCCCGGCAAGTCCTCCCCGAAATACTGGAGCAGCACCTGACGGCGGCAGGTGGCGGCCTCGCAGTAGGTCAGCAGCGCGTCGAGCTTGGCGCTTTCCACCCGCTTGACCTCCTCCGGCGCGTCGCTGCCCGCCAGCATCCGGCGCACGTTGACCACGTCCGAGAGGCCGTAGACCATCCACGCGGTACTCGGCAGCCCGTCGCGCCCGGCGCGGCCCGTTTCCTGGTAGTAGCCCTCCATGCTCTTGGGCAGGTCGAGGTGGGCGACGAAGCGCACGTTGGGCTTGTCGATGCCCATGCCGAAGGCGACGGTGGCGCACACGACCACGCCTTCCTCGTTCAGGAAGCGGTCCTGCACGCGGTTTCTCTCTGCGGGCGAGAGGCCCGCGTGGTAGGCGAGCGCGTCGAGGCCCTGTGCCGAAAGCCACTTCGCCGTCTCTTCCACCGACTTGCGCGAGAGGCAATAGACGATGCCCGCGTCCCCGGCGTGCTCCTCGCGGATAAAGTGCAGCAGTTGCGACTTGGGACTGTCCTTGAGGCCCACCCGGTACTGGATGTTGGGCCGGTCGAAACTGGACACGAACTGCGGCGCGTCCCAGAGGTGCAAGACACTTTTGATGTCGGCCCGCGTGCGCTCGTCGGCGGTGGCGGTCAGGGCCACGCGGGGCAGCCCCGGAAAGCGCCCTGGCAGCACGCTGAGTTGCTGGTACTCGGGCCGGAAGTCGTGCCCCCACTGGCTGACACAGTGCGCCTCGTCCACCGCGAACAGGGCGACGGGGGCGCGTTCGAGCAATTCGAGCGTGCGCGGCAGCAGCAGCCGCTCCGGGGCCACGTACAGCAGGTCGAGGTGCCCGGCGAGCAGCGAGTCCTCCACCTCCCGCGCCTCGTGGGGCAGCAGCGTGGAGTTGAGAAAAGCCGCCCGCACGCCGTTTTGCCGCAGGGTGTCCACCTGGTCTTTCATCAGGGCAATCAGCGGCGAAACGACGATACCCACACCGGGCCTCAGCAGACTGGGCAACTGGTAGCACAGGCTCTTGCCGCCGCCGGTGGGCATCAGCACCAGCGCGTTGCCGCCCGCTGCCACCTGCGCCACGATGTCGGCCTGCACGCCCCGGAACTCGGGGTAGCCCCAGATGGTCTGAAGCAGGTGCAGGGCGCGGGCGTGAAGGTCGGCAGGAGCAGCGGTCATCGCCCCACAGGATAGCGCGTTTACGTTGTGGGCAGAATCAATCAGCCCCCCCGCCGTGCGCCTTGACACCCCCCCGGCCCGCCCCTACCCTGAGGCCATCATTTCCGTCCTGGCGTCACGCAACTCAGCAGGCCCGTCCTCAGGGGCAGGGCCTGCTCCGTGCGCCCTTGATCTGGAGGCTTCATGAAGAAACTGCTTCTCACCGCCGCCCTGCTCGCTTCTCCCACCGCCGCCGCGCAGAGCGGTACCCTGGTCTACGGGGGCAACGGCGAACCCATCAGCCTGGAATCCGGCAACATCACCGACGGGATTTCCATCAACGTGCAGCGCCAGATCTACGACACCCTGATCGACTTCAAGGACGGCACCACCGAACTCGTGCCGGGTCTGGCGACGAGCTGGAAGCCCAACGCGAACGCCACGAGCTGGACTTTCACGCTGCGCAAGGGCGTCAAGTTCCACGACGGCACGCCTTTTAACGCCGACGCGGTGGTGTTCAACCTGACGCGCTGGTGGGACAAGAACCACCCCTACGGCCTGCGCAAGGACGGGCGCACCTTCGAAATCGTGGGCGACCTGCTCGGCGGCTACAAGGGTGACGCCACCTCGGTCATCAAGAACGTGGTCAAAGTCAACGACTCCACCGTGCGGGTGGACCTCAACAAGCCTTCGAGCGTGTTCCCCGACGCCATCGCCTCGGGCTACTTCGGCATCGCCAGCCCCGCTGCCATCAAGTCGCAGGGGGCCAAGTACGGCACCCCCGCAGGCAAGGCGGTGGGCACCGGCCCCTTCGTGTTCCAGAGCTGGCGCAGCGGCGACCGCGTGACCCTCACGGCCAACAAGAGCTACTGGGGCACCAAGCCCAAAGTCGCCACCCTGATTATCCGCGCCATCAAGGACCCCAGCCAGCGCCTCAACGAACTCAAGGCCGGGACCATCGACTTCGCCAGCGACATGGCCCCCGACTCGCTGCGCTCCATCCAGAACGACAAGAATCTGGTGGCCGTCAAGCGTCCGAGCTTCAACGTGGGCTTCGTCAGCCTGAACAACCGCAACAAGTACCTCAAGAACGCCAAGGTCCGGCAGGCCGTCAGCATGGCGCTGAACAAGAAAGCCATCGTGGACGCCTTCTGGCCCGGCCTGGGCACCAGCAACGCCAGCTTCGTGCCCCCGGTCCTGAGCCGTTACAACAGCAGCAAGGTTCCCGCCGACTACAAGTTCGACCCGGCTGCCGCCAAGAAGCTGCTGGCCGAAGCGGGCTACCCCAACGGCTTTGCCATGGACCTGTGGTACATGCCCGTGTCGCGCCCATACTTCCCCAGCCCCAAGCCGATTGCCGAAGCGATGGCGGCTGACCTCGCGGCCATCGGCATCAAGGTCAACCTCAAGACCGAGGACTGGGCCAAGTACCTCGAAGACCGCAACAAGGCCCCCGGCTTCGACATGTACATGATCGGCTGGACCGGCGACTACGGCCACCCCGACAACTTCTACTCGGCCTACTACGGCCCCAACGGCAGCAGCGACATCGGCTACAACTCGGTGCAGATTCAGAGCCTGCTCGAAAAGGGCCGCGCCGCCAAGACCGAAGCCGAGCGCAAGGCCGCCTACAGCCAGATTCACGAGCTGACCTACAAGGCCATGTACCGCATCCCCATCGTCCACAGCCAGCCGCTCGCCGCCGCCCGCAGCTACGTCAAGGGCTGGGTGCCGAGCCCGCTGGGCAGCGAACCCTTCAACACCATTTCGCTGGTCGGCAAGAAGTAAGGCAAGTTTCGAGGGAAGCGTGGGGGAGACCCTGCGCTTTCTTTTTTGTCGATGGGTGATGGTTTCGCTTCGCTGATGGTTGATGGTGGGGAAAGGCAAACGCCAGTCTCCCTGTCTTGAACAGGGCCGCTGGCGTTTAGACCTTTAGACGTTTTGACCGCGCCGTTCCGCGCTCAAACCTTGACCAGATACGCCGACTCGATCACGTCCAGATCCCGAATCGCCTGCAACTGCTCCGGGGTCAGGTTGTCGTCGAGGGTCAGGGTAAAGAGGGCCTGCCCGCCCTTCTCGGCGCGGCCCAGGGCCATCCCCGCGATGTTGATGCCCCAGGTGCCGAGCAGGTTGCTCAGCTTGGCGACGGCCCCCGGTTTGTCCTGGTTGGAGGCGATCAGGATGTAGCCCTCGGGTTCGAGTTCGACGCGGTAGTGGCGCAGGCGGGTCAGGCGCGGCGACTTGCCGAAGACCGTGCCGCCGACCTGCCGCACGCGCTCCTTCTCGCCGCTGCGGGTTAGGACGCGCACGATCACCTCGGTCTGGTAGTCGGGGCTGTCTTCCTCCTCGCGCACGCTGAGGGTCACGCCGCGCTCACGGGCCAGGGCGCGGGCGTTGATCATGTTGGGCGTCTCGTCGGTGCTGCCCGAGAGGTAGCCGACCAGCACGGCGGTGACCACGGGCGCGGGGTCGGCGGGAAATTCGCCCCGGAAGGTGACCTCGACCTCGTGGCCGCCGGGCAGAAGCTGCGTCAGGATGCGGCCCAGTTTCTCGCCCAGGTCCAGATACCCGCCGAGCTGCTCCATCGTCTTGGCGTCCAGGGCCGGGGCGTTGACCGCGCCCTTGCTCACGTCGCCCCGCAGAGCGTCGAGCACCCGGCTCACGATTTCGGCCCCGACCCGTTCCTGGGCCTCGCGGGTGTTGGCCCCCAGGTGCGCGGTGATGCCCAGGTTCGGGGCACCGAGGAAGATGTGCTCCGGCGCGGGCGGCTCGTCCACGAACACGTCCACGCCTGCCGCGAACAGCTTGCCGCTGTGCAGCGCGTCCACCAGCGCCTGCTCCTCGACGATGCCGCCCCGCGCCGCGTTGACCACGATGGCGTCCTGTTTCAGCCGCGCCAGTTGAGCCGCGCCGATCATGCCGCGTGTCTCGTCGGTCAGCGGGGTATGCACGGTCAGGGCGTCCACCCGTTCCAGCAGGTCGTCCAGGCTGGCGGCCCGCTCCACGCCCAGGCGCTCGAACTTGCTTTCGGGCACGTAGGGGTCGTAGGCGACGACCTTCATGTGCAGCCCCTGCGCCCGGTCCGCCACGATGGAGCCGATGC
The DNA here is from genome assembly GCF_011067105.1 of Deinococcus wulumuqiensis R12. Taxonomy (NCBI): domain Bacteria; kingdom Thermotogati; phylum Deinococcota; class Deinococci; order Deinococcales; family Deinococcaceae; genus Deinococcus; species Deinococcus wulumuqiensis. The sequence goes on along the minus strand of NZ_CP049357.1, from coordinate 1,151,115 downwards.
GCCCCAGACCCACGATGCCCAGCGTCTTGTCGGTGAGTTCCAGGCCCAGAAATTTGCGGTCCCATTCCCCGGCGCGGGTCTTGCGGTCGCTGCGCGTCAGGCCCCGTGCGGCGGCCATCAGGTGCATGACCGCGAGTTCGGCGGCAGAGACGTTGTTGCTTTCCGGCGCGTTCAGGACCAGCAGACCCCGGCGGCTGGCGTACTCCAGGTCGATGTTGTCCACGCCCACGCCCCCGCGCCCGATGACCTTCAGGCGCGGCCCGGCGGCGTCGAGCAGTTCGCGGTCCACCCGGGTGCGGCTGCGGGTGATCAGGGCGTCGTACTCGGGCAGGCGGCGCAGCGTCTCGGCACGGTCCATGTTGCCCTCGTAGTCGATCTCGAATCCGGCGTGTGTCAGGTTGCCGGGGTTCATCTCGTCGCAGATCAGTACGCGCAGCGGCGTGACTGGTGTGCTGGGGGCAGGCGTGCTGGGGGCAGGGGAAACCATGGCTTAGAGGGTAGTCCCCCCGCTTCCCCAGGGTGGAGGGCTGGCTAGGGAGATGACGGCAGAGAGCAGGGGGCGGGCCGCCCGGCACGGCGAGGTGCGGTCCGTGAAGGGGGCGGGTTATCCTGGGCGACATGACCGAACCCGCTTCACAGTCCCCCGCTGCCGGGGCGGCGCAGCACCGTCAGGAGGCTCCCCGCAGCGTTCGTGCCGCCGTGGTGACCGTGAGTGACACCCGCACGGCGGAGAGCGACGAGAGCGGGCGGTACCTCGCCGAGCAGCTGCTGGCCGGGGGGCACGAACTGGTCGAGAGACTGATCGTGCGCGACGACGCGGTCGAAATCCGCTCGGCGGTGGTCCGGCTGATGCGCAGCGCCGACGTGGTGCTGACCACGGGCGGCACCGGCATCGCCGGGCGTGACGTGACGGTGCCGGTGATCGAGTCGCTGCTCGTCAAGCCCATTCCGGGCTTCGGCGAACTGTTCCGCATGCTCTCCTACGGGCAGGTGCGCGGCGCGGCCATGCTCTCACGCGCACTCGGCGGGCTGGGGCGCGGGGCGCTGGTGTTCGCCCTGCCCGGCAGTCTGGGCGCCGTGCAGACCGCCTGGGAAGGCATCCTGCGCGACGAACTCGGGCACCTCGTTCACGAGATGGTGCGCCAGGGCCAGCCCCGGACCGTGCATACGGTTCCCGTGCCCGCAGCTCCGGAGGCGCTGTTTACCGACCTGTCCAGCCCGGCGCCCCTGGACCTGCCCGACACGCCGCTGCCTGCCGCGCCCGACCGGGACTGGAGCGGACATCTGCGCGGCGCGGCGGCCAACGCTGGCAACGGGGAAACGGGCCTGAAACTGGGGCGCCACAGCCAGCACCCCAGCACCTACGAGCGCACGCCGCTGGTCAAGCCGGACGACCTGGCCGCTCCCCGCGCCGAACGGGAACACTGACCCCGGTGTGCCGGGCGGCTCTCTGCTATAAGTCGGCGCCATGACGGACCTGTCCCTCGCGCTGCTGACCCCCACCGGACTGCCGGGGGTGACCTGGCTCTACGCGCTCGCGCTCGCGGCGCTGGCGGTCTTCTGGTGGGTGCGCGTCGCCCGGGAAGCGCGGCGGGGCCGGATTCCCCGGCAGGGGTGGTGGTTCGTGCCGGGGCTGCTCTCCCTGCTGCTGGCGGGGCCGACCGAGCTGCCTGCCCTGTTCGGGGTGGGCGTCGCCCTGCTGCTGCTGGCCGAGTTCTGGCCGCTGGCCTACGTGCGGCCCAGGCGCATTCCCGGACATGCACCGGAGAGGACACGCCGCCCGCGCCTGGGCTGGCCGCTGTTCGGGCTGGTGGGGGGCTTCCTGCTGCTCTCCAGCGCGCTGATGGCGGGCGAAGCCAACCTCGCCACGGTGCTGAGTGTGGTGGCTGCCCTGGTCGCCGGGGTGGGCGGCCTGCTCGCCGCCACGCTGCTGCCCCGCCCCGCCCGCCGCCCCCCCAACGAACCGGGATTCGCCCTGCGCTGGCAGACCCCGCTGGTGCCCGAGTGGCCCGAACTCAGCCTGTCCCTGACCGGGGAGGGAGCGCAGCTGACCAACACCTCGCCGCAGTCGGTGCAGGTGGCGGGGTGGTCGCCTGCCCGCACCAACGCCTGGTTGCGGCTGCGCACGGCGGAGGGGACGCCCCTCGACACGCTGCCGGCGGGCCAGAGCGCCTACCTGCCGCTTCAGCCCCACGCCTCGGGGCTGCGCGTGTGGTACGTCCTTTCGAGCGACCCGCAGCGTCCCCGACTGTTCCGGGCCGACTGGACACCCCCGGTGGCGCAGCCGCAGCGGGTTTTGAACTGATACGGATTCCGATTGAATCTGGTAGTTTCAGATTCAATCCGACTTGCAAAGCTGCGCAGCAGAGCGGATGCGAGTAGGAAAAAATACGGATTCCGCGATATGGATGCACAGGCGGCGCCTTCCCAACTGTATAGGCCCGACTGTGCAGGAATTAAGCGGAATCCATATGAGGAGAGACCTTTCCGCCGGAGAGTGAGGGTCGTGCGGGCACCCCCGAACGCAGCGTATCCCGCCAGACCACGAAAAAAGGCCCCACTCGGGGGCCTGAGTTCGTCGCGCTTGCGGTTTACTTCTTGCTGACCTTGACGCCCTGCGAACGCAGCAGGCGGCGGGCGGTGTCGGTGGGCTGGGCGCCCTGGGCGATCCAGTGGTTGGCACGCTCGACATCGATCTTCAGGAAGTTCTCGGTGGTCTTGCGGGGGTCGTAGTGACCCAGGTTCTCGATGTAGCCACCGTCGCGGGGACGGCGCACGTCGGCGACGACGATGCGGTAGTGGGGGTTGTGGGCCGAGCCGAAGCGGGACAGACGAATTTTCACCATGTGCAGTAGACCTCAGGGGTTGATTTCGAGGGTGTCGTCTCCGGAGTAGGATGCCCGGAGAACATGCGCCCGTCAGCAGCCAACCGGGAGCGCACCGAACAACCCTATCAGAAAGCTGGGAGAGGGAACAAGGGGGAAAGCGAGAAAGGCAGATGACGCCCCGGCCCGCCCCGGCCCTGCGGCCTATGCTGGGCGGTGATGCCCCGGCCCCGTCCTGCCCTGTCTCCGCGTGCCCCGTCTCCGCGTGCCCTGCCGCTGCCCCCGCTGCCCGCGCTTCTGCTCGCCATGCTGAGCATTCAGGGCGGCGCGGCCTTTGCCAAGTCGCTGTTTCCGGCGCTGGGGCCGGGGGGGACCACGGCGCTGCGGGTGACGCTCGCGGCGGCGCTGCTGCTGCTCGCCTTTCGCCCGAACCTGCGCGCCCTGACCCGCGCCGACTGGCAGGCCATCGTGCCCTACGGCGTGGCACTGGGGCTGATGAACCTGAGTTTCTATTTCGCCTTGCAGCGCCTGCCGCTGGGTCTGGCGGTCACGCTGGAATTCGTGGGGCCGCTGCTGCTCTCTCTCTTTCTCTCGCGCCGGGTCACCGACGTGGGGTGGGTGCTGCTCGCCGCCGTGGGCATCGCCCTGATTGCGCCGGTGGGGGAGAGCGCCGGACACCTCGACCTGCCCGGCGCGGGGCTGGCGCTGCTCGCCGGGGCGTTCTGGGTCGCGTACATCCTGGCCGGGGGCGCGGTGGGGCGGCGGGTGCCGGGCGTGACCGGGGTGGTGGCGGGCATGCTGGTGGCGGCGCTGGTGGCCCTGCCGTTCGGGGTGGCTCAGGCGGGCAGCGGGCTGCTGCGGCCCGACCTCCTGCTGGCGGGGCTGGCGGTGGCGCTGTTTTCCTCCGCACTCCCGTACTCGCTGGAAATGGCGGCGTTGCGGGCCATTCCCCCGCGTGTCTTCGGTGTGCTGATGAGCATGGAGCCGGCCATCGCCGCCCTGAGCGGGTGGCTGCTGCTGCACGAGGCCCTGAGTCTGCGGCAGTGGCTGGCGCTGCTGTGTGTGGCGGTGGCGAGCGCCGGAATCTCGCTGACCGCCCGTCGCCCGGAGGCGGAGCGCGCAGCAGTCTGAAGGTCCGGTTGGCCCCCTGCCCCCCTGCCGGTTGCTAGGCTGAACGTCTGATGCCTGTGATGCCTCTTTGTCTTCCTCTTTCCATGACCCGGAGCGCTCCGTGAGCGGCGGTCTGGTGGCCCTGCTCGACGACGTGGCGGCCATCGCCAAGCTCGCTGCCGCGTCGATTGACGATATCGGTGCGGCGGCGGGCCGGGCCGGGGCCAAGGCGGTCGGCGTGGTGGTGGACGACACCGCCGTGACGCCGCGCTACGTGGCCGGGTTCCAGCCCGAGCGTGAGCTGCCGGTGATCTGGCGCATCGCCAAGGGGTCGCTGTTCAACAAAATCGTGCTGATTCTGCCGGTCATCCTGCTGCTCAGCCAGTTTCTGCCCTGGGCGCTCAATCCGCTGCTGATGCTGGGCGGCGCTTATCTGTGCTTCGAGGGCGCCGAAAAGCTCTACGAGGCTCTGACCGGCGGCGGTCACGAAGAAGCCGAGGACGTGGCGGCCCTCGGCACCCCGGAGCACGAAAAACAGATGGTGAGCGGCGCCATTCGCACCGATTTCATCCTCTCGGCGGAAATCATGGTGATTGCGCTGGCCGAGGTCGCCACGCTGCACCTTGGCGTGCGGGCCGCCACGCTGGTGGCCGTCGCCCTCCTGATTACGGCGCTGGTGTACGGCGTGGTCGGTTTGATCGTCAAGATGGACGACATCGGCCTGAAGATGGCGCAGGGTCGTCTGGGAGGCACCCGCGCCCTGGGCCGCGCCCTGGTCAAGGGGATGCCGGTGGTCATGTCGGTGCTGTCGGTGGTCGGCACGGCGGCGATGCTGTGGGTCGGCGGTCACATCGTGGTGGCGGGGCTGGAGAAGTTCGGGTTCGGCTGGCTGGCGCACGCCATCCACCACGACGCCGAAGCCGCCGCCCACGCCGTTCCTGCCCTGTCGGGCGCCGTGCTCTGGTTGGTCGAGACGCTCGGTTCGGCCATGGTCGGCCTGGGCCTCGGCGCGGTCATCGTCGTCCTGATGCACCTCATTCCCCGCAAGGGGGGCGCTGGCCACTGAGGCGCCTGCCTCTCCCCGCGCCTTTCCCGTGCCCGCGCCGCTCCAGTTTCCGGGGCGGCGCGGCTTTTGGCGCAGACGCAGAGGCCCACCCACCCGGCTTGGGGGCTTGCCGCACTATCGCCGGGCCGGCCAGCGCTATACTGTCTGGCTGTGACGTGCGCCGCCTGACGTGAACGAGGCTTTCCCCGGCGCACCCCGGACGAGTAAGCCCCCCGACGCTGAACCGAGGCCCCCAGCGTGGCCTCTCAGGAGAATTTTGAGCTACTGGCGCAACGAAATTAAACCGCTGCTGGACGCCGAAACCGGCACCCTCTTCAAGCAGGCCCCCGTCCGCGTGACGCTGGCTTTTCCCAACCGCTACTCGGTGGGGATGGCGTCGCTCGGCTATCAGGTCATCTACCGCATGTTCAACCAGGAAGAAGGGGTCGCCTGCGAGCGGGCCTTTTTGCCGGACGACGTGGACGCCTTCGAGCGCACGGGGCAGGCGCTGCCCACGGTGGAGTCGGGCCGGGACGCGGGCGACTGTGAACTGTTTGCTGTCAGCGTGAGCTTTGAACTCGACCTGACCAACATCATCCGCTTGCTCGACGTGGCAGGCATGGCGCCGCTGCGCGAGGAGCGCGACGAAAGCGACCCGGTGGTGATGGTGGGTGGACCGTTCACGTCGTCCAACCCCTACCCCCTGACGCCGTTTGCCGACATCATCATCATCGGTGACGGCGAGCAGATCGTCCCGGTGGTGGCCGACGCCCTGCGCGAAGCGAGCAGCCGTGAGGACTTCTACGACCTGATTGACGGCGTGCCCGGCGTCTTTTTGCCCGCCCGCCACGTCCACGAGCCGACCTGGGCCACCGCGCCCAAGGAACTGCTGCCCGCCTATAGCCAGATTGTGACGCCGCACTCGGAACTGTCTAACATGTTCCTGGTCGAGGCCCAGCGCGGCTGCCCCCGCCCCTGCACCTTCTGTCTGGCGCGGACGATGTACGGCCCCAACCGCAACAACCAGGCCCAGGAACTGCTCGACGTGATTCCCGACTGGGCAGAAAAAGTGGGGTTGGTGGGCGCGGCGCTGTCCGACTTTCCACACACCAAGTACGTGGGCAAAACGCTGACCGAGCGCGGGGTCAAACTCGGCGTGAGCAGCATCCGTGCCGACACGGTGGACGAGGAACTCGCCGAGATTCTCAAGGCGGGCGGCCTGCGAACCTTTACCGTCGCCAGTGACGCGCCCAGCGAACGCCTGCGCCGCTGGCTGAAGAAGGGCATCACCACCGAGGACCTGCTCAAGACCGCGCAGATCAGCCGCGACCTGGGCTTTTCGGGCCTCAAGGTCTACATGATGATCGGCCTCGGCCCGGAAAACGACGACGACATCTCCGAGCTGATTTCGTTCACGAAGGAACTGAGCCAGATCAACCGCATCGCGCTCGGCATCAGCCCCTTCGTGCCCAAGCGCCACACGCCGCACTTCGCCGACCCCTTCGCGGGCGTCCAGACCATCGAAAAGCGCCTCAAGCGCATCCAGAAGGAACTGCGGACCACCGCCGAGCTGCGCAACGTGTCGGCGAAGTGGGCCTGGGTGGAGAGCGTCATCGCCCGGGGCGGCCCCGAAGTGGGCATGGCCGCCTACCAGATTTACCGCAACGAAAGCATCGGCGCCTGGAAAAAAGCCCTGGACGAGGTGGGCTGGAAGGACGATTTCGAGGCCAACACCCCCAGCATCGGCCTGCCGCCCGGTCAGTACGAGAGCAAGGACGTGAGCGCCCACGCGCAGGGTCTGGCTGTTTAATACGGATTCCGATTGAATCTGGTAGTTTCAGATTCAATCCGACTTGCAAAGCTGCGCAGCAGAGCGGATGCGAGTAGGAAAAAATACGGATTCCGCAATATGGATGCACAGGCGGCGCTTTCCCGACTGTGCAGGAATTAAGCGGAATCCGTATAAGGAAAGGAGGAGGGCGGGACGCGGTGAACCTCTCTGCGTCCCGCCCTCCTTCCTCTGTGCTCAGCGTCCGAAGAGTTGCTTGAAGACCGCGTAGCTGACGAAATACAGCGCCGCGTACAGGGCCACCCCTGCGAGCAGCGCGAAATACCAGGGCCAGGCCAGCCCCAGCCAGCAGCCGAGGACGGCGGCGACGGCGAGGTAGGCGGCGACCAGGGTGGCGAGGCGGCGGGCCTTGTCGGTGGGGGTCCAGGAATCGAGGTTCACGGTTACACCTTGAGCCACTCGGGCATCACGTTGAAAAAGAAAGTGGCGAGCCGGGTAAACTGCCCGGTCAGCATCATCACGCCGACGACGACCAGCACGGCGCCGCCGACCTTTTCGAAGACTCCGGCGTAGCGGTTGAGCCGCCGCAGGTTCAGCCGGTCCCACAGCAGCGCGGCGAGCAGGAAGGGAAAGGCCAGCCCCAGCGTGTAGGCGGCGAGCAACTGCACCCCGCTGCCCAGGCTGGCGCTGCTGGCGGCCAGCCCCAGAATGCTTCCCAGCGTCGGCCCCAGGCAAGGACTCCACCCGAAGGCGAAGGCGGCCCCCAGCGCGACCGGGCCGTAGCCCCCTGCGTCGGCGAGCTGCCGGGTGTCGCGCATGAGCAGGGGCAGCCGGACCACGCCCAGCATCACCAGCCCGAAAAAGACGATGAGCACGGCGGCGACCTGCCCCAGCAGCAGCTTGTGCGGCGCGAGAAAGGCCCCCAGCGTGCTGGCGGTGGCCCCCAGCGCGACAAACACCAGCCCGAACCCCGCGATAAACCCCAGGGCGCGGCCCAGCGGGGCCTGGGCGCCCCCCAGCACGCCGAGGTAACTGGGCACCAGTGGCAGCACACAGGGACTCAGAAAGGAAATCAGCCCCGCCAGAAACGCGACGGTCAGGGAGGGGGCGGCACTCACGTTCACGCCCGGCAGCATAGCGGGTGCGGGGGAGGCGGGTTGTCCCTCATACGGATTCCGATTGAATCTGGTAGTTTCAGATTCAATCCGAGCGGATGCGAGTAGGAAAAAATACGGATTCTGCGATATGGATGCACAGGCGGCGCTTTCCCGACTGTGCAGGAATTAAGCGGAATCCGTATCAGCTTTCCTTTCTGCCTCCCCCGCGCGCAACGGGAAGCGGTTCTCCCAGCTTGACGGGCTGAAACTTCTGGCGCAGGTAGTGGCCCTGCGTGAGCAGCTGGTCGGCAGCGGCGGTGTCACGCCCGAGCGCTTCCTCCACCCCGCGTGAAATGAGTTCGAGTTGTTCGCGCAGCACTTCCTCGGGCAGCTGCCCCTGCGCGGCGAGGCGCTGGCGGGCGGCGGGCGTCAGGTTCAGGTAGCCGCGCAGGGTGGCGGGCAAGTCCTGCTGCCGGGCCTGCGTGACCAGGTAACGGGCGCGGGCGTCGAGGCCCGACAGAGGCGCGTCCTCCAGGCGGCAGAGCAGCGCGAGCGCGTACAGGCGGTGCGGCTCGGGCAGGCGCAGGGCCAGAGCGGGGGCGTCGTCCAGATTGGGCACATCAGGGGCGGGCTGGGACGCTTGCAGGGCACGCTCCTCGCGCAGCCGCTCCATGCGGTGACGGTGGTTCATCTCCCGCCGAACCAGCGGAAACCCGAAAACGATGGCGAAAAATCCCAGCGGCAAGATGATGTCTTCCATAGGTCCCCCAGACAGCCTAGTCCCTGAACGTGAGCGGCGCCCGCCCGCCGGAAGGGTTGGACGGAAACACCCTAGAATCGGCAGCGTGAAGAAGAACGACACCAAGCGGAGGGCGGGCCGATAACCGGCGTCGTCTTCAAGGGCAAGCGCACCCGCGAACTGTCGGCAGACGCCGCCGTGAGCGTGGTGGACGTGTTCAAGAGCTACCGGAACGCGGCGGGCGGCGAAACTCCGGTGCTGCACGACATTGACCTCGATATCCGGCGGGGGGAGTTTTTCAGCCTGCTCGGGCCTTCGGGCTGCGGCAAGACCACGCTGCTGCGGCTGCTGGCGGGCTTCGAGCAACCCGACGCCGGGCAAATCGTCATCGGCGGGCGCGACATGACCGGGATTCCGGCGCACCAGCGGCCCGTGAACACCGTGTTTCAGAGCTACGCGCTCTTTCCGCACCTGAGTGTCGCGGACAACGTGGCGTTCGGCCTGAGGCAAAAGGGCGTGCGCGGCGCGGACCTGAACACGCGGGTCGAGCGGGCGATGGAGACGGTGCAAATCGGGGCGTTCGGGAACCGCAAGCCCGACCAGCTTTCGGGCGGGCAGCGGCAACGGGTGGCCCTGGCCCGCGCCATCGTCAACCAGCCGGAGGTGCTGCTGCTGGACGAACCGCTCTCGGCCCTGGACCTCAAACTTCGCAAGCAGCTTCAGGTCGAACTGTCGAATTTGCAGGAAGAACTCGGCATGACCTTCGTCTTCGTCACCCACGACCAGGAGGAGGCACTGGTCATGAGTGACCGCATCGCCGTGATGAATAAAGGGCGCATCGAGCAACTGGGCCGCGCCGAGGAACTCTACGAGCGCCCGCGCACCGCCTTTGTCGCCAACTTCCTGGGGAGCAGCAACCTGATCGCGGGTCAGGTGACCGAAATACACGGGGGCGAAGCCGTCATCCAGACCGGATTCGGCCCGCTGCGAACCCTGCACGGCGCGGGCCTGAGCGTGGGCCAGAACGTCACCCTCAGCATTCGCCCCGAAAAACTCCGGATGGAGCGCGACATTGATACCGAGGGCAACGAGGTTCGCGCCCGCGTGGACGACATCGTGTACACCGGGGCCGAGAACCAGTACCTGCTCGAAGCGCACGGCGAGCGCCTGGTCGCCTTCCAGCTCAACGCCGACATCGGGGCCGACGAGGACTTCGACTACGAGGAAGAAGTGGCGCTGTACCTGCCGCCCGCGAGTCTGGTGGTGCTGGAGGAGGGGGAATGAGGCGCGTTGCGCCGTTGATGGTTGATGGTTAATGGTTGATGGAAAAAAGCAGTTCTCTATCTACCATCAACTCTCAACGATCATCATGCCGGAGGCATCCATGAAACGCTTCCCCCTCCCCATCCTCCCCGCCACCCTGTGGCTGCTGGCGTTTCTGGTCGTGCCGTCGGCCATCATGTTCGGGTACTCGCTGCTCACGCGCACCGACCTCGCGCAGGTGGGCCTGCCCTGGACGCTGGAAAACTGGGGGCGGGTCTTCGGGTACGACGCGCTGTTTCAGGAATGGGTGCCCGACAACCTGCGGGTGCTGTGGCGCTCGCTGCTGGTCGCGGCGGGCACCACGCTGCTGTGCGTGCTGATGGGCTACCCGCTGGCCTTCTACATCGCCCGGCAGGACGAGCGGCGCAAGAACCTACTTTTGCTGCTGCTCATCATCCCGTTCTGGACGAACTTCCTGATTCGGGTCTATGCCTGGATTCTGATTCTGCGGCCCTTCGACCTCGTGCCCAGCCTGACCGCCACCTTTCTGGGCATGGTCTACGCGCTGCTGCCGTTTTTCGTGCTGCCGGTGTATTCGAGCGTGGAAAAGGTGGACTGGCGGCTGCTCGAAGCGGCGCAGGACCTCGGCGCGTCCCCGGCGCGGGCGTTCCTGGCGGGCGTGTTTCCGCAAACCCTGCCGGGCCTGGTCGCGGGCGTGCTGCTGACCTTCATTCCGGCGCTGGGCATGTTCGTGGTGTCCGACATCCTGGGCGGCGCGAAAACCGCCCTCATCGGCAACCTGATTCAGAACCAGTTTGGGCAGGCGGGCGACTGGCCCTACGGCTCGGCCCTGAGCTTCCTGCTGATGGGCGTGGTGCTGCTGGGCCTGTGGCTCTACGCGCGGTCGGCGGGGCAAAAAGGGCTGGAGGAACTGATATGAGGGGCTTCGCTTTGCAGATGGCGGATAGCCGATGGCCGATGGCAAAAGCAGCTTTGGCCCAGGCTCAAGCTGGCCTTCTGCCTTCGGCCATCTTCCATCCGCTCTGCCGGAGGCAGCCATGAGGCGCTCCCACCCCCTCCTCTCCGCGTGGGCGTGGCTGACCTACGCCTTCCTGTACCTGCCGATTCTCGTGCTCATCGTCTTTTCGTTCAACGATTCCAAGTTCGGGGCGACGTGGCAGGGCTTCACGACGAAGTGGTACTCGGTGCTGTTCGCCCGCTCGGACGTGCGGGAAGCCGTCACGAACACGCTGCTGGTCGCGCTGAGCAGCACGCTGGTGGCGACTGTGCTGGGCACCCTCATCGGCTTCGGGCTGTGGCGGTACTCGCTGCGCTGGCGCACGCCGCTGACCTTTTTGCTGGTCATGCCGATTGTCATTCCCGACGTGGTGATGGGCGTCATGCTGCTGATGTTCTATGCCCTGGTGCGCGGCGGCATGGAACTGACCGGCTGGACCTTCGAAAACGGCTTCTGGACGGTCATGCTGGCGCACGTCACCTTTCAGATCAGCTACGTGTCGCTCACCGTCCGTTCGCGGCTGGCAGGCTACGGGCAGGATTTGATGGAAGCCGCCGCCGACCTGGGGGCCAACACCTGGCAGGGGTTCCGGCAGGTGATTTTGCCGCTGGCCCTGCCGGGCGTGCTGTCGGGGGCGTTGCTGGCCTTTACGCTGTCGCTGGACGACTTCGTGGTGACGTACTTCACCAGTGGCTCGGGCTTCAAGACGCTGCCGGTGCTGATCTACACCTCGGTCAAGAAGGGCGTGACCCCCGACATCAACGCGCTTTCGGCCCTGCTGGTTCTCGCCACTGTCCTGCTGCTGGTGGCAGGCAACGCGCTGACGCGGCCCCGGCGGGTGGAAAGATGAAACGCCATCTGCCTTCCGCCATCTGCCTGCTGCTGCTGCTCACCGCCTGCCACCGCGTCGAGCCGAAGGACACCGCCGCCGAGGGCAACGGCACCACCACCCCGGCCCCCCAGAGCCGCAACGACGGGCGGACGCTGCGGCTGTTCATGTGGTCGGAATACATTGACCCCGAGGTGGTGCGGGCCTTCGAGAAGCAGAACAATGTGAAGGTCGTCATCGACACCTTCGAGAGCAACGAGGCGATGCTGGCGAAGTTGCAGGGCGGCGGCGCGAGCTATGACCTCGCCACCCCGAGCAACTATGTGATTGCGACCATGTTGCGGGCCAAGCTGCTGCAACCGATGGACAAGGCGCAACTGAAGAACTTCGGCAATGTGGCCGCCGGGTTCGTCGATCCGCCGTTCGACCCCGGCAACACCTACACCGTGCCGTACCAGTTCGCGGCGACGGGACTGGCGTACAACTCCGGTCGTTATACCCCCAAGCAGGAAGACTGGTCGCTGATTTTCGGCCCCGAGGACACGGTCAAATTTGCCCTGCTCGACGACCCCCGCGAAGTCATCGGCGCGGCGCTGAAATACCTGGGCTACTCGGTCAACACGCAGAAAGTCGAGGAACTGCGTGAAGCCCGCAATCTCCTGCGGCGCACGGTGCAGAAGCAGGGTTTCGAGTCCTTTGCGGGCGGGCCGGAAATCCGCAACAAGCTGCTGGCCGGGACCATCGACCTGGGGCAGATTTACGTGGGCGACCTGCTCAGCGGGGCCGCCGAGGACGAGCGCCTCAAGGTCTTTTTGCCGACGCCCGGCACCACCATCTCCACCGACCTGCTCGTGCTGCTGCGCGGCAGCCCGAACCCGGCGCTGGCCCGCAGTTTCGTGGACTTCGTGCTGGACGGGGAAAACAGCGCCGCCATTTCCAACTACACCTACTACGGCAACCCCAACCGCGCCGCGCAGCCGCTGCTCGACCCCTTCCTGAAGTCGCAAAAGGCCTTCAGCCCCACCGACGAGGACTTCCAGGCGGGCCGCGTCGAGTTCATCAACGAACTGCCGCAGGGCCGCGTGCCCAGGCTCTACGACCGCATCTGGACGGAACTCAAGAGCCGGTAGCCGTCAGCAAAAACCGCCCCACTCATTCAAGGTGGGGCGGTTTTTCATGCTCTCTCAGTTCTTGCCGACGCTGCCCGCAAAGAGCTGGGTGTCACGGAAGATAAGTTCGCCAGCTGGAAGGGTGGTCATCTTGTAGGCGGTGACCGCGTTGTCGCCTGCGCCGATGGTTTCTTCGACGGCGTTCCAGCCTGCCTTGAGGTCGAGGTCTGCCGAGATAGGGCAGGTGTCGCTGGGCTTGATGCTCACTTTGGCGTCCTGCTTGGCGAACACGCGCATGGTCTTGACCGAAGCCTCGCCTTCCTTGCCACTGTCGGTCTTGTGGAAGTAGTCGCGGCCATTGTTGACCCCGTGGACGTAGCGCACGGCAAAGAACTGGTTGCCCGCCGGAGCCGTCACCGCCGCCGGGTCGAAGCAGCCGAAGGTTTCGCCCGCGCCTTGCAGGTCCTCGAAGCCGTTCATGGTGGCCGCGTCGGGCAGGGTCAGGGCAAAGCGGCCTTCGGCGTCTACCGGAGCCTTCAGGTCGCGCAGGGCGGGCACATCGCTCTGGGCGAGCGCCTGCACATTCACTGCCGAGGGCAGGTCCTGATTGGGGTCGATGTTGCCCAGGATGATACGGGGGTCGCCTACGGCGGGCTGCTCAGGCTCGGGCTGCGGCGCTTCCCCACCTCCACACGAGGCGAGGAACAAAGCCCCACTCAGGAACGCGGCACCGAGGGTCCAGGTCTTGGATGAAGTCATATCTCGATGCTGCCCGCTCCCCACCCCTGGCGGTCGGCGTTTTCCTTGAGCGGCCCGGCCCACTTTTCTCACCTATCGTCAGAACAGTGCGGGCGAGGCTGGCGGGTGTACCCTCGCCTGCGTGACTGCCGCGCCGCCTGCCCCCGCCCCCACGCCCTTTCGTCTCTCCGCCGCGCAGTTTGGCCTGATTGCCGTCACCACGCTGATGTGGGGCGGGTTTTTTCTGGTGATTCCGCTGGTGACGGTGCATTTCGTGGGCGACCTGAAGTGGGCGGCGGCGAGCGTGGGGCTGGTGCTGGGCCTGCGGCAGCTCACGCAGCAGGGGCTGACGGTGTTCGGGGGCGCCTGGGCCGACCGCCTTGGCCCCAGGCCGCTGATTCTGGCCGGGTGCCTGATTCGCACGCTGGGCTTCGGGTGGATGGGCTTTGCGGGCAGCCTCCCCGAACTGCTCGCGGCGTCGGTGCTGGCAGGCATCGGGGGCGGGCTGTTCGACGCGCCCAAGAGCGCGGCCATCACGGCGGTGACGGCGCCCGAGCACCGGCCCCGGATGTTCAGCCTGATCAGCATCGCCGGAAACCTCGGTATGGTGACCGGGCCTCTGCTGGGGGCGTGGCTCATCGTGTTGGGGTTTCAGCGGGCGTCCCTCATCGCGGCGAGTGCCTACGTCGTCGCCTTCGTGCTGCTCGCGCTGACCCTGCCGCGCCTGAAGCCGGCCCAGGTGCCCGCCGATACGTTTTCCGGCTTGAAAGTCGCGCTGCACGACCGGGTGTTTCGCAATTTCACCCTGGTGCTGTGCGGGTATTTCCTGCTGAGCACGCAGCTCAACGTGGCCGTGACCCTCCGGGCCGTCGAACTCGCGGGGCCGGGGGCGACGGGGCCGCTCTACGGCCTCTCGGCGGGGCTGGCGGTGGTGCTCCAGTACCCGCTGCTGCGATTCACCGAGCGGCACCTGCGGGTGCGAACCGTGCTGGTGGGCGCGGTGCTGACCGTGGCGGTGGCCCTGGGGCTGATGGGGCTGGCGCAGACCTTCGCGCAACTGCTCGCCTGCGTCGCCCTCTACAGCCTGGGCACCATGCTCGTCTTTCCCATGCAGCAGACCCTGACGGCGCGGCTGGCGCCCGAAGGACTGGTGGGCAGCTATTTCGGCTTTTCCGCCATCAGTCTGGGACTGGGCGGCGCCGTGGGCAACTTCGTGGGCGGGGCGCTGGTGGACGCCGGGCACCGTTTGGACTTTCACCTGCTGCCCTGGCTCACGCTGCTGCTGGTGGGGCTGGTGACGGCGGCGGGCCTTACGAGGGTGCTGCGCGAGATTCCCACCCGGGAGCAGATGGAAGCGCGGCAGCGTCAGGCTGGCTAGGGCCTGTCTTGGCTAGCGGTTGTCTCGGCTAGGGTCTGTCTCCGTCCACCGCCAGCGTCGGCGCCGTCGTCAGGGCGTCAAGGCCCGCCCGCAGCAACACGTCGTCGCCCTGACTCAGCAACCGCAGCTCGGCCTCGCTCTCAGGCAGCTGCCGGTCGGGGGTCACGCGCACCGGGTAGGCCTCTCCTCCGGGCTTGACATAGTGCGTGATGGTGAGCTGCAGGGCGGCCTCCTCGCCCACCGGAAAGACGCGGGTGGCCGTGTTGCCCACGCCCGCCGTCTGCTCTCCGATGACCGGGCCGCGCCGGGCATACTGCACCTCGTAGGCGAAAAACTCGCTGCACGACGCGCTGACCTCATTGACCAGCACGGCCAGCGGGCCGGTCCAAAGCTGCGGGTTGCGGACGCTGCCACGCAGTTGTCCGTCTTCCAGGCGCCTGCCGCGCTGCACGGTGGTGCGGCTCTGGCCGTCCGCGCTCTGGGCCACCCGCGTGAAGGTGGGCACGAACGCCCCCACCGCGCTGTCGCACTCATTGAGGCTGCCGCCCGTGTTGCCGCGCAGGTCCACGACGATGCCCCGCGCCCCTGCCTTTCGCGCCTGTCCCACCAGGTCATGAACGCGCTGCCCCACGCCGCCCCCGGTCAGAAAGGTCGGAATGCGGATGAGGGCCACGTCGCCCTGCGGCCCCACGTAGCTCAGGCGCGGCAGGTCGCGGGTGCTGCTCTCACGGGCCTGCAAGGTGAGGTCCAGCAGTTGCCCTTGCCGCTCCAGCCCCAGCCGAATCGGGCGCCCCTCACGCCGCGCGGTCTGAAGGTCGGTGTACAGGTAAGGCTTGCCGTCAATGGTGCGCAGCACGTCCCCGCGCCGCAGTCCGGCGGTCTCGGCAGCCCCCTGCGGCACCACCTCGAGGACCAGCCGGTTTTCGCCGTCGAGCGGCGCGAGTTTGACCCCGAACTGCTGGCGGCTGCCGCCCGTGGCACTGGTCACGAAGTCCCGGTAGTCCTCGGGCGTCTGGAAAAAGCTGTGTTCGTCGCCCAGCGCCGTCAGCTCGGCTTCGAGCACCGGGTACGCCTTTTCCTCGGAACAGGTCCGGGGCTGCGGCGCACATACCGCGTTCAGCCGCTCCTGGTACTCGCGGGTGAGTGCCTGGCGGTCTGTCTTGGACAGGCCCCCGTAACGCTCGACAAGCAGGTCGTTGACCTCGTCGAATATCCGCTGGGCCGGGGCGGTGGCCGCCAGCGCCGGGGCAGAGGCCGTTCCCTGGGCGTGGGCGGGCGCCACCAGAGACGCGGTAGGTACGGCCAGCGCGACGAGCAGGCCCAGACGGGTCAGGGAACGCAGGGGGGCGGGTTGCATGGTACGCCCCATTCTGCGCGGCCCAGATGGGAAGAAGGTGGGACGCGAAGGCTGGCCGGGTCACATTCCAGGCAACAAAAACCCGCCCCCCGGGTGGGGAGGCGGGCCGGTCCCTGAAACCGGGGCTTATACGGATTCCGATTGAATCCAGAAATCTGCTGGATTCAATCCGACTGAAAGGAGTAGGAAAAGATACGGATTTCGCGATATGGATGCACAGGCGGTGTAGTTCCGACTGTGCAGGAATTTAGCGGAATCCGTATTACGCCTGCTGCGCGGCCTTGGCCTTGTTGATGGCCTTGGCGAGGCGGCTCTTCTTGCGGGCGGCGGCGTTCTTGTGCAGGGTGCTGCCCTTGGCGGCCTTGTCGATCAGGCTCTCGGCACGCTGCTGCAGGGCGGCGGCGTCCTCGGCAGCGCCCTGTGCGGCGGCGACGGCCTTCTTGCTGAAGGTCTTGATGGTGCTCTTCTTGGCGCGGTTCAGGGCGCGGCGCTTGAGGCTCTGACGGTGACGCTTCTGGGCGGACTTGTGACGCAAGGCCATGGTTGACTCTCCTTTTTCTCCCGCTCTTGCGGGGCGGTTCCCTGCGGGGAACACGAGCGTCCGACGCTGACTTCTGCCAGGTGGCGCGTCCGGCGACGCTGTCACGTCGGGCCGGAGCTGCCCACCACTGGAGGTAGGCAACTTTGCCAGTATGCGTGACAGTGCCCAGCGGGGTCAAGCGTCATACTGCCTGCCATGTACCGCCCCCGCCGCCAGCCGTCCCTCCCCGCACCGGACGCGGAGGCCGAAGCCAGGCCCCGCCGCCCCAAGACCCGCGAGGAGCAGCGCGAGGCCCTGCTCGCCTACGCTTTCCGGGCGCTGGGTGCCCGCGCCGTCACCGAGGCCGAGTTGCGCGGCAAACTGGAGCGGCGTTCGGAAGACCCCGAACTGATTGAGGACGTGCTCCGGCGCGTGCAGGAACTCGGTTACCAGAACGACGCGGAGGTCGCCCGCGCCGAAAACAAGCGCCGGGGTGTGGGCGGCATGCGGGTGCGCCAGACCCTGCGCCGCCGGGGGGTGGGGGCCGAACTCATCGAAGAGACCCTCCAGGCCCGCGACCCCGAGCAGGAGCAGCAGCAGGCCACCGAACTGCTTCTCAGGCGCTGGCCCGCCCTGAGCCGCAAGCGTGACCCCAGGGCCAGTGCCTACGCCTTTCTCGCCCGGCGCGGTTTCGGCGGCAACGTGATCTGGCCGGCCATCCGGGAAGTGGCCGAGCTGTTTCCACCAGACGAAACGGAAGACGAGCAGGGGGCCGGGCGCGGGGCCAGCCCCCGTTGACCCGGCCCCGGCCCTGCGTTACCATCCGCTACGCTGCCCAAGCGCAGTGCAGCGCTCCGCGCCGATATGGCGGAATTGGTAGACGCACTCGACTCAAAATCGAGCGGGAAACCGTAAGGGTTCGAGTCCCTTTATCGGCACCACAGAGAAATCCCCTGTCCTGTACGGGGGATTTTGTTTTCTTTTTGAACGGCTTCGTGGGTCATGACACGGACTTCCGTCTGATGGCGCTGCCCACACTTCGGCTGGCTTTTCGGGTATAGGAACCCGGCGCTCTGTTCCTCGCTTTTCCCCAGCACTCGGCGCAGTTGCACGGCTCGGTTGAGGCGGCCTGCGTCGTAGTGAGTCTGCGTGGTTGCCTGGAAAAGGCCCCCGGCATGGGGAGATGTTGGGCGCCGGCTCATGGGCTACCCTCATCCCGAAAGGGTGATGATGACGGTAGACCTGATACGGATTCACCTCGGGTGCGGCGGCAAATGAGTGTTCAACCGAGGCGCAAACCATGTTGTGGGGGACCTTTTGCTCGGCGCTGTGGAAAGCGATCGGAAGTGAAATCCATCCGGCGAGGGGGGAAATCCACGCGATGACGAGGGCAGGACTGGAAGGCGGAGACCGCTCCCGCGCTCTGCACGGCATTTTTACCTTCCCACTACCGCGAATCTCGCCGCACCCGAGGTGATTCCGATTGAATCTGGTCGTTTCAGATTCAATCGGAATCCGTATTACAAGTGTCGCACTCGCCTCTCCCCACCCACCGGGCGGGTTTGGTGGCGGCGTAAGCCGTGTCAGGCTGGACGCCGGCCCGAATCAGAGGGTCAGCACGTCATAGCCCCGGGGAGTCACGACCAGCGTGTGCTCGAACTGGGCGCTCGGCTGCTTGTCCGCCGTAATGACCGTCCAGCCGTCTTCGAGCAGCCGCGTTTCGGGCGTCCCGAGGTTGATCATCGGTTCGATGGTAAAGACCATGCCCGGCTGCAGCTTCAGGCCCGTGTAGCGCACGCCCTTGTGCCGCACGGTGGGTTCCTCGTGCAGCCGCTTGCCGATGCCGTGCCCGGTGTATTCCTCGACCACGCCGTAGCCGCGCCCTTCCGCGAGGCTCTGAATGGCGTAACCGATGTCGCCCAGCCGCGCTCCGGGCCGCACCACGTCCAGCGCCGCGTTCAGGCAGTCGCGGGTGGTGTCCACCAGCCGGCGCACCTCTTCGCTGACGGTGCCGACGGTGTAGGTCGTGCAGGCGTCGCCGTAGTACCCGTCCAGCAGCACGCCGATGTCCATGCCCAGGATGTCGCCTTCTTTCAGCTCACGTCCGTCGGGAATCCCGTGACAGATCACCTCGTTCACGCTGGCGCAGATGGTGCCGGGAAAGGGATTGTGGCGCGGGCCGTAGCCCAGGTAGGCGGGTTTGGCCCCCTTGCTGCGAATAAATTCCTCGGCCCGCCGGTCGAGTTCCTTGAGGGTCACGCCGGGTTTGACATACGGCTCAAGCACCCGGAAGGTCTCGGCCACCAGACCCCCGGCGCGGCGCATGATTTCGATTTCACGGGCAGACTTCAGCGGGATGCGGCTCATAACGTCCGAGCCTAACACGCCTCCCGTAGTCCAAAAGCCACCTGCCGACCGTTGGTACGTCCTCTGATACGGATTCCGCTTAATTCCTGCACAGTCGGGAAAGCGCCGCCTGTGCATCCATATCGCGGAATCCGTATTTTTTCCTACTCGCATCCGCTCGGATTGAATCTGAAACGACCAGATTCAATCGGAATCCGTATGATTGAATCTCCCGGCAGGGGAGAGGAAATCCGACTGGAAGGAAGAGCGTATACGTTTCCTGCGGTGGGCGTTGGCCCTGAAGTCCTGGCCTACTCCCGCTCCTGCTTGATGCTCAGCACCCGGCTCGCCCCGGTCTGGTCGGTGGTCACGCCCCACAGGGCGGTCGCCACTTCCATCGTCGCCTTCTGGTGGGTGACGAGCAGAAACTGGGTGCCACGTTCGGCAAAGCGCGTCAGGAAGGCGGTAAAGCGGCGAATGTTCGCCTCGTCAAGCGGCGCGTCCACCTCGTCGAGCACGGCCAGCGGCAGGCCGCCCATCCCTTCTTCGCCTCCCGCGTGGTTCAGGGCGAACAGAAAGCCCAGCCCCGCCATCGTCCGCTCGCCTGCCGAGAGCAGGGTCATGGAGCGGGTGCGCTTGCCTCTGGGCTGCACGGCGAGTCGCAGTCCGATGAGGTGGCCCGCGTCGTCCTGCTCGGGTTCGAGTTCGCCCACGCCGCCGAGAAGTTCGGCGCTGTACTTGCGGAAGGCAGCATTCACCCGGTCAAAGGCCTGCCGGGTGGCCCCGCGCTCGGCGTGTTCGAGTTCGCTCAGGTGGGCGCGGAGTTCGGCGGCGGCGGCCTGGGCGTCGGCGGCCTCGCGGCGCTGGGCCTCCAGCACCTCGACTTCGGCGCGGTGGTCGGCCTCGGCGCGGGCATTGACGGGGCCGATTCGGTCCAGTTCGGCGCGGGCGCGGGAGAGTTCGCTGGCCCAGTCCTTCGGGGTGCCGGGCGGTGAGCAGCCGTCGGGCACGGGTTCGGCGCTGCCCTCGCGCCGGGCAATCAGCACGCGCAGGTCGTCCAGCCGCGCCCGGACCCGGTTCTGCTCGCCGATGAGGTTGGCGTAGGCGAGCGCGGCGGCCTCGCGCTCGGCTTCGGCGCGGGGGAATTCCTGCTCGTCCAGCGTGCCGAGGGCGGCTTCGCGGCGGGCGACCTCGGCGGCGGCGCTGTCCAGCCCCCCCTGCTGCGCGGCGGCGGCCTCGGCGTTGATCCGCAGGCGCTCACGCAGGGCGGCGGCGCGGGTCTGCGCGGCGCGGTAGGTGGTCCAGGCGGCCTCAAGCTCGCGGGCCAGCGCCAGGGCTTCCAGCGCTTCACGCTCGGCGGCGCGGCCCGTTTCGGCCTGCTGCCGGGCGGTCCAGACCTGGGCTTCGAGTTCGGCGGGGTCGGCGGTTTCTTCGGCGGGAACAGGCGAGCGGGCGGCGTCGCGTTCCAGCCGGGCCGCGAGTTCGTCGCGGTGGGCACGCAGGCTGCGGGTCTGGGCCGACAGTTCGGTGACGCGCTTTTCGGCCTCGCGTTCGGCCCGCAGGGTTTCGTCACGCAGCCGCAGCAGGCTGTCCCATCCGGCATCGGGCGCCTGCCCCTCCAGTTCGCCCAGTTGCTTTTGAAAGGTGGCCGCCTGCCGCTCGGCCTGTTCCAGTTCCTCGTCGAGTTCCTGAAACCGGCGCTGGTCGGCGAGGACGGCGCCGCCGCTGTCGCGCAGGCGTCCCCCGGTGATGGCTCCGCCGGGTTCGACCACTTCGCCCCCCAGCGTCACGAGGCGCGGGCGGCTCTGGTGGGTGCGGGCCAGCCGGTTGGCGGTGGTCAGGTCCTGCACCAGCAGCGTGTCGGCCAGCACCGCCTCGCCCACCAGCGGCGGGTCGGTGGGGCAGAGGTCGGCGAGGTTGCCGACGACCCCGGCCTCGCGCAGCAGCGGGCCGTCGCGCCGGGGCCGGGGCCGAATCAGGTCGAGCGGCAAAAAAGTGGCGCGGCCCCCCACACGCTTGAGTTCCTCGATAATGTCGCGGGCGTCCTTGCCAGTGTGGACGACCACCTGTTCCAGCCGCCGCCCGAGGGCCGCCGTAATCGCCGTTTCGTACTCGGCAGGCACGGTCAGCACGTCCGCCACGCTGCCCACGATGCCGGGGTGGTCCTGCCGCAGCGCGTTGCGCGCGCCTTCGCCGTAGCGGGCGTAGGAGTTGAGCGCCGTTTCCAGCCGCTCACGTTCGCGCCGCAGTGGAGCGAGCGCCGCCGACACCCGGGCGAGTTCGGCGTGGAGGTGACTGGCCCTGGCCTGCGCCGCCTCGCGCTGCTCGGCCTGGGTGCGGTAACGGGTTTCGGCGTCCTGGCGGGCGGCAGTGGCGGCGGTCAGCGCTTCCTGGGCGCCGTCCAGTCGGGACTGGGCCGTCTCCAGATTGCCCCCGGCGCGTTCCAACTCGGCCCGCAACGTGGTCAGGCTCGCGTCGCTGCGGGCGTGGGCTTCGGCAGCGCGGGCGGCCCCCTCACGGGCGCGGGTCAGGTCGGCGTCCAGGCGGCGGGCCTCGCGCTCGGCGGCCTCGGCTTCGGCGCGGCGGGCAGCGGCGTCGGCCTGGAGCGCGGCCAGGTCGGGGGCGGCCTCGGCAGGCGCAGTCTGCGGCAGCGCGGCCAGGTCACGTTCCAGGCCCTCGCGTTCCTGCGTCAGGTGCTGGCGGTAGCGCTCGGCCTGGTCGCGGGCTTCGCGGGCGGCGCGGAGGGTGTCGAGCGCCCCGGCGTAGGCGTCGCGGCGGGCGCGGGCTTCCTGCGCGGCTTCGCGGGCCTGCTCCACCCGGGCGGCGGCAGCGGTGACTTCACGGGCAAGCGCCGCCGAGCGGGTGTCCAGGGTGTCCGCCTCGGCCCGCGCCCCGGCGATGTCACGCAGCAGGGCGAGCTGCTTTTCCCGCGCCAGGGCGTCTTCCAGCAGCCGGGCACGCGCACTCAGGCGGCGATGCTGCTCGGCGTCCTGTGCGGCGCGGGCGAGGCGGGAGAGCGCCGCTTCGCGCTCACCCAGCAGCAGGTGCAGCCCCTCCAGGTGGGCGTCGGCGTCTTTGAGCCGCGCTTCGGTGTCTTGCCGGGTCGACACGGCGCGCGAGAGGCCCGCAGCTTCCTGCAGGTAGCCGAGCAGGGTCCTCCCCTCGGCCTGCACCACCCCGCTGACCTCGCCCTGCCCGATGACCGCCAGTCCCCCCGGTCCCAGCCCGGTGCCGCGCAGCGCCGCCTGAATGTCCCTGGCCCGCACCGCCCGCCCGCCGAGGTCCTGTTCGCCGGTGCCGTCGCGGTAAATGCGGCGGGTGACGTTGAGCCGCTCGCCCGCCGGGGTCTGAAGCTCAAGTTGCACCTCGGCCAGCCCCAGCGGCGCCTTGCCGCCCGAGCCGTGAAAAATCAGCTCCGAGCCGCGTCCGGCCCGCAGTTCCCGCGCCCGCGCCCCGTGTGTGGCCCAGCGGATGGCTTCCACCACGTTGCTTTTGCCGCTGCCGTTGGGACCGATGACCGCGCAGACGCCGCCCGCCCCGCTCGACGGCGAAAATTCCAGGCGGGTGCGGTCAGCAAAGGATTTGAACCCCTGAAGGGTGATGGCATGAATCATGGTGAGTGGTGGGGGGAGGGTGGAGGGGGGAGAGGAGGCGGGCGCTCTTGACCCTTCCCCCTTCACCCTCAGCGCCCCCGGGCCTCAGTCCGCGCAGTCCGCCCGGGTAAAGGCCCGGCGCAGGTCGATGTGACCCAGGGTGTCCACCGCCTTGCCGTTCAGGAGAAAGGTCACGTCGTCGCCGCCGCGCTCCAGCAGCGTGCGGGTCATGGTGCACAGCAGCATGCGCTCGCCGGAGCTGCCGTAGTTCAGCTTGGCGTAGGCGGGCAGCAGGTCCACGTAGTAGTGCTTGCCGCGCACGTAGACGCGCGGGGCGGCGGTTCCGGCAGGCACCACGGCGAGCGCCTCACCCTGCTGCGGCCCCTGTGCCCAGGCGTTGAGCGCGGCCTGCGCCAGACTGGTGGGGTTTTCTTCCACCACCTGCACGGTGCGGCTGACCGCCTTCATGGTCCTGACCTGCTGGTCGGAGTAGTAGACCTTGAGCTTGACGCCGTGGCGCTCGAGCAGTTCCAGCTTGGGCAGCGTGGGCAGGTCGGCGGGGCGCTGCACGACCTGATAGGCGTAGGCGGCGGCGGCCAGCGCCAGCAGCGAGAGGACGTTGAAAAGAGAGAGCAGGCGCCGGGTCACGCTCACGGCTGCCCCCCGGCGCGGGTCAGGCCACCGGTCAGGATGGTCTGCGTGATGCTGGCGCTGCTGCTCGCCTGCGAGGCGTTGGCGGCGCGGGCGGTCAGGTAGTTCGCCACGCTGCGGGCCACCGCCACCGACAGCGCCTGCAAGCGGGCCTCGGTGGCGAGGTTGGCGCGGTCCTGGGCGCTCCCGGTCCAGCCGAGTTCGAGCAGCAGCGCGGCCTGCGGCGCCTCGCTCAGGGTCAGCATCCGGCGCAGGGTGTCCTGCTCGGCGGTGACGCCCCCGCTCCTGAGTTCGCCGCGCAGCAGTTCGCTCAGGCGGCGGCTGCCCCCGGTGTCGCTGATGACCAGCGGGCTGTAGGGCGCCGCCTGCCCCCCGCGCACTGCATTAATGAGCTTGGAGGGACTGCTGCCGCTGCCCTCGTAGACGGTCACGCCGCCCCGGGAGGTCTGGGTGAAGCGGCCCATGTCGAGCGCGAGGTACACGTCGCTTTGCCGGGCAAGTTGCAGTTTCTGGTTTTGCCCCAGGGCAGTGCCCTGGTCACGGGTCATGCGCACCTGCCAGCCCGCCTTGGACAGCAGCTCCGCCGAGCGGCGGGCGACTTCGAGCGTCACGTCGCGGCCCATGTCCTGAACCCGCGTGGGGTCGAGGACGATCAGCGGCTTGCCCACCCGTTCGAGCACCGCCGGAAAGTCCTGCGGAATGCCGGGGCCGGCGTCGGCCACGATCCGGGTGCCGCCGGAGCGCACCACTGGGTAGACGCGGTAGCCGCTGTTTTGCGGCAGGGTAAAACTCACGATGAGGTCCGACGCCTGCTGCTTCACCTCGGCGCTGGGAATAAAGGCGCCCCGGGTGGTGTAGCGCTGCGCCTTGCCCGTCGTGTTTTTCAGGATGATGCGGACCTGGGCGCCGCGCAGCTCGACCTTGGCGGTCACGTCGCGGTTGAGGTCGAGCACCAGCCGGTCACTCGCGCTGCCCGCGCGGCTGCTCACGCTCTGGAGCTGCGGGGCGGCCAGCTTGAAGTTGCCGGGGCGGTATTCGGCCCCCAGCCCGCGCGCCAGCGTGTCGAGCGGAAAGTGAACCACGCCGTTGACCCAGGTCGCCGTCCGCGCCTTGACGCGCTCGGTGTCGAGCTGCACGGTGTTGAAGTCGGTGGTGGCCCGCACCTGGTCGGTGTCGATGGGCAGCAGCATGGTGTGTCCCATGCCGATGACCCGCATCACGTCGCCCTGACGCTCGATGTCGAGCAGACCTTCGAGCGCCGCGCGGCTGGCGTACTCGGCGCCGTAGAGGTTGACGCTCTGCACTTCCTTGCCTGCGAGGTTGAGTTTGCCGAGGGTGATCTGTGCCCCGGCAAGCCCGGCGGCAAGCAGCCCCGCCGAGAGCAGCAGGGGCCGCGCCCAGCGGCGCTGACCGCAAAGAGGGGATGGGTTCATAGTTCGCGCAGCTCCCGTGCGACTGTGCGCTCGGCGTCGGCGCGGCGCTTGTCGTGGAGTTTCTTGCCCCGGGCCAGGGCGACTTCGACCTTGAAAAAGCGGCCTTTCTGGTACAGGCGGGTCGGCACCAGCGTCAGGCCCTTTTGCTCCAGCCCCCGGCGCAGCTTCTCGATTTCCTCACGCCGGAGCAGCAGGCGGCGCTTTCGCCGAGGCTCGTGGTTGTTGTAGGTGGCTTCCTTGTACACGGGAATGTACAGCCCTTCGAGGTCCACGTCCGAGCCGTTGAGGCGGGCGAAAGCGTCACGGAAATCCACGCCCCCCGCCCGCACGCTCTTGACCTCGCTGCCCGTCAGACTGATGCCCGCCTCGAACCGCTCCAGCAGTTCGTATTCATGGTGGGCGCGGCGGTTGGTATACACGCGGGGCATTATGGCAGATGGCTGAAGGCAGAAGGCTTATGGCGGATGGCTGAAGGCTCATGGCAGATGGCAAAAGGCAGATGGCTTTTTTGCTCTCTGCCATCTGCCTTCTGCTTACTTTTTCGGCTTCCTGTCCGGGCGGCTCGGGCGCACTTCCACACGGCTGGGCAGCGTGCGGGCGGGCATCTTCAGGAGGTCCACCGTGAGCTGCGCGAGGTCCTCGGGCTGAATCTTCCAGAAGTCGTCCTCGTTCGGGGTGTGGTCGTTGAAATGGGTCGCCACGCTGCCAGGCATGATCTGCGTGGTCTTGATGTCGTACTTGCGCAGGTCGAGGTTGACGACTTCGCTCAGACCGTTGAGGCCGAACTTGCTGGCGTTGTAGGCGCTGCCGCCCTCGAAGGGGTTTTTACCGGCGAGGCTGGAGAGGGTGAAGATGTACCCGCCCCGCTCCTTCATGGCCGGAATCGCCGCCTTGATGGTGTAGAAGGCGCCCGACAGGTTGGTGTCGATCACGTCCTGCCACTGCTCGATGCTGAGCTGCTCGATGTTGGCGAAGTGCCCGACGCCCGCGTTGACGAACAGCACGTCCAGCCCACCGAAGGCGGCAACGTGGGCGTCCACCTCGCGCTGCACGGCGGCGGCGTCCTTCACGTCACAGACCACGCCGCGCACGTGTTCGCCGATGTTCTTCGCCGTCTGCTCGATTTCGTCCTGCTTGCGGCTGGTGATGGTCACGCGGTAGCCCTCGGCGGCCAGGGCCTGCGCCACGGCGTACCCGATGCCCTTGCTCGCCCCCGTCACGAAGGCCGATTTCCCGGCCCCGAACGCGCCTGCGCCGGACGTGTCGCTCTGCTTTTCAAACTGCTTTGCTTCCTGAGTCATGCGCCGAGGCTAACACGGCGGCTGGTCGGGGGCAGAGCACCTTTAAGGGGAAATGAGCGGGACGGGCATTCAGTACGGCGAGGGCAGGTCCGCCGCGTGACGCCGCCACGACGACACGGCGATGGAGAGCGCGCTGAGCAGCAGCCCGGCCAAGGCCAGTGCAGCGGCAGACCACAGCGGCCAGTCCAGCAGCCACCCCGCGAGACCACCGAGTAATGCGAACAGCAGCGGCCAGGGCCAGCGTTTGAGCAGGCTGATGCGCACGCAGCGGCGCAGGTAAGCCGTGCGGGAAGGGGTGGGAGGGGAGACTGAACCCATACAAGCCGCTCCTGGGGTGCCGTGTGAGAAGTCGGGAAGCTTGCAGATAGTTTCTCCCGGTCCTGTGAAGGGGATGCCATACGGATTCCGCTTAATTCCTGCACAGTCGGGAAAGCGCCGCCTGTGCATCCATATCGCAGAATCCGTATTTTTTCCTACTCGCATCCGCTCGGATTGAATCTGGTCGTTTCAGATTCAATCGGGATCCGTATCAGAAGCAGCCCGGATGAACCCGTGTCGAAACCACGCTGAACTCCGACGAAAGGGGAGAAAAAGTTGCCTCGGCCCGGGTCCAGCCCTCAGAACGAGGTGCTGAGCCTGGGCCGGGACAGGACCGGGGGCGTTCAGGGGAGACGCTTGGCGAGCACGTCGAAGGCGTAGTTGGCGGCCTCGGCGCCCTGTTGCCAGAGGGTGAGCAGGCCGAAGCTCTCGCTCAGCGACGCCTTGTTGCCGCTGGGCAGGTCGAGGTCGAGCCGCACCGTCAGCTTGGCCCAGGGCACCAGGGCGCTGGGCGCAACGATGGCCGGGGTGACCCGGACCGCGCCAGGGGTGCCGACCGGCACGAAGGTCGCCTGGGGATAACGCCGCTTGAGCGCCCCCTCCGAATCGCGCCGCAGGGCGCTGACGATGCCGCTGCGCTGCTCGGCACTCACCAGCGCCGCGTTGCCTTCCCACACCGGCTCCGCGATGGCGTAGCTCGCGCTGCCGAGGGTCTGCGGGTTCCACTCGGCGGCGCTGGGCACGCCGGGTTTGCTCTGGCCCGGTGCCTGCTGCGCCGCCGAAGCCGGGGCAGCGGGGGTGGCCGGGGTCACCGGCTGAGCGAAAGCAGCGCCGAGCAGCAGCGCGGCCAGGACCGGGGTCTGGGAATAGTTGAAGGTCTGGGAGAACTTGAACATGGCGGCAGTGGACCACACCTTTTCTGACGCCTTATGAAAAGGCCCTGAGCCGGGGCGTGTGCTTGCCACCCGCAGTTCATCTGGCCCCGCCTCCCAGGGTTCAGGAGGGGGGACGCGGATTGTCGGTGGTGGAGTCGTCCGGGGCGAGGGGTTCGCTGGGTGCGGGCGCTTTCTCGCCGGGCGTGGGGACTTCGCCCTCCGGTGGCATGGGGCTGACCTGCGGGGCGGCGGTGATGACCAGGGTGCGGTCGGCGCGTTCGCTGTCTATGGTTTCGCTGACTGCGGTTTCGCTAACTGCGGTTTCGGTGGTCGGGGTTCCGGCGCTCAGGGATTCAGCCGCAGGGACTTCGGCAGCGGCCACTGGGGAGGGTGCTACCACCGCTCGCTTGCCCCGCAGCCAGCGGGGGCTGCGGGCCGCAGCGGGGGGCGGCGCGGGGGCACCGGCTGGCCCTGTTCCGAACGGGCCTGGGGTGGGCACCGGCTGACCAGGGACCGGCTGACCAGGGACCGGCTGGCTGGGCACTGGTTGGCCGGGCACTGGTTGGCCGGGCCGCCACGCGCTCGCCACGAAGTAGCTCACGCCGCCCGCGCCCGCGCCGAGCACCAGAAAAATCAGCAGCCGCCCCAGCACGCCCGCCGCGCCGGTCAGCAGGGCGCCGAGGGCGACCAGCACCTGCCCGGCGGCCCACAAGGCCGCGAGCGCCGCCGCGCACAGCAGCAGCACGCCCAGAACGAAGAGCAGCACTCGCGACATGCCACGAGGATAGGCGAAATCCTCCGCCGGGCGGGGCCGCTCGCCGGGCTGTTATGCTGGCGGCATGGCTTCACGTCATTCTGTTTGGGATTCGGTGGGGGATGGCCGCTGGGCGCGTCCCCGGCGCCGGTCGCGGGGCGGAGCGTTCTGGCTGCTGCTGATTCTAGCGGTAGGCGCACTCGGCGGCATCGCTGTGGCGTCGCGCTACCTGCACGCGCAGGACCGTCAGGCCGAAGACCCCGACGCGCCGCTGTTCATCTGACCGCCCGGCCAGGGAGGCTGGACGGGGGAGGATGGGAAGAAAGTGAGCCTGCGGCGTCACCCCCTCATCTTCTGGCCCCTACAATGCTCGGGCTGATGGCCCCTTTCGCCTCGTTCCGCCTCTGTCAACGCTGTGTCCTCCTGCGGGGGGGCACAGTTTTCAGCGGTGATGTGAGCGGCGGAGCGGGCGCCAGGGAAGGCCGGGCGTGAGCGGAAAAGGAAAAGGCACCGGCACGGGCCGGGACAGGGGAACGCGGCTCAGGGAGGCGGCAGCTCCATCCCCCCGCCGCGCCCCGCGCTGGCCCTGGTGGGTGCTGGGCGGCGGCCTGCTGCTGGGAGCGGTGGCCTACGCGCCGCTTCTAATCGGCGGTCAGGTGCTTTCGCGCTACGGCGACGACCTCGGCCTGAGTGCCGGGGGCGTGTCGGGGCCGCTGTGGTCGCCCAAACTCTCGCAGGTGGCGTTCAAGCAGCCGGGCGTGCAGGTCACGGCGGGGCAGGCGGGGGTCAACGTCGCCGGGGTGGACTGGCGCACCCGCACCGTGCGGGTCAATGTCGTGGTGGCCGACGCCGAGGTCGCGCTGCGCCTGCGGGACCTGGTGGGCGGGGCGGGGGGCGGAAACGGCGCGTCCGGCGGCTGGCAGGTCGTCCTCGGCTCGGTGGACGTGCGCCGCAGTCGCCTGACGGTGGACGGCGACGGCATCAACGTGCCCGACGCCCGGCTCAGCCTCAGTCCCGGTCCGGACGGCGCGGTGGCGTTCGCGGGCCGCACGCCCGACGGTCAGCTCTCGGGCCAGCTCCGGGTCACGGAGCGCGGCGGTGCCAACGTCTATGCCGTCACCTTCGACGCCGACGCCCGCATCCTGCGCCACTACTGGGGCGGGGTGGAGGCCGGGCGGCTTCAGGGCCGCTACGTCTTCGGGCCTGGGCCGGTCGAGGGCGACGTGAAACTGACCGGCGGCCTGCTGCGGGTGCCGGACGCCGAGTTCGTGACCGTGCGCCAGGTGTCGGGCCGCGCCCTGCACCGGGGCGACGACGTGACCCTCAAGCTCTCGGGGCGGGCCTGGGACGGGCCGGTCACCGCTCGCGGCGGGGCAGACCTGCGGGCCGAGCACTGGACCGTGACCCTGGACGCCGACCCCACGGTGGCGGGTCTGGCCCGCTCGCTGCGCACCACCGGGCAGGGCGACCTCAAGCTGCGGGTCACGGCGGGCGGCTGGAGCACCGTGCGCGTCAAGGGCTACGTCAAGGCGGGCGACGGCGCAGACGGGGCCACCTTCGCCGGGGTGCCGCTGCGCCGGGCGCGGGCCGAGTACACCTTCCTGAACCGCGACGGCGACGCGGCCCCGCAGACCAACGACCTCGCCTTCAGCGCCCTGACGCAGCTCGCCGGAAATCAGGAACTCGGGGGCCGCTGGGCCTTCGGGCGGGCGGGCACGGCGGCCTGGAAGGGGGACTTCGCCGGAAAACCGCTCGACCTCGCGGCGCGGATCAACGCGGCCAACATCGCCAAACTGAGCGGCATGGCCCTGGGCGGGGCGGCCCAGGGGAGCTACGACCTCGGCAGCGGCCAGCTCAGCGCCGTGCTGAATCCCGACTACGGCGCGGCGCGGGCGCGGGTGGTCCTCGGTGGCCGGGCCGACGACCTGCGGGCCGAGGTGACGCAGGGCCGCGCCGGGCCGCTCGGCCTGACCGGAACGGCGCGCCTGAGCAGTGCGGGGCTAAGGGCCGACCTGAACACGGGCGGGGACGGCGCGGGCGAACGCGGCCAGCTTTCCCTGGACCTCGACCCGGCCTTCCGGGGCCGCTGGAAAGCGCGCAACGTGCAGGCGTCCGACCTGTCGCTGGGCGGCCTCACGCTGGGCGGGCAGGGCACGCTGGACCTGACGGAAGGCGACCTCGCGGGCGACCTGACGGCGCGGGTGCCGGGGGTGGATACGCCGCTCAGCGGCCCGGTGAAGCTCAACTATTTGCGCGAGGAGGGCCGCTTCGTGGCGGGCGAGCAGCGCCTGACCTGGGAGGGGGACTCGTTCGGCCTGCGGCTGCGTGACCTGGCCGTGCTCGGCGGCGTGAAGGTGGGCGGCGACGTGTTGCTCACGCCCCCCGGCGCAGCGGGCGACCTGCGGGCCACCGGGCAGCTCACGGCGCGGGGGCAGGGCTACGACCTCGCCGCCGACCTGCGCGGCAACGCTGCGAGCCTGCGGGGAACGGCGGGCGGTGTCACCGTGCTGGCCGACAGCGACCTGAATGCGCCTTACCGCACGACCGCGCGGCTGTCGGGCAGCGACGTGAGCGGAGTGCTGAGCCTGGAGGGGGGCGAGCAGCCCGGCGTCCGCTTCACCCTGCGCACCGCAAACGACGCGGCCAGCGGCGTGCTGCGCGGCCAGAGCTGGGACGCGGCGGGCCGGGTCAATCTGGCGGCGCTGCGGCCCCTGCTGCCCGGCGCAGACCTCGGCGGCACCCTGGACCTGAATCTGCGCGGCCTGGGCGGAGGAGCGCGGGCGAATGCCCGAGTCGGCGGCGCAGACGTGACCGGCACCCTGACCCGGCAGCCGGGGGCACAGGCCGGGGGCGTGGTGGTGGCCGACCTGACGGCGGGGCTGGGGCTGGGCGGCGAGAAGCTCTCGGCCCGGCTGCGGGGCCGGGTGTTTCCCGACGTGCAGGTGGGCGGCGCGGCGAGTTACCTGGGGCAGACCTTGCAGGCGGCGGTCAGCGGGCCGTACGGCAATCTCGGCGCCAGCCTGCGCGGGCGCACCGGGGAACTGTCCTTCGGCGGGGTCACGCTGCCCGCACAGACGGTGGACCTGGGCGGCACCCTCACCCCTGAACTGGCGCTCAGCGGGCGCTGGGGCGACCTGAACGCCTCCTATCACGGCTCTTCGGGGCTGCTGCGGGTCAGCGGGGCGCAAACCCTGTCCGCCTTCGGGCAGACCGGGCGCGTGCAGGGACAGGCGAGCTGGGGACCGGGCGCGGCGGGGGAGCCGTTCCGGGGCGCGGTGGACGCCCGGGGGCAGCTCGACCAGTACGCGGTCACACTGCGCGGCCCCTGGCGCGACCTCAACGTGCTGCTCACCGACGCCGAGGGCCTGCGGGCGAGCGGCACCGCCTCGCTTCCCGCCGGGCGCTACGACCTCGACGTGAGCGGGCCGCTGACCCTGCCCGGCCAGGGCACCCTCATCGTGGACGGGCGCATTCAGGGCACCGGCACCCGGCCACGCGGCACCCTCAGCGTGACCGACCCCCAGGGGGGACAGGGCCGCCTGCGGCTGGACGGCTTCGACGACCTCGACCTCGACCTCGGCGGCCTGACCCTGGCGGGGCAACGCCTCAGCGGGACCCTCAGCGCCCGGGGCGGGGTGCTCGCCGGGCGACTGCGGGCCGGGCCGCTCGACCTCGTGGCGGCGGGGGGACAGGTGCGGGCGGCGGGCACCTTCGGCGGGCAGCGCGTGCAGGCCAGCGCCCGGCTCACCCTGCCCGCCACCCTCAGCGACCTGCGCGTGGTGTCGGACGGGCCTTACTTCAACGCGCAGGCGAGCGGCGATCCCAGCAACCTGCGCGGCTCGCTGACGCTGCGGGCGCAGACCTTCGGAACCGGCGCGGCGCGGCTGAGCGTCCCGGCGCAGACCTTTCCCCTCAGCGCCTCGCTGACCGGGGCGCGGGCGCGGGTGGGCGGCCTGCTGTTTCAGGGCGGGCGCTGGTCGGGCGGGCTGAACGCCGCCTACGCGCTGCAGACCGGCGACCTCCGGCAGCCGGGCCGGGTGCGGCTGGTCGGGCAGGGCGACGTGCTCGCGGCCCTGCCGTCCGGCCCCCTGCGCGGGCGGGTCGGCCTGCTGCCCGACTTTGGCGGCGAGGTGTCCACGTCGCTGGCGCCCTGGCTGGCGGCGCTGCCCCCCGACCTGCGGGCGACCATCCGTCCGGGCGAGCTGGTGGCGCGGGTCACGGAAACTGGGGCCGAGGTGCGGCTGCGGCAGACCCTCTACCAGAACGAGCCGCTCAGTCTGACCGCGCGGGCAAGCTGGCAGGGCGGCCTGCGGGCTTCGGGCTTGCTGTCGCGGCGGGGACTGCGGCTGCCGGTCACGTACGACGGCCAGGACCTGCGGGTGCGCGGGGCGCGGCTGGACGCGCGGCTGCTCTCGCCGCTGCTTCCAGGTGTTTCCGGCGAGGTGGGCCTGGACCTGAGCGTGCCGGGTCTGGACTGGCAGCGGGCCGACGGCGCGGCGCGGGTCAACGTGTGGGCGCAGGGGGAGCAGGTCACGGGCACGCTGGGGCTGCGCGGTGGGGCGCTGAACGGCAACCTTCAGGCCGGGCCACTGCGGGTCACGGCCAGCGGGGGACAGGTGCAGGCGACGGGCGAATTCGCCGGGCATACGGTCAAGGCCAGTGGGCGCGTAACGCTGCCGGGCGACTTCAGCGGCCTGCGCGTCAACGTGTCGGGGCCGTATGTCACCGCCTCGGCACAGGGCGATCTGAAGGCCATGACTGGCACCCTGCGCCTGCGCGAACAGGAGTTCGGCGGCCCCCCGGCCCGCGTCGTTGTTCCGGCCCAGAGCTTTCCCCTGCGACTGCGGCCCGGGGGAGCGAGTGTGACCGCCGGCGGCCTGACCTACGCGGGCGGGCGCTGGTCGGGGGGGCTGGACGCGGCCTACGCGCTGTACACGGGCGAATGGAAACGGGCCGGTCGGGTGCGGCTGGCAGGCGGCGGAAACGTGCTGGCGGCGTTGCCTTCGGGTCCACTCAACGGGCGTGTCGGCCTGCTGCCCACCCTCGGCGGTGAGGTGTCCACCGATATTTCGCCCCTGTTGACCGCGCTGCCAGCCGAGGTGCGCTCGGCCATTCGGCCCGGCGAACTCTTTGCCAAAGTCACGGCGAGCGGGGCAGAGCTGCGTCTGAACCGGACCCTCTACCAGAATGAACCGCTGAATCTGAGCGCCGCCGTGAACTGGCAGGGCCGCGTCCGCGCCTCGGGCCTGCTCTCCCATCCGGCGATTCGGGCACCGCTGAGCTATGACCGCCGGGGCCTGCGGGTGGACGGAGCGCGGCTGACCGGACGCGCACTTTCGCCGCTGCTGCCCGGCGTGACCGGCGCGGCCAGCCTCAGCCTGAACGTTCCCGGCGAGGCGCTGGACTGGGCGCGGGCCAGCGGGCACCTGCGGGCCGACCTGACCGCGCAGGGCCAGCGCGTGGCGGGCGACCTGCGCCTGCGTGGGGGCGACCTCAATGGCGACCTTCAGGCCGGGCCGCTGCGGGTCACGGCGAACCGGGGAGAGGTGCAGGCGACGGGCGAGTTCGCCGGGCACACCCTCAGGGCCAATGGACGCCTGACACTGCCGGGCGACTTCAGCGGCCTGCGCGTCAACGTGGCGGGGCCATATGTCGCCGCCTCGGCGCAGGGCGACCTGAGTGGCCTGCGCGGCACGCTCACCCTGCGGGAGCAGGGCTTCGGCGGTGGCCCCGCCCGGCTGGTCGTGCCCGCGCAGAGCTTTCCCCTGCGGGCCTCGGTCACGGCGGGCCGGGTGCAGGTGTCGGACCTCCGCTACGTGGGCGGGCGCTGGTCGGGGGGCTTGGACGCGGCCTACGCGCTGTATACGGGCGAACTGAAAAGGACGGGCCGGGTCCGGCTGGCGGGCGGCGGAAACGTGCTGGCGGCGCTGCCTTCCGGTCCTCTGAAGGGACGCGTCGGCCTGCTGCCCACCCTCGGCGGCGAGGTGTCCACCAATATTTCGCCCCTGTTGACCGCGCTGCCAGCCGAGGTGCGCTCGGCCATCCGGCCCGGAGAGCTGTTCGCCAAAGTCACGGCGAGCGGGGCAGAGCTGCGTCTGAACCGGACCCTCTATCAGAACGAACCGCTCAACCTCACTGCCGCCGTGAACTGGCAGGGCGGTGTCCGGGCCTCGGGCCTGCTCACGCACCCCGGCACCCGCCTGCCGCTGGAGTACGACGGGCGCGACCTGCGGGTGACGGGCGCGGTGCTCTCGGGCCGGGCGCTGCGGCCCGTGTTGCCGGGCGCGGCGGGGCAGGCGCGGCTGGACCTGACGCTGCCGGGGCTGGACTGGCAGCGGGCCAGCGGCGCGGCGCAGCTCGGCCTCACCGCGCCGGGGCAGCGGGCCGAGGGCCTCGTCACCCTGCGGGCCGGGCAGCTCGTCGCCGACCTCGCCAGCACCCTCGGCGGGCAGGACCTGCGTCTTTCCGGGCCGCTCTACCCGCAGGCCGACGCGGTGCTGACCCTGCGCGGCGTCTCGGGCACCCTGACCGGCGACGCGGCGCGGGCGCTGACGCTGCGGGCGCGGGGCCGTTTTGAGGAGCGCGACCTCGACCTGGTGGTCACCGGCCAGGGGCTGACGGGCGCGGCGGCCCGGGCAGAAGTGCAGGCGACGCTGGACGGTGCGGCCCTCACCGCCTCGCTGCGGCGCGGGGCGGGGGAGGGACTGGCGGCGTGGTCGGCCTCCGGGCAGGTGCAGGTGCCCGACCTCCGTGCCCTGACCGGCGCGGCGGGCCGACTGAACGCGACCTTCCAGGGCACCCTGGCCGACCTGCGCGGGGAGGCGGCGGGGGAGGTGTCGGGCATTCGCTTCACGGCACCGGCCCACTTTTCTGCGGGGGCGCTGCGGGTCAGTGGCCTGCGGGCCACGCTGCCGGCGGGTCAGGGCGGCGGCGCGGTGCAGGCGTCGGGCACCGTGTGGCCTGAGCTGGCCCTCAGCGCCCGCACCCGGCTCACCGACACTCTGCCCGGCGAGTACGCGGCGCAGGTGGGCGGCACCCTCAATCGGCCCGACGTGCAGCTCAGCGGGCGGCTGGACGCGGCGCCCAGTGGCCTGGACGCGGCGGGCACCCGTCTGGACGGCCACCTGCTCGGCCCGGACTGGCGCCTGACCCTCGGCGGCGAGCGGCTGAGCGGCACGCTGCGCGGACAGTTCGGCAGCGGCGCGGCGGGCGGCCTCCTGACCGCCGACCTGCGCCTGAACACCCGTTACCGGGGCGGCGCGGTGGACGTGGGCCTGACCGGGCCGCTGGCCTGGAACGCCCGCCAGGGCTGGAAAGGCAGCGTCCGCGCGGTGGGCGACGTGCCGGGCGGACCGCTGGACGCCATGCTGGACGGACGCGGCCCCCTCGCGCTGGCGGGCACCCTCGGCAGTGGCGAGCGGCAGGCGGCGTTCACGGGCACCCTCCCCGCCGCCCTGCCGCTCAAACCCGGCGGCGAGTTGACCCTTGAGCAGGTGGACGCGGGCGCCTTCTGGAACCGGCCCGGACAACTGCGGGCCAGTGGCCGGGCGACCCTCGGCGGCGCCTCTTGGTCGGGCCTCACGGTGGCCTTTGCCGGGCGACTGGACGACGCGGCGGGCGAACTGTCCGGCGACGTGCAGGCGAGGGTCGGGGGCGCCGGGGCCGAGCTGCGGCTGACCGGGCCGGCGGTGCAGGGCGCGGCCTCGCTGCGTGGCGGGCAGTACGCGGCGACCCTGAAGACGCAGGGCGCCCGCTCCGTCGCGCTGGCGCGGCTGCTCCCGGCCAACCTCGGCCTGAGTGCCCTGAGTTTTGGCGGCACGCTGGACGCGGCGGGCACGCTGGCGGGCGGTCCCGAACGGCTGCGGCTGCGCGGCGCCCGGCTGCGCGGCGAACACGCCCAGGCCGGTCCCTTTTCCCTTTCCGGGTCGGCGGAGTACGACCCGCGCTCGGAGGTGCTCACCGCCGACCTGCGCGGCAGCCTGCGCGGGGGCCACCTGAGTGCGTCCGGGGCGCTGCCGGGCGGCCTGAATGTCACGCTGCGGGACGTGGCGGCGGCGTACCCCGGCGCGGCGTCGTTCGGGCAGGGTACGCTCGGCGGGGCGCTGACGCTGCGCGGCGGTCTGCGTGACCCGCTGGTGGCGGGGCAACTCGGCGGCGTCGTCCGAACCGAGCAGGGCAGCTTCGACACCCGCCTGACCCTGGCCGGACCCCTGCGCCGCCCCGACGTGACCGCCCGCGTGCAGGCGTCCGGGCAGGCGAGCGGCACCCTCTACGCCGAGGCGCGAAACCTCGACCCGGCGCGGCCTGCGGGCGGCAGCGTGCGGGTCTACGGCACCCTCCGCAGCGGCACCGGACCCGGCGCGGCCCGCGTGCAGGCCGACCTGCGCGGGCCGTGGCCCCGGCTCGGCGGCGAGCTGAGTGTCTTTGCGCCCTCGCTTCCCGACGCCCTGACCCTGCGCGGCGACGGTCAGGGAGCCTACGCCCTGAGCGCGGGCAAGCTCGGGCGCGGGCAGCTCACCCTCACGCCGGACGCGGGCGGTGGGCTGGTGCCCCGGCTGGCCGGACGGCTCGACCTCACCCCGCTCGCGCTCGTGGAGGGGGCCGAGGGGGAGGCGAAGGCCGGCGCTGTCCTGGGCGGCACGCTGGCGGCCCCCACCGTGCAGGCCGACCTGACCACCCGCAACGTCCGGGCGAGCGGCGCCGAGGTGCCCGACCTGCGGGGCACGGTCAGCGGCACGCTCAGTCGCCTCGCGTCCCTGAGCGGCACCTTCACGCAGGCGGGAACGGTGGACCCGGTGGCCCGCTGGCAGGGGCAGACGCTCACCCTCAGCGGCCTGAACGTGCGCGTGGCGGGCAGCGCGGTGGCGGCCAGCGGCACGGCGGCCCTCGGGAACGGTGGAAGCGCCGACCTTACCCTGGCGACCAGCGGCGCCCTGACCGGGCAACTGCGGGCGCGGTACGCGGCGGGCACCCTCAGCGCGGCAGGCACCCTGCGTACAGCTGCCCTCGGCGGCGACGCGGTGCAGACGGCGCTGGACGTGCGGCGCTCGGCAGCGTCGGGGTGGAGCGGCAGCGCCCGCGTGACCGGCGGACCCGGCGGCGTGCTGACCGAACCGCTCGACCTGCGCGTGACCGGCGACGCCGCGCACCCCCTGCTGACCGGCGAGGGCGGGCTGCTCGGGGCGCGGGCGCGGGTGGTGGCGAACGTGCGGGGCGTGCAACTGCGGCTGGTGGACGGTCCGGGGGCGACGGCCAACGGCCTCGTCGAACTTCGCCCGGGCGCCCAGGGCGAGTGGACGTGGTCCGGCGCGGCGAGCCTGACCCGTCCCGAACTCGCCTTCAGCGTCACCCCTTCCGGTCCGCTGGCCGACCCGCAGGCGCTGCTCACCCTGCGCCGGGGCGAGTGGCGGGCGAGCGGCACCGCCAGCCTGAGCGCCGCCGACCTGACGGTCAGTGACGGCGAGCGCGAAGGCCGAGTGACCTGGGACGGCGAGCAGGCGCGGGCCGACCTGCCGGGCCTGGACCTGACCCGGCTGGGCGTGGGGGGCGTCAGCGGGCGCGTGACGGCGAGCGGCGAGGTCAGCCGTGACCAGAACGGTGCGGTGCGCTTCGAGGTCACGGGCATGACCGCGCCGCAGGCCCTGCCGCTGCTCGGCCTGACCCCGGCAGGCGACCTGAGCGGCACGCTGACCCTCAGCGGGGGCCGCCCCAGCGTGCAGGCCCTCGCCCGCCTGAACGCCGGGACGCTGAGCCTCGACCTCGCGCAGCGGCCCGGCGAGGGCGGCGCACCGGCCCGCTGGCAGGGGCGACTCGGCGGCACGCTGCGCCGGGGCGACGGGCAGCTCGACCTGGACGTGCGCACGGCGGCCACCGGGCTGAGCGGCGGCGCCGAGCTGCGGGCCTACCCGCTCGACGTGTCGGGACAGACGGTCACGGCGAGCGGCCAGCTGACCCTGGACGGCCAGAGCTTCACGGCGGCCCTGACCGCCGCCAACGGGGTGGGCCGCGCCCGCCTGAGTGCCGAAGGGGGCATCGGGGACGCGCTGCCCGCCGCCGAGAAGCTGCTCGGGGTGTCGCCCACCGGGGAGGGCTACAGCGCCCGCGCTGTTCTCGACGCGGTGGAACTCGGTGACCTGAAGCTGGCCCCCGACCTGTCGGGCAAGGTCTACGGCGAGGCCAACCTCAGCGACGGCGGCGGCACCTTCTTCCTTGCCTCCGACGCCCTTGAGGTCGGTGAGCGGCAGCTTCCCCTGCGCATCGAGGGCAGCCAGGTGGCCGGAAGCTGGCGTCTGCGCGGCTTTCTGGACCGCTCCGACTTCACCGCCGGTCTGAGTGGGGGGGAGGTCTTCGGTCAGGGCACCCTTCAGGCGCTGCCGCTCGGCGCGGTGCTGTCGGCGTTCGCCGGGTCCACGCCGGGCGAGGGGGTCGTGACCGGCGTCGCCCGTTTCCGCTTTCCGCTCGCCGACCCGCTCGCAGGCACGGCCTCGGTGGTGGCCGAGCGCATCCGGGTCAGCGCCCGCCGCACCGAAAACGGGCAGACCGTGACCGAGACGCTGACCGGCAGCGGCAGCCTCGACTACGCCGCCCGCGAGTTGCGCAGCGTCAACGTGCAGCTTGCCGGAGCCGGAACCTGGGACGTGCGCGGGCAGTACACCCGCGACCGGGTGGACGTGAACGCCCGCTTTACCGACACCACCTTTACCCCGGTGCTGCAACTCGTGCCGGGGCTGGCCGACCTCGACCCCAGTCTGCGCGGCACGGTGGTCCTGAGTGCGGCGGGCACCTACGACCGGCCCCGGGGCCTGCTGCGGGCCGAGAACGTGTCCGGGCGCGTGGCCGGACTGACGGTGCAGGTGCCGTCGTTCGCCGGAGACCTGCCCGACAGCGGCGCGTTCACGGCGGGCGGGCGCGTGCTGACCGGCGGCAGCGTGGGCAGCGACGGAAAGCTGGACGTGCGCGGGCAGCTCACCCTGGGAAGGCTCAGCGGCACGGTGGCGACCTTCAGCGGCCTGTTCGCACCCGAGGCGCTCGGCCCGCTGCCGAACACCACCGCCACGCTGCGCCAGCAGAGCGAACGGGAATGGACGCTGGACGCCGTGAGCCGCAGCACCAACCCCGTGACCGGCGCGGGCACCCTGACCCTCGCCGGACAACTCACCCCGCGCTGGGACCTGAACTTGCAGGCCCGCAACTACAACCTGCCGGTGTCGGCCATCTACGCCCGCGAGAGTGCGCTGACCGGCGACTTTCAACTGCGCGACGGCGGCGACTTCGTGCGGGTCAGCGGCGAGGGCGATTTCGCCCGGCTGGTGCTGGGCCGGGTGGACGCGCCCGACACGCTGCCGGAGGCGCCCGGCACACCGGCACAGACCCCCGGGGAGGACTTCGCCAGTCCGCTGCCCGAGGAGTACACCACCTTCCCCAAACCCCAGCCGCCGGGCGGGGACGCCGCGCCGGGCACTGGCCCCGCCACGCCGGGCACTGGCCCCGCCACGCCGCTGCTCGAGCGCTTCCTGTTCGAGGACGTGCGGCTGCGGGCGTCGGGCGGCATTCGGCTCGACGAGAACCTGGCGCGGGCCGAATTCAGCACGCCGGGGCTGGTGGTGTCGGGCACGGCGGCGCGGCCCCAGGTGCGCGGGCAGATCGTCTCGCAGCGCGGCAGCGTGTTCCTGCGCGAAAACGAGTTCGTCATCACCCGGAGTGACGTCACCTTCAGCGGCGCGGGGCTGTACCCCACCTTCACCCTGACGGCGCGCGGCACCGTGCCTTCGCCCACCACCCGGCAGCGGGTGCCGGTGGCGCTGGACGTGACCGGGCGTTTCCGCACCACTGACGGCCTTCAGGGGGTGCTCGACCTCGACACCCGCCTGAGCTGCGCCGAACCCGGCCCGCAGTGCCGTGACCCCGAAACCGGCACCGAGTACGGCCAGGCCGAGCTGTACGCCCTGGTCGCCACCGGGGTGCCGGACCTGAACAACCTGGGCAGCAACCTCGCCGGGCTGGGCAGCAGCGCCCTGCAGACGGCGCTCAACGTCTTTTTCCTCGGCGAACTGGAGCGGACCCTGGCGCGGGGGCTGGGGGTGGACGTGCTGCGCCTGACCCCGGCGCTGGGCACCGACGGCAACGTGAACGCCACCCTCACTGTCGGGTCGTACCTCACCCGCGAGCTGTTCGTGCAGTATCAGGTGGACCTCAGCGGCAACGGCCTGATCGACGCGACCTATTCCACGCCCGATGGCCGCTTCACCTTCCGCGTGAGCACGCCGCTCAACGGCCTCGACCTGCAAAGCGTGCGCCCCAATTTCAACGTCGCCTACAACGTCAACCCGCGCGTGAGTTTCAGCGTGGGCCTGCAAAACACCGCCGGGCGCTCGGCCTCGGCGGGGGTCGCCGCGCAGCCCGAGAGCACCCAGCTCCGGTTCGGCGTGACCTACCGCATCGGGGGCCGCTGAGGCCAGCTTCCTCGGCTCAGACCCCGGACTGACGCTCGCCTGACCCGCCCTCAAGGTGTCCTCATTCACCCTTCAGGGGAAGTCATGCCGGGGCGGGTAGCGTAGGGCCATGCGTAAGTCAAAGAAACTCCTGACCCTGCTCGGCGCGGCCCTGGCCCTGAGCGGCGCGTCGCAGGCGAGTGCCGGTAGCCTCTCTCCCACGCTGCTGCAAAAAGCGCGGGCCGGGGACCAGACGCCCATCGGCGTGATCGTGCGCTTCAACGTCGCTAATACGGCGCAGGGCCGCGCCCTGTTCAAGAACCTGCGCGGGCAGCTCAACAGCCAGATTGCCAAGCTCGGGCCGAGTGCCGGCTTTCTCAAGCAGGCTGTCAACTCGCAGCAGGCCACGCAGCTCTGGCTCGACCAGAGTGTCTACCTGCCCATGACCCCCGTGCAGGCGCGCGCCGTGTCGCAGTTGCCCTTCGTCGCCGCCGTCTTCGAGAACTTCAAGGTGCAGATTCCGCGCGTGGTCGCCATGAGCAACGCGTCGGCGCCCGCCGGCACCCCCACCCACCTCCAGCAGATCGGCGCTCCGGCTGCCTGGGCCGCAGGCTTCAAGGGCCAGAACATTCGCATCGGGCACCTCGACAGCGGGATTGACCCCTCTCACCCGGAACTGGCGGGCAAGGTGGCGGCCTTCCAGGAATTCAACGGTGAGGGGGACCGCGTGAGCAGCCAGCCGCACGACACCACCGACCACGGCACCCACACGGCGGGCCTGCTGGTCGGCTCCAAGGTCGGCGTGGCCCCGAGCGCCAAGGTCATCAGCGCCCTGGTGCTCCCCAACAACGAGGGCACCTTCGCGCAGGTGATCGCCGGGATGCAGTACGTCCTCGACCCCGACAACAACGCCGACACCGACGACGGCGCCGACGTGGTCAACATGAGCCTGGGGATTCCCGGCACCTGGAACGAATTCATCGTCCCGGTCAACAACATGCTCAAGGCGGGCGTGGTTCCGGTCTTCGCCATCGGCAACTTCGGCCCGGCGTCGGGCAGCACCGGCAGCCCCGGCAACCTGCCGCAGGCCATCGGCGTGGGCGCGGTGGACTCGAACGGTCAGGTGGCGTCGTTCAGCAGCCGTGGCCCCGTCGCGTGGCAGGGCGAAATCAGCGGCGTCTTCACCAAGCCCGACATCGCCGCACCCGGCGTCAACATCACCAGCACCGTGCGCAACGGAGGCTACGCGGCCATGAGCGGCTCCTCGCAGGCCAGCCCCATCACGGCGGGCGCGGTGGCGGTCCTGCTGTCCGCCAAGCCCGGCACCAGCGTGGACGGCATCAAGAACGCCCTCTACACCAGTGCCAGCAACGCGGGTGCCAAGAACAATAACGTCGGCTTCGGCCAGATCAGCGTGCCCGCTGCCCTCGGGAAACTCGGGGTGAATGCGGCTCCGGCGCCCAAACCTGCCCCTGCGCCGACCCCCGCACCCACGCCCGCCCCGGCACCCACGCCCGCCCCTGCCCCCAAGCCGACCCCGGCCCCTGCGCCCGCACCGACCCCCACGCCGCCCGCCGCCAAGCCCACCGCTCCTGCCGGGTACGCGCTGTGCGCGGTGGAAGGGGGACGCTGCTCCGGCGCC
The DNA here is from genome assembly GCF_011067105.1 of Deinococcus wulumuqiensis R12. NCBI lineage: Bacteria > Thermotogati > Deinococcota > Deinococci > Deinococcales > Deinococcaceae > Deinococcus > Deinococcus wulumuqiensis. The sequence goes on along the minus strand of NZ_CP049357.1, from coordinate 1,108,954 downwards.
CGCCAGAAGGAAGTCGCCTTCGGGACCGATGGCCGCTGGATTTTCGGCACCAGCACCGACGACACGTTCGCCTGCACGGTGGCCGAGTGGGGCCAGGACCCCTACCCCAACAAGACCAAGGGCTGCTTTATCAAGTCGAGCACAGCGGCGCCTGCGCCTGCCCCCACGCCTGCTCCGGCACCTGCCCCCACGCCCGCGAAGCCGGTCGCTCCGGCGGGCTACACGCTGTGCGCGGTCCTGGGCGGCACCTGCAAGGACGCCACCAACCGTGAAGCCGCCTTCGGTGGCGCGGGCCGCTATGTCTTCGGCCGCAGCACCGACGCGACCTTCAACTGCACCGTGGCCGAGTGGGGTTCGGACCCGGCCCCCGGCGTGCTCAAGGGCTGCTTCCTGAAAAACCGCTGAATAGTCGCCCGCTGCGTCGCCCGGAGGAGTCTTGCCGGGCGGCGCTTCCCTTTTGCCCTAGAGCATTTGACAAAAGAATGTTTGCCCCGTTTGACCCTCTCCCCTTGCGGGGGAGGGCGTTGCGAAGCAACGGGTGGGGGGCGTCCAGACCAGCTTTTTTTGTCAAATGCTGTAGAGCAGTTCTCCGAATTACGCATGCGCCCTGACAGCACCGCCACCTGCTTCATTCTCTCCTGCGGAGCTGTACCAGTCTGCTTCACAGATTTGCAAGTCGGACAGAAACGCTCCGCTTTTTCTGTCAAATGCCCTAACAACTTGTTCGGCGCCGTGTCATACGGATTCCGCTTAATTCCTGCACAGTCGGGAAAGCGCCGCCTGTGCATCCATATCGCGTAACCCGTATTTTTTCCTACTCGCATCCGCTCTGCTGCGCAGCTTTGCAAGTCGGATTGAATCTGAAACTACCAGATTCAATCGGAATCCGTATCAGCCCGTCCCGGGGTCGGCAAAGGCCCGCGCCGCCGCCTGCACCCGTTCGTCGGGGTCACGTTCCAGCCGGGCAAGTTCGGTCCACTTCTCCCAGCGCGACAAGGCCCAGGCCGCCGCCTCGCGCACCTCCCAGGCGGGGTCCCCGGCGCCCGCGAGCAGCAGCGGCCAGCCCTCGGGGGCGCGGCCATTGCCCAGCACCGTCAGGGCGTTGCGGGCCATTCCCTTACGGCGCGGGCGCAGGAAGGCGGTGCCGGCCCACTCGCGCTCGAAGTGCCGCTCGCTGACGCCGAAAAAGCGGGAGAGGTCCGGGTGCGCCAGTTCGGGCCGTGGCCCAAGCAGCCGGGCAAGTGGTCCCGCCCGGACCGACCAGGGGCATACCGCGCTGCAGATGTCGCAACCGAAGAGCCAGTCGCCCACGCCGGGCCGCAGTTCGACCGGCAGCGGTCCCCGGTGCTCGATGGTCAGGTACGACACGCAGCGCCGCGCGTCTATCGCCCGGTCCGGCCCGATGGCAGCGGTGGGGCAGGCGCCGACGCAGCGGACGCAGCGGCCACAGCGGTCCGGGTGCGGCGCACCGTCACCCAGGTACGGCAGGTCGGTCAGCACAGCGGCCAGCGTGGTAAAAGCCCCCAGTTCGGTGCTCAGCAGCATCCCCGACTTGCCGCGCCAGCCGGGAAAGGCCTGCGCCGCCAGCAGCCGCTCCATCACCGGGCCGTGGTCCACGTAGCCGCGTGCCCGGACGCCCTGAGACGCCGCTTCCTGTTCCAGCCGCGTCAGCAGCGGTTGAAGCTGCTCGTGGTAGTCGGGGGTCCAGGCGTAGCGGGCGACCCGGCCCACCCGCACGCCCCCCGCCGGGCGCTCCGGCAGGGTCATCGCGTGCGACACGCCCAGCATCAGCACGCTGGCGGCGCCGTCCAGCCGTGAGCCGGGGTCGGCGCGGGCGGGCAATTGCCGTTCCAGATAGGTCATGCCCGCGTGCCGCCCCGCCGCCAGCCACCCGGCGTACTCCTGCACCGCCGCCGCCGGAATCTGCGCGGGCGCCCAGCCCACCACGTCCGCGCCGAGGTCGAGCGCGAGCGCCGCGAGCGACTCGGCGGCGTTCACCCTTCACTCCGGGGCAGCGCGGCCAAAGTCGCCCGGGCCACCTCTTCCGGGTGCGTCCAGTGAAGCTGGTGTCCGCCGTCGCTGAAGGTGAGCAGTTCGGCCCCCGGCACCTGCCCACTCAGCGCCTGCGCCTGCTGGGGGTAGGGCGCCAGCCGGTCATGCACGCCGCCCAGCACCGTCACCGGGCAGCGCAGGGACGGGTAAAGCGCACGCAGCGCCCCCAGTTCGCGGCCCAGCGTGCGGTTTTCCCAGGCCAGCGCGTGAACCTGCTCGCGGCGGCGGGAAAAGGCGAGCATCATCTGCTGCCACGCGGCGTGCACCGGCGCCGGGTAAAAGGCGTTGCCGCCCTCAATATGGGCGACCACCCGGCCCAGCGGCAGCAGCAGCACCCGCGTCAGCAGCGTTTCGAGCAGCGGCACCTGCGGCACGTAGGCCAGGGGCCGGGTCAGCCCCCTGGCCGGAAGCGCCAGCGGTGAAATCAGCACCAGCGCCCGCACCCGCTCGGGGCGGCGCAGCGCCAGCGCGAGGGCCACCGCCGCTCCGTAGGAATGGCCGACCACCGTGACCTGTTCCAGCCCCAGCGCGTCGAGCAGTTCCAGGCAGCGTTCCACGTTCTTTTCCACGGTCACCGCTTCGCCGGGCCGCGCCGGGGTGTAGCCGTGTCCGGGCCGGTCCAGGGCAATCAGCCGCGCGTGCGGGGCGAGCTTTTCCCACAGCGGACTCAGCGGCCAGTCGAGCGCCACCCCGTCGCTGCCGTGAATCAGCAGCAGCGGCGGCGCGTCCGGGGAGCCACCCTCAATGACATGCGTGGTCCCCGACGGCAGCCCCCAGACCTCACCGCGCGGCGGGTAGAGCTGCCGGTGCCGGTCGCGCCGCGCCCAGGTCAGCCCCGCGGCCAGGGCGAGCGCCGCCAGCAGCCCCCAGCGCCGGTTGGGGCGTTTCCTTTTGCCTTCTTTTTCCACGTCTCGCTCGGCTCACTCCCGCTTGGTGGGCACCCGCAGGGTGATGTACCACAGGCCGAACAGCGCGACCAGTCCCCACGCCACCTGCCCGGCCAGCACCGTAATCCGGGTCAGGCTAAAACTCACCGCCACCACGATGCACGCGCACGCGATCCACTTGGCGCGCAGCGGCATGCCTTTGCCCTCGCGGTAGTCCTGCACCATCTGGCCCACGACCGGGCGCGACAGCAGCCACGTTTCCCAGCGCGGGTCGCCCTTGGCGAAGGCAGCGGCGGCCAGCACGAAAAACACCGTGCCGGGGAGTCCAGGCAAAATCAGCCCCAGAAACCCCAGCCCGGTCAGGACGAAGCCCACCGCCACCCACAGCGGGTTGGTGCGGTGGGGCTGGGCGCGTTGGGGAGGCGGCGTCATGTCGCGCAGCATAGTTCAGGCAGGCGGGCAGACAAAGGGCAAAAGCCTACGAACAGAGTCTACAAAGAGGCCGCCGAAAACGGGAAGCAGGCCCCCGGCTGGACCCGCTTCCCGCTGACTTCCCAGGTCGTCTCATACGGATTCCGCTTCATTCCTGCACAGTCGGGCCTATACAGTTGGGAAGGCGCCGCCTGTGCATCCATATCGCGGAATCCGTATTTTTTCCTACTCGCATCCGCTCTGCTGCGCAGCTTTGCAAGTCGGATTGAATCTGGGAGTTTCAGATTCAATCGGAATCCGTCTCAGGTAAACAGCGTGCTGACCGAAGCGCCGGTGTGGATGTTGGCAATCGCGCTGGCAAAGAGCGGCGCCACGTCCAGCACCGCGAGCTTGCCGCCCGCGCCGTCCACCTTGCTCTGCGGCACGTGCACGGTGTTGCAGCTTGCCACCTGCGTCACGTCCAGCGCGGCGATACGCTCGATGGCCGGGCCGGAGTACACCCCGTGGGTGACGGCCACGTACACGTCCTTGGCGCCCATGCTGCGGGCGATGTTCACGGTTTCCACCAGCGACCCGGCGGTGCTGATTTCGTCGTCCACGATAAACACGGTCTTGCCGTTCACGTCACCGATCAGGGCGCGGGGGCGCACCTCGGTGTCCGAGAGCCGCTCCTTGTCGATCATGGCCAGGCCCGAATCCAGGCGGCGGGCAATCTGCGAGGCCCGCTTGATGCTGCCCGCGTCGGGGGCGAGGACCACGCCGTTGTGGGCGTCGGGCACGCATTTCTTGAAGTGCTGGCTGAGCACCACGTCCGCCGAAAGGTGGTCCACCGGCACCTTGAAAAAGCCGTGGACCTGCGGCGCGTGCAGCGTCATGGTGAGCACGCGGTCGGCCCCGGCTTCCTGAAGCAGGTCGGCCACCAGCCGCCCGGCGATGGAGATGCGCGGGCTGTCCTTCTTGTCGCTGCGGGCGTAGGAGTAGTACGGAATCACGGCGGTCACGCGTCCGGCGCTGGCCGACTTGGCCGCGTCGATCATCAGCATCAGTTCCATGATCGCGTCGCTCACCGGGGTGGAAAACGACTGGACGATAAACACGTCCCCCTCACGCAGCGACTCCTCGTAATGCACGATCAGGTTGTCGTTGGTGAACTTCTCGGTGCGGCTGCGCCCGAGCGGCACCCCCAGACTGTCGCAGATGGCCTGCGCCAGCGGGCGGTTGCTCTGGCCGGAAAACACCAGCAGCGGCGAGCGGCGGGAAGTCATGAAGCTCTCGGGGGTCGTGGACGTGGGCAGGGACAAGGCGGGATTCCTCCGGGATGAGGGGGGGGTGACGAAACTGAAACTGACCCGAACGCGGCGAAGCTCAGGGAGCGGCGGGCAGCAAAACTGGCAGCAAAAAGAGCAGGCGGCTCTCAGGCCCCGCTGCTGCTGATATTGCGGCCCCAGCATACTCCGCTCCCCGGCCTGCGCCGCCGCGTACCGCCGGGGGGACAAGGAAGGGCGCGGGCGCCGCAGTCCGTCAACGCTGGACGGGCCTGGAAGCGGTGCAAAGGCGCAGGTCCGGGGTGCGCCCGCTCTCCTTATTGAGAACGCGGTATGGCCGTGTCACCTGCTAAGAAGCCACATTCCCTTTGCCATGAGCTATAGGCCATGAGCCATGAAGAGGCTGTTCAGAGCTTATGGCCCAGAGCTCATACGGATTCCGCTTAATTCCTGCACAGTCGGGAAAGCGCCGCCTGTGCATCCATATCGCGAAATCCGTATCTTTTCCTACTCCTTTCAGTCGGATTGAATCCAGAAATCTGCTGGATTCAATCGGAATCCGTATGAGCAATGGTGCGGACAGTTTCGAGGGGATAGAGGGGAGGTCTCCGGTACGGTGAGGTTGAAATGACTTCATGCACAGGAGACCTGCTTCGATGTTACTGATTCTGCTGACCCTTTTGGCGCTGCCCGCCCATCAACATCGTTTTTTTGCTGCACTCATTCCGCTTTGGCAAGCCATTCCCGGTCGGATCAACGCCAGGAATTTCAGCCGCTATAGCGGCTGGAACGAACGGACGCTCCGCCGCTGGTTTCAGAAGACCTTGCCGTGGGCGGAGCTGCACTGGGGCCTGCTGCAACTCCTGGTGCGACTGGGCGTGTTGGAAGGGCGCTTCATCTTGGCACTGGATGCCAGCTTCGTTCCCAAGTCGGGCAAGCACACCGCAGGGTTGGGGGCCTTCTGGAACGGTGCATCGCACCGTTCCGAAACCGGCTTGGAGCTGTCGTGTCTGGCGCTGCTGAGCTGGTCGGGCCATCATGCCTTCCCTGTCCATGTGCAACAAACTCAACCACGTGGACAAAAGGCTGACCGCCTCGAACAGTACCTGGATCAACTGGTGTCTTTCCTCAAGCAGCGCCGCGCCTGGTTAGCTCAGCATCTCCGGGTGGTGGTCGCCGATGGTCAGTACGCCAAGACGATGTTCATGGACGCCGTGAGTCGCGAAGGCTACGCCTTCGTGACCAAAATGCAGTGCAACGCCAACCTGCTTTACCCCTTTACCGGCGCACATCCCAAGCGGCGAGGAGGCCGACAGAAATGGGCTGGAAAGGTTGATTTCATCCACTTCGATGGGTGGGCCAGTGTGCCTGGTGAGGACCGAGAACGGGTGTGGACGCGCGTCGTGTGGGCCCCCCACTATACGCGGTTCCTCCGAGTTGTGGTCATCCAAAATTTGGACCGACGCGGCAAGGTGAAGGGGCATGTGGTGCTCTGTAGCACGGACCCGACTCTGCCAGCGGAGCAGATTCGGGCGCTCTACAGCGCCCGGTTCAGGCTGGAATTCGTGTTCCGGGATGCCAAGCAGTTCGCGGGGTTGAACACGTGTCAGCTTCGCCGCACCATCGCGTTGGAAAACCACTGGAATGCCGCCTTCTTTGCGCTGAGTCTGGGACGGGCAGAGGTCTTGCTCGAAGAGGCAGGACGCCTGCAGCGTCCTGCCTCCCGGATGGTGTTCTCCTATGAAGACATCAAAAGGCGGGCCTACAACCAGCTTTTTGCCCGCCGAATTCTTCGCAATCTCGGTCTTGAGGCGCGATTTCACGAGTTGGAAAAACATCCGACTAGGCCGCTTGAACTCGGCGTCAAAGCCGCCTAAAACTGTCCGCACCATTGATGAGACCAACTTTGCACGTTATCAATAGATTTGTTCAGGGTGGGGTGACCTGTTCCTGACAGGCGACATGGTAACCTCCGGGCAAGTTGAAACGTTCGCCTGTCTCTTTTGCTGTCGGTCGTCCCGGGTGGGGTGCTGTTCTGCCCGCCGGGCCGGGCCGGGTGCCGGGCGAGCGCGAAAACGACATTGACTTATTTCTGTGTGGGGCTGCCGTCTGGTGGCCCCACGCGCGTTTTGAGCGGGTGGCCTGGCCCCCGTTCGGAAAGGAGACCCGGTCATGACCCTAGCCAGTCAGTTCGACAACCTGCCCAAGCTCCTCAAGGTCAGTGAGGTAGCCGACTTTACCGGCACCCACGAGCGCACCGTGCGCCGCTGGATCAAGGATGGCCGTCTGGGCGCCGTCGAGCATCCCAGTGGGCTGCGTGTGCCCCGGCGCTCGCTGTGGCGCTTTCTCGGCCTGGATTTTGCACTGAGCGCCTGATACGGATTCCGCTTAATTCCTGCACAGTCGGGAAAGCGCCGCCTGTGCATCCATATCGCAGAATCCGTATTTTTTCCTACTCGCATCCGCTCGGATTGAATCTGAAACTACCAGATTCAATCGGAATCCGTATGAGACTGCCCCCACCGCCGCGCCCGCTATGCTGCGGCGCGTGCCTGACCTGACTGCCCTGGAACTGCTGCTGCGCGCAGCGCACAGGCCCGCTGTCCAGGACGTGCAGCGGCTGTGGCAGGCCCTGCCCCCTGACGAACAGGAAGTGGCGGCGGCCCGCGCCCTTAGCCTGGGGCACCCCCGCCTCGCGCTGGCCTGGAGCGAGTCGCCCTGGATTCACGCCCCGGCATGGCTGCGGCTGGGAGAGGCGAAAGCGGCGCGGGCGGCCCTGGTGACCCTGCCCGATTCGGCCCGCCGCGCGGTGTTGTGGGCACGGGCAGGGGCGCAACTCGGAGAGGCCCAGGCGCTCATGCTGGCGCAGGCGGCCCGGTCCCAGGCGAGGCGCGAGGGAGACGCCGCTGCCCTGATTGCCGCCGCGGCGCTGCTGGGCGAACTCGAACAGGCCCAGGGCGCCCCCCGGCAGGCGCTGAGGTCACTGGCCGAGGGGCTGAAGGTGGCCGAGCTGACCGGCGAAAGTGCCGACCCCCACCTGCTCGCGGTGCTGGCGCACGTGCAGGCGGGGGTCGGCTCCGCCGCCAAAGCGCGGCAAACGGCGCAGCGGGCGCTGGAGCGCTCCGGCCCCCGCGGTCCGGCGCGGGTGCTCGCCCTGTTCGCGCTGGGACGAGGCGACGAGGCCCGGCAGGAAGCGCAGGCGGGAGAACTGGCCCCGGTGTGGTGGACCTTCGTGGGCAGCGTGGACCGGCAGGAAGGCTAAACAAACAGGCCGGGAGGCCGGAACTTTAGAGCATTTGACAGAAAAAGCGCAGCGTTTCTGTCCGACTTGTAAAGCTGCGAAGCAGAGCGGAGCGAGTGAATTTTAATGAGCAGAACGGACTTGCAAAGCTGCGCAGCAGGGAATGGAGCGGGTGGCGGTGCTGTCAGGGCGCACGCGTAATTCGGAGAACTGCTCTAGGTGCCTCCCGGCTCCTACCCGCGCCGGGTCTCCAGCGCCCGCGCCAGGCGTTCGAGCGCCTCGGTCAGCAGGGCGCGGCTGGTGGCGAAGTTGAGGCGAACGAAGCCCTGGTACTCCGCGCCTTGCTGGTCAGGGGCGAAGGTGGGGCCGTTGTGGACGGCGACCCGCGCCTCTTCCAGCAGAAAGTCCTGAATCCGCCCGGCCTCGGGGTGCCCGCGCAGGTCCAGCCACGCGAGGTAGGTGGCCTCGGGAACAGTCAAGCGGACCCAGGGCAGGCGCTCCCGCAGGAAACTGACCAGAAAGTCGCGGTTGCCGCGCAGGTACTCCACCGCACCACTGAGCCAGGGTTGGCCTTCTTCCAGCGCTGCTCGCCACATCACGAAGCTCAGGGCGGAAGGGTGCCCGCCCAGGCCCGTGACCCGGCGCCGGACCTGAGCCAGCAGCTCGGGGTCGTGCGTGAACATCACGCCGATGCCCAGGCCCGCCGTATTGAACGCCTTGCACGGTCCGGTGACGGTCAGGGTCCGGTCACGCACGCGCGGGTCGGCGGCGAAGGACTCGAACGGGCCGCCGGTAAAGCTCAGGTCGGCGTGCAGCTCGTCCGAGATGACCCGGAGGTCGTGGGCGAGCACCAGGTCACGCAGCCGCCGCAGCTCCTCGGCGTCCCAGACGCGTCCGCAGGGGTTATGGGGGTGGCAGAGCATCAGCAGCTTCGCGCCCTGTGCGGCCTGTTCCAGGGCGTCCCAGTCGATTTCCCAGCGGGCCTCGCCCTCGCGCAGCCGCGCGGCGGCCACCTCGCGCCCGAGTTCCTGAATGGCGAGGTGAAAGGGGTGGTAGATGGGCGTCATCGTGACCACCCGGTCGCCGGGGTCGGTCAGGCCGTGAATCCCGGCGTACAGGGCCGGCACCACGCTGGGCGTGAAATGAATGCCGTCAGCGGGGACTTCATCCAGGCCCTGTCCCTTCCACTTGGCCTGAAGTCCGGTGATCAGACGGGTGTCGGTGGTGGGGTACCCCAGGGGATGGGTCAGGCGGTCTTCCAGCGCCCGCAGAATCGGCGGCGCCACCGGAAAATCCATGTCGGCAATCCACATGGGAATCACGCCCTCGCCGTACTGCTGCCACTTGACGGACTCGGGGTGCGCGAGCGACTGCGCGTCCAGGGCACCGAAAAACTCGTCGGAAAGGTCGTCGGGAGAGGTGCCGTGAGGAAGCGACATGCGGCGATCATAGCCCCGCAAGGCGCCGAAGCGGCTATGCTCCGCCCCATGCTAGCGATCATCGGCGCGATGGACGAAGAAATCGAGTTGTTGCTGCAAGACCTCGAGCAGCGCGAGGACCTGACGCTGCCCGGCGCCACGCTGCACCGGGGCGTGCTCGGCGGGGTGCCGGTGCTGCTCACGCGGGGGGGCATCGGCAAGGTCAACGCGGCGCTGACCACCGCGTGGCTGCTGAGCCAGGGGGCGACGCAGGTCGTCTTTACCGGCGTGGCGGGCGGCGTGCACCCCGACCTGCGGGTGGGCGACATCGTGGTGAGCACCGACCTCGTGCAGCACGACGTGGACGTGACCGCGCTGGGCTACGAGGTCGGCACCGTGCCGGGGGAGTCTCCCGCCTGGGCCGCCGACCCGCGGCTGCGTGCCCTGGCCCTCGAAGCCGCGCAGGAGGTCGGCGGCGTGCGGGTGATCGAGGGAAGAATCGCCAGCGGGGACCAGTTCATCGCCTCCCGTGAGGGGGTCAGCCGGTTGTGGAAGGCGTTCGGGGCCGCCTGCGCCGAGATGGAGGGGGCCGCCGTCGCGCAGGTGTGCGCCAAGGCGGGGGTGCCCTTCGTCGTCATCCGTTCGGTGAGCGACACCGCCGACCACGACGCGCAGGTGGACTACCGCACCTTCATGCCGCTGGTGGCCCTCCATGCCAAACAGGTCGTGCGCGGGCTGCTGGCCCGGCTGGGGTCCGGCGCCGCAGGAACAGAAGGGAGAGGGGAGGCCGGGGCGTGACCTCTGCTCCTGCGGCGGGCAGCGTCACGCAGGCGCTCCCGGCCCCGGTGCGTTTCGTGCTGGGCCTCGGCATCCTGTGGAGTTTCGCGGCGCTGGGTCTCGCGCTGACCCGCGTGCTGCACCTGCCGCTGCCGGGGCCGGTGGTCGGCATGGTGCTGCTGTGGCTGGGGCTGTCGCTGGGGCTGGTCCGGCTGCACTGGATTCAGGCTGCCGCCGACGGGCTGCTGGGCGTTCTGGGGCTGCTGTTCGTTCCGGCCACCGTGGGCTTCGTGGACTACCTCTCGGCGGGCGCGGCCTGGGGTCTGTGGCTGCTGGTGATGACGGCGGGGCTGCTGCTCGGCGCAGGCACGGCGGGGCTGCTCGCCTCGCGCCTGATTCGCCCGACAGGAGAAGGCGCGTGATCTGGCTGCCGCTCACGCTGCTGGCCTTTGCCGCCGGGGTGCTGCTGCAACTGCGGGTGCGCTCGCCGCTCGCCAACCCCACATTGATCGCCACGCTGGTGGCGGCGGCGGGGCTGCTGCTGACGCGCACGGGCTACCCGCAGTACCAGGAGCAGGTCCGGCCACTGACCGCGCTGCTCGCTCCGGCGGTGGTGGCCCTCGCCGTGCCGCTGTATCAGCAGCGTGCCCTGCTCGCCCGGCAGTGGCAGGCGCTGCTGGTGGGGGGCCTGCTCGGCACGGCGGTGGGGGTGACCACCGACACCCTGCTGTCCCGCGCCCTGAACCTCGGCCCCGACGCAGAGCGTTCGCTGATCACCGCCCCGGCGACCAGTCCCGTAGCGCTGCAACTCGCGCAGTTCACCGGGGCGCCCGCCGAACTCGCGGCGACGCTGGCGGTGCTCTCGGGACTGATGGGGGCGCTGCTGCTGCCGCCTTTCCTGACGCTCATCGGCGTCCGGCACCCGCTGGCCCGGGGCATTGCCATCGGCAGTATGGCCCACGGGGTCGGCACCGCCCGCGCCCGAGAGGAAGGCAGCACCACCGGGGCCGCCAGCAGCATCGGCATGGGTCTGGCCGCCGTGCTGGTGACACTGGTGGTCGCGCTGCTGTCGGGCCAGGGCTGACCCGATTCAGGGCTGACCCGATTTGGGGCTGACCAGATTTGGGGAAAGGCCGGGCGAGAGGCGCAGGCGGGAAACTCAAAGGAAGCGAGGGGGGGGGAGGAACAGGGGTCGCCTGCTCAGCTGCTCTGCCAGGGACGGACGCGCAGTGTATGATTTTCTACAGTGAACACCTTACCTTCCTCATCTTCTTCGCGCCCCCGCAAGGCCCTCTCCCGCGCCGCCCTGCTGCTCGCGCTGCTTTCGAGCGGCGCCGCGCTGGCCCAGCCGCAGTCGGCCACCCAGCCTGCCGGACAGAGCACCACCGGGGGCATTCTGCCGCTGGTGTCGGTGGGCAACACCTGGCCGCAGGCGCAGGAGTCGTACAACATCGTGGTGACGCCGGCCAACGCGGGTAAGCCCCTGGGCCTGGAGGTCTACAGCCCCACCACCAACCTCGCCGACTACGCCGATTTTACCGCCAGCAGCAAGCGCGGCCCCAACTACTTTGGCGACGAAATCTACAGCGCCCAGAAGACCTTCGAGACGAGCTTCGTCCTCGCTGGCGCTGGGGGCACGGTGGTCAGCCGCCAGTACGCCACCAACCGTGAACACACCTGGGACAGCCTCTTTGCCGGGGGCCTGCCTGCCGGGACCTACACCCTCAAGGTCACCAGCCGGGGCAACGGCAAGAACGCCTTCGCGCTGCGGGTCAACGCGCCCTTCGCCCTGGAAACGAGCGACTTCAGCGTCAACGCCCGGTCCACCACCCCCGAGCCGCTGCTCGCCGCCCGCCTGAGCATTCCCGCCGAGTGGGTCGGCAAGACGGTCAGCGTCATCAACTACGACATCGACGGGCCGCAGGAAGCCGAGTCGTGGCTGGTGCTGCCCGGCAACGTGCGGGCCAACCTCACCACCTCCGAAAACGGCAAGTCGGCCACCAACCGCTTTACCATCACCCCGCAGCAGGTGGGCGAGTGGCAGGTCTTTATCCGCGTGCTGCCGACCACCAAGCAGTACTCCAACGCCATCCGTTACTCCTTCCGCATCGGTGACCAGCCCACCCAGGCCCGCGTCGGCGGCTTCGAGACGCCCAAGGACGCCCTGATCGCCAACCGCCTGGTGGTGGACGTGGTGGACACCCAGGGCAACCCGATCCCGGGGTCGAGCTACGTGCTGGTCGGTGAAAACACCGTCAAGCCCTCGCTGCCGCAGGGCTACACGCCCGTCAGCTCTTCCTTGATCGAGGGCAAGGGCACCGTGGTGTCGCCCACCGAAGTGCGCTTCCAGCCCGGCAACAACCGCGTGCGCTTCGTCGCCCGCCGCCCCAGCGTGCTGGTGGACGTGGTGGACCCGCAGGGCAACCCCATTCCCGGCGCGACGGCCACCGCTGAAGGCGGCGTGGCCCGCCCGGTGCTGCCGCAGGGCTACGTGCCGGTGAGCTGCACCATTCTGGAAGGCCGGGGCAACGTGGTCTCGCCCAGCGAGGTGCGCTACCAGCCGGGTGACACCCGCATCCGCTGCGTGGCCCGCCAGCCGCGCCTGACCGTGACTGTGGTGGACACCGAAGGCCGGCCCATCCCCGGCTCGGACTACATCGCGCAGGGCGGCGTCGCCACGCCCGAGCTGCCCGGCAGCTACGTGCCCGTCAGCGCCAACCTGCTCGAGGGCCGGGGCACCGTCGGTTCGCCCACCGAAGTGCGCTACCAGCCGAATGAAGACACCACCATCCGTTTCGTCGCTCGCCTCCAGCGCCTCGCGGTGGACGTGGTGGATACCCAGGGCCGCCCGATTCCCGGTGCCAACTTCACCGTGCAGGGCAACCTGGTGCGCCCCACGCTGCCGCAGGGCTGGGTGCCGGTCAGCTCGACCATCCTCGAAGGCCAGGGCACCACGCCCAGCCCCACCGAAGTGCAGTTCCAGCCCGGCGACACCCGCATCCGCTTCGTCGCCCGTCAGCCCGAAGGCGGCCTCGCGGTGGACGCCGTCGCCATCTTCGGTGACCGCCGCATTCCGCTGAACGGCATTCCCTTCCAGGTGAACGGTCAGACGCTCAACACCCCCGCCACCATTCCGCTGACCCCCGGCGACTACCCGGTGACGCCCACCGCCATTCCCGACAGCACCTTCGTCACCCCGCAGCCGGGCCGCGTGGTGGACGGACAGACCGGGCGCGTGACCATCGAGTACCGCGTGCTCACCTCGCTCTCGCTGAGCGTGGCCCCCGACCTGCTCGCCGCCTGCGACGTGTCGCAGCTTTCGGTGGTCGCCAAGACCAACTTCCCCTACCGCCTCCCCGCCAACGTGCGCGTGAATCTGCCCAGCGGCTGGAGCACCGACTACCCGCTGCAACTCTCGGGTGACTTCGGCGGCGGTCAGGCCCTGCGCCTCAAGGCCCCGGTGCGCATCTGCCGCAGCGACGCGGCCCAGGCGGTCCTTGAACCCACCGGGCTGACCACCAGCGGCCAGGCGACCGTCCGCGCTCCTGGCGGCGCCAACGCCAGCCGCGTGGTCGAAAACGGTGCCCAGGCCGCGCTGACCAAGACGGTGGAAGCCACCGCCAACGGCTACGCGGTGAGCATGGTGCTGACCGTCAACGGCACCATCGACAACCTGCGCATCATCGACCCGCTGCCCCAGGGCACCAACCCCGGCGTCCGCAGCGGCGTGAGCGTGGGCGGCGCCGCCACCGTGGGCGCGTCCACCGACGGCGAGGCCATCGTGCTGGGCCGCGTGACCACCGGCACCTACCGCCTGAGCTACACGCTCTTTACCGACGCCCCCGCCGACCGCGTGGTGACGGCGCCTGAACTGAGCTGGTAAACGTCCCCGCCCTGCCCGCCTCCTGCTCGGGGGCGGGTTTTTTTGTGGGCCAGGCGCCGTATACTGGGTCTATGAAGCGTCTGTTCCCCCTGCTGTGTGCGCTGCTCGTGGCGTGTGGCTCACTGCCCGCCGCGCCCACGACAGGGCAACTGCTCGGGGCGCCGACCACCCTGAACATGACGGGCCGTGCCCTGACTGCGCAGGCCGCGCCCCGGGTCGAGGGCGACGTGTTCCGCGTGCGCCTGACCCTGCAAACGCCGCGTGCCCAGCGACTGCCGCCCGTCCGGGTCACGGACCTGTACGTGGTCACCCGCGACGGGGTCTGGAGTACGCCGGTCGGCAAGGCGGCGGCCCAGGGCTGCGGCAAAGGTTGCCTCACCACCCAGGTGGCCGGGCCTGCGCGTGGATTGCAGCGCGGCGCCGTGCAGGTGGTCGTCGGCCTGCGCGACGCCCAGGGCCGCAGTTACCTGCTGCGCGACCAGACCGTCAGCGTGCGCTGAGGCGGCCTGGTCCCTCCCTCTCTCATACGGATTCCGCTTCATTCCTGCACAGTCGGGCCTGTACAGTTGGGAAGGCGCCGCCTGTGCATCCATATCGCGGAATCCGTATTTTTTCCTACTCGCATCCGCTCTGCTGCGCAGCTTTGCAAGTCGGATTGAATCTGAAACTACCAGATTCAATCGGAATCCGTATCAGGTCAGGCCGGAGTCGGCAGGCGCCGTCAGCTCGCGCAGCCGGGCAATGAGGGGCCGCAGACGCTCGCGCCGCAGCTTGAGGGCGGCGCGGTTGACGATGAGGCGGGCCGAGGAGTGGAACAGCACGTCCACTTCTTCGAGGTGGTTGGCCCGCAGGGTGCCCCCGGTCTGCACGAGGTCAATGACGGCGTCGGCAAGGCCGGTCAGCGCGGCGAGTTCGATGTTGCCGCTGAGCTTGACCACCTCGGCGGGAATGCCGCGTTCCTCGAGATAGGCGCGGGCGGCGCGGGGGTACTTGGTGCCGACGCGGGCAACAGGGCCGCTGGCCCCGATTTCACGAATCAGCGACAGGCGGCACTCGGCAAAATGCAGGTCCACCGGCTCGTACACCGGGCGCCCGGCTTCGAGCAGCACGTCCTTGCCGACGATACCCGCGTCGGCCACGCCGAGGTCCACGTACACCGGCACGTCCTGGTTGCGCAGTTCGAGCACCGTCACGCCGGGGAACTCGTGGCGCAGGGCGCGGCTCGCTTCCGGGCGGGTCAGCGGCAGTCCGGCCTGCGAAAGCAGCGCGATGGCGTCGTCCATGATTCGGCCCTTGGGCAGGGCCAGGGTCAGGTGGTCGGGGCGGCGTTCGGGGACCGAGGTCATGCGCGGGCCTCCGCGCCGGACGTAAGGGCGTGAGGGGTCACGTCCCGCAGGTCCGCGCCCTGCACCCAGCGCCGCAGCCCGCGTGCCTGGGCGAAGTGCCGCAGCTCGGCCCCGTCGTCTGTCCAGGCGAGTTCGGCCCGCAGGCCCGCCGCCCGCGCCGCCGCCGCCCCCGCGAAGTCGAGCGCGAGCACCGTTTCGGGTTCGCTCGGCACCCCGGCGGGCAGTACCGCCGCCAGCCGCTCCAGCCCGATGGCGAAGCCCGCCCCCGGCAATCCCCCCGGCAGCGCGTAGCGTCCGCCGCCCAGCACCGGCTGATTGATGCCCTCCACGTAGGCGCGGAAGGTCAGGCCGGTGTAGTACCCGTAACGGCGGCTGACCCCGAGGTCGAACAGCAGGTCCACCTCCGCGCCCCGCGCCGCCGCGTGCACCGCGCCCAGGTGCGCCACTGCCTGCTCGGCCCGCACGCCGCGCGCCAGGGCCTGCGCCGCCGCCAGCACCTCGGGGCCGCCGTAGAGTTCGGTCAGGCTGTGCAGCGTGCGGGTCACGTCCGCCGGGACGCCGTGCCGCCGGGCCAGCAGGTCGAGGTCGGCTCCGCTTTTGCGGTCAATCGCGTCGTGCAGCGCCGCCCGCACCGGCTCCGTCAGCCCGGCGTCGGTGAGCACCGCGTCCACGAAACCGGGAAACCCGACTTCGAGTTGCGCCTGCACGCCTGCCTGCCCCAGCGCGGCGTGGGCCAGCGCGAGCAGCTCGGTGTCGGCCTGCACGCCGGTCACGCCGATGAGTTCGGCGCCCACCTGATTGAACTCGCGCAGGCGCCCGAGTTCGCTGGTCTGGGTGCGCAGCCACAGCCGCCCGCCGTAGTGCAGCCGCAGCGGAAAGGGGCCGGACGGAAAGTGGGTGCCCACCAGCCGCCCCAGCGCGGTGGTGTACTCGCTGCGCAGCGCCAGCACCTGCCCCCCGGAATCGATCAGCTTGAAGGCGTGGTCGCCCTGCGGATGGGCGGGGTCGGCCAGTTCCAGCGCGGGGAGGTCCACCCCCTCGTACCCCCAGGAACGCAGCAGGCTGGACAGGTGCTGGCGCAGATGTTCGCGCCTTTTCCACTCGGCGGGCAGCACGTCGCGGACTCCGGCAGGCAGGGCCGTCGCCCTGGGGCTGCCGGGGGAAAGCGTTTCGTCGGGCGAAACGGGAGAGCAGGAGGGAAGGTCGGGCGCACTCACGCGGCGCATTGTACGGGGCGCTATGAAGGCCGGGCGTCAGCGGTCTACGCAGTCCGGGACAGCGCGGCCAGGGCAGGCAACCCGGGAAGCGTCGGGTGACGCCGAACCCGCAGTGCGTCCCGGCCCCAGGGACTCAGTTTCAGGGACTCGGCTCCAGGGAATCAGCTCCAGGGAATCAGCCGCGCTCGCTGCCCACGTTCAGGTTGGCGGCCACCGCTTCGGCCACTCGCTTTTGCGTGTCCTGCACTTCGGCAGTGACCTGCTCGCCGGTGTCGAGGTCCATCACGAACTGGTCGCCTTCCAGCCGCACCCGCGACAGAATCGGTTCCTCGCCGCCGTCGCCGCGCATACTCGCCCGCAACTCCACGTAGGGCCGCAGCGGCGTGCGGATCACCTTGGGCGCCAGCACCTCCTCCACCTGAAAGATGCCGCCCGAGTTGTTCATGGTCACGTCGATGCGCACGGGCCGCTCGCGTCCGGGCCGGATGACCACCTGGTCCACCGCCAGCGCACTGATGGAGTGGATGTCCACGCTGCCGAGGGAAAAGGCCTTGCGCCCGCGCCCCTTGGTGATGTCGGTGCCGTCGGCCAGCGCCGTGATGCCGCCCTCGATGGTCAGCGGCGCCGGGTTGAGGTCGTGGCAGTTGATGGCCCCCAGAATGAACGAGCGGACCTTGGTGCGCTTGAAGGGGTCGGGATAGATGGGCGTCAGAATCCGTTCCAGAATCGGCAGCGCCAGCGCGACGCCGTGCTGCTCGTGCGCGGTGCGGTGAATCTGGTTGCCGATGTCGTGCAGCATCGTGCCCAGGATGACGGTCAGGAACACGTCGTCGGCGTCGCCCACCCCGCTTTCCATCAGGTCGGGCCTGACCCCAGCGTCCAGCAGCAGTTCGGTAATCGCCATGCTCGCCGCTCCGGTGATAAAGGCGTGGACCCGCCCGTGGTCGTTGTACCCGAGCTTGCGCATGGTCACGTAGTTCGCCATGTCCCAGTGCGCCCGCGCCTCCGGGTCGCCGCGCAGCGCGTCGTAGGCGGCCAGGGCGCGGGGGTAGCCCTCCAGGTCGCCCCGAATCGCCTGGTTCGCTTCCTCGATCAACTTGGCGCGGGGGGTGGTGAAGGTCGCGTCGGACAAGCTGCTCGCGCTGGCCTTGCCCTCGATGTCCTGCGCCTTGCCGCCCGCCACGCTGAGGCGGAAGTGCGCCCCGGCATCTGCCCGTTGCTGCCCTCCTGCTTCCTGACTGGCTCCCTCCCGACTGGCCGGGGCCTTCTCGCTTTCGGGGGTGCGCTGATTCGGTCTGGTCATGTGTTCACTCTGGCAGATGCCGTGTCAGGACAGGGCAAAGGAGACACAGTTGGCAGGGTCGGCGGCCCCTACTCCGCGCCGAACACCTGCACCCAGTACGTCGCGAACAGCGTTTTGGTCGTGCCGTTGTTGACCGCCGCGCCGAACAGTTTCCACTCCGGGCGCATCAGGTTCTCGCAGTGGCCGGGGCTGGTCAGCAGGTGCTTGACGGCTTCTCCGGCGGTGATGGAGCCGTACTGGATGTTCTCGCCCACGCTCCCGCGAAAGCCGTAGCCCTGCGCCCGTTCCAGGGGGCTGCTGCCGTCTCTGGGGTTGGTGTGCCCCCGGAAATCCAGTTTCACCATGTCGGTCGCGTGCCGGGCCGCCGCCGCTTCCAGGCGAGTGTCCCACTTCAGCGGCCCTACGGCGTTCATCAGCTTGCTCCCGCACTTCTGGCCCTGGGCGCGTGCCCGGTTGGTGGCGCTCAGAAAGTCGTTCAGCCAGCGCCGCGACTGCGTGAGGTCCACCCGCGCGGGCGTGCCCAGCACCAGGGCCATGCGCGTGCCGTCGGTGGCGAGGCCGTACTCGGCGTAGTCCTGCCACTTGCCGCACTGCTCCCCGAGTTTCCGGCCCACCCAGGCGAGGTCGCCGTGATAGGTGCTGCTCCAGCCCTGCGCCCGGTGCGCCCGGTAGCTGTGGCGCGGCAGGGCCTGCTCCAGGGCGTAGCCCGCCATCAGGTCGGCGGCGGCTTCGCCCAGGTCGCCGCTGAGTCGGGGCCGCACGCCGCAGCTGCCGAGTGCGGCCTGCACCGCCTTGTTGAGTTGTTCGGGATGGGCCGGAGCCGCCGCTGGCGCGTGGGCGCTGAGCAGGCCCCCCAGACTCAGCGCCAGGGCAAAGGGTGCGGGTTTCACGCGCTCAGGGTAGAGGCGAACGGCTGACCCGGCTCTGACGGCTCATACGGATTCCGCTTCATTCCTGCACAGTCGGGCCTGTACAGTTGGGAAGGCGCCGCCTGTGCATCCATATCGCGGAATCCGTATTTTTTCCTACTCGCATCCGCTCTGCTGCGCAGCTTTGCAAGTCGGATTGAATCTGAAACGACCAGATTCAATCGGAATCCGTATCAGCCGAAGATGCTCCTGGCCGGGTCCCACAGCCGCCACAGCTCGTACAGGCCCACGATGAGGTGCAGCACCACCTTCGCCGCGATGCCTGCCAGCAGCCCGACCAGCGTGCCCCAGGCCGAGCGCAGCGCGTCCTGAAAGGGCCTGCGGGCAAAGACCAGCTCGGCCACCAGCGCCCCGGCCAGCGGCCCCACGATCAGCCCCAGCGGGATGAAGATGCCGAGCAGGCCGCCGACCAGAGCGCCCCACATCGCCTCCTTGCCGCCGCCGTACTTGCGGGCACCCCAGGCCGAGGCCACGTTGTCGATACTCATGATCAGCAGGGTGATGACGCCGAACACCAGCAAAAAAGGCAGGTCGCGCCCGGCCTGGAAACCGTCGAGCAGCGCCGCCGCCACACTGCCCAGAAAGATGATCAGCGTGGCGGGCACCGCCGGAATGAAGGTGCAGACCATGCCGACCAGCCAGGCGAGCAAAAACACCAGAAAAGGAAGACTCATCTCGGGCCACACTACGCGGGCAAGGGCGCCAGGGTTGCACGGACCTCCGGGCGTCTCCGGCCCTGGCCTTTTTCCGATCTCTCCGCCCGGCTTTCTCCGTTGAGTTTATAGGGGCGAAAGCGTAGAATCACTTATTGAGAATCTTTCCTATTAAGCCCTCACCCCTCAAGGAGTTTTCATGACCAGTCCTTCCCCTGCTGCGGCCCAGGCCCGCGCCGAAGCGCCCGGCAGCAAGAAATTCGTGATTCCGCCCGACCTGCGCTGGGCGGTCCTGTTTACGTTTCTGACCCTGCTCGGCCTTGTCGTCGGCCTGCTCGGGGAACACGTCCTGCACAGCGACGCGGTGATGTGGGGCGGCTTCGGCCTCGCCTACCTCGCGGGCGGCATCCCGGCGGGGCGCGAGGCGCTGCACAGCCTGTTCGTCGAAAGGAAGCTGGACGTGGACCTGCTGATGGTACTGGCGGCCCTGGGCGCCGCAAGCATCGGTCAGGCCGCCGACGGCGCCATTCTGCTGTTTCTGTTCAGCCTGTCCAACACCCTGCAGGACTGGGCGATGGGCCGCACCAAACGCGCCATCGAAGCCCTGATGGACCTCAACCCCGAGGGTGCCACCGTGCGCCGTGACGGGGAGGAAAAATGGTGCGAACTCGGTGACATCCGCATCGGCGACCTGCTGGTGGTCAGGCCGGGCGAGCGCGTCGCCGCCGACGCCCGGGTGGTGACGGGCAATACCTCCGTGGACGAGTCGCCCATCACGGGGGAGAGCCGCCCCATCGACAAGGCCCCCGGCGCCGAACTCGCTTCGGGCACCGTCAACCTCAACGGCAGCGTGGAGGCCGAGGTGATTCGTCCGGCAGGCGAAAGCACCCTGGCCCGCCTGGTCGCGCTGATGGAAGACGCCCAGACCCAGAAAAGCCGCACCGAAACCCTCAGTGAGCGCTGGGAAAGCCCCTACGCCACGCTGGTGCTGCTCGCGGTGCCGCTGGTCTACGCCGGGCTGCACTCTCTGGGCGGGCTGAGCACCGCCGACGCGTGGTACCGCGCCATGACGTTCATGGTGGTCGCTTCTCCCTGCGCCGTCGTGATTTCGACCCCCGCCGTGATGCTCTCGGCGATGGCGGCGGCGGCCCGGGGAGGGGTGCTGTTCAAGAGCAGCGCCGCGCTCGACGCGCTGGCGGGCGTGAACACCATCGCCTTCGACAAGACCGGCACCCTCACCCAGGCCAGGATGACGCTCAGCCACACCTACGCCGACGACGAGCGCGGCGCACTGGCGCTGGCCACCGGTCTGGAAGCCCACAGTGAGCACCCCATCGCCCAGGCCATCGTGCAGGCGGCGCAGGCGCAGGGGGTTGCGCCGACACTGGTGCAGGGCGCCCAGGCCATTCCGGGGCACGGCATCGAGGCCCGCCTGGAGAGCGGCGAACTCGCCTGGGCCGGAAATCTGCGCCTCGCGCAGCGGGAAGGCGCCGCGCTGACCCCGGCGCAGCAGCAGGCGGTCGACACCCTCAGCCGTGAGGGAAGCAGCACCGTCATCGTGGGTGTGGGGCCGCGCGTGGTCGGGGTCATGGGCGTCGCCGACACGTTGCGTCCCGGCATTGCTGAGGCCATACAGGCCATTCGGGCGGCGGGCGTGGCGCACCCGGTGATGCTGACCGGCGACAAGCGAGAGGTGGCCGAAACGGTGGCGAAACAGGTCGGCCTGACCGAGTTCCGCGCCGAACTGCTCCCCGAGGACAAGCTGCGCATCATCGGCGAGTTGCCCGGCCCGGTGGCGATGGTGGGCGACGGCGTGAACGACGCCCCGGCGCTGGCCCGCGCCGACCTCGGCGTGGCGGTGGCGAGCGGCACCGACGTCGCCATCGAGTCCGCCGACGTGGTGCTGATGCAAAACGACATGGGCAAACTCGCCGGGGCGGTGCGCCTCGCCAAGGACGCCAGCCGCACGGTGCGCTTCAACCTGCTCTTTGCCTTCGGCATCATTCTGCTCGTCGCGCCGCTCGCCATCATGGGCCGCGTGCCGCTGCCGCTGGGCGTGGTCGCGCACGAGGGCGGCACGGTGTTCGTGGTGTTCATGGGCCTGCGCCTGCTGCGGTGGCGCCTCTGACGTGGCCCGCCGCTCCCTCACCCTGACTGCGCTGGAGGTTTCGTCATGACCCGTTCTCCCCAAACTGTTTCTGTCCGCCGCCTTCGTCCTCGCGCAGCTCGTGCCCTATGGCCGCGCCCACGCCAACCCGCCCGCGCAGGCCGGGCCGCAGTGGGACAGCCCGCAGACCCAGGCCCTCTTTGACCGCGCCTGCGCCGATTGCCACAGCAACCAGACCCGGTGGCCCTGGTACTCCAGCGTCGCCCCGGTGTCGTGGCTGGTGCAAAAGCATGTGGACGAGGGCCGCAGCAAATTCAACGTCAACGTGCCCGGTTTTGGCCGCGAGGCCGACGAAGCCGCCGGGCAGGTCCGCAGCGGCGAGATGCCGGAAAAGACCTATCTGCCCCTGCACCCCGAGGCCCGGCTGACGGCGACCGAGCGCGACCAGTTGGTGCGTGGACTGGCGGCGACCTTCGGCGCTGAAGGCGGCACAGAAAGGGGAGACGGCGACGGCGATTGAGACGGAGAGCTTGACAGCGGGCACCTGAACGAACTTCGGGTGCCTGTTTTGCTGTCCTGACCAGCCGAGTCTGTCCCACGGCTCACCGTTTTCATCCCCAGTCTGCACTGCCTGAATCGTTTCAGTTGCCGGAGAATCGTATTTTTGCGTACTGGACGGTACTTTCTCGGCCTGACGGAGAATTGACACCCCTGTGCCTGAGGTGTAGCCTGCATTAACCAAAGATTTTGCACCGGGTTGGAACCGCTTCCGATTTCTTGGAGGAAAGAGGCGCGGGCCCCTGCCTCAAGGAGAACTATGAACAAGATTGCTGCCATTCTCGGTCTGACTGTCACCCTCGCCGCCGCTTCTCAGGCCGGCGCCGCGACCCTGACCTTTGCCTGTGACTCGGTGGGGCAGGGCTTCAACGAGTGCAAGAAGGGCGCCGACGCCTGGGCCAAAAAGACGGGCAACACCGTCAAGCTGATTCAGGTGCCCAAGGAAACCGACCAACGTCTGGCCCTGTACCAGCAGCAGCTCGGTGCCAAGTCCGCCGACGTGGATGTGTACATGATCGACGTGGTGTGGCCCGGCCTGATCGGTCAGCACCTCGCCGACCTGAGCAAGACCATTCCCGCCGCCGAAGTCAAGGCGCACTTCCCGGCCATCGTGCAGAACAACACCGTGAACGGCAAGCTCATCGCCATGCCCTGGTTCACCGACGCGGGCGTGCTGTACTACCGCACCGACCTGCTCAAGAAGTACGGCTACAAGTCGGCCCCCAAGACCTGGAACGAACTGGCGACCATGGCCCAGAAAATCCAGGCGGGCGAGCGCAAGAAGAATCCCAAATTCGTGGGCTTCGTCTTTCAGGGCAAGAACTACGAGGGCCTGACCTGTGACGCGCTGGAGTGGATCAGCTCCTTCGGCGGCGGTTCCATCGTGGACAGCAGTGGCAAAATCACCGTGAACAACCCCAAGGCGGTCGAGGCCCTGCGCACCATTCAGGGACTGGTGGGCACCGTCGCCCCCGCCGCCGTGACCACCTACGGCGAGGAAGAAGCCCGCAACGTGTGGCAGGCGGGCAACGCGGCGTTCATGCGCAACTGGCCCTACGCCTACGCGGCGGGGCAGGCCAAGGGCAGCGCGGTGGCGGGCAAAATCGGCGTCGCGGCGCTGCCTGCGGGCACCGGCGGCAAGCCCGCCGCGACGCTGGGCGGCTGGCAGCTGGCAGTCAACGCCTACTCGAAAAACCAGAAGGAAGCCGCCGACCTCGTGCGTTACCTGACCGGCCTGCAGGAGCAAAAGCGCCGCGCGGTGCAGGCGAGCTACAACCCCACCATCGCCTCGCTGTACAAGGACAAGGACGTACTCAAGGCCGTGCCCTTCTTCGGCAGCCTCTACAACGTCTTCACCAACGCGGTGGCCCGCCCCGCCACCGTCACGGGCAGCAAGTACAACCAGGTCAGTGACGCCTTTTCCAGCGCCGTCTACAGCGTGCTGACCAAGAAGAGCGCCCCTGGCCCCGCCCTCAAGACCCTCGAAGGCCAGCTCGCCCGCATCAAGGGACGCGGCTGGTAAGCGGCCAGGGGAGAGCCTGCGCTCTCTTCCGTTCCCGAGCGCCCCTGCCCCCCGGCGGCGGGCGCTTTTTTCCTCAACCCACGGAGACCCGGATGACCACGACCCCCCCCCGCCCACCCGTCAAGATGCGCGGCCTGGAAAAGTCCCGCTCGCGCACCGCCGTGCTGATGCTCATTCCCATGCTGCTGGTGCTCGCCGCCGTCGCCGGGTATCCGCTGCTGCGGACCATCTACCTTTCGTTTACCGAATTCAACTTCATCAGCGACGAGGCGCCGAAGTGGATCGGTCTGGGCAACTACTGGTTCACCACCGAGGAAGGTGTAGGCCTGGGCCTGCTTCAGACCCCCGAGTGGTGGCAGTCGGTCTGGAACACCGTCAAATTCACGCTGCTGAGCGTGTCGCTCGAAACCGTGCTGGGCCTCGCCTTCGCGCTCGTCATCAACTCCAACTTCAGGGGCAAGGGCCTGATGCGCACCGCCATTCTGGTGCCCTGGGCGATTCCCACCGTCGTTTCCGCGCAGATGTGGAACTGGATGTACAACGACTCCTTCGGCATCATCAGCCAGTGGGGGCAGAGCCTGGGCTTCCTGCAAGCGGGCGAGTCGTTCCTGAGCAACCCCGATACGGCGCTGGCCGCGCTGGTGGCGGTGGACGTGTGGAAAACCACGCCGTTTATGGCGCTGCTGCTGCTGGCGGGGTTGCAGACCATCCCCAGCGACATGTACGAAGCCGCCGACGTGGACGGCGCCTCGGCCTGGACGAAATTCTGGCGGCTGACCCTGCCGCTGCTGACCCCGGCGCTGCTCGTCGCGCTGATTTTCCGCACGCTCGATTCGCTGCGCGTGTTCGACATGCCGTTTATCGTCAAGGGCAACGCCCCCGAGACCATGACCATGAGCATCTACGCCCGCCAGGAACTGATCGCCAACTCTCAGTTCGGCTACGGCAGCGCCGTGAGCGTGCTGATTTTCCTGATCATCATGGTGTTCACGGCCATCTACGTCACCAGCCTGCGCGTCAAGTTCGATTGAGGAGGTCTGCGAATGAATTCGAAAAATCCTATGGTTCGCGGCCTGTCGTGGGCAGCCTTCTGGGTCGTGGTCGCCGTCGTGCTGTTTTACGTCCTGTTTCCGTTCTACTGGGCCATCAAGACCAGCCTGACCGGTTCGGGCGAGCTGTCGCGTGAAGCGCTGCTGTGGTGGCCCACCCAGGCCAGCCTGAACAACTTCACCGAGGTCCTGACCAACGGCGGCTTTCTGCGCAACCTGCTGAACTCGGTGGTGGTGGCGACCGGCACGGTCATCCTGAGCCTGATCCTGTCGCTGCTCGCCGCCTACGCGCTGGGCAAGTTCCGCTTCAAGGGCAAGACGGTGCTGATGTACATCATCCTGGCGGTCAGCGTGTTTCCGCAGATTGCGGTGCTCTCAGGCCTGTACACCATGGTCAAAGGCTTTGGCCTGTACAACACGTGGTGGGGCCTGATTCTGAGCTACATGATTTTCACGCTGCCGTTCACGGTCTGGACCCTGACCAGTTTCGTGCGTGAGATTCCTACCGAACTCGAAGAAGCCGCCTACGTGGACGGCGCCACGCCGATGCAGACGCTGTTTCAGGTGCTGCTGCCTGTGATGACCCCGGCCATCGTGACCACCGGGCTGCTCGCCTTCATCAACGCCTGGAACGAATACCTGTTCGCGCTGACCTTCACCTCGGACAACGCCGCCATCACCGTGCCGGTGTCCATCGCCAACTTCTCGGGGGCCTCGCAGTACGAAACGCCCTTTGGCCTGACGATGGCCGCCAGCGTCATCGTGACCGTTCCGCTGCTGCTGCTGGTGCTGTTTTTCCAGCGCAACATCGTGAGCGGCCTGACGGCGGGGGCGGTCAAGGGTTAATACGGATTCCGATTGAATCTGGTCGTTTCAGATTCAATCCGAGCGGATGCGAGTAGGAAAAAATACGGGTTACGCGATATGGATGCACAGGCGGCGCTTTCCCGACTGTGCAGGAATTAAGCGGAATCCGTATGAGCCTTCAGCGTCTTCCTTCCTGCCATGTCGGAGACCTTCCGGCATGGTTTTTTAGAGCATTTGACAGAAAAAGCGCAGCGTTTCTGTCCGACTTGCAAAGCTGCGAAGCAGAGCGGAGCGAGTGAATTTCGATGAGCAGAACGGAGAATGGAGCGGGTAGCGGTGCTGTTTCCGACGCACGCGTAATTCGGAGAACTGCTCTAGGGCTGCCGCGACTCTTCGCCCTGCCCCGACAGGTTGAAACGTCGCCCGCCGTCCCAGAGTTGCACCAGCGCCTCGGCGAGTTTTCTCGGGTGGTGCCGGGCGGTGCCGCTGCGGACCAGCGAAGCGAAGCGCACCCGGCCCCGCAGGTCGCGTCCGGCGTCCCGGAGGGTCAGGGTCTGGGCACCGTCGCCCTGGTAACGGGCCAGCACCTCGGGGTCGAGGGCGTCGCTGTTCATCAGCACCCAGTCGGGGGTGCGCCCCAGGTGCCGGGTGATGGCGTCCACATGCCCGCTGAGACTCAGGCCGTCGGTTTCGCCGGGTTCGGTCATCAGGGAAGCGACGTAGACGACGGGCGCCGGGGACTCGCGTACGGCGCGGGCGATGTCGGGGATCAGCAGGGCAGGGATGATGGACGTAAACAGGCTGCCCGGCCCCAGCACGATCATTTCGCCGTCACGGACCGCTTCGAGCACCTGCGTGAGCGCCGAGGGGTTTTCGGGTTCCAGCCGCACCCGCTTGATATGCGAGGGAGCAATCTGCGCGGCAAACTTGCTCTCGCCGCGCACGGTGCGTCCGTCGGCGAGTTCGGCCACCAGTGTGACCGGGCGCGTGGTCGCCGGGTAGACCCGCCCGCGCACCTTGAGCACCTCGTGAATGTCCTGCATGGCGCTGCCCAGCCCGCCCTGCTCCTCGCTGAGGGTCGCCAGCATCAGGTTGCCGAAGGTGTGCCCCTCCAGCCCCTCGCCGCGCCCGAAGCGGTGCAGCAGCAGCCGGGCGAGCACCGGGCTGTCGGACAGGGCCGCGTAGCAGTCGGTGAGGTCGCCGGGCGCCACCATGTCGAGCGCCTCGCGCAGCCGCCCGCTGGAGCCGCCGTCGTCGGCCACCGTGACCACCGCCGTGATGTTGCTGGTGTGGGCCTTGAGACCGGTCAGCAGGTTCGACAGCCCGGTCCCGCCCCCCACTGCCACCACCCGCATCCCGCGTGAGAGGGTCTTGCGCTCGTAGAGCACGTTCACCGCCGTCTCGGGGGCGGTGCCAGTGCCGCGCAGCATCGCCCGGCTGATCATGGCGATGGAGTACAGCGCTCCCCCCAGCGCCAGCAGCATCACCGCGATGCCGGTGGCGTAGAGCGGTAGCATCCCCGGGCGGGTGAACTGGTTGAGCCACAAAATCCACTTGGTCGCCAGCGGGTGCAGCGGCCCGGTCCAGGTGAAGTGCAAGAAGGCCACCGCGCCGAGCAGGGTGCAAAAGACGAACAGGGTAATCCAGCGTTTGACCCCCAGGCCCGGCTCCAGCCACATCCGGGCGCGGCGCGGCGTGGGCGGGTGGCCGGGGTCTTCGCCTTTGTCCTCCAGAGCGTGGGGGGTGACCGGGGTGAGAGGGGCAGGCCGGGGGAGCGGGTCCGGGTCAGGGGGCGGGGAAGAGGGGGTCGGCCCGCTCACGCGGATTCGCCGCCCTCTTTCATGTCGCGGTGGTCCATCAGGTCGGTGTCCAGGCCACTTTCGCGCAGCTCGTGCAGCAGCCGCTCGGCCACCGCCACGCTGCGGTGCTGCCCGCCCGTGCAGCCGATGCCCACCGTGTAGCTGTGGCGCCCGCTGGCCCGCGCCCGCTCCGCCGCCGTCTGCACGAAATGGCGCACCTCGGCGTAGAAGGCCTCGGCCTCGGGGTCGCGGAAGACGTAGGCGGCCACGTCCGGCTGTCGCCCCGAGAGCGGACGCAGCGCCGGGTCGTAGTACGGGTTGGGCAGCGAGCGCACGTCGAGCACCAGATCAGCGTCACGCGGCGGCGCGTGCTTGAAGCCGAAACTCAGCAGCCGCAGCGTAAAAGCGTGTTCGAGCCTGAAGAGGCGCATGATGCGTTCGGACAGTTGCGCCGCGCTGAGGCTGGTGGTGT
Source organism: Deinococcus wulumuqiensis R12 (assembly GCF_011067105.1). Lineage (NCBI taxonomy): Bacteria > Thermotogati > Deinococcota > Deinococci > Deinococcales > Deinococcaceae > Deinococcus > Deinococcus wulumuqiensis. The sequence goes on along the minus strand of NZ_CP049357.1, from coordinate 1,081,237 downwards.
CGATGACCGTGTCGGCAATGGCCCGCAACGGAGCGAGCAGCTCGCGCTCGCGGGCGAAATCCACCATCAGCGTCTCGCCTAGAGGATGCTCGCGGCGGCTGAGGTTGTAGCGCCCGAGCAGCACCTCGGCGTTGGCTTCCAGAAAAATCACCCGCAGGTTCTCGTGGCGGCGCGACAGCCGGACATAACTCGAGTCCAGCGCCGCCAGAAACTCGCGGGTGCGGGTGTCGGTGCTGACCGCCACGTTCTCGATGCCCCGCGCGCTGACGAGGTCGTGCATGGCGCCCCACAGTTCGGGCGGCAGGTTGTCGGTGATGAAAAACCCCGCGTCTTCGAGGGTCCGCAGCGCCGTGCTTTTGCCGCTGCCCGAGAGGCCGGAAACGATGACGAAAGGCATGGGGGCAGTGTAGAGGGTGAAGGGGGAAGGGAGGATGGTAGATGGTTGATGGTTGATGGTTGATAGAGAAAGGCCCCGGCGTTTGCCAGGGGCCTTTGCTTCATGGGTGACTTTTCATCACCCAGCATCTATCGATTAACGCACTTTGGTGCCGCTCGGCAGGTCCAGCCCGGTGCCCACCAGGTCGAGGTTTCCGGCGTCGTCCTCGGCGGCCAGAATCATCCCCTGCGACTCGATGCCGCGCAGCTTGGCGGGCTTGAGGTTAGCGACGAGAACCACTTTGCGGCCCACCAGCGCCCCGGGTTCGTACCACTTGCGGATGCCGCTGACCACGGTGCGGGTTTCGTCACCGAGCTTCACGGTCAGTTTGAGCAGCTTGTCGGCCTTTTCCACCGCTTCGCAGGCCACCACTTCGGCAATCCGCAGGTCGATGCGGGCAAAGTCGTCGATGGAAATCAGGCCGTCTTGCTGGGCGGGCGCGGCGGCTTCGGGCTTCTTCCCGGGGGTGGTGTTGTCGGTGGGTGCAGCGTCGGTCATGGTCCTTTTCTCTTTTCTGGCTTGGGGCTGGGGGGTGGCAGCGGCGGCGGCAGAGTCCTGGGCTTTCGGCTCAGGCTTGGGAAACAGCACGGGGCCGCCCGGCACGTGGGTTCCGGCGGGGGTCAGGCCCCAGGCGGGGGCCAGCGGGTAACTCTGGCGGCCCAGGCCGAGCTGCTCGCGCAGTTCTTTCGCCTTGGTGGGAATCACGGCCTCGAGGGCCACGCTCGCCACGCGCAGCCCCTCGGCGGCGGTGTAGAGCACGGTGTCGAGCCGGGCCTGGGTGTCGGGCGACTTGGCGAGGGTCCAGGGTGCGGACTCGGCGATGTAGCGGTTGAGGTCGCGCACGAAGCCCATCGCGGCGTCGATCGCCATGTTGATTTTCAGCTCGTCCACCAGCCGCAGCACCTCGCCGGGCAGGGCGCGGGCCGCCGCCTCGATGTCGCGTTCGCGTTCGCCGGGTTCGCCTGCCGCCGGGAGTGCGCCGCCCCGGTACTTCTGAATCATGCTCACCGTGCGCGAGAGCAGGTTGCCCAGGTCGTTGGCGAGGTCGGAGTTCAGGCGGCTGACGATGACCCCCTCGCCGAAAGGACTGTCGGCCCCCAGCGACGCCTCGCGCAGCAGCGCGTAACGGATGACGTCCACCGGCCACGCGGCCACCAGCGCCTCGGGGTCAATGGCGTTGCCCAGGCTCTTGCCCATCTTGCGCCCGTCCTCGGCCAGGATGTGGCTGTGGACCACCAGGCGGCGGTACATGGGCAGTCCGGCGGCGCGCAGCATGGTCGGCCAGAACACCGCGTGCGGCTTGAGGATGTCCTTGCCGATGACGTGCCACACCTGCCCGCTCACGTTGGGGTTCTGGCCTTGGCTCACCACCGGCGTCAGGTAGCTCAGCAGCGCGTCGAACCACACGTAGGTGACGTGGTCAGTGTCCCAGGGCAGCTCGATGCCCCACGGCACCCGCGCCTTGGGGCGGCTGATGCTCAGCGGACCGATGTCCTCCCGCAGCATCTCCAGCACCTCGTTGCGGTAGCCGGCGGGCTGAATCAGGTCGGGGTTGCGTTGCAGGGTGTTCAGCAGCCAGGGCTGGTACTTCTGCATGTTGAAAAAGTAATTGGCCTCACGCCGCAGCTCGGGCGGGTCCTTGTCGCCGGGAAAGCGGCGCACGCCGTCCGGCCCTTCCACCAGTTCCTTCTCGGTGACGTAGCGCTCGGCGCCCACCGAGTACAGGCCCTCGTACTCGGCAAAATAGATGTCGCCCGCGTCGTAGACCCGTTGCAGCACGTCCTGCACGTGTTTCTTGTGCTTGGGCGAGGTCGTGCGGATAAAGTGGTCGTAGCTGATGCCGAGTTTTTTCCACAGGCCCTGAAAGGCCCGCTCGGAGAGGTCGTCCACCAGTTCCTGCGGGGTCACGCCACTTTTCGCCGCCGCCTTGCTGATTTTTTCGCCGTGCTCGTCGGTGCCCATGACAAAGGTCACGTCGCGCCCGGCGAGGCGCTGGTAGCGGGCCAGGGCGTCGGTCAGAATCTTTTCGTAGACGTGCCCGATGTGCGGGGCGCCGTTGGCGTAGTCGATGGCGGCGGTGATGAAGAACCCACGGTTCCCAGACGCCTGGTTCTGCTGGGGCGCCTGGTTCTGCTGGGACTCCTGTTTCTGAGGGGACTCCTGGTTCTGGGGGGGATTTTGCACGGTTCACTCTCCTTGCGGCGCATACCCTGATGAGAGGCAGGCTGCACAAACGGCGGTCAGCATAAACGAAAACGCCAGAGAAAAAGGGCAACCGGCGCAGGCTGCCCCCAGGTTCTCCGCTGTCGGTCCAGGCAATCAGCCGTTCTCTGTCTCGCCATCGGACACCGACTGCGCCCGTCCGTCGTCGGCCCCGCTGCCCGTGTCCACCAGAGCGCCGGGGTTGACGGCCACCGCCGGGGTGCCGGTCTGGTTGGCGTTGGGAATCGCGGGGACCACCAGCGCCTCAGCGGTTTCGCGCTGGCGCATGGTTTCGCCTTCCACCGGCGAGTTCACGAGGTTGCCGCTTTCCTGCTCCACCTGTTCCACGCTCTTGCCCAGGGGTTCGTCACCGTAACGGTTGGTCATGCCCCAGTCTGACGGCAAGGGCAGGCCCGAGGGATGAGGCCCCCTTTAGCCCGGCTTGCTTCCCAGCCCGATGCGGAAGCCGATGTCGCGCCGCAGTTGTGCGCCCTCGAACCCGACGCGGTCAGCCAGCGCGTAGGCCCGCTCCAGGGCTTCTTCGCGGTTCTCGCCCAGGCCCGTGACCGCCAGCACGCGCCCGCCGCTGCTCACCAGCCGGCCGTCCTTCTCGGCGGTTCCGGCGTGAAACACTTTCGCTTCCTCCGAGTCGGCGGGCAGGTCCAGCGCAATCCCCTTGCGCGGCTCGGCGGGGTAGCCGGGAGCGGCGAGGATGACCACCGCGCTCGCCCCGTCGCGAAAGCGCACCTGTGCCGGGTCGAGTTGCCCCCGCGCCGCGTCCAGCGCGTGCTGCGCGAGGTCGCTCTCCAGCAGCGGCAGCACCGCCTCGGCCTCGGGGTCACCGAAGCGGGCGTTGAACTCCACCACTTTCGGTCCCTGCGGGGTGAGCATCAGGCCCGCGTACAGCACGCCCCGGAAGGGCAGGCCCTCGGCCCGCATCCCGGCGAGCGTCTTTTCCACGATGTCGCGGCGGATGACCTGCATCTGCTCCTCGCTGACCGGAAAGGGGCAGATGACGCCCATGCCGCCGGTCATCGGGCCAGTGTCGCCCTCATGGATGGTCTTGTGGTCCTGGCTGGGCGGGGTCAGGGCGTAGCGCTCGCCGTCGGTCAGCGCGAGGATGCTGACTTCCTGCCCGGTCATGAAGTCCTCGATGACCGCCTGCGCGCCGCCTTGCGTAAAAATCTCGCGCAGCGCGGCTTCGGCCTCGCTGGGGGTGTGGGCGATGGTCACGCCCTTGCCTGCCTTCAGGCCCGCGTCCTTGACCACGATGGGCGGGGTCAGGGTCGCCGCGTGGCCCAGCGCCGCGTCCAGGTGGTCGAAGGAGCGGTGCTCCGCCGTGGGAATGCCGCGCCGCACCATGAACGCCTTGCTCCACGCCTTGTCGCCCTCCAGCCGACTCGCCGCCTGCGTGGGGCCGAAGGCGGGCACCCCCCGGCGCTCACACTCGTCCACCACGCCCGCCGCGAGGTACGCCTCGGGGCCGACGATAACCACATCGGCGCCTTCACGCACCGCCAGCTCCGCCAGCGCGGGCGCGTCCTGCGCCGAGGCGAGCAGCCGGGCCTGCGCCGCGATGCCGGGGTTGCCGGGGGTACACAGCACCTCATGACCCGCGCGGGCACAGGCGTCCACGATGGCGTGCTCGCGCCCGCCGCTTCCGATGACCAGAACTTTCATCGCGGCCCATTGTACGGGTCAGAAAAAGCCCCACCTTTGACGGTGGGGGAAGGTCTTTGGGCGGGTGCCACTCAGCCGGACGTGCCGGGCCGCGCCGCCCTGCGCGTCCAGTAGCGCATCAGCCCCTGCACGCTCATCCAGGGGGGACAGGCGAACTCGTAGCGGGCGGGCAGCTCGGCCCCCTCCTGCGCGAGTTCGTCCAGCAGCCGCTCGGTGACTTCTTCGGAGATGGACTCGAAGCCGCGTCCCGCTTCCAGGCCACCCCGCACCCAGCCGGCGTCCACGTCCATCTTCTCCAGCAGGCCGTCCCAGTGCCGCGCTTCCTGCGGATAGGAGCCGAAGTGCGCGAGGTGCAGCGTCCGGGCGTCGAGGTCGCGCAGGGTCGCCACGCTCTCCCGCCAGCGTTCCAGGTCAATGTCCGGCGGCGGCGTCGGGGCGCGGGGGGTCTGCGCCGCCGCCAGACGAACGCCGCCCACGTCGCCCACGAACAGTTCGTCGCCCACGTGGTAGGCGAGGTGGTGGACGGCGTGGCCGGGCGTGTACAGCGCCCGCATCTCCGCGCTGCCGGTGCGCCAGAACTCGCCCCCCGAAAGCACCTGCATGCGCTCGGGGTCAATCGGGCGCATCTCGCCCCACAGCCGCTCCATCTGGTCGCCGTAAATCTGCGTGGCGCTCGCCACCAGCTTTTCGGGGCGGGCCAGGTGAGGAGCGCCGCGCTCGTGGACATACACCCTGGCCCTGGGCACCCGCGAGAGCAATGTGCCCGCCGCGCCCGCGTGGTCGAAGTGAATGTGTGTGAGCAGAATGTGGCGCAGGTCGCGCAGCTCGGCCCCGAAGCGGTGCAGGCCCTCCTCCAGCGCCGGCAGGGTGGAGGTCGGCCCGCTGTCTATGAGCGCGAGGCCGTCGCCCGTGTCGAAGACAGACGCGGCGATGACGCCCGGTGTGTCCTGAAAGTTCAGGTCGATGGTGTGTACGTCGGTCATCCCTTTGTCCTCCTGTCCGGTTTCAGGCCCCGTACAGTCTCAGGCCCATTTCAGGTTCAGGCTCTGTCCAGTCTCAGGCCTTCCCCAGCAGCCGCGCCCCGGCCAGAATCGCGGCGCAGAGGTACTGCACGGCGGCAAACGCCCGCAAGGTGTTCACGTTGGCCGCCGTTTTGAGTGGGCCGAGGGTGAGGTACAGGACCCCGCTGGCACTGACGAGAATAAAAGCCACCACAAGCCAAAGCAGCATGGGGGTGAGGATAGCGGGTCTGCGCCCTCCGCCCCCGGCGTGGCCCCGGTTCAGAGCACTTCGAACAGCCCCGCCGCGCCCATGCCGCCGCCCACGCACATGGTCACGACGACATGCTTGGCCCCCCGGCGCTGGCCCTCCAGCAGAATGTGCCCGGTCAGGCGGGCGCCGCTCATGCCGTAGGGGTGCCCGACCGAGATGGCGCCGCCGTTGACGTTGAACTTTTCGGGGTCGATGCCGAGTTGGTCGCGGCAATACAGCGTCTGTACGGCAAACGCTTCGTTCAGTTCCCACAGGTCGATATCGTCCACCGTCAGGCCGTGGCGCCTGAGCAGCTTGGGCACCGCAAACACCGGGCCGATGCCCATTTCGTCGGGTTCGCAGCCCGCGACGGCAAAGCCCTTGAACACGCCCAGGGGCTTCAGCCCCCGCTCGCGGGCGAGGTCGCCGCTCATGACCACCACCGCCGCCGCGCCGTCGGAAAGTTGCGAGGCGTTGCCCGCCGTGATGACGCCGCCTTCCACCACCGGCTTGAGCTTGGACAGGCCTTCCAGCGTGGTGTCGGGGCGGTTGCCCTCGTCGAGCTTACGGGTGACTTCCTGCTCGCTGATGTCGCCGGTGGCCTTGTCCTGCACTTTCATGGTGGCGGTCATCGGCACGATTTCGTGGTCGAACTTGCCCGCCTGCTGCGCGGCGGCGGTGCGCCTCTGCGACTCGTAGGCGTACTCGTCCTGCGCCTGCCGCGAGATGCCGTAACGCTGCGCCACGATTTCGGCGGTCTGGAGCATGGGCATGTAGATTTCAGGTTTGTGCTCGGTCAACCACTCGCCGCGCAGCCGGTACTTGTTGGCGTGTTCGTTCTGGGTCAGGCTGATGCTTTCCAGCCCCCCGGCCACGAACACGTCGCCCTGTCCCGTCATCACGCTGTTCGCTGCGAGCGCGATGGTTTGCAGCCCGCTGGAGCAAAACCGGTTGACGGTCATGCCGCTCACGCCGACGGGCAGCCCGGCCCGCAGCGCGATCTGCCGGGCGATGTTGCTGCCGGTGGCGCCCTCGGGGTTGCCGGCGCCCATGATGACGTCCTCGATTTCCTCGGGCGAGACGCCTGCCCGCTCAATCGCGTGCCGGACGGCGTGGGCGCCGAGGTCGGAGCCGTGGGTGTCGTTCAGAAAGCCCCGGTAGGCCTTGCCGATGGGAGTGCGGGCGGTGGAGACGATGACAGCTTCGGACATAGACACCTCCGGGCCGGGAGCGGCCCTGAACGGAAAACGGAAACTGGGAAGACGAACGGTCGTCAGTGTAGTCGCCAGACCGTCCCGCTGTCCGTGACCCGTCTGGGTACGGCGGCGGAGCGCAACAAAAAAGCCGGCGCCGGGGCGCCAGCTTCTGCTGGTATGTGGGCCGGACGGTTCAGGGAGCGGTCTGGGCAGGCACCGCGCCGAAGCCCGCCGGACGGGTCAGCACGCGCCAGTTCAGTTCGTTCTGGCCCGAGAGTTCGCTTACCGTTTCCGCCGTGCAGTCGTACTTGACGTTGCTCTTGCGCATGATGGGCCACACGACGGCGGCGGCGCGGCCCGCGATGTCCCGCAGCGGTACGGGTCCGAACATGCGCGAGTCCTCCGAGCCGTTGACGGTGCGGTTGTCGCCCATCACGAAATAGGTGCCGGCGGGCACGGTGAATTCCGGCTGGTCGGGCAGCACCCCGGCGCGGCCCGAGGTGGCCTGGGTCGCCAGGTCGCTGCCCGTGTCCCAGCAGCCCTGCGCCTGCCAGTAGGCGGTGGTCCAGCTCGAGTCGAGCTTGGCGCCGTTGAGGTAGACCTCGCCGCCGGAAATGCGAATCCGGTCACCCGGCACGCCGATCAGCCGCTTGATGAGAAAGGGGCGGTAGGTCCACAGCCCGTAAAAACTGCGGTTGAGGTTGCCGATTTTCTGCGCGGCCTCGGCGGGCGGCTTGAAAATCAGGATGTCGCCGCGCTGAAAGCTGCCCACCCCGGCCTTGTGCAGCCAGGTTTCGTACTTGGGAACGAACACGCGCTCGCGGTTGCGCAGGCCCGGCAGCATCGAGTTGCCGTCCACGCCCACCAGGGTCGCCACGAACTGCGTAATCACCACCGCGAACACGATGGGTTCCAGCAGTTCCTTCCAGAGCTTTTCCAGCGTGCTGGGCGCGGGCTTGGCGGGCTTGTCGAGTCGAGTCATGCGGCAAAAAGCATACCCCACCGCCCATGAGAGCGGCGAGCAGCTCGGCGCGGGCGCCCGCTCAGCGCCCCAGCAGCGCCCGCGTCGCTCCCGCCAGGTCCCCGCTGCCCGCCAGCGAGGTGCCCACCAGCACGGCGTCGGCCAGGCCGGAGACCCCCCTCAGGTCGGCGGGCGTGCGGTAGCCGCTTTCGGCCACCAGCACCCCGCCGAACCCGGCGGCGCGGGCGTGGGCCATCAGGCGCGGGCTGACGGCGAGGTCGATGTGGAGGGTGGTCAGGTCGCGGTTGTTGATGCCGAGGATGCGCGGCCCGGCAGCGAGGGCCATGTCCAGCTCGCGCTCGTCGTGGACCTCCACCAGCGCGTCCAGACCCAGATGCTCGGCCATGTCCAGAAACTCGGGCAAGCGCTCGCCCACCACGCTGACCATCAGCAGCGCCGCGCTCGCGCCCCACTCGGCGGCCTCGCGCAGCATGGCGGGGTGAACGACGAAGTCCTTGCGCAGCACCGGCAACTCGGTGGCAGCGACCACCGCCCGCAGCGCTTCCGGGCTGCCCCCGAAGTGACGCGGCTCAGTCAGGCAACTGATGGCCGAGGCCCCCCCCTCGGCGTAGGCCCGCGCCGCCTGCGCCGGGTCGAGCGCGGCAATCGCGCCCTGGCTGGGGCTGGCCTGCTTGACCTCGGCAATCAGCGCCAGCGTTTCGACAGTGCTGCCGGCGGCGCCGGGCCGCAGCGCCGCCTCGAAGCGCCGGTGCGCGGGCCGGGCCGGGCCGAGGTGCGGGTCTGCGTCCCGGTAATCCGCGGCCCGCTCGGTCACGATGCGCCCCAGGACGCCGGGCACCCGGCTCAGATTCAGAGGAAGGAAAGTCACGGCCCGAGTATAGAAAGCATGCCGGGTACGCCCTGGGTTGCCGCCTAGCGCAGCGTCGCCGCCACGAACACCGGCAGGGCGGTCGGTCCCTCGAAGCCGGGCTGGTAGGCCCGCAGCGTCACCAGCACGCGGTTGCCGCGCAGGTCCACCCGCTCCAGCAGGTACCGGGCCGCGCAGGGGGCCGCTGGAGCGCCCGGAGCCGAGACGACCTGTCCGTTCACGCTCAGGGTGTACCGGGCGGGCCGCTCACCGCCGGGCAGCAGGTCAGGGAAGGCACACGCCGCCGCCGTGCGCTGCACTTTCAGCACGAACGGGACCGGGCGCGACCACAGAAACACCGGCTGTGTCCGGCTCTCTCCCGCTTTCAGCGCGTCCGACCACCGGGGCAAGGTCGGTGCGGGAGCAACGTAACGCGGCCTGCTGGCCCGCGCCGGGTCGATACCTGCGGCCTGAAGCCGGGCTGACTGTGTCCGCAGCAGGCGCCCGAGCAGGTCGCTCGGCGTCACGGCCGGGTCCTGACTCGTGAGGCTTTGCCGGGAAAGGGTGCGGCCCGTGCCGGTGTCGAGCAGGTGCAGCGTCGCCTCCGGAAAACCCGACCCGTCCTGAACGTGCCCGGTCAGCACCAGCACGCGGCGGCTGTCGGCGGAAAAGCTCACCTGACGCACCACCGGCCAGTCTCCGGCCAGGGCCGTTTCCCCCAGCAGTGCCCCCGTGACGAGCGCGGCGGTCCAGCGCAGCAGTGAACGCATGGCCCCAGCGTAGAGCAGCGCGGCATGAGGGACATGGAAGGGGCATGGACCTACCACACCCGCGCCACTTTTCTTGAGTGTCCCCGTGTTAACCTGAATCTGGAGGCCGGGGCTGACCCGGCGAAGAAACGCTATGGACTATTACGAACTGCTGGGCGTGTCGCGGACGGCGAGCGCCGACGAAATCAAGAGTGCTTACCGCAAGCTCGCCCTCAAGCTGCACCCCGACCGCAACAAGGAAGAAGGGGCCGCCGAGAAGTTCGCGCAGGTCAGCGAGGCCTACTCGGTCCTGAGCGACGCCGAAAAACGCGCCCACTACGACCGCTTCGGCTCGGCGCCTGGGGCGAGTATGCCCGGCGGCGACCCCTTTGGCGGCATGGGGGGCATGGGCGGCGTGGGCTTCGACCCGATGGACATTTTCGAGCAGCTCTTCGGCGGCGCGGCGGGCATGGGCGGGCGCGGGCGGCGCGGCCCGGCCCGGGGCGACGACCTCGAAACCGAGGTGCGCGTCACCCTGGAACAGGCCCGCGCCGGAGAAGAAGTCGAGGTCACGGTGGACCGCCTGACCGAGTGCGACCACTGCCACGGCAGCCGTACCGAACCCGGCGGCAAGCCTCCCGTCACCTGCTCGACCTGTCAGGGTGCGGGCGCGGTGCGCGGTCAGGCCCGCACGATTTTCGGTGTGGTCGAGACCCAGCAGGTCTGCCCCACCTGCCGGGGCGAAGGCAAGATGGTGGTGGACCCCTGCACCGTCTGTCAGGGGCGCGGGCGCACCCTCAAGTCGGCGCCGGTCAAGGTCAAGCTGCCCAAAGGGATCGACGAGGGCTACCGCATCCGCGTGGCGGGGCAGGGCAACGAGGGACCGGGCGGCAACGGCGACCTCTACGTCCACATCGAGATGGAACCCCACCCCACCTTGCAGCGCCAGGAAGAAAACCTGATTTTCCCCGCCCGCATCGGCTTTGCGACGGCGGCGCTCGGCGGGCGCATCCAGGTGCCCACCCTCGACGGCCCGCAGGAAGTGGAAGTCAAGCCCGGCACCCAGCACGGCGAACTGCACCGGCTGCGCGGCCAGGGGATGCCCCGCCTCCAGGGGTCGGGGAGCGGCGACCTGATCGTGGATTACGAGGTCGTGGTGCCCAAAAACCTGAACGCCGAGGCGCGGGAAGCCCTGCGCGCCTACGCCCGCGCCGTGGGCGACGAAGTGCACGAGGAACACGAAGGGCTGTTCGGCAAAATCGGCAAGCTGTTCGGGCGCGACTGATACGGCTTTGAAAAATAGTTTGGGTATCCAAACTGTTTTTCCGAGCAGAGCGAACCGCGCAGGGCCGATAGAACCGCTTCGGAGGCCCGCTTTCAGCGCGGGGAGTAGAAGAAAAAACGGGGCTGGGCGACGCGGACTTGCAAAGCTGCGAAGCAGAGCACATTCGGGCGCTTTCCTCGGATGTGCGGAGTAAAGCCCAGCCCCGTATGACAAAAAATAGCCGTCCGAACTCTGCTGTTCAGAGCGGGCATGAAGTGCGCCGTTCGGGACAGGGGTGGGGGAATGTTCCCCGTCCTGTCCCGAATGGCCTGAACGAAATGCTCCCCGCCTCTACACCTTGACGAAATCCTCGACCCCAAGGACGAAAATCACCGCGCCGCCCACCGGCACCTCGACGGGTTCCTGGGCGACGCCGCCTTCGTTTTCGCTGGTCAGGCCGCGTGCGGGAACCAGCCGGGTGCGGCTGCGGCAGGTCTGGCCGATCAGGGCCTGAAGGGCCGCGAGGCGCCCGTCGTCCACCCCGATCATCAGGGTGGTGTTGCCCTCGCGCAGAAAGCCGCCGGTACTGGCGAGCTTGGTGGCTTCGAACTGTTGGTCGGACAGGGCACGCATCAGCGCCGCCGCGTCGGCGTCCTGAATAACGGCCAGCACAAGTTTCATGAGACGCAGCATAGCAGCCGGGCTGTCAGCTTCCCGTCGCCCCTGACCAGCAAAACCCCCGGCAGGCCACGTTCGGCGCCGCCGGGGGAGGATGGAATGGCCTTCATACGGATTTCGCTAAATTCCTGCACAGTCGGAACTACACCGCCTGTGCATCCATATCGCGAAATCCGTATCTTTTCCTACTCCTTTCAGTCGGATTGAATCCAGAAATCTGCTGGATTCAATCGGAATCCGTATCAGGCCATCTGCTTCTTGACCGAGCTGCGCCCGCCTTTGGCCGGCACTTCGGGTTCGGAAACGGTGCCGGGCGCTTCCTTGAGGCGGAAGATGACCAGGCTGCCCACGAAGGTGCAGGTGATCATGCCGTGCGCGTTGAGCAGCGACAGCGCGGCCATGACTTCCTCACGGGTCAGGCGCAGCTGGTCGCTCATGTACAGCGCGGAGTCGGCGCGGCCTTCGAGGTAGTCGCGGACCTTTTTGGCGTTCTCGGTCAGCGGGCCAGCGGGCACGTCGGCCAGACCGGGGTCGGCCAGACCGTACACGGCGCGGGTGCCGGTGCCGGGCAGGCGGCGCACCCGTCCCTGGTCGAGCAGGCTGGCCAGCGCGGCCCGCAGGTGCGAGAGCGCCAGCCCGGTGGTCTTGGCCAGCTCGGTTTCGACCCATTCGGGCTTGCTTTCCAGGGCGGCGAGCACCAGTTTTTCGTTGGCGCGCCGGGTTTCTCGCAGGTCTTCGAGGGTGGGGGGGTTGAACATGCTCTCTCCTCCGTCCTTTGACTGAAACGTGTGCCTGAGCGCGTTGGGCTGGTGGCCGTCCTCGGGACGCAGGCACGGTTCAGGGGGAACAGTCCGAAATCAGCCGGGCCAAAGGGGTTCTCTGGAGCGGCAGTGCACCTGTCGGCGCAACTTTCCTATTGTTACAGAAAAGCTCTCATGTTGGATGAGTCTGGGCCGCACGAAGCTGCTGTAGTACGGGGCTTGCGCGCGGGGGCACTCTAGAGCATTTGACAGAAAGACGTAACGTCTTTTTGGCGAGCGGAGCGAGTGCAAAACACTGAGCAGGGCGGAGAATGGAGTGATGCGGGGTGCTGTTCCGCGCATCACGTAATTCGGAGAACTGCTCTAGCCGAACAGCGGCCCCAGGTCGGTCCATTCTCCGGTCGCCACCGGCTCCCGGAAGCGGTAGGCCCCGAAAATCTCCCCGAAGGCTGCCCGCGTCAGCTGCCGCGTCTGCCCACTGGGGCCGGTCGCCTGTACGCTCTCGCCGCGCACCGTAAAGCGGTATTCGCCCACGTCCCGGCAGACCGCCGCCTTGCCCCGGCCCGCCGGAAGGGTCGCGGCGGCGCGGTACTCCTGTCCGCCGCGTCTGGAAAGAAAGTCGAGCAGGTCGGGGGCGCTGAGCATGGCAGGGGAGAGTGTAGCCGAGGAACTCAGGAAACGACGGTCCCCGCGCCGGACAGCGCCGCCGAGATGGGCTTTCCGGCGCGGGCGTCGCCAAAGACCACGCGGCCCACGCCCCCGGCCACCGCTTCGGCGGCGCCGAGCACCTTCTTCTTCATGCGGTCCTGGGCAAACTCCAGGTAACGCTCCACGTCGTTGGCCGGAATGTCACGAATCAGGCTGCTCTCGTCGGGAAAGTCGCGCAGCAGCCCCGGCACGTTGGACAGCAGCAGCAGGGCTTCGGCCCTGAGCGCGACGGCCAGCTGCGCGGCGGCGCGGTCGCCGTCCACGTTGATCGCCACGCCTTCGTAGCTGGCGGCGGGGGGCGTCAGGACCGGCAGGTATCCGGCCCCGAGCAGCAGCTCGATCAGCCCGGTGTTGACCCGTTCCACCGTGCCGGTGTGGTCGCCGCGCAGCACCTTGACCTTGCCGCCCTCCACCGAGCGCACGCTGTCCTTGTGTTTGCCCTCGAAGATGCGCCCGTCGAGTCCGCTCAGGCCCACCGCGTTGACGCCGAGGCGTTGCAGGCGCTCGACCAGCCCCTTGTTCATCTTGCCGCAGTACACCATCTCGAAGATTTCGAGCGTCTGGCGGTCGGTAAAGCGCGAGGTGTACCCGCTCGGACTCGTCACGAACTTCGGCGGATGCCCCAGCGCCTCGGCCACCCGGTTGGTTTCGCCGCTGCCGCCATGCACCAGAATCAGTCGTTCGCCCGCCTTCCAGCGCCCCGCGAGGTCCACACACACCGCGTCGTAATCGATGCCACTGCTGCCGCCCACCTTCACCACAATCATGCCGGGTATCCTAATGCATTCCCCTGGGGAGAATAGGCTTCCGAATGCAAGCTAGAGTCTTTCCTCGGGAGGCAAACGGAAACATGAGGTCTTTCCAGGGGTGACGCCGTGCCAATTTGGTCAGAGGGCTTGCATTAGGGTGATTCGAATGCGCCCTCCTATTGTCTGGATCAACGGCCCCTTCAGCGTGGGAAAGACCCAAGCGGCCCACGCCCTGCACGAGCGTTTGCCGGGCAGCTTCGTCTTTGAACCCGGGGAGATGGGGCAGGCGCTGCGAAAGTTGACCCCCCGGTTCAGCGGCGACCCGCAGGAGCATCCCATGTGGATTCCGCTGATGCTCGACGCCTTGCAGTACGCGAGCCGGGAGGCGGACGGGCCGCTCATCGTGCCCGTGTCCATCAGCGACACGGCGCGGCACCGCCGACTGATGAGCGGTCTGAAGGACCGGGGCCTGAGCGTGCACCACTTCACCCTGACCGCGCCGCTGGGCGTGGTGCTCGAACGGCTGCGGCGCGACGGTCAGACCCAGGTGCATGTGGGCATGGTCGAGGACCGCCTGCGCGAGCTGCGCGGCGAACAGTTCCGGACCCACATCGACACCGCGCAACTCAGCACGCAGCAGGTGGCCGAGCTGATCGCGGCGGAGGTGGGGCTGACGCTGGCGCCGCCGCCGCAGGGCGCCCTGCACTGGCTGCGCGGCGCGCTGGCACGGCGGCGCGACGGCTGATACTTCTTGTGGCCTATGCGCCTGCGTTGCCCCGGCCTCGGCGCGGCAGGTATCATGGCGGTTATGGCGTATACCATTCTCGTCGCCGATGACGAGCCGGCCATCCGGACCATGCTGGAAGTCATTCTCTCGGCGGACGGGCACGAAATCGTAGCGGTGCAGGACGGCCGCGCCGCTCTGGCCTACCTGCAAAGCCACACCCCCGACGCGCTGCTGCTCGACGTGAAGATGCCCTACATGGACGGCTTCGAAATCTGCTCGCGGGTCAAGCGCATCAAGCGGCTGCGCATCTGCGCGGTGCTGCTGCTTTCGCCGGTGGACGACGACCAGACCCGCGACCAGGCCAAGCTGGTCGGCGCCGACGACATCGTGGTCAAGCCGGTGTCGGGCAAGGTGCTGCGCAGCCGGGTCAACCAGCTCATCGAGGCGCGGCGGCACCCTCACCCCGCTGTAGTCTGCCCCCCCGCTGGAGTCCGGTATTTCGCGTTTCTTCCTCCGGCACGGGACCAACGGAGCGCCCCTCGCTTCCCGAGTCTGCCCGTATGCTTGAGCCTGTCTGTGACGGTTCGTTCGACTGTCTGCTCCCCGCGCCCTTTGTGCGCTTCGTGTGCTCGCCCCAGGAGGCCCGGCGTTGATTTTCTTCCTGCGTTTTCTCAAATTTCTGTCGTCTCTGGTGATCGCCGCGCTGATCGCCGGTGCCGGGGTGGCGGCCACCTACGCGACCCAGTGGGGCCGGGAGCTGCCGGACTACCGCGAACTCGACAACCTGACGCGCTCGCTGGGGGCCGAAACCCGCGTGTACGCCCGCGACAACACCCCGCTGGGCACACTGATTCCGCGTATCGGTGACCAGGCGGTCAGCCGCACCATCGTCCGGCTCGACGAGGTCAGCCCGTTCATGGTCGGTGCCCTGATCGCCAACGAGGACCGGCGGTTTTTCGAGCACTACGGCCTCGACCCCATCGGTCTGGCGCGGCAGTTTCAGCGGCTGGCACGCGGCGAGGAGGTTCAGGGCGGCTCCACGCTCACCAACCAGCTTGTCAAGAACACCCTGCTGCTGGAGGAATACAACCAGGCCCGCACGCCGGACCGCAAGGTCAAGGAATGGATTCTCTCGGCGCAGATCGAGCGCTCGTTTACCAAGTCCGAGATTTTGCAGGACTACTTCAACGCCATCTACTGGGGCGACGGCGGCCCGGTGGAACTCTACGGCGTGTACGCGGCGGCGCAGGCGTATTTCCGCAAGGCCCCCAAGGACCTGACGCTGGCCGAGAGCGCCTACCTGACCGCGCTGATTCCCAACCCGCGCCTGCGCTACGAGAACTACGCCGAGCAGGTGCGCCCGGCTGTCAAGGCGATGCTGGCCCGCATGGTCAAGGACGGCTGGGTCACGCAGCAGCAAGCCGACAACGCCTGGCGCGAGAAGTTGCAGCCGCGCGGCTGGACGGTCAGCTACGACGACGCGGGCAACGTGAAGTCGGCCAAACTCACCGACCCCAGTGCCAAGGAACTCAAGGCGGTGACCTCGACCCGCGCTCCGCACTTCGTCCGGCAGGTGGAGGGCGAACTCGTGCGGCGCTTCGGGCGCGACAAGGTCTACGGCTCCGGTGGCCTGCGCGTGTACACCACGCTGGACCCCAAAATCCAGAACGCGGTGGAAACCGCCAGCCGCGAGGCGCGGGGCCTGCCCTACGGCGCCACGCTCGCCGCCGTGGTGATTGACCCCAAGTCGTCCGAAGTGCTGGGCATGATCGGCCAGAAGCTCTACGGCAACCAGCCGCCCGCCGACTGGAACAACGCCGCGCAGGGCCAGCGCCAGATCGGTTCGACCATCAAGCCGCTGCTGTACACGACGGCCATCGCCGAGGGCATGAACCAGGCCCACCGCGAGTTCGACGGCCCGATCAGCTTTCCCGACCCCTCCTCGCCGACGGGCCGCTACGAGCCGAAAAACTTCGAGGGCAACACCACCTACCGCAGCATGACCATCCGCGAGGCCCTCGACCGCTCGCTCAACCTCGTCACGGTGCGGCTGGCCGACCGGGTGGGCCTCAAGACCTTTTTCGCCAAATTGCAGCAGCTCGACATTCCGCCCAACGAGGGCACCAGCTACGCGGCGGCACTGGGCGCGGTGGAAACCACCCCGGTCAAGATGGCGGCGTCCTACGCGCCCTTCGTCAACGGTGGGCTGTACCGCCCCCCCCGGTACGTCTCGCGTGTGACCACCGCCCGGGGCGAGGTGCTGTACGACGCGGCGACCGAAACCCAGTTGCCCACCCGGGTCTGGACCCCACAGGTCGCCTACGTGGGCCTGGACATGATTCGGGGCGTGGTCAACGACATGACCGAGCAGCAGGGGGGCCTGGCGACCCGCGCCAAATTCGGTGACTGGCCCATCGGCGGCAAGACCGGGACCAGCAACGGCCCCAAGGACCTGTGGTTCGTCGGCACCACGCCCGTCTACACCGGGGCCGTGTGGGTCGGCAAGCAGCAGGGCGGCTACATGCCGGTCAACTCCTACTCGGGCTGGATCAGCGCCCCCATCTGGCGCCGCATGATGGAACTTTCGCACAAGGGCCTGACGCCCAGAAAGTTCGACGTGCCGCAGGGCATCGTGTACGGCGGCTCGCCCGACCCGGCCTGGCTGCCCACCGTCAACATGGCGACCATCGACCCGCGCTTTCGCAAGAATGCCCCCGAGGCCACCATCGAGGACATCCCCGAGGGTCCCAAGTACGCCGAAACGTCCTTCGACCCCGGTTCCAGCGACCCGAACACCGTGGTCGTGGACATCGACCGGACCACGGGCCGCATCGCCACCGAGTTCACGCCCCCGGAAAACGTGGTGCAGCGCCGGGTGGACATCCGGCAGCTTCCCGGCTACGCGCCCGCCGCCAACCCCGCGCCGCTGGCCGACCAGGAGCCTGACCCCGCCGCGCTCAAGCAGGTCAAGCCGCAGGCGCCGCTGCCCGTCGCACCCCCTGCTCCCAAACCCGCGCAGCCCTGACCCCGCGCCTCTCCGTCACACAAGAGAGCCGCCCGCGCCCCGTGCCGGGCGGCTCTCTTGTGTGGGCCGTTCTTCTCACTTGGCCGTCATCCGGCCTTCCGGGGGCGCTGGCATAGTCGGGGGATATGGCAGACCTTCCCGGCCCGGACTGCGTTCCACGACCCGCCCTGTCGGTTTCCCGGCCCGGGCGAATGCGGGCGCCGCTGCTCTCGCTGCTGCTGGCGCTCGGCGCAGGGCAGGCCGACGCCCGCGTGCGCCTGGGCGAGCCGCTTCCGCCCCACCCCTGGCCCAGTGCCGGGCGCGAGGTGGTCGTCATCTACACCCACGACTGCGGCGACCTGGGCGAGCTGTGGGGCGCCGTGATGGAAAGCGGCCTGCCGGTGCGGGCGGTCAACGTGCAGGGCGTGAGCACCCCCGCCCCCGCTGGCCTGACCCCCTGGCGTGGCGCAGACGCCGAACAGTTTGCCCGCCAGCTCAAGGTCGGTACGTACCCGGCGGTGCTGCTGGTGCGCGAAGGGCGCATCCTCAACGCCTGGGAAGGCACCTTCCAGGGCACGGGGCTGACCAGGGGCGAATAGGGCAGGGCGCAGGAGGGACGCCCCCGGCTCTGGCACAATGCTGGGGTGACTTCCCCTGCCCCTGCTTCCGCCGAGCGCCCCACCCGGCCTGTCGCGGGCAAGCCTGCCGGGTACGTGGGACTGGCGACCTACTCCAGCCTGGGGCGGCTGTGGCAACTGCTCGCCGGGGCGTCGCGGGCCGGGCGGCAGGTCAACGCAGTGCGCGGCGACTCGCCCGACACGGCCCGCCGCCGCATCGCCGGATACGAGCTGCCCGGCGCCGGACTGCTGCTCGACCCCGCGCCGCTGCTGCGTGACCTGGAAGACGGCTTCGCGCCCCACCCGGCCCTCGTCGCCCTGCTCGCCGGGGACGCGGGGCCGCTGCGCGACGTGCTGAACAGCGACTACGTGCTGCGGCTCGATTTCGTCGTCGCCCTGACCAGCGGGCGCGAACTGATTGCCCGGCCCGAGTTCCGCTATCTGCCGCGCCCGGACCGGCCCGCCGCGCTTCCCTCCGGCCTGACCCTGCGCCCCCGCCGGCTGGGACGGGACGAGCTTCACCTGCTGCTTCAGCGGGCGTGTGGGCTGGCGTAAAACGAAGCTTGGGGAAACAGCGAACGCCTTATACGGATTCCGCTTAATTCCTGCACAGTCGGGAAAGCGCCGCCTGTGCATCCATATCGCGGAATCCGTATCAGATTCAATCGGAATCCGTATTACCCGTCGCTCGGCGTGCGCTTTTTCGGTTTGCTGGCCGCGAACTGCGCGAGTTTGAGGGTGACTGGCGCGGGCGTGTTGGTCAGCAGGTGGCGCGAGGACGGGTTGAGCTGCGCGAAGCGTTCCACCCGGTCCATCAGCTCGGTAAAGACCTCCTGCGGCATGTCGAGCGCGGGGGAGAGGCGCACCACCCGCTTGCTGCTCAGGCTGAGGTTCGCCATCACGCGGGCGGCGTGAAGTTCGCGCAGGGCCAGAATCGCCGTGCCTTCGTAGACCAGTTCGCGAATCGCGCCCGGCAGCGCCAGCCCGACCACCGGCTGAAACTGCATGGCGAGCAGCAGGCCCTGACCGCGCACCTCCTGAAACAGCTTGGGAAAGCGGCGCTGCAAGTCGCGCAGGCGCGTCAGGCCCTCGGCGCCCAGGGCGCGGCTGCGGGCAGGCATGTCGTGTTCCAGCAGGTATTCCAGGGATTTGAGGCCCACCGCCATGCTCAGCGCCCCGCCGCCGAAGGTGTTGGAGTGGCGCTTGCTGCTCAGGCCGCCCAGCATCTTCTTGTAGATCGCTTGCCGGACGATGGTGGCCCCCACCGGCACCAGCCCGCCGCCCAGCGGTTTGGCAAGGGTCACGATGTCGGGGTCCAGCCCCTGCGCCGCCGACTCGAACCAGTGCCCGGTGCGCCCCAGGCCAGTCTGAATCTCGTCGGCAATCACGACGATGCCGTGCGAGCGGCAGAACTCGCCCAGGCCGCGCAGGAAGCCGGGCGGCGGAATGTTGACCCCGCCTTCGCCCTGAATCGGCTCCACGACCACCGCGATGACCTTGTCCGGTCCGGCGCGGCGCACCAGTGCCTTCAGCGCGTCGAGGTCGCCGTAGGGCGAGGTCAGCGCACCGGGAACCAGCGGACGAAACACGTCCTGGTACTCGGGGTTGGGCGTCAGGCTGAGGCTGCCGTAGGTTTTGCCGTGGTAGCTGCTGCCGAAGGAAATGAAGTGCCGCGCTTCGGGGCGCCACGCCTTGGCGAACTTCATGGCGCCCTCGATGGCCTCGGTGCCGCTGGAGCAGAAAAAGACCTGGCTGTCACTGTGGCTGGGCAGCTCACGCGAGAGCAGCCGCACGAGGTTGGTTTGCAGCGCCGCCCGCCAGGGACTGCTCGACTGCTGCGGCAGCGTCATGGCGCGGTTGTGCTCCAGAAATTCCTGCATGAAGCCGGTGATGGCGGGCGGCATTTCCCCGAACGGCAGCGCGGCGTACCCGCAGGCGTTGATGCGCCGCACGCCGCGCTCGTCTTCCAGTTCCCAGGGCGAGACGCGGTAGAACGGCCCGGCCAGCCCCAGCACGTCCAGGCCGTAGAGCAGTTCCTCGTTGCCGTGCTGAAGGTCGAGGTGCCGTGCCCGCGCCGGGGTCAGGCCCCCTTGCAGCACGTCGGAAGCGCGGATAAAGCCGCTGGGCAGCTCGGGCGGCGATGAAAGACTCATGGGGCAGAGTCTAGCGGCACACCGGGCCGTCAAAAGGAAAACGGGGAAAGCGGAAAGGCGCATGGCAGCCTGCCCCTGTATGACCCTCCCCTGTGCACCCTCTCCCGGTGGGCGCGGGACGATGAATTTTCCCCCATCCCGGCCCCCCGACCAGACCCGGTATGCTGAGCCGCGATGAAGCGTGACGAGCACAGCGACGGGGGGCAAAGTGGTGAAGGTGAAGCCGCCGCCACGGGCATGACCTCCCAAACGATGCAGGACAGGGCGATGCAGGACCAGACGATGCAGGACAGGGCGATGCAGGACAGGGCGATGCAGGACCAGACCGATGAGGCTGTAAGCACTGAAGAAGCACAGACGCCTGCGGAAGACCGGCAGACAGGAGGCCAGCACATGAGTCAACGGGTGGAAGCGGTTCTGAACGCCAGCGGTCTGCGCGGCCCGGCCCTCGCCTCGCTGGAGGGCGGCTCGGGCCTGTTCGCTCTGACCGAGGAGCACCTGATCTTTCACGACAGCCACGGCACCCGCCGCGTGACCCTGCGTGACCTCGCACGCATCCACAGCGACGCCGAGGGCACCCTGCGCGTGGAAACCCCGGCGGGCGTGGCGATGAGTGCCAGCCTCATCGGGTTCGACGGCGACGCGGTGCAGCAGTTTTTCGGCCAGGTGCGGGACGTGACCGCCCGCATCAAGTCGCTCACCCCCCCACCGCTGACCCCGGCACCCTCCGCGCCCAGCCGCCCGGCGCCCCGGCCTGCCCCGGCTCAGGCCGCCGCAGCTCACACCACTGCGGCCCCGGCCCCCCCCGAACCGTCCCGTTCTGCGGCGCCGGCTCACAGTGTTGGCCCAGTTCCCAGTGTTGGCTTTCCCAGTGCTGACCCGGCCTCCGGCGCTGACCGGGGTGTGAGCGTGACCCCGGTGCGGCGCCCGGACACGGAAACGCAGCGGTTTTCCGGGCCTGCTCCGCGCATCACCGTCAACCGGGGCGGGCAGCGCGAGCAGCTTGCCGACGGCGCCCGAGGCCCCCGCGAAAACGGTCTGGGGCTGAGCGGCACCGTCGGCTCGGCGCTGGGGCGCAACCTGCCCCCGCCCGGCTCGGTGGAAATCCGCGCGGTGCGCCACACGGCTCCGGGCACACCCGCCGCGCCCGTCGCTCACGGGACCGGGCCGCACGTCACGGCGCCCCCGCTTCCCCTCCCGCCCGAGCAGGACGAAACGGCGGAGCGTGAGCCGGCAGAGCAGGAGCAGGCCCACCTCGCCTTTGCCGGGCCGCAGACGCACGCTCAGCCCCAGATACAGCAGCCACAGCCCCACCCGGCGGCACCCGAGCCGCTGCACTACACCCCTCAGGACCTCGGCACCCAGGCGGGGCGGGTGCGCGGCGTGCCGGGTCGCCTGCGGCTGCTCGCCGCCGTGCTGATTGTCGGGGCTGTCATCACCGCGCTGCTGATGTTCCTCAACGCCCAGCGCCTCTTTGCCCTCTGGGTGCTGATTGCCGGGGTGGTGGGCGCCGTCGCCCTGCTCAGCTTGGCCGAACTCACGCAGCTTCAGACCATTCAGGCGGCGGTGCTCGCCGGTCCGGACGCGCCAGAAGAGGACACGGAAGCGGACACAGAAGCGGAAGCCGACCCCAGCGAACCGGAGAGCGCAGAGCAGCCGGGCGAACCGGCCCCCCACCCCGAAGCAGCCCCGGAGCGCCAGGGGTGACCCCGACTTCCGGGCAGGACGCCGCCCGTGAGCTGGTCCGGCAGGCAGTCGCCATCCCCTCACTGTCGGGTGAGGAACAGGCCGTCGCCGCGTTTCTGCGCGACTGGATGGCCGCGCACGGCTTTGAGGCTCAGGTGGACGCGGCGGGCAACGCCGTCGGCGTGCGGGGAACGGGGCCGTTGACCGTCGCCCTGCTGGGCCACATGGACACCGTGCCCGGCGACATTCCGGTGCGGGTGGACGAGGCGGGGGTGCTGCACGGACGCGGCAGTGTGGACGCCAAGGGGAGCCTGTGCGCCTTTATCGCGGCGGTGGCGGCCCTGCCCGCCGAGGCCCTGACAGCGGCCCGTTTCGTCTGCATCGGCGCCACCGAGGAAGAAGCGCCGAGCAGCAAGGGGGCACGCTTCGCCATGCGTCAGCACCAGCCCGATTTCGTCCTGATTGGCGAACCGAGCGGCTGGGCCGGGCTGACCCTGGGGTACAAGGGCCGCCTCGTGGCGAAAGTTCAGGTGGAAAAGGACAACTTCCACACGGCGGGCGACGGCACCTCCGCCGCCGACGACCTGACTCTGGGCTGGCAGCGGGTGCGCGAGTGGGCGGCGGGCTTCGCGGCGGGCGGCGGCATCTTCGACCGGGTGCAGGTGACCTTGCAAGACCTCGGCAGCTCGGGCGACGGACTGACGCAGCGGGCCTGGGCCACCATCGGCCTGCGCCTGCCGCCCGCGCTGGCGCCGTACCAGGCGGAAGCGGCCATCACGGAGGCATTTGCCGGGACGGAGGCCGACCTCACCTTCACCGGGCACGAGTCGGCGGTGCGTCACCCCAAGGACAACGCCCTGTCCCGCGCCCTGCGCGTCGCCATCCGCGAGCAGGGCGGTACGCCGACCTTCAAGGTCAAGACCGGCACCAGCGACATGAACGTGGTGGCCGAACTCTGGTCGGTGCCGACCCTCGCCTACGGTCCCGGCGACTCGGCGCTGGACCACACGCCCGAGGAGCGCCTGGAACTGGCCGAATACGACCGGGCGGTGGCGGTGCTGACCTCGGCACTGACGCGACTGGTGGCCGAATAAGCTCCGCCGCGTGCGTCACCGCGAGCCAAGCTGAGGCCCCGGCTTCGGCTTTCCTTCTTTTCTCGCTCCCCCTGCTCTCCGCTGCTGCCCGAGTCCTCTCACCCCTCAAGGAGCCGTATGGACCCCGTCACCATCCTTCTCGTGCTGTTCGTGGCCGCGCTGGTGCTGTTCGCCACCGAGTGGCTGCCGGTGGACGTCACGGCGCTGGGGCTGCTCTCGGCGCTGCTGCTGTTCGGGCTGCTGGACCCCAAAAAGGCCTTCGCGGGCTTCGGCAGCGACACGGTGCTGACCCTCGCCGGGCTGTTCATCCTGACGCGGGTGCTGCTGCGGGCGGGGGTGATCGAGTGGATCGGCCACGCGCTCGCCCGCCGCGTCCGCAACGCCACCGTGATGCTGCGGGCCATGCTCGCGACGGTGGCGGGCGTCAGCTCGCTGACCTCCAACACGGCGACCACCGCCGTTTTTCTGCCGGTCGTCTCGGGGCTGTCGCGCCGCGCCGGGATTCCCGCCAGCCGCTCGCTGATGCCGCTGGCGTTTGCCAGCATCCTGGGCGGGACCATCACGGTCATCGGGACCAGCACCAACCTCGTGGTGTCCGGGGCGCTGCCGGCGACGGGGCTGCGGCCCCTGGGCTTTTTCGAACTCGCCTGGGTGGGGGTGCCGGTCGCCATCATCGGGATGCTCTACCTCTTTTTCGTGGCGCCGCGCCTGTTGCCTGCCCGTGAAGCCCAGCTTGAGGACACGCTGCGGGCCTACCTCGCCGACCTCACGGTGGCGCCGGGCAGCCCCCTGATCGGTCAGAGCCTGCGCGACTCGGGTCTGGGACGCGACCACGGCCTGACGGTGGTGGCCGTGCGCCGGGAAGAGCAGACCTGGTACGCGCCGGGGGCCGATTTCGTGATTCAGGAGGGCGACACCCTGGCCCTCGAAGGCCCCACCGAGCGGATTCTGGCGGGCAAGACCAACCTCGGCGTGGTCAGCCGCAGCGAGCAGAAGATGCTGGCCGCCGAGGGCGTCACGCCGGGGGCCAGCGTGCGCCTCGTCGAAGCGGTGGTGCTGCCCGGCTCGCCGCTGCTGGGCCGCACCCTGCGCGAGTCCCGCTTTCGCGAGCGCTACGGCCTGAGCGTGCTGGCCCTGCACCGCCGCGAGCGCACCACCGAGCGGCTGGGCCAGATGCGCGTGCGGGTGGGCGACGTGCTGCTGATTCAGGGTCAGGCCGAGAAGGTGGCGGGCCTGGGGGACCGCTTCGCCGTGCTGGGCGACCTGACCGACCAGCAGAGTGACCTGAAAAAGGCGCCGCTGGCGCTGCTGCTCTTTCTGGGCGCGGTGGGTCTAGGCGCCACCGGCGTGCTGCCGCTGGGCGTGGCGGTGGTGGTGGCGGTGGCGCTCAGCCTCGCCCTGCGCCTCATCAGCCCCGAGGAGGCCTACGGCAGCGTGGAATGGCCGGTCATCGTGCTGGTGGCCTGTATGCTCGCGTTCGGCACCGCCTTTGAAGAAACCGGCGCGGCAAGGGTACTGACCGGGGCGGTGTCCGGTGTGCTCGAACCCCTCGGCCCGTACGGTCTGCTCGGCGCTCTGTTCGTGGTCACGGTGGCGCTGACCCAGCCCATGAGCAACCAGGCCGCCGCGCTGGTCATGCTGCCGCTCGCCATCGGCACCGCCAAGGCGCTGGGCTACGACCCCCGGCCCTTCGTCATCGGCATCACGGTGGCGGCGAGCAACTCGTTCATCACCCCGCTGGAGCCGTCGTGCATGCTCGTCTACGGCCCCGGTCACTACACCTTCATGGACTTCGTGCGCGTCGGCGCGGGCCTGACGCTGCTCGCCTTCGCCGTGTCCATGCTGGTGATTCCGCTGGTCTGGCCGTTCTGAGGGTGGCCGATAAAAGGAAGGGCCAGGAGGGTTTTGTCCCCCTGGCCCTTCTCCCTTTCCTCTCAGCTCGACTTCTCTCAGCTCAGCTTGGCCTTGAATTCCTCGTACCCGAAGGTCTTGACGCGCTGGTAACTCCCGTCCGCCTTCAGGATGCCGATGTCGGGGTGCTTGACGCCGTTGAAAAAGGTCGTCTTGACCATCGTGTAGTGAATCATGTCGTCGAAGACCACGCGGCTGCCGGGCCGGAGTTCGTGCGGAAAGACGTACTCGCCCACCACGTCGCCCGCCAGACAGGTCGTGCCGCCGATGATGTAGGGGTGGCCCTCGCCCGTGTCCTGCGCCTCGCGGTGCTCGTCGCTGGGGGGGTCGCCCGCGCCCAGAATCCGGGGACGGTAGGGCATTTCCAGCACGTCGGGCATGTGGGCCGACACCGAAATGTCGAGCAGCGCGGCGTTTTTGACGTTATGCACCACGTCCAGCACGCTGCTTAATAGCCAGCCGGTCTGCCAGCCGAAGGCGCTGCCGGGTTCGAGAATGACGTGAACGCCGTGCTTTTCGCGGAAGGCCCTGACCACCCGAATCAGGCGGGGGAGGTCGTAGCCCTCGCGGGTCATCAGGTGGCCGCCGCCGAAGTTGACCCACTTCATGCGCGGCAGGAACTCGCCGAAGTTGCGCTCCACGACTTCCAGCGTGCGCTCCAGCGTGTCGGAGTCCTTTTCGCACAGGGTATGAAAGTGCAGCCCGTCCACGCCGTCCAGCAGGTCCTCGCGGAACTCGCGGCGGGTCACGCCCAGGCGCGAAAACGGCCCGGCGGGGTTGTACAGGTCGGTTTCGACCTCGGCGTATTCGGGGTTGATGCGGATGCCGACGTGGATTTCACGCCCGGCCTGCCGAGCGGCTTCGACCTGGGGCCGGAAGCGCTCCCACTGTGAAAAGGAGTTGAACACGAGGTGGTCGGCCAGCTCCAGAATCTTGGGGAATTCCTCGTCGGCGTAGGCGGGGGCGTACACATGCACCTCGCCCTGCATTTCCTCTTTCGCCAGAATCGCTTCGTTCAGGCTGCTGGCGGTGGCCCCGGTGATGCCGTACTCGCGCAGCATCGGAAAGGCCGACCACATCGCAAAGCCCTTGAAGGCGACGATAATCTGCGCCCCCGACTGCTTTTGCACGTAGTCGATCAGGGTCAGGTTGCGCCGCAGCCGGGTTTCGTCCAGCACGAAGGCGGGGCTGGGAATGCTGTCCCAGTCCACCGTCTGGGGGTCGGTCACGGCGGGAAGCTGAAGGTCGGAAGGCAACTTGGTCGCGGAGGCAGTCACCCGGCCAGTGTAATGCCCGCTCAGGAAAACAGGGGAGACGTTTTTCCGGGCGAAGTTCTGAACAGGGCACGGGGCAAGCGCAGAGGAAGGAGAAAACAGGAAAAGCTTATACGGATTCCGATTGAATCTGGTCGTTTCAGATTCAATCCGACTTGCAAAGCTGCGCAGCAGAGCGGATGCGAGTAGGAAAAAATACGGGTTACGCGATATGGATGCACAGGCGGCGCTTTCCCAACTGTATAGGCCCGACTGTGCAGGAATGAAGCGGAATCCGTATTACGCACCCCGGCGCAGGCGGCGGGCGGTGTCCGCGTGCCAGTCGCTTTCGTGGGCGGCGCGCAGGGCGTTCAGGGCGCCGGGGTGGTCCTCGGCGGCGGCGCGTTCGAGCAGGTGCCGGGCGTAGTCGAGGCTGCGCTGGGTGGGCGGCATGTTCATGGGGTACGGCACACCGTCTTCACCGAGACCCAGGGCGCCGGCCCGCAGCGCCTGCGCCAGCTCGAAGCGGGCGCCGTTGTGCCCGGCGTCGGCGGCCCGGAGCAGGTAACGCTCGCGCTGCCAGTGTTCGAGCCGGAACTGCTCGCGGTAGGGCGCGAAGTTCTGGTAGATGCGCCAGCACATCTCCGGGCTGCCGAGTTCGGCGGCGTGCCGCACGTCGGTGCGCTTGATGTTGCTTTCGCGCAGCGCGGCCCGCAGCCCCAGCCCCTCTTCCTGAAGCTGCACGATGGTTTCGGCGGCCTCGCGGCTGCCCTCGTCCCGCGCCCGCAGCAGCAGCGGCAGCGGGTCGGGCAGCGCCCAGTGACGAGCGAGCAGGTGCAGGCGGCCCAGAGCGACCGCGGCCCCCGCGTCGCCCGCGCCTCCCTGCGGTGTCCCGTTCGCCCAGCGCAGGAGCAGCGCTGTGACGCGCGGCAGCAGCGGTTCCAGAAAGCGGTCACTGTTGTACAGCGCCCAGGCGAACAGGGGGGGCAACCGCAGCGCCGGGTTGAATTCGGCCACGTCCAGAAAGCGTTCCAGCGCCCGCTGCCGCTCGTGGTCGGGGGCCAGGGCGCGGGTCAGGGCGGCGAACAGCCCCGCGCTGTGCGGTTCGTGCAGGTCGGCGGCCAGCCGCGCCCGCTCCACGCCCCCCACGAGGTCGCCCGCAAACTGCGCCGCGTGGTGTCCGGCGGCGGCGTGGTAGTCGGCCCACAGCCGGTGCCGGTCGCCCGCGCCCAGCTGCGCCTCCTGCTCCTGCTGCCGCACGAAGGTGAACATCTGCTCGTCGCTGCCGCCCCACTCGGGCCGCAGGTGCGCGAGCATCACCTGCCGCAGGGCGAGGCTGCGGGGGTTTTGCGCCAGGGGACGAACGTACCAGTCGGGGTAACGGCCCGAACGTACGTCGTCCAGGCTCAGTTGCCCACCGGCCAGGTTGCGGGCCTGCCCCACCAGCAGCCACGCGCTCAGCGGGTTGACGCTCAGGCGCAGGGCCTGACGAGCGACCGCCTCGGCCTCGCCCAGCAGGTGCAGCGTGCCGCGCCCGTCGAGGTCGGACAGGCGGCTGGCCGGCTGCTCCCCGCGCAGCGCCGCCGCCCTGGACAGCAGCCACTGCGCCCGCGCCACCCGCGCCGCGTAGGACACCGGAAACCGCCGCTCCCACTCGCTCAGCGCCTCTCCGAGTACCGGGTCGGGCCGGGCGAAGGCCAGAAAAGCCGCCGTCAGCTCGCTGCCCGCTGCCCTGCCGCGCTCGAATTCGGCCTGAAGCACCCCGAAGGTCCGTTGCAGTTCGGCGAGTCGCCCTCCTCTCAGGTCGCTCAGGGGGTCGGTGGGGCCAGTGCGGTACAGGGTCATGCACCCTCCATCTTAGAGCATTTGACAAAAAGACGTTGCGTCTTTTTGGCGAGCGGACTGGGACAGCTCGCAGAGAGCGAGTGCAAAACACTGAGCAGGGCAGAGAATGGAGTGATGCGGGGTGCCGTTCCGCGCATCACGTAATTCGGAGAACTGCTCTAGTGGTTCTCGCCCCCAGCGTCCTGCCCTGCTGCCTGCCGCCAGGTTTTTATCTCGACGGGGTACAAGGAAATGTAGAGGGGAATTTCATGCGCTTCTGACCCTCTACCCTGGTGGGAGAGGGCCTCGCATAGCGAGGGGTGAGGGGGCATCCGAGCAACAAAAACGCCCTATAGCCCAAGGAAAATCTTTTTGTACTGGGTGGAGATAAAAACCTGGCCTGCCGCTTCGCCTCTGGCTCCTCTGCCCCGGTTTCATCTGTCAGCCCCCGGCGTCACACGAGCCTTCATGCGCGGCGGCTAGACTGCGGCGTATGGCACAGCGACCTCTCCTTTCCGGCCTTTCCGGTCCCGGCGGGCGGCTGCTCGGCGCGGCGCTGCTGACGGCGCTGCTCGCCGGGTGCGGCTCGGTCTCGACCGGCAACGCGGGCAGCGGCACCCTGGGCACCTCGACCACCAGCCGCGCCGACGTGATGACCTTTCAGCCGGGCAGCCTGCCCGTGTCCTACGTGGGCGAGAGCTACCGCGTGGCGGTGGGCGTGACCGGGGGTGTGGGACCGTACGGCTACCGCCTCACGGCAGGCGCGCTGCCACCGGGCCTGAAGTTTTCGGGCGGCGTGCTTAGCGGAACCCCCACCAAGTCGGGCAGCTACACCTTTTCCATTCAGGCCACCGACGCCAACCTCAGCACCCGCGTGCAGGAGTACACCCTGAACGTGGACGCCCTGCCCCCGCTGGCGCTGCGGCCCACCTTGCCCCCCGGCGAGATTCGCGGCGAAACCCGCATTCCGCTCACCATTCAGGCCCCGCGCACCGTTCGCGCCGCCCGGCTGAGCTGGGACCTGGGCAAGGACGTGCAGGTCATCCGCGTGCAGCCCGCCGACCCCGGCAGCGTCCTGTTCTGGCAGCAGCGCGGCAGTGTCCTGACGGTGGACCTGGGTTTCCGCGCCGTGCCGCGCCCCGACGCCCGCATCGCCCTGATTACCGTCAAGCCCGCCGGGGCCGTGACGCTCAGGGCCGACGCCCTGGGCTACGAGGCGCGTGACGGCGCAGGCAAGGTGCTGGTGGACAAGAAGCGCCCCGGCAGCGAAGCCCCCAAGCCCGCCGGCGGACAGGCCAGCGAGAAGCAGCCGGTCAAGGACGAGCAAAAGCCCGCTGACCCGAAGGCGCAGACCGACCAGAAAAGCGTGGCCCCGAACGCCGCCGACACCAAAGTCACTGACCCCAAGACCACGGACCCCAAAACAGTCACCCCACCCGACACGGTGGAAGGCAGCCCCCTGCCCTCGCCCGCGCTGCCGACGCCGACGGTGCCGCCGACCCTGCCCCCGTCCTTGCCTCCCGTCACCCCGCCTGTAACGCCTGTAACGCCGCCCAGTGGCACGGGGGGCGCATGAAACGCCGCGCCCTGGCTCCCCTGCTCGTCGCGTGTGTGCTGGGCGTGACCACGCTTCCGGCCCAGGCGACCACCGCGCCGCCGCTGACCCTCGCGCAACAGGCGAACAGGGCCGAGGTCATCGTGCGGGTCACCCTGGGCAGCCCCAAGACGGTCAAGGACGGCGACGTGACCTATCAGGTCTACCCGCTCGACGTGGCCGAGGTGATTGCCGGCGACCCGGCGACCCTGCCGCAATACGAGGGCAAACCGGCACTGTTCGTGTTGCAGGGCACGCAGGACCTGCCAGCCTTCGCCGCTGGGCAGGAGGGCGTGGCCCTGCTCTACGCCCGGCGCCTGGACAGCCCGCTGGTGGGCTTTTCTCAGGGCTGGTATCCGGTGGTGGGCGGCAAGGTGACGGCGGGCGACCGTGAGAAGCCCATC
Organism: Deinococcus wulumuqiensis R12; assembly: GCF_011067105.1. NCBI lineage: Bacteria > Thermotogati > Deinococcota > Deinococci > Deinococcales > Deinococcaceae > Deinococcus > Deinococcus wulumuqiensis. Next base: position 1,051,467 of record NZ_CP049357.1, on the reverse strand, counting down.
ACCGACCCGGCGGCGCTGCGTGACGCGATTCGTGCGGCCCGGGGAGCGCAGTGAAGCGCCTCATGAAAGGACATGCGATGAAAAAGACCCTGTTGCTCTCGGCCCTGCTGCCCGCGCTGCTCGGACATGCGGACGCGGTGGGCGTCAAGCTGCGGCCCCAGGGCGAACTGCTGACCCGCACGGTGCAGGCGGCCCTCGCCGAGCTGTCCACCAAGGACCTGCCCGTAACCCTCGACACTGCCAGCGGAAGCACGCTCACCCTGGGCGGCGTGGGCGTGAGTGCCGCGCCCTTCAATCCCGATGTGGCTGCCCGCGTGGTCACGGTGGGGGGCGAGCGCCGCATCGAGTTCAACCCCCAGGGGCCGCTGCCGCTGGCCGAGGCGGTGCGGGCCGAGTTGCAGCGTGAACTGGGGCTGAAGGCGTGGACCGCCGCCGCTGCCGCTGCCCGCTTCGGTGGGGCCGACCTCAACGGCGACGGCGCGGTGGACCTGTCCGATCTCGCCCTCCTGATGGAAAACCTGGGCAAGACCGGCACCCTGACCGGCGACCTCAACCAGGACCGCCGGGTGGACGACGCCGACCTGAAGCTGTTCAGCCGTCAGTACACGCTGCCCTGACCTGCGCCCATGCTCCAGTCCACCGACTTCACCCTCGACCTTCAGGGGCGCCGCGTCGCCGGGCGCTGGCTGCGGCACGCTTCGGCCCCGGCCCGCGCTCCGCTGGTCTTTCTGCACGACTCGCTGGGCTGCGTCGCCACCTGGCGCGACTTTCCGGCGGCCCTGGCCGAGCGGACCGGACGCGACGCCCTGATTTATGACCGCCTGGGGCACGGGCAATCCGGCCCGTTCGACCGCCCGCGCGAACGCGACTACCTGCTGCACGAGGCGGGCGAGGTGCTGCCCGCCGTTCTCGATGCCTGCGGGGTGAAGCGGGCGGCCCTGTTCGGCCACAGCGACGGCGGTTCCATCGCCCTGCTCGCGGCAGCGGCGCTTCCCGGGCGGGTCACGGCGGTGGTGGTCGAGGGAGCGCACATCTTCAACGAACCGGCGACGGTGGCGGGGGTGGAACAGGCGGTGCGCGACTACGCCAGCACCGACATCGCCGCCCGGCTGGTCAAGTACCACGGTGACAAGGTGGACGCGCTCTACCACGCCTGGACCGACACCTGGACCGCGCCCTGGTTCCGTGACTGGTCGGTGGCGGGCCACATGCCCGGGATCGTCTGCCCGCTGCTGGTGATTCAGGGAGAGGACGACGAATTCGGCACGCTGGCCCAGGTGCGCGGCATGGTGGAGGGTGCGTCGGGCCACGCCGAAGCCCTGATTCTGCCGGAGTGCGGCCACACCCCCCACCGCGAGGCGCGCGAGCAGGTCGAGGGGACCGTGGCGCGGTTTTTGCAGCAGGCCGACTGAGTATCCTGACTCATGGCCCAGAGCTTATGGCAAAGGGAATGTGGCTTCTCGGCAGGGGATACGGACAGACCGCGTTCTCAATAAATCGAACCTGGCTCACCTTTGTGCCGGGTTCAATTTTGTACTCGGCTGCCGTAGGATGGGGCCAACCATGGACTCTTCCTCTCTCCGGGAGCGGCAAAAGGAACGCCGCCGCGCCCGCATCTACAACGTCGCCATCGATCTGTTCAAACAGGGCGGCTTCCAGGCGACCACCGCCACCGATATCGCCCGCGCGAGCAACGTGTCGCGCGGCACCTTTTTCAACTACTACCCCTACAAGGAAGCGGTGCTGCTCGACTACGGCAGCGAGGTGATGGAACGTCTGCGCGACCTCGCCGAGCAGCGGCTGATGCAGGGCGCGGCCCCCATGACGGTGCTCTACGAGGTCTGGGACGCCCTGGCCGACGAGAATACCCGCGAGCGCGACCTGTTTCCTCCGCTGGCCTACGAGGTCATGAATCCCAACCCCGAGCGTGCCCGCACCGCGTATCAGGCGCTGCCGCTGAGCAAGGTCATCGAACTCATCCTGCGCCCGCTGCATCAGGAAGGCCGCGTCCGCACCGACCTGAGCCTTCAGCGCATCAGCAACCTGATTGCCGACACCTACCTGATGGTCGCGCTGCGCTGGTCGGCCTACGGCACCGAGCGCCCCCTGAAAGACGAGATGCGGCTGGCGCTGGGGCTGCTGCTCGAAGGGGCGCTGCGCCGCGACGGACGCTAGAGCATTTGACAAAAAGACGCAACGTCTTTTTGGCGAGCGGAGCGAGTGCAAAACACTGAGCAGGGCGGAGAATGGAGTGATGCGGGGTGCCGTTCCGCGCATCACGTAATTCGGAGAACTGCTCTAGTACCCAGCGTTATAGACTGAGCGGCGTGAGCTTCAATGCCGCTTCTCGCCCGGTCAAACTCGCCCCGAGCCTGCTCTCCTGCGATTTCGCGCGGCTGGGCGAGGAGTTACAGGCCATCGCCAGCGCCGACTGGGCACACGTGGACGTGATGGACGGCGACTTCGTGCCCAACATCTCCTTCGGAATGCCGATTCTGGCGGCGGCGCGGCGGGCCTCGGGCCTGTTCATGGACGTTCACCTGATGGTCGAGCGCCCCGAGCGTTACCTGCGCGACTTTGCAGAGGCCGGGGCAGACGGCATCACCGTGCATGTGGAGGCCACCGCGCACGTTCACCGCGCCGTGCAGCAGATCAAGGAACTCGGCAAGAAGGCGGGCGTGACCCTCAACCCCGGCACGCCGCTGGAAGCCGTGCGCCCCGTGCTGGCCGACGTGGACCTCGTGCTGGTGATGAGCGTGAACCCCGGTTTCGGCGGTCAGAAGTTCATCCCGGAGAGCGCCGAGCGGGTGCGGACCCTGCGCCGCTGGCTGGACGAGGTGAACCCGGACGCCGAGTTGCAGGTGGACGGTGGCGTCACCCCCGCCAATGCCCGGATGCTGGCCGAGGCCGGAGCCACCTGTCTGGTCGCTGGCAGCGCCGTGTACGGCCCGGACGGCGGTGCGGCGGGCCTGAAGCGGCTGCGCGACGCCCTGTCCTGAAGTTTTCCCGTCTCCCTCCCGCTCTGTTCCTGTCCCGCTGCGAGGCCCTGCCATGAAACTGCGTGTAGACCTGCTTCCCGACAGCCATTACCCCGACGTGGCGCTGGTCATCGACGTGCTGCGGGCGACCACCACCGCCGTCGCGCTGCTGGAGCGGGGGGCCGGTGGGCTGCTGCTCACCCGCACCGCCGAGGACGCGCTGGGGGTGCGGGCCGTGCGCCCGGAGGTGCTGCTGGCGGGCGAGCGCGGCGGACTGACCATTCCCGGCTTCGACCTGGGCAACAGCCCGGTGGAGGTGGGAGAAGCCGCCGTCGCCGGGCGACAGGTGGTGATGACCACCACCAACGGCACGGGAGCCGCCTGGCGCGCCGCGCAGTCGGCCCGGCACGTGGTGCTGGCCGCGCTCATCAACGCGCACGCGGTGGCCCGGCACGCCCTGGCCGTCGCCAGTGAAGAAATCGCCATCGTGTGTGCAGGCACCGACGGGCGGGTGGGCCTGGACGACGTGTACGCGGCGGGGGTCATCGCCGAGTACCTGCTCGCGCTGGGCGACTTTCAGGTGGACGACGGCGCCCGCATCGCCCTCACCATGCGCCGGGGCGGGGGCGACCCCGGCGAGGCCCTGCGCGGCAGCGGGCACGGCGCCACCCTGGAAAAACTCGGCCTGGGCGCCGACGTGGACTTCGCCGCGCAGCTCAGCACCAGCCGCCTGATTCCCACCCTGGTGCCCGGCGACGACGTGCCCGTGGGAGCCCTGCGCTTCCTGGCGGGCTGAATCTGGTCCCCGGCGAGGTGACAGCTTTGGTCCCCCCCTGACCCACCGAAAACGCCCTGGGCCAACATTCCCGCCGGTTCCCGACCTATCCTGGCGCCCATGCACGGCACCCAAACGCCCGACCAGGTTCGCGCCTTCTACGACGCCCACCGCACTGTCCGGCTGTACCAGACCCAGCCCGACGGCTCGCCCATCCGCATGACCGCCGATGAGCTAGGCGCCGTGCTGCACGCTGCCCAGCGAGCGCCCACCGACGCGACGGCGCAGCTCTACTCGTTTATTCATCTCACGACCCCCGACCTGCGGGCGCAGGTGGCCGAGCTGACTGGCAACCCCCACATCAAGACCGCGTCCGAGGCGTTCGTGGCCTGCTCCGACACCCGCCGGGTGGGCAAGATTCTGGAGGCCGCCGGGCACGAGCCGGGGCACTGGCCCGCCATCGCGGTGCATTTCGGCATCGGGGACATCGTGATGTCGGGCCAGAACCTGCTGACTGCCGCCGAGATGCTGGGCTACCAGGGCTGCTGGATCGGCGGCGTGGTGAACAACATGGACGCCCTGATTACCCTGCTCGGGCTGCCTGAAGGCGTCCTTCCTTTCGCCGCCATCACCGTGGGCCGCCCCGCCGAGAACGCCCCGCTGCGGCCCCGATTGCCGCGTGAACTCGTCGTTCACACCGACGCCTACCGCGACGGCACGCCCGAGGAACTGCGCCGGGGCACCGAAATCATGAATCCCATCGCAGACCGTCCCGGCAAGCCCGGCGACTGGGCGCGGCTGCTCAAGATGTACTTCGGGCAGGGCGGCGGCATGGAAGCCCGCGAACCGGGGCTGGTGGCGGCGCTGCGGCGTCAGGGGCTGTGGACGGACGGCGAATGAGGAGGGCGCAGGGGAGGGCGGTGCAGGGGAGGGCGGCGGGTGCCGGGCTGCTCCTGCTGGCCCTGACTGGCTGCGCTCCAGCGGTTCAGGTGCCTGTTCAGGCGCACCCCGTGCAGGTGTGGGAAGGCACGGGGCGGGTGCTGCTGCGCGAGCAGGGCTACCGCCTGACCTTCACCGCCGACCCCCGCACCCACCTGCTCAGCGGCACGCTGGAAAACCGCAGCAGCGGGGACCGCTTTCAGGCCACCGGCACCCTGCTCCCCGGTCCCGACGGCGCCGAACTCACCGCGCACATCACGGCTGGAAACGGCGCCCGGCTCAGCGCGAGTGTGCTGGGCCTGGGCGTCAGCGGCCTGGCGCTCAAGTCCGACGCGCTGCTCTCCGGGCGGGTCGCGGGCGAGGTGTTCAGGGGGGCGCTGCGGGTCAACGGGGTGGCCTACCCCGTGGAGTTGCGCCGGGTGCGGTAGTTCCGTGCCCGGGCCGGGAATGCTCTAGCCTCGGGCCATGCCTGACCGTGACGACCTGCTCGTACTGGCCCCGCACCCTTCCGGCCAGCTTCCCGCCGACGTGCTGCTCGCCATGCTGGGCGACGACGCCTTCGACACCGAAAAGCGCGAGGCCTTTTTGCGCCGCGTCTTTTTCGAGGGCGACCCCTACACCGACCTGATCTACGCGGTGCCGGGCGCCCGATTTGTGCAGGCGCCGTGGAGCCGTTTCGCCGTGGACCTCAACCGCGAGCGGGGCGACAGCGCCGACAACGGCGTGCTCAAGCAGATGGACTTTGCCCGCCAGCCCCTTTACCCGGCGGGTTTCGCTCTGACCCCCGAGATGCGCGAAACCCGCCTGCGCCGCCTCTGGGACAGCTTCGACGCCCAGGTAAGCCGTGAACTTGAGGGGGCGCGACTGATGATCGTGGGGCACTCCATGGCCGAGTTCGGCCCCGCGCTCGGCCCTGACCAGGGTGCTCCCCGTCCGGCGCTGACCCTGATGCTGGGCAGCGAGCAGGTGCCCACCGTGCCCCGCCAGCACTGGGACGCACTGCAAGCCGCCTGCGCCGAGGCGTTCGCGCCTGCCCTGACCGGCAAGTACACCCGCGTGGCGGTGGGCGACCCCTGGACCACCGACACCCTGAGTGCCGCGCACTCTGCCCGCACCGGCATTCCCGCCTTCGGCCTGGAAATCAACGTGGCGCTCTACTACGCCGAGTGGTCGGTGCTGCGGGGGGGCGCCCTGAAGGAGTTGCACGACTGCTTCGCGCAGTTCGCGGACCGGGCGCTGGACATCGTGGGTTAGTGGGGCGCCAGGGGCAACAGTGACTTGACCCTCGACCAGCGGGAGACTTGCAAAGCTGCGGCAGCAGGGGTGAGGGGTCAAGTTCTGCTCCCTCATACGGATTCCGCTTAATTCCTGCACAGTCGGGAAAGCGCCGCCCGTGCATCCATATCGCAGAATCCGTATTTTTTCCTACTCGCATCCGCTCGGATTGAATCTGAAACTACCAGATTCAATCGGAATCCGTATCACTTCTCCCGCGTCGCCAGTTCCCGCACGCTGGTGAGCAGCGCGGCGGCGGCCTGCGGGTCCGGCGCCCCGGCCAGCGCCCGCTCCAGCAGCTTCAGTCCCTCGGTGGCCTGGGCCTGGGCGTAGTCCTGGGCGTGCTGCACGCTGCCGCTGTCCAGCAGCCAGCGGTGAATCCGGTCAATCGCCGCCGGGTCCTTGTCGGCGCGGTCCCGGCGCATCTGGTCCAGAAAGGCGGCCTTCTGGCTCTCCGGGGCCGCCCCCAGCCAGTGCAGCACGATCAGCGTCCGCTTGCCTTCCAGCAGGTCGCCGCCGATTTCCTTGCCGTACTTCACCGGGTCGCCCGCGAGGTTGAGCACGTCGTCGCGAATCTGAAAGGCGGTGCCCAGCGCCAGGCCCGCCGGGGTCAGGGCCTCGCTGGGGATGACGCCCGCCGCCAGCGCCCCCAGCCGCAGCGGAACGATGACCGTGTAGTGCGCGGTTTTCAGCTCCACCATCTGCAGGTAATCGGCGGGGGCGAGGTTCCACTCGCGGCCCTCCACCCACGCGAGGTCGAGGTGCTGGCCCTCGGCGGTGCGGTGAATCATGGTCAGGAACTCCTCGAAGGCGCCGGGCACGTCCGCCCTTCCCACGGCGGCCCACATGTAGGCGTGCAGCGCGTCGCCCACGTTGATGGCGACCGGCACCCCGCACAGGCGGTGCAGCGCGGGCTGCCCCCGGCGTTCCTCCGAGTCGTCCTCGATGTCGTCGTGAATCAGCACCCAGTTCTGAAACAGTTCCAGCGCCGTCGCCAGCCACAGGGCGCGTTCCCAGCCGGGGTCAGTGTCGCGCAGCCCGTGGGCGCGGGCGCTGGCGAGCAGCAGCTCCGAACGGACGCCCTTGCCGCCGCGCTGCGGGTAGTCGCGCAGCAGCCCGTAGAAGCGGGCGAGTTCGGGCGTGGCGCTGCGCTCGGGCAGCAGCGACAGGGCGCGGGACAGCAGTTCGGGACGCATAGCGGGAGTCTAGAGGGCGGCGGGGGCTGCCGGGGGCCACTTCTCCGGTACACTTCGCTGCGAGATGATGGACAAAGACTTGGGCGCTGCTCCCGTTTCCGCCTACGAACGGGCCGGAGTCAGTATCGACGCCGGACACCGCGCCGTGGACCTGATGAAAGGGGCCGTGGCCCGCACCCACACCGCCAACGTGCTGGGGGGGCTGGGGGGCTTCGGCGGGCTGTTCCGCGCCGCCTTCGGAGACATGAGTGACCCTGTGCTCGTCGCCAGCACCGACGGCGTGGGGACCAAGACCAAGGTGGCGGTGAAGACCGGGCGCTTCGGCGGCCTGGGGCACGACATCGTGAACCACTGCGTGAACGACATTCTGGTGCAGGGCGCCCGCCCGCTGTTTTTCCTCGACTACGTGGCGATGGGCAAGCTGCGGCCCGAAGCGGTGGCCGAGGTCGTGACCGGCGCGGCGCAGGCGTGCGAGGCGCTCGGCGTGGCGCTGCTCGGCGGCGAAACGGCGGAAATGCCCGGCGTGTACGTGGAAGGCGAACTCGACATCGTGGGCACGATTGTCGGGGTGGTGGACCGGCCCCGGCTCATCGACGGTGGGCGCATCGAGGCCGGAGACGCCGTGATTGCCCTGCCCAGCAGCGGCCTGCACACCAACGGCTTTTCCCTGGCCCGCATGGCCCTCGACCCCCTGGACTGGCACGAGGCCCGCGCCGACCTGAACGGGCAGACGCTGGCCGAGGTGCTGCCCGTCCCGCACCGCTCCTACCTCCCCGCCTACGACGCGCTGGAACAGGCAGGTGTGGACGTTCGCGGCATGGCCCACATCACCGGGGGCGGGCTGGTGGACAATCCGCCCCGCGTGTTTCCCGCAGGCATCGGAATGCGGGTAGACACCGCGAGCTGGCAGGTGCCGCCCCTCTTTGAACTGATTGTCCGTGAGGCGGGCGTGGAGCGTCAGGAAGCGTTCCGGGCGCTGAACATGGGCGTGGGCTTCCTGTTTATCGTGCCCGCCGCGCAGCGCGAGCAGGCCATGCAGACCTTGCAGGCGGCGGGCGAGCGGCCCTGGGTCATCGGGGAGATGGTCGCCGGGCAGGGCGTGACCTTCAACGGGAACACAGGGGGCATCGGGGGCGGCAGGTCTTGACCCACCGCTCCTCCACGCCGCCTTCCAAGCGCCTCGCCCCCACCGGCTTTACGCCGCCGGACCGGGCCACCGCTGCCGAGTTCTGGGTGGTGCGTCACGGGGAAAGCACCTGGAACGCCGACGGGCGCTACCAGGGGCAGACCGACGTGCCGCTCTCGGCTCTGGGGGCGCTTCAGGCCGCCAGCCTCGCCGAGCGCCTGACCGGGCAGAGCTTCGACGCGGTGTATTCCAGCGACCTCGCCCGCGCCCGGCAGACCGCCGAGGTGGTGGCCGAGCGGCTGGAGGGCACGCCCGCCGTGCGGCTGTGCCCCGAGCTGCGCGAAATCAACGTGGGCGAACTGACCGGGCTGGTCGTGTCCGAAATCAAGGCGCGCTACGCCGATTACCTCACCGCGTTGCAGGCCGACCCCTGGGCCACCCGGCGCCCCGGCGGCGAGAGCATGGAAGACCTTTTCGCCCGCTGCGGCGCGGCGTTTCATGCCCTGCGGGCGGCGCATCCGGGCGGACGGGTGCTGGTCTTTACCCACGGCGGCGTGGTCCGGGTGGCGGTGGGGCTGGCCCTCGGCGGCGTGCCCAGCCACGCCTGGTCGCGCCTGAGCGTCACCAACACGTCGGTCACCCGCGTCCTGCTGGGCGAAAGCAGCGGCACCCTGCTCGGCTTCAACGACGAGGCGCACCTCGAAAGCCTGCTCGAAGCGACGGAGGCCGACGACGTGCTGGGTCAGGCGCCGTAGGGGACGGGGGGACGGGAGCTGGAGGGGACGGAGGCTGGAGGGGGACGGGCGCCCCCTTCCTCACAGCTCGTTGATTTCCGGTTTGAACCCCACGCGCCGAATGTAGTCCAGATACTCGCTTTCGCTCAGCGCCTCGCGTCTGCCGCTCAGGGCCACGAAAAAGGCTTCCAGCACGTTGGTGGCGAAGTTGCGCTTGCCCATGCGCGGCGTGGTGGTGATCAGCCGGGCGACGCCGCGCTCCTGCAGCCAGCTCCGGTCGGCCTCGGTGATGGTCTGGGTGAGCACCGTTTTGCCATGCAGGTCGCGGGGGGCGTAGCGCTTGACGTAGTGGGTGTCTCCGGCAATCACGTCGGCCCAGGCGTAGTAGCGGGTGCCTTTGCCTTCCACGCTGCGTTCCTGCTTCTCGCCGGTCGGATAAAACCAGTCCTGCGGCAGCCGGGTCAGCGCGGGCAGCGCGAGGTGTGCGACCCGGCGCAGCGCCGTGATGGTGCGGATGGGCCGGTTCACGTTCAGCCCGAAAATCAGGTCGCCGTACACCACGTCGGCGCCGTGTTCGGCCAGGGCCTCGGCCATGCCGAAGCGGTCCACCGCGCTGACCATCAGCACGCGCTGGGTGCGCCAGCCGAGCAGCGGGTCGAGTTGCGCCACCGCGTCGCGTTCCAGGGTGTTTTTCAGCCCCGAGCCGTCGAGGACCGGCGTGATTTTGGCGTTCGCCACCAGCTTGCGCACGTTTCCGAAGGTGTAACGCCGCCCGCCCGCAATCACGTACAGGTCGGCCCCGCCCAGGCCGAAGGCGTCCACCCGGCCGTCGAGTTCCCGGAACAGCCGCGCCGCCTGCGCGCTGTCGCCGTCGGTGCCGATGCGTTCGAGGATGAAGGGCTGGCCCAGCACGTTGATTTCCTCGCGGGCGTTGCGCCCCGAATTGCCCAGACTGATGCTCACCACGTGTTTGAAGCCTGCGGGGGCCGGGAGCCAGCCGCTCAGGGGATCGCTCATGGCGGGCATTGTAGGGGCAAAAGGTGATGAGGCACCCCGTCTTGGGCCTTATGCGTCACCCGCAGCGGTCCATCTGCCATGATGCCGCCATGACCGGACCCCTTTCCCGCGCTCCCCAGGGAGCCGCCGAAGCCCAGAACACCATCGACCTTCAGGATTTTCTCAAACTCCGGGGCGTCGTGGAAACCGGTGGCGAGGCCAAATTTCGCGTGCAGGGCGGCGAGGTGCGCGTCAACGGCGAAATCGAGACCCGCCGCCGCAAGAAACTGCGCCGGGGCGACGTGGTCGAGTACGCCGGGCACCGCCTGAAGGTGGAGTGGTGAGCGACCCGGTGAGTAACCCGATGAGCGACCCCATAAGCGACTATGCCGCTGCCGTGAGCGACTTTCGCCGCCGCAAGGACGAGCATTTCGCTGCCGGACGCGGCCCCATCGCCCCCGAGGCCCTGCCCGACTTCCGGGGGCTGAGTTACCACCCGCCCGACCCCGCCTGGCGCTTCGTGCTGCCGCTGGAGGAGGTCCAGGGGGACGCCGCCGCTGCCGAGTTCGTGCTGGACACCAACACCGGCACGCCGCGTTTCATGGCCCGGCTGGGCGAGGTCGCCGTGCCGCTGCCCGGCGGGGAACACCGCCTGACCGTGTTCGCTCCGCTGGGAGAGGAGCACCCTGCCCGGGCCTTCGTGCCTTTTCGTGACCGCACCAGTGGACAGACGACCTACGGTGCGGGCCGCTACATCGACGCCCCGCTGCGCCGTGAGGACGGCGAAACCTGGGTGGACCTCGACTTCAACCTCGCCTACCACCCCTACTGCGCCTACGGCGACGGCTGGACCTGCCCGCTGCCTCCTGCGGGGAACACCCTTCCTGTTCCTGTGGAAGCCGGAGAAAAGCTGCCCTGATAAGGATTCCGATTGAATCTGGTAGTTTCAGATTCAATCCGAGCGGATGCGAGTAGGAAAAAATACGGATTCTGCGATATGGATGCACAGGCGGCGCTTTCCCGACTGTGCAGGAATTAAGCGGAATCCGTATGAGCCGGGCGCGAGCGGCTAGCGTGCGACGACGGCGTATTTCAGGTCGCCCGCTCCGGCGGCGCTGAGGGCGTCGCGGCAGGCCTGCAATGTGTGTCCGGTGGTCAGCACGTCGTCTACCAGCAAAAGCGTCCCCGTTGGCAGCGGGCCGCGCACCCTGAAAGCCCCGGCCAGGTTCGCGCCGCGTTCGCTGGCGTGCAACTTGGCCTGCTGGGCGGTGGCGCGGGTGCGCAGCAGCACGGGCAGGCAGGGCACCCCCAGCTCGGCGGCGACGGCCTGCGCGAGCAGTTCGGCCTGGTTGTAGCCGCGCTGCCGCTGACGCGAGGAATGCAGCGGCACCGGCACGACTGCCGCCACCTGCCAGTCTGCCGGAACACCTCCCGCCAGAGCGCTGCCCAGCGCCCCGGCCACGTCCCGCGCCCCGCCGTATTTCAGCGCCCGGACCGCCCGGCGGAGCACGCCCTGATAGCGTCCCAGCGTGACCAGATGCGGGACGGGGGTGGGTGACAGCGGCGAGTGCTGCTCGGTCCGGGGCCGCAGCCCGGCGCGGCAGCGGGTGCACAGCCCGGCGGCGCGGCCCAGCTGTTCGCCGCAACCGGGGCAAGGGCGCGGGAGCAGGCGCCGCAACAGGTCGAGCATGGGGTGAAGTGTAACGGCCCCCAGCTCAGGTAATACGGATTCCGATTGAATCTGGTCGTTTCAGATTCAATCCGACTTGCAAAGCTGCGCAGCAGAGCGGATGCGAGGAGGAAAAAATACGGATTCTGCGATATGGATGCACAGGCGGCGCCTTCCCAACTGTATAGGCCCGACTGTGCAGGAATTAAGCGGAATCACCTCGGGTGCGGCGCAAGAAGGGGCGAAAAAAGCGAAGCTGGGGTTATGCGAACCAGCCAGCTTCTGGAATATTTTAGCCTGCCCGACCTCTTCACACTGGCCTACGTCCTTGTCGACGACCATCTCCAACTGCTCAGCGCCATGGGAAGCTACCAGCTTCCCATGGCCCGCAACCGTCAGGCCACTCCTTCTGAACTGATCACTATCGCCCTCGTGGGCGACCTTCTTGGTCAGAAGAACAGCGAGACCTGGTTCGCCCTCGTTCGTCAGCTTTACGCCGACCTCTTCCCACACCTCCCCGAACGCAGTCGCTACCACCGCCATTTACTCGCAGCCAGGCATCTCATCGCATCTTTCGGGCTGTCCCTCAGCCCGAAAGATGCAGACATCCTCATTATCGACAGTAAACCCCTCCCCATTGCTCAGGGTGCCCGAATGAAGCGGCCCAGACAGCAGTCAGAAGCAAAAATAGGCCCAGGGAGTATGGGCTGGGTGATGGGCTACAAGCTTCACGGCGTCGTCGACACGCAGGGCTACTTCACGAAGTTTGCCATTGTCGCTGCCAACGAATCCGAGCAGGGCGTGGCCCGTGAGCTGCTCTCTGAATACGAACGCAGCCGCACGCTTGGGGACAAAGGCTACGTCGGGAGTGGCGTGTACGCCAAGTCACGGGAGAACGCGAAGACACCGGTGGCATGGCCACCGGTGCTGGGGAAACTAAGAAAGCGCATAGAATCGGTCTTTTCCAGGTTAGCGAGATGCTGCTCTCTGGGTGAGGTGCAGCTGAATTCCTTCCAGGCCGTCGTAGCCCGCACGTGCCGTGCGGTTGCGGCCCACAACCTGATGCTGCACCTAGAGCGCTACGTGCGTTCAGCAGCTTAGATTCCGCCGCACCCGAGGTGAATCCGTATAAGGGACTACTTCAGGTAGGGGCTGAAGCGCGAGAGGTCGTTCGCTGTGGGTTTGCCGGTGACGCTGGTCAGGACATTTCCGGCGAAGGTGAGCAGCAGTCGGTCACCGGCCTGCCCGCGCGTCTGGCCCAGGCGGGTGCTGAGGTTATACGGCCCGCTGACCACCGCCTGCATGGTGCTGGGGTCGAAGACCAGCGTGGCGCCGCTGAGCGCAGGGCTGCTGGCCCGCACGCCCCCCCGCGCGACCACGAAGCCGCTGCGGACATGCACGGTGACCTGCGCGGCCTGGACATTTTTCATGCGGGCGTCGGAGTAGTTGACGTTGCCCGAAGCGGTGACGACGCCGCTTTTCAGGTCGTAGTTGATCTGGCTGGCGCTCAGGGTGCCGCCGAACTTGGTCTTGACGGTGGCCCCCTGCGCCTGAAGTTGCTCGCCGGGCCGCAGCTGCAAGCGGGCAGCGGTCATGGTCAGGCCGCCCTTGGGGTCGGTCACCGTGCCGCCCTGGGGCATCTCGGTGGCGCCGGTTTCCAGATTGAGGTTCTGGGCGCCTCGCGGGGTCACGTTCAGACCGCCAAACGTTACGGCGCCCGCAGGCAGCGTGCCCAGTGCCAGGGCAGCCACGGCGAACAGACGGGAAAAACGGGCAGAGACGAGATTCATCCTCCCACCCTAGGGGCCGCCCGGCTGAGGGGCGTGAGGCCGTCGGTCAGGTGCGCTTCAGCTTGCGCCCGGGTGCCCGGCCTGGAACTCTTGCCCAGAACCTTCCCATTCCCAGAACCTTCCTATCCGAACCCCTGGGCGAAGGTCTAGAGCAGTTCTCCGAATGACGTGATGCGCGGAACGGCACCCCGCATCACTCCATTCTCTGCTTCGCAGCTTTGCAAGTCCGCCCTGCTCCGTGTTTTGCACTCGCTCTCTTCGAGCTGTCCCAGTCCGCTCGCCAAAAAGACGTAATACGGATTCCGATTGAATCTGGTAGTTTCAGATTCAATCCGAGCGGATGCGAGTAGGAAAAAATACGGATTCCGCGATATGGATGCACAGGCGGCGCTTTCCCGACTGTGCAGGAATTAAGCGGAATCCGTATAACGTCTTTTTGTCAAATGTTCTAGACTCGGCCCCGTCGTGAATTGGCGTCTTTTTCTGTCGGTCGCAGTTGCCCTGTGGTTCTCGCTCGCTCTGGCGGCGCCCCGGGTGGGCACCCACCCTGGCTACACCCGGCTGGTGTTCGACCTGCCGGGTACGCCCGTCGTCCGGGTCCAGAGCAGGAAAGTCACTCTGCCTTACCTCACCCTGCGCCTGAACACCCTGCTGCGGGCCGAACGCGGCACCCTCAAGGCCCCCGGCGTGGTGGCGTACTCGGTGGCGGGCAGCGCCGTCAACGTGACGTTCGCGCCCGGCTACGGCAATCCCAAGATTCAGGTCGTGCCCCGCCAGGGCAGCCTGCCGCAGCGGCTGGTCATCGACGTGGTCCGGGTCGCTCCGCCCAAACCGGCCCCCAAGCCCGCCGCCAAACCGGCCCCCAAACCCAAACCGGCGCCCCGCCCCCGCGTGGTGATCGACCCGGGGCACGGCGGCATGGACCCCGGCATGGTCAGCAAGTACCTGCGCGAAAAGGACGTGACGCTGAGCGTGGGGCTGCGGGTGCGCGAGTTGCTGCGGGCCAAAGGGGTGGACGTGGTCATGACCCGCACCACCGACACCCACCTCAGCGCCAGCAAACGCACCGACCTCGACGCCCGGTCCAACCTGGCGCGGGCGGGCACAGTCAGCGCGTACATCAGTATTCACGTCAACGCGGGCAGCCCGGGGTCACGGGGCGTGGAAACCTACTACTTCGGTCAGCCCCTCAGCAGCGACAAACGCGCCCTCGCCATCCAGGAAAACGGGGCGGGCAGCATCGGCCAGGAGCTGACGCGCAAGGCGGCGGACACCGCTCAGAATCTGCTGGGCGACATTCTCTCGCAGGCCAAAGTCAGTTTTTCCAGAGACCTGGCGAGCAAGATTCAGGCCAGCTTGGTGCAGCAGACCGGGGCACCGAACCGGGGCGTACACACCAACACCTTCTACGTGATTCGCAACCCCAACACGGCGGCCATCCTGACCGAAATCGGCTTCGGAAACAGCGACAGGGAAGGGCCGCTGCTCGCCACCAAGGCCTACCAGGAGAAGGTGGCGCGTGGGATTGCCCAGGCGATTCTGGCCTTCCTGCATTTGAAGTAGGCCAGTTTCTATTGGGCAGCACAAA
The DNA here is from genome assembly GCF_011067105.1 of Deinococcus wulumuqiensis R12. Lineage (NCBI taxonomy): Bacteria > Thermotogati > Deinococcota > Deinococci > Deinococcales > Deinococcaceae > Deinococcus > Deinococcus wulumuqiensis. The sequence goes on along the minus strand of NZ_CP049357.1, from coordinate 1,036,401 downwards.
GGGGAAGGGGCGCTCCCGGCGTGATCGGGGCGCCCCTTTCTCCCGGCTGCATCTACATGTTGTGCAACACGTTCATGATGTCGCCGTCCTGCATCACGTAGTCCTTGCCTTCGGTGCGTACCCAGCCCTTGGCCTTGGCCGGTGCCCAGCCGCCCGCCTCGACCATCTTCTGCCACTCGATGACTTCGGCGCGGATAAAGCCGCGTTCGAGGTCCGAGTGGATTTCGCCTGCCGCTTCGGGGGCCTTTTCGCCCTTGCGAATCGTCCAGGCGCGAACCTCCTTCTCGCCGGAGGTGATGAAGGTGATCAGCCCCAGCGTCTCGTACCCGACCTTGACGAGCTGGTCGAGGCCGCTTTCCTCCACACCCAGGTCGTGCAGGAAGGCGGCGGCTTCGTCCTCGGGCATCTCGGCGAGTTCGCCCTCGATCTGGGCACTGATCTTGACGACCTGCGCTCCCTCGGCGGCGGCGTACTCGCGGACCTTTTGCACGTACTCGTTGTCGCCGGTCAGGTCGTCCTCGCCCACGTTGGCGACGTAGATGACGGGCTTGGTGGTAATCAGGCCGAAGTCCTTGGGAATCTTGCCCTCATACTGTCCGGCGCGGGCGGGCTTGCCTTCGTCCAGGACTTTCAGAATGGCTTCGGCGAGTTCGAGCTGCTCCCTGGCGTCCTTGTCGCCGCCCTTGGCCTTTTTCTGGAGGTTCTGCGCCCGCTTTTCCAGCCCGGCGAGGTCGGCCAGAATCAGTTCGGTGTTGATGGTCTCGATGTCGTCGAGGGGATCGACTCGGCCCGCGACGTGCACCACGTTGCCGTCCTCGAAGCAGCGCACGACGTGGGCGATGGCGTCCACCTCGCGGATGTTGGCGAGAAACTGGTTGCCCAGCCCTTCGCCCTGCGAGGCCCCCTTGACCAGTCCGGCGATGTCCACGAACTCGACGAAGGTGGGAACGATGGGCGGCACGCGCTCGCCCTTGGTAAAGACCCGGCTCAGGGCGCTGAGGCGCTCGTCGGGCACGGTCACGCGCCCCACGTTCGGCTCGATGGTGGCGAAAGGATAGTTGGCGGCCAGCGCCCCGGCGCGGGTGATGGCGTTGAACAGGGTGCTTTTCCCGACGTTGGGAAGACCGACGATTCCTACAGCTAATCCAGAACCCACAAAGATTCCTCCTTATTTCTGCGTGCGCTCTGGCACGGCAACCTCAGCAGTTTAAGGGATGTTCAGGCTCAGGCGCTCGGGGCCGTGTGGCCCGACGTACAGCCGCACGTCTAGTGCCGCCAGCAACTCCCGTCGCTGCGCGAACGTCAGCCCCCCACCGCGCAACGCCGACGCGAACTGTGCCGCCTGCACCGCGTAGTTGGGCGCAGGTCGGGCAGGCCGGGGACCGTACTCCGCCCGCAACTGCTCCAACTCGGCCACATAAGGCGCGGCGAGCCGCTCGGCCACCGACTGCGGAATCTTCCCGGCAGCGAAGGGTTCCCAGGCCCGGGCAATGGCGTCTTCCAGCTCGGAGACGCGGGCTGGTGGGGGAGAGACCGCAGGTTCAATCGGTGGCGCGACGATCTCGGCCAGCAACGCTGGGTCGGTCAGGTGCTCCACCAGGTAGAGCCACCAGAGGTCGTCGGCTTCGCCGGTCGGCCAGTTGCGACTGTTCGCGCACGGTTGCTCGAGGCCCTGCCGCGCTGCCTCACCCCGCCGGGAGCGCCAGCAGCGATAGTAGATGTACTGGCCGTACTTGGTCTTGTGCCCGTCCCGCCCGATAGACCCGCCACAGTCTGGGCAACGCACGTGCCCGGCCCACAGCAGCGAGGTGTCGCGCGGCCCTGGCTCGCGCTTGCGCAGGGCACGCTTGACCTGTACGCGCTCGAACTGCTCCTTGGTGATGATGGCCTCGTAGCGCACGGTGATGCCCTGAAACACGGCCTCGCCGGTGTAGCGACTGTTGCTGAGGATGTTGTTCAAGCTGGTGGTCGCCCACCTGCCGCCCTTCGCGGTGGGCAGGCCCTCGGCATTCAGCACCTGCTGCATCCTGGCTTGGCCCATCGTCTCCGCAAGGTCGAATACGCGGCGGATGATGGGTGCTACGGCGGGGTCCGGCGCAGGCAGCGTGGAGCGGCCCCGCTGGTCACGTTGCAGGACGTAGCCCCAGGGCACGTCGCCGTGCGGCCAGAGTCCGTGAATGGCCGCCTTCGCCCGTTTGCCGCTCACCAGCTGGTGGACGATGTTCTGGTAATCGCTCTCGGCGTCAGCAGCGTCGCGCAGGAAGTATTTCCAGTTCCGGGCATCTCGCAGGTTGCCAAGCCCCGCAACGTGGACGGTGCCGCCGCGCTGGTGGATGGTCCGGGCAATGCCGACGATGACCTCGACGTGTCGGCCCACGCGGTTTGGGTGGCTGAAGATGAAATTCAGGCCAGGCCGCTCGCGCAGCAGGGCGTAGTAGGCGTTCTCGGCAGCGCGGGCATGGTTGGCGCCGCTGACCGATTCCTCCAGCCAGTCGATGATGTCCAACCCTGCCCGCTCAGCCTCGCGTTCAATCTCCTGGCGTTGGCGATCCGGGCCGTATTGGTCCGCCTGCTGGTCGGTGCTGACGCGGATGCATCCAATGGCAGCAATGGAGGGAGTCACTGAGGAGTTACCTTGCCGGAGGGCAGGCGGCGCAGGCCGGGGGGGAGAGCAGGAGGAGGGCGAGGAAGAGGCGCCTCACTCGCAGTTCCCAATCGTCCGGAAGCCCTGCATGAAGCCCTTGACCGGGAAGGTGAGCGTCATAGAGGACATGCTGTTGCGGTTGACTCGGGCCACCACCTTCATTCGGGCCGTGGCGAAGGTCTGGAACAGCGCCGGGCTGTCGTACTTGAAGTCGAGCACGCTCAGTTTGCCGGTCTTGGTGTCCTCGCGCAGAGTGCCTTCTGCCGTTCGCAGCCTGTTGTCGTCGGCACGGTAGAAGAACAGCACCTGTTCACCGGCGCGGCTGCCGAGGCTGGTCTTGCTGTAGAAGCGGAAGGTGGCGTTCCCCAGGTCACAGACCAGCGCCATGTAGGTCTTGCCGCTGGTGTCCTCGGTGGCGTCTACGAAGACCATACTGGCGCTGCCGCCGGTCATGGCATCCTGGGCGATTTTGTACGACACCTTGGTGCCGGGAATGCTGCCCGCACCGGCAGAGGCGAAGAGGGACAGACAGGCGAGCAGCAGGGTCTTTTTCATAGTCAGCCTCACTTCACGCAGTAGTTGAGCCAGGGGGCCGCGCCGGGCTGCCCGCTGCGTTGCAGGTGAACGGCGGTGAAGAAGCTGCCGTCCTTGGTCACATTGCGAACAAAAGTGGCGTCCAGCGGCCCGAAGCTCTTGGTGGTGCTCCGCAGCAGCGTGCGGTTCTCGCGGGTGAGCCAGGCGGCCACCGCGTCCCCGCGCTCCTGGCTGATGTTGAAGCACTTGCTGGCGATGCGGGTGACGTTGGTGGCGAGCAGGTCCACCTCAGCGGCGCTCAGGCGGTCCTTGAACGCGAAGACGCCCACGCGGTTCAGTCGCCCCTGCGAGGTCTGACCCATCGCGGCCACGCCGAGCGGCAGGTAGGTCAGATCACGGGTGCGTTTGTTTACCACGACGATGCCGTCTTCGACCCGGAGCTTGCCGCCGCTGCCCTGCATGTACTCCTGAAGGGACGTGGCGGCCTGAGCCGAGCTGAGGGTGGCGAGGGCAAGCAGGGGCAGCAGCTTGTGCATCGGAAACTCCTTGGTCATCAGAGTTGGGGACTCCAATCAAAGGTCAGGTCGGTTGAAAAGTCCAGAAGACCGCTTCGTAAGATCCGCCAACTTGCTTTAGCGAGCATTTGGCGCCCAAGTAGTTGAAAGATCCGAGACCGCCTTCCTCATTGAGATCGCGCTCTGCTTCCTTGAGGCATGCGTTCATCTGGCTTAGGGAGTAGGTCGCTCCCATAGATTCCTTGATGAAGGACTGAACCACCTTGGCATACTCTGGGGGGAGCGGATACGCAGCAACACGGATACTTGTCATGTTGGCTTGGCCGTCTGGAGAACGAGTCAAGCTGATGATCGCCCCGGACTTTTTTAGACTTAGGTCAAAGTTGGTGACGTAAGCGTTGTGATACTCACTATATTCCCTAGTGGTTTTTTTCAGAGTACAGCCGTAGGTTTTACAAAAACCGAATTTCTGGATTTGCATTTTGCTTCCCAAGATAGTTGTTGCCCCAGCAAGACCAGATATGGCCACGGCAAAGATTGGTATCAGCAGCCTCTTCATTCTTATCCCTCCCATACCGCGAGAACCTGCGTCCAGTACTGAAAATCCGTCAAAAAACAGGGCAAAAAAATATGCCTTTTTGAATCCCGCCTAGGGCACCTCCCTCAGTTCCACCCTTTCCAGCCGACCTTCTCCCACGTCCGACCATCGGTGCTGTAGGCATAGACCCGCCCCAGGCGCCGAATGCCTGCTGAGAGCGGCAGCGGCTCATACGCCGGGTTGTCGCTGTGCATCGAGGGCCGCCCCTTGTGCAACCCGTAGCGCTTGGTGACCATCGTGCCGTCGTCCAACTGGAACGCTCCCAGGTGCCCGTCGTGGGTCAGGGGGTCCCGCGTGTCCACCAGTACCCAGCCGCCGTCCACCAGACCGCTGCCGTCCTCCCGGGTCATGCTGTCGCCCGTCACCCGGAACACCGCCATGCCGAACCGCCGCAACTGCACCGGAATCGGCATGCGCCGACGCGCCAGGAACGGTTCGGCCTCCAGAGGTCGCCCCGCGCTGACATACCCGCAGATGGGCGCGGTGCGGGGGAGGGGACGTTTTCTCAGGAAGTAGGTCTGGAACATGGTCGTCTCTCAGTTCAGGTTGGGGTCGTAGTCGCTGGCGACGGATACCACTCGGCCCACCACGCGGGCTTCGTCGGCGGGTATGTCCTCGAAAATGCGGTTCTCGGCGCGGAACACAGCGCCCAGCCGGGTCACGGTGTAGAGACGAACATGGGGGCCGTCCTCGTCGGTGATGACGTACACGCGCCCCTCGTCCAGTTCGGTGTCGTTGAGGTCAACGTGCAGGATGCTGCCGGGGCGAATGCTGGCCCGCGTGGTGCCCTGCATTTCCTCGGTGTCGGCCCGCAGCAGCAGCGGGCGCACGATGCCTGGGGCCACCGCGTCATGGTCCACTGGGGCGCCGGGGCGCGAGGGGTCCAGGGCCGCGTCGAGCGGGTAGACATCGGCGCTGCCTTCTCCCACCAGCTCCAGTTCAGCCAGGCCAAAGTCCACGCCGGTGGCCCGCTGCATGTCGAGCAGGGTCCAGTCGAGGGCGCGGGCGAGTCCAAGCAGCTTGCCAAGAGTCAGCCCCATCAGCTCTTTAGAGCCGCGCTCGATGTCCGAGTAATAGGACTGCGACATCTCAGCCCGCTCAGCGACGACCTCCTGCGAGAGCTGAAGCTGGGTGCGGCGCAGTTCGATTGCAAGCGCCCATTCCGGCTTTCTCTTCCTTAGAGGGGTGGGAGGTCTAGTCATCGGGATAGCCATAACCATGATGGTGGTACTACGCGCATGGTAGTTAATCCGTTCCCGATATCCAAACGAAATAATGGTCAGAGTTCTTGCCTTCTGCCATTATTATGGTAGAGTAAGGCATGACCGATATGACGTTTGGGCAATTTGTGGCCCAAGAACGCAGTGCCCAGGGGTGGTCACAGGAAGAGTTGGCCGAAAAAGCCGCACTCAGTACCCGTGCCATCTCTGCCATAGAGCAAGGGCAGGTCAAGGATCCTCGAATCAGCACGGTTCGTGCTTTGGCCCGTGCCTTCGGGGAGTCTTTTTTTGCTGAGGCTTATCACTATTTCGATAAGCGCCGTACTCCCGCCCAGGAGGATTCCACCGCATGAACCCCCCGCTTGCCCCCGCAACCGTGTTGGTCACGTACATGCCCGATCCCCAGCGCCGTCGTCGTCTCTGGGACTTGATTGCAGGGGTGACCGGAGACGAGCCGGAAACTCCCAATCCCACTCCGCCCGCGCTTCAGGCGCGTCAAGAGCAGGCCGAACCGGACACGGCGGCCTGAAAAAAAACACATCCCCCGCTTCACAGCCGGTGCAACGGCTCAGCGGGGGAGAGGAGATCGAATGAACTGTACCGCAAGACCCACCCTCGTGACCACCCCCCCGCCGCTTAAGACGGTGCTGGAAACGGTGGTCAATGCGTTCGAGAAGGACGCCTACCCGCTGGCCCTCACCAGCAAGCTCGGCAAGCGCCGCATGTTCCGCCACCGCGCCTGGGCCGCGCCCGACTGCGCCTGCCCCGGCTGGCTGCGGATTTTTGTCACGCCCGGCTGGATCACCCGCACCCCGGCGGGCAACCAGAAGGTCAGCCGCATGTTCATCTGTGAGGAAGGCGAGCTGGACCAGACCCTCGCCGAGATTCAGGAGCGGCACGGTGTCCACCTCTGGTTGGCACCGATCAACTTCCCGCACACCCCGAAGGTCGGCAACTGGTTTTACCGGGGCGTCTCCCGGCACAGCCGCGTCAGGCTGGCCGACGAGCTGCCGCAGTGGCGCGGCGTCCTGAAGGCGGTGGCCGCATGACCCGTGACGAGCTGATCCGTCAGGCGGCGCACCTGCTCGAGCTGGCCCGGCAGCCCGGCGAGCCGCTGCCCCTCGGTGCCCTGATCGACCACCTCATCGCCCCGCAGCCCCGGCCTGAAGGCGTCAGCGAGAAGGCCCACCTCGCGGCGGAGCATGACCGCGCCCGCGAGCTGGGGAGCCTGCTGTTCAGTGAGCACGTTCGCGTCTTCCGCGAAGGCAACGCCCGCTGGGATGCCTGGGAGAACGCCCCCGGCGGCCTGATCGAAAAACTGAGCCGCTTCGAGGCGACCCAGACCGGGCTGGCCGACTGGCAGTTGGAAGAAGCCCTCGGGGGTCGCCGGTGAGCGCCGCCCTGGTCGTCGTCGTGTTCCTGCTCGGAGCGGCCCTCGTGTACGCGCTGTGGCAGGTGCCCCGTCAGGTGGAGGATCGCCGTGAAGCTGAGTGACATCAAGAAGCGTCTGGAATCGCCGTTTCCCGCCCACGTCGTGACGTGGAAGCCCGGCGCGATGAACAAAGAAAAGACCCGCGCGCTGATGATGCCCTTCGTCGACGCCCGCGCCGTCATGGACAAGCTCGACGCCATCTGCCCCGACAACTGGAGCTTTGACGCCGCCGAAGTGCCCGGCGCCAAGGTGCCCACCGTGCGCGGCACGCTGACGGTCCTCGGCGTCTCGCGCACCGACTTCGGCGAGGGGGACCCCAGCAGCGACGCCGGGAACTCGTACAAGGCGGCGTGCAGTGACGCCCTGAAGCGCTGCGCGGTCCACTTCGGCATCGGGCGCTACCTCTACGACCTGCCGAAGCAGTGGGTGGAGTGGGACGAGCACAAGCGCCAGCCCCGACAGGTCCCGGCCCTGCCCGACTGGGCGCGGCCCGACCACGAGCGCAGCGCGGGCGGCGCCCACCTGTGTCAGGCCATCGAGCAACTGCGCCACGAACTGCCCGAAGACGTGGACGCTCAGCGCGAGGTCTACAAGCACCTCAAGGCCGCGCTGGGCGCCATCCACCCGCCGCGCCTGGAGGCGTCGGGCCGGGAAGCCGAATCGGAGGGCGACTCAGTGTCGCCTGCCCTTACTGATCCGGCCAGCGGCGGCGTGAGCAAGGCGACCAAGCAGCGCCTCGCGCAGCACGTCACCCGCCGCTGGAACCTTGACCGCGCCAGTCGACTGGGCTTCGTGACGTGGCTGGCCGAGCGGGAAGAAGTCCTCACCTCCACCCAGCAGCTGACCGAGGCCGAGGCGCAGCGCGTCCTGGCGCGGCTCACCGCCCCGGATTCGGCGGCGCTGTTTACGCAGTGGAGCGGCGGCGCGAGGGCGGTGGCCTGATGGCTGAGCTTCCCCTGCACGGCAAGCGGGGGGAAGGGAAGGTCGCCCTGTGCGACGACGCCGACGTGGCCTTCCTTTCCCAGTACCGCTGGCACCTGAGCAAGAACGGCTACCCCCGCACCCGGATTCCGGAAGCGGGCACGGCGGGCCGGGTGCGCGACATGCACCAGCTTCTGACCGACGAGCGCGGTCAGCGTTACCGCGATCACGTCAGCGGCGACAAGCTCGACAACCGCCGGAGCAACCTGCGGGCCTGCACCCAGCAGGAAAACTCCTTCAACCGCGCCCGGCACAAGAACAACCGCAGCGGCTACAAGGGCGTCACCCGCTGGAAAGGCCAGTGGCGGGCGACCATCACCAAAGACGGGGCGCAGCTCTACCTGGGGCTGTTCCCGCATCCGGTCCTCGCGGCCATCGCGTACAACGCGGCGGCCCTGGCGCTGTTCGGGCCGTTCGCCCGCGTGAACGTGTTGCCGCTGGTCAGCGTCGCCGAGGAGGTGGCTGCTGATGCCGCGGACTAAACGCCAGTCCGACCCGATGTTGCCCCGGCTGCTGGAAGAGATGTTCACGGCCAGTGTCGAGCGCAAAGCCGCCGTCCACCGGAAGCTGATGAGCGGCCTGCACGTCAAGGTGGCGCTGCGCGGCGAGAAGCGCCAGGTCATTCTCTGGCGCGACGGTGAACGCCTGCCCAGCCGCAAGGAGTGCGAAGTCATCGCGCGTGACGCTGGCTTCCAGAATCCGAAGTACCGCCTCTGGAAGTGCCAGGAATCCGACGAGGCATTCCTGCTCACCGAAGGGCCGCAGATCTCGACGCCACTTGTTCCTGTCCTTGCGCCCGCTGCGGCCCCTGTTGCTGTGCGGGAAGCGCGGGAGGGAAGTGAGCTGCGTGGTGAAGTCTGCGGGCTGTGCCGACACGGGCAGGGGGACGAGTACGGCCTGATCGCCTGCACGCTCGGCTGGGAGGCACATGACGGTCTCTGGAGCGAGATCAAGAAGACCTGGGCCGTCATGGGGCACGCCGGGGTGCCGGTGCCGCTGCTCTCTCCCCAGTGCCGCTGCATGGCGGTGGGCGGGCGCTGGGTGCCGAGGACGGTGGCCGCGTGACACGACTCGTCAGCCACCAAGAGATCCTCCGCAATACCATTCCGTTCGACTACCCCGTTGTGCGTGGAATTTATTTCCTGCTTGCTCAGCGGCAGATCGTGTACGTCGGGCAATCCATCAATTGTCACAACAGAGTGCGTATGCACTTGGCGGACAAAGACTTTGACAGCTATGCCGTCCTTCCTGCCACACCGACAGATGATCTGAACACGCTTGAGGCCCTCTACATTCTGCGTTTTCGGCCTGGATACAACTTGGCTCTGCCCACCACACTTCTGCTTATCTCGGCCTACTCGCTGAAACGCAAGAAGGTTTCCCGCTTTCTGTTGCGGAAATTGACCGACGACGGGGTACTTGAGCCAGTCGTTTTCCAAGGCGTGACTTACTACTGGCGCGCCGAGATTGAGGACGCCGTGGAGAGGGGGTTATTGTGAGCTTCAGCCCTCCCAATTACACCCAGACCCCCAATGAGCTTTTCGCCCTTCAGAAGCTGATGAAGGAAGCGGAGCTGCGCGTCACGCTGGTTATTGTCCGGGAAACCTTCGGCTGGAACCTCGGCGGCCACGCTGCGGCCCTCTCGCTGCAGAACCTGATGAATGAAACGGGAATGTCGAAGCAGGGCGTTCTCAATGGCGTTGAGGCTGGTCGTCAGCGCGGCACCATTCGGACGGTCAAAGTGGGCAAAGAGGTGTACTACGGCCTCTCGGTCAAAGACGTCATCGTGCCCCAGGAAGGTCAACTTAGTAGACCCAAAACGGTCAACTTGGTGGACTCTGACGGTCAACTTAGTGGACCCATCGCAAAACCCAAAGGTCAACGAAGTGGACCCAAACGGTCTACTAGGTTGACCCAAACGGTCAACGAAGTAGACCCAGATGGTCAACGTAGTAGACCGACGACACCTGTTTTTGACCGTCCTGAAGGGCAGATTTCGGCGTCTAAAGACAATGAAAGACAGGAAAGACAAGAAAGACAAGACGTCGTCTATGTCGAGACTGAGGTGTTTGAAGGGAAGATTCCCGCTCCCGAAACGGCCCCCTCGACTCAGGCTCCTGTCCAGGTTCCCCAAGGCCCCTCGAACGCTGGTGAAACCGACGCCCCGAGCACTGAAGATGTTCCGCCCGCCGCCGCGCCGCTGGACGCGCTGCGCCAGGCCCTCTCGCCCTGGAGCGCCGACAAGCTCATCGCCGAGCGCGTTGCACGCCAGGGCGAACGCGGCTGGCAGTCGCTGAGCACTGAACGCATCCACGAACTGCGTCAGCAGGCGTTCGACAAGCGCGGCAACCGCTACCGGGGCGACCTGTGCGCCCTGCTGGACACCGAGATCACAAAAAACAACCACGCGAACGGCACCGACGCTGCCGAAAAGGACTGGCTGGCATGACCACGTTTGAGCCGGATTTTGCCGAGATTCTCCCCTTCGCCCAGGCCCAGCTGAAGCAGGCCCGCGCCAATGACCTCGCCCTGAACCCTGGCCCCTTGCCGCTGCCCGACCTCACGGAGCAGACCGCCGACGCCCTGGACGCAGTGACGGCCCCCACCTCGCCCGCTGAGAAGTTTCTGGCGATGGTCCCACGCTCCGAAGTCGCCGTTCCCGCTCCCGCTTCGGAGTGCGGTGACCCGGAGTGCTTTGACGGCTGGGTGGACTCCCCCGAGGGTGCCCGGCGCTGCCCGCGCTGCGCGGCGCAGGCCCAGACCCTGAAGCTGGCCGAGCAGTACGCCCGCGCCGGGGTGGAGGGCAGCCTGTACCACCTGACCTGGGAGGACGTGCGCCTCCGGCACGAAAGCTGGCGGCTGGTTCGCGCCCTGGGCCGAAGCATCCGCGACGTGATGCGCGACTGCTTGAGCGTCGCCATGGTGGGCGAGCGGGGCCGGGGCAAGACCCAGGCCGGGGTGCTGCTCGCCAAAGATGCGATTGAAGCCGGATACAGCGCCCTGGTGACCGACTGGGCCGAGTGGGTGGACGAGGTGCAAAGCGACTACACCCGCCGGGTCAGAACCCAGGCCGAACACGTCACGGCCCTGACGACGCCTGACCTGCTGGTGCTTGACGACGTGGGCGCGGCGGCTTCGGCGGCGGGAGACCTGGAGCGCAAGCTGTTCACCCGTGTCATCGGTGCCCGCTACAACCGCCGCAAGCCGACCATCATCACGGCCAACCTCAGCAAGAGCGAGTTGCAGGCGGCGATGGGTGAGCGGGCCTTTGACCGCATCGAACACGCCTGCGCCTGGGTGGTCTTCAATGGGCCGTCCGAGCGGGCCGAGGTTGAGCGCAACCGGGTACAGGACACGCTGGAGCGCATTCGCCGGGAGGCGGGGCTGTGAGCGGGGTGGACACGAAGGCCCTTTGGGACCTGCTGGATTCCCTGGGACTCGACATCATCAACATCAACGTAGACCGCCAGCAGCAGGGCTTGGAAGTTACGGTGGACGAAGGGGAACTGCTGGCACATGGCGTCCAGATCCTCATTCGTCAATTGACGCGGGAAAGCCAGAAGTTCGATGCCCTCTCCAGCGCCTACGCTGCCCTGCGCCGCGAGCACATTACGGCCCTGGTCAGGCTGCACCGAGCGCACGGCGTGGTGTCTGCGGCAGCCCTGCGCCACAAGGACGAGAAGCTGGCAGCGCTGGCGCGTGATGAGCTGCGCGGCCTGAACAAGCTCGACGCTGAGGGGAAAATCCCGCGTGCAAGCGAAGTCCTGAAAGGGGCCGGGCTGTGAGTCGCCTTCTTCGCAACATGCAGCGGCAAAAAGCCCAGGCCGAGCTTGACGGCGGCTGGATGGCTGACCCGCTGCGCCTGCCCTTCATGCGGATTCTGGAGGAGGTCAAGCACCTGGGCCTCTCCGAAGCCTTCCGGATTCTGGTGACCTGCGGGGCCTGCGCCCTGACTGCCGGGCAGCAGGAGGAGCTTTACCTCGACACCATCCGGGGCGTCAGACGCGAAGACCTGGACGTGATTGTCCGGGCCTTCGGTCAGCTGCAACTCGATATGGAGGACCGCCCCTTCCGTGACCTGCTGGGGCCGACGTACATGGCGATTGCCCACAAGCTCGACCGGGACGCGCGTGGGGAGTTCTTTACCCCGCACTCGCTCTGTTACCTGCTGGCGAAGATGCACCTCGGAGACGACCCCCGCGAGGTTATGACGCCGGGAGAAATCCTGACCTGCAATGAGCCTGCCTGCGGGTCGGGCGGCATGATTCTGGCCTTCGCCGAGGTGCTGGTGAGTGGCGGCGTCAGTCCCATCCACATGCGCTGGGTCGCGCAGGACCTCAGCGCCTTGAGCTGCTACGCGACGTTCGTGAACACCACGCTCTGGGGGATTCCCGCGCAGGTCATCTGCGGAAACACGCTGAGCCTGGAGACCCGCTGGACCTGGAACAACCATTTCTGGCATCAGGCCCGGCCCCTGCCCGAGCAGCCCACCCAGGCCGAGGAGTCCCGCCTCGTGCAGCTGGTCGAGGCGTTCCGGGCGCTGCTCGCGGGCGAGAAGCCGGACGTGCCGGAAGCTGCCCCGAAGCCGGAAAAACCTCAACCCGCTGCGCCTTTCGGGGCGGAGTTCGGACCGCTGTTCGGGGGTGAGTGGTGATGGAGTGGACGTTCGTCCGAATTCACCCCCACGGTCAGCTTCATTTCACCGCGGACGGCAAGCGTACTCACTGCTCCCTACACCTGCGCGACAACAGCGTGATCGCCACCCCTGACAACCCTGAGAACGAACCTCACTGCCGCCGCTGCCTGCGCTGGCACGGGATTTACCACTACTTCCTCACTGAGTTCGGGGGCGACATAGAAGCCGCCCGCGAACAGATGAAACACACCAGCTACTAAGCCCTCTCACCGGGGGCTGGCCCGCGCTGGCCCCCGTTTCCCAAAGAAGTGCGCCATGAAAGAGACCATGACCGTGAAGCTGGACGCCCTCAAGCACGAATACGACAGGGACGGCTACCCCTTCACCACGCTGCACCTCGAACTGCCCAGCGGCACCGACCTGAAGTTTCTCCAGAAGGCCCACCGCCTGGCCCGGAAGGACGATGGCCGCCAGGAAATCACCTTCAAGCTGAAGGTCTACAGCGACGGCGACCGCCGGACGTGGAAACTGACCAGCAAGGGCAGCAAGACCAAAGATTTCAAGGTGGTGGCGGTGATGGAGCGGCAGTTCGACGCCAGCGACCGCGCCGAGCTGCTGTTCAACCCCGCTGACCCGCGCACGGTGGAACTGGTGTTCGAGGTGGAGATCGTCGAGCCTGAGCGCCCGCTGTTCCCGCCCCAGGACGACGACAAGGACGAGAAGCGGGTGAGCGCATGAGCCTCACCGACTTCCTCTCGCTGTCCCGCCCCTGGACGGCAGCCGTGGAGCGGCACGGCAAGCGCGTGGAGAACCGCCCACGCTGGCTGCCGCATCCGCACCTTGTCCGGCAGGCCGAGCGCCGCGTCGGGCAGGACATCGCCCTGCACAGCAGCGGCAGCTACAGCGTGGACGACGCCCGGTACGTCGAAAGCGCCACCGGCGTCTGGTACGCCCGGCGCGACGTGCCGGACAAGGCCCTGACCAGTGTCGTGAAGATCACCGGCCTGCTGTTCCCCGGCGACGAATGCCCGGCAGGACAGGAGGCGTGGTACTTCGGCGGCTTCGCCCTGGTGCTGGGCGACGTGCGGGTATTGCTCACCCCGGTGGACATGCCCGGCGACCTCGGCTTCAAGAAAATCCCTCAGCCCCAACTCTCTGACGTTCTGGCGCAGCTCGACGCGCTGAAAGGCGGCCACCGATGACCCGACCCGACGATATTGCCCTCGACCAGGAAGCCCTCGCCCTCCCCACGCCCGAGCAGCAGGCCCAGGCCGTGATCGACCGCTTCCTCGACTGGGCGACTGACCCCCGCCTCGCCGTGCTGGACACCGAGACGACGGGCCTTGGCCCCGGTGAGCAGGTCATCGAAATCGGCATGGTGGACCTTGAGGGGCGCCCGCTGATGAACCAGCGCGTCCGGCCCACCTTCCCGGTGCCTGCCGGGGCAACGGCCATTCACGGCATCACCAACGAGGACCTGAAGGACTGCCCGACCTTCGATCAGGTGTGGCCGCGCCTCTGGAAACTGCTGCAAACCCACCGCGTGGTCGTCTACAACGGCGCCTTCGACTTCAACCGCATCGCGGACAGCCTGAACGCGGCCCTGCCGGGGTGGTACCAGGGCGACGGCGGCCCCAGCGAGCTGCTCCAGGCCTGGAACGCCCTGATTCCCCCCATGCAGCGTGACGGCTGCGTCATGGAGGCCTACGCCCCGCTGCACGGCGAGTGGAACGCGTGGCACGGCTCCTACCGCTGGGCACGGCTCTCTGCCGCCTGCGCCGAGCGCGGCGTGGACACCAGCGACCTGAAAGCCCACAGCGCCCTCGACGACGCTCGCGCCACGCTGCGGCTGATTCGGGCGGCCGCGCAGCTCACGCCGGAGCAGTTGCCCTGGATCGGGCGCGAGGACGAGGCGTGAGCGGGCAACCCGAGTTCGGGCGGATTCTGCGGCAGACCCGGCAAGCCGCAGGGCTGAAGCTCTACGACGTGGCTGAGGTGCTGAAGGTCCACCACACCTACCTCAGCCGCATAGAAACCGGGCAGGAGCGGCCCCCGAGCAACCGCGTGATCTCCCTGCTGGCCGACCTGTACGGCGTGGACCGTGACGCCCTGTTCGTGGCCGCTGGCCGCCTGCCGCCCGAGCTGTACGAGATGGCGGCGACGGCGCAGGGCGTGCAGCTCCTCCGGGCCTTTCAGGAGTTCCAGCGAAGCGATGACCCAGCCCCGCTTTCGGCCCAGCAGCGGGCGGAGAACGTGCGCCTGAGCCAGCAACTGGAGCGGCCATGACCGCCCAGCACGTCCTGCAACTCCTCGCCCCCGAGGAAAAAGCACGGCTGACCGAACTGGAGGAGCAGGTCATGGTCGGCGCGTCGGCGGCAGTCCTGGCAGGCCGGGCGCTGACCGAAATTCGTGACAGCCGCCTGTACCGCGAAAGCCACGACAGCTTCCAGACCTACGCCGAGCAGCGCTTCGGCATGAGCCGCCAGCGGGCCTACCAGCTGATCGACTACGCGGCGACCGCAGGCGAGTTCGAGCAGCGCGGCCTGCAGCTTCCCCCCGAGCGCATCACCCGCGCCCTGGGGGGTGTGGTGCCCGACGACTACGCCCTGGTCCTCGACGTGACGCGGGGCGTGACCGGCAAGGACCGGCCCAGCAGCGCCGACGTGCAGGCCACCGCCGAGGTGGTGCGTGACCTCGTCGCCGGAGCGCACATCGAGCACCCGGACACGCAGCAGCCGGTGCCGCTCAGCCAGATTCCCCCGGAGCGCCGCGTCGAGGCCGTGAGCAAGGCAGTGCAGCGCGGCGCGGCGGACCGGCGCACTTACCAGGGGACCGACGACGTGAAGCCCCTCGACTGGCTTTCGGGCTTTCAGCAGATGGGGCTGAGCGGGTCGGTTCACTTCGACGCCGCCGGCTACTGGGTCGAGCTGACCGACAGCGACACCGGCGAGATGAGGCAAGGGCCGAAGGGCAAGACCTTCTGGGACGCGATTCGCGCCGCGCGGGTGGCGTGGGAAGGCGAGGTGAGGACTGATGACCAGGAATGACCGCCGCAAGGCCGCCCAGACCATCAGCAGCCTGGGCGCCGTCGTGAGCCTGAGCGAACTCGAGGAGCGGGCCGAGGTGCTGCTTCCGTTTGGCGACGACGGCAAGGTGCTGCGCGGCATGTACCGGGGCATGGGCGTACGGGCCGCTGAGGAGATGGAGGTCGGCCACCTGCTGCGCCGCCACACCTACGTTCGGCGCAGCGTGGTGACCCTGCGGCCCTGGTGGCGCTGGTGGCTCAACACGCGGGCGGTGCGCCTGCTGGCCTTCGACGCGGTGGAGGTGCAGCCCGATTGACCCGCATGTCCGAGAGCGAGCTGCGTGAGTACCGCCGCCGCCACCCCCACCTCTTTCCCGAGCCGCCTGCTCCCGCCCCGGCCCCCGCGCCGTCGGCGGGCTTGCCCGCTTCGGCCACCAACGGCTACGCCAGCGAAGCCGACTTTCAGGACGCCGTCGTCCGCGCCCTCGTCGAGCGGGGCTGGACGGTCTGGCAGATGTACCGAGGCTCACAGCGCGGCGGGAGCGTGTGGGCCACCAAAGGGATTCCTGACCTCTTCGCCTTCCGCGCCCCCGGCCTGCTGCTGTGGCTGGAACTCAAGCAGCCGGGCAACAGGCCCAGTCCCGCCCAACTCGAACGCCACGAGGAACTGCGCCGCGCCGGGCTGCCGATCACGGTGGCCTGGACGCTCGAGCAGGTGCTCCTGGCCGCCCGCGCCCTTTCCCTTCTTGTCCCAGACGAGGTTTCCCCATGACACAGCGCCCCGACATCTACCGCCTGCTCAGTGCCTTTTCCGGTGAACCTCGCAGCCCGTATGACGCCCTGCGCGCCTCCGGCCTGTGGTGGGGCGAGGACAGCGAGTCTTTGCCGCCGGAGCTGCGCGCCCTGCTGCGGCAACTGAGCACCGAGGGGCGCGTCCGCTGGGTGGAGTGGAAGCAAGGCGAGGTCGTGTTGCGACAGGGGTACGTCCTGACCGGCTGCGGGGAAGCGGCGCTCGACGTGTATCTCGCCGCCTACGGCCCGGTGCGGCCCCGGCTGGCCGAAGTCGCCCTGGAGAACAGACGGGCCGACCTGCTGTCCACGCTGCACGCCCGCCTGGAGGCTCTGGCATGACCGGCTGGAAAGAACAGCTTCAGCGCGAGTTCGCCCTGCTGGAAAAGGAAGAGGCGCTCAGGGGCTACAAGAAAAAGAAGGTCATTCCCGGCGGGCTGCTGGCGCTGACGGCGGGCGACGCGGCCTACTTCGTCCCCGGCAAGGTGAAGACGGCGGGCTACGGCCAGCGCGTCAAGGTGGTGCAGACGGCAAAGGCGGACGCTCTCAATCCCACGGCCCGCGTCGAGTTCCCCGATGGCACGCAGCGCCGCGTGCCGCTGCGCCAGTTGCGCCACGCCCTCCCGAACGCCGAACCCGCCTACCTGCTCGACGCCCGGTCCCGCCCGGCCTGGAAGCGGCTGGTGCAGGTGCTGCTGACGCCGACCGACGACCACCACGCCGAAGCCCTGAGCGACTGGCGACGGGGCGGGCAGGTGGGACCAGCCCCCTGTCCGGTCCTGATCACCACCGACGACGCCACCCACCGCGCCCGGCAACTGGCGGGCATGGTGGCCCCGGCAGGCGCGGCGAAGGCGGACAAATCGGAGATGGCCCGGACCATCCTGGCGGCGGCGGGGGTGGAAGCCGTGCGGAAGGTGGCCGAGCTGCCGGGCCGGGGCGGGAAAGGCCAGCCGGTCCGCGAAAAGCTGCCCGAGCCGACGCGCACCCTCAGCCCGCGTGCCCTGGAGCAGGAGCGCCGGGCGCTGATCAACAACGTCGCCAAGTGCATTCACCGCCGGTACTTTCTCTCGGACAAGGAACTGGCCGAGCTGACCGAACAGGAACGCGAGCGCCAGGGCATCCACCGCGTGCTGCGGCAGATCATCGGCCTCGGGGAAAAGCAGGTGGGCAGCGGCGGGCCGGTCGGCGGTGATCACCGCAAGGGTAGCGCCCTGCACGGTGAGGTCGAGTCGAACCTCACGGCGGCCTACCAGAAGGGGCTGGAAGTCGCGCGGCTGCTGGCTGGGGGAAAAGCGGACCTGGCCCTGGCGCTGGCCGACGAGGTGCAGGCCCACCGGGCGGCGGCGATGGCGGCCGAGGCCCTGCTGGAGAAGGCGAGGCGCAAGCACCACACCGGGCGCTTCTTTCACGGGGACATCCTCAGCGTGCGCGAGCTGCCGGGCGACGGGACGATGATTCAGCATTACACCCGCCTGACCATCGTCTACGCCGCCGACGGGCACACGGTGACGGTGGCAAACGCGGCAGAACTGGAAAGCTTGACCGGGCTCAAGGTGGGGGCGAGTGGCTGGGCGGCGCTGTGCCGCTGGATTGAAGACCAGAGTGAACGGATGGACGGGCGCAAGCAGGGCCGACGCCAGGACGACGACGAGCACCCGATTTACCGGAATGATCGGGGAACGCTCTGTCTCCGGGCAGGCCTGGGCGACGGGCTGGTGCTGGCGCTGGAGTGCGTGGCGCAGTCGCTGGTGCGGAGTGACGTTCTGCCGGAAGAGATTGGAGGGCATCCGGCGGCGGGGGTGCACGGAGGAAGGTAGGCTCCCACCGCCGAAGAAACGGTGTAGTTCTGCCTCTGCATTCGAAAAAGGTCTTTTTCCGGAGGAGGTGAACTTCCGCACTACTCTCGTCTCTTGCCCGTTCTCACCACTGCGCCCTGACCAAGCTTCTATTCTCGCTCTACCGAAACTAAACCTCCGTGTGTGGGGTTGCTCCTGGTGGAGGCACTTTTAAGAAATTTGACCGCCTAGGCGGCGACTTCTTGTTGTGCCCAAATTATTAGGAGCTGCCCTTTTGCCTTGCCCAAATCATCTTTTACCCCTGAAGAATTTGTAGCTCGCTGGTCGCCTTCGGGCGGTGGCGAGCGGGCCAACTACGTCAGCTTCCTGGCGGAGCTGTGTGACCTCATTGAAGTGCCACGTCCCGATGTCACGACCGCAGCAGGCAACGGCAGTTACGTCTTCGAGCGCGAGGTCAGGGAAGTGTTCACGGACGGCAAGAGCACGTCGCGCTTCATTGACCTCTACCGCCAGGGTTCGTTCGTCATGGAAACCAAGCAGGGCGTCGAGAAAGAGGAAAAGGGCGGGAATAAAGCCAAAAAGCCCGTCAAGAAAAAGGGTCATGGGGTACGCGGCACAGCGGGCTACGACACCAGCATGGTCAAGGCCAAAGCTCAAGCGGAAGCCTATGTGCGCTTCCTCCCCGCTGAAGAAGGTCGGCCACCCTTCGTCCTCGTGGTGGACGTGGGTTACATGATTGAGGTGTATGCCGAATTCACCCGTACCGGCGGTAATTACCTCCCCTTTCCCAGTGCGCTGAACAACCGCATTCCGCTGACCGACCTCCTCAAGCCCGAAGTCCGCGAGCGCCTCCGTACCATCTGGCTGGACCCGATGAGCCTCGACCCGTCCAGGCAGGCCGCCAAAGCCACGCGGGACGTGGCCGCCAAGCTCGCCGAACTCGGCAAGAGCCTGGAGAAGACCAAGGGGGAAAACGGGCAGCCCCGCTTTACGCCTGAGCAGGTCAGCACCTTCCTGATGCGGATGATTTTCACGATGTTCGCCGAGGACATGAACCTCTTCAGCGACGACCCGCAAAAGAAGCAGGAGCCGTTCAAGGCGGCTTTGGGGAGCATCAAGAACAAGCCCGCCGCCTTCGTGCCAAGCATGACCGAACTGTGGAGCAACATGGCGAAAGGCGGGTACAGCACCTTCCTTCAGGCTCAGATTCTGCATTTCAACGGCGGGCTGTTCGAGGACGTGGAAGTGCTGCCGGTCACGGCGGAGCAGTTGGAGATGCTGATTGACGCCGCAAAGATGGACTGGAGTGAAGTGGAACCCAGCATCTTCGGCACGTTGGTCGAGCGGGCACTGAACAAAGATGAGCGTCACCGCCTGGGGGCGCACTACACGCCCCGCGCCTACGTCGAGCGGCTGGTGCGCCGGGTGGTGCTGGAGCCGCTGCGTGAGGACTGGCAGGGCGTCCAAGTCGAAGTCGAAGACGCCCTGCGCGGCGTGGAGGAAGAGGACGACGCCGAAACCCACCGCAAGGCCCGCGAGAATGCTGTGGACAAGGTGCGGGCGTTTCTCGCAGCGCTCCGTGAGGTCAAAGTGCTTGACCCAGCCTGCGGAACGGGGAACTTCCTCTACGTCAGCATGGAACTGGTCAAAGACCTGGAAGCCGAGGTTGTGGCCTTTCTGGAACGTCTAGGCGGACAGGCCGAGCTGATTGAAGTGGGGCCAGAGAACTTCCTCGGCCTGGAAGTCAACGAACGGGCTGCCAAGGTTGCCAGCCTGGTGCTCTGGATTGGCTACCTGCAACTCTACGCCCATAGCCATGCCCGGCCCGTGCCGCCCGAGCCGATTCTCAAGTCATTCAAGAACATTCGGAACACGGACGCGGTGCTGCTGTACAGCAGTACACGGGTCAATGACAAGGCGACCCGATGGGACGGCAAGACGCGCATCAAGACTCCAGACGGGCAGGACGTGCCTGACCCGGAGGCCCGCATCCCTGACATGACCTACCTCTCTACGGCGCAGGCCCCCTGGCCGTTTGCAGACTTCATCGTGGGGAACCCGCCTTTTATCGGCGCAGGGCCGATGCGCGAAACCCTGGGAGACGGGTACGTGAAGGCGCTGCGCTCGACCTACAAAATCAGCAAACTGCACCCTGGCGTGCCGGACAGTGCCGACTTCGTCATGTACTGGTGGTTCCGGGCCGCCCAACTCATGACGTTGCCCAAGCTGCGGCGTTTCGGGTTCGTGACGACCAACAGCATCAAGCAGACCTTCAACCGCCGTGTCATCGAGCAGAGCGTGGACAACAAGACCATGAGCCTGCTGTACGCCGTGCCTGACCATCCCTGGGTGGACGAGGCTGACGGGGCCGACGTGCGGATTGCCATGACCGTGGTCGGCAAGGGGTCAGCCGAAGGGGTGCTGGAGCGGGTGGTCAGTGAGAAGGTGGGTGAGTACGGGGAATTTGAAGTGGAGACCGAAGCTGTGACAGGCCGCATCAACGCTGACCTGACGGTGGGCGTGGATGTGACGAAGGCGGTGGCATTGAAGGCGATGGAAGGGCTGAGCAATCCGGGCGTCAAGTTGCACGGCAAAGGCTTCATCGTCACTCCAAAACGCGCCGCAGAGCTGGGTCTGGGCCGCATCAAGGGCTTGGAGGAACATATCCGCGAGTACCGCAATGGGCGTGACCTGAACGGCAACTCACGCGGGGCAATGGTGATTGACCTGTTCGGCCTGAGCGAAAAAGAGGTGCAGCAGAGCTTCCCCGAGATCTATCAGCACGTCAAGCTGACGGTGAAACCGGAGCGTGACCTGAACAACCGGGCGAGCTACCGCAACAACTGGTGGATTTTCGGGGAGCCGCGGAGCGACTTTCGACCTGCCCTGACTGGCCTACCCCGCTATATCGCCACGGTGGAAACCAGCAAGCACCGCACCTTTCAGTTTCTGGATAAGTCCATCCTGCCGGACAACATGCTGGTGGCCATTGCCCATGACGACGCCTACGTCCTAGGTGTATTGAGCAGCCGTATTCATGTGGTGTGGGCGTTGGCTCAGGGAAGTCGTTTGGGCGTTGGGAATGACCCGCGTTACAACAAGACCCGTTGTTTCAATACGTTTCCCTTCCCTGAAGCTACCGCTGAGCAGAAAGCTGCCATTCGCGAAAGGGCGCAGGCCCTCGACGACCACCGCAAGGCCCGGCTTGCGCTGCACGACGACCTGACGCTGACCGAGCTGTACAACGTGCTGGAGAAGCTGCGCTCGGGCGTGGCGCTGACCGATAAGGAGCGCGACGTCCACGAGCGTGGGCTGGTCGACACCTTGAAAGGCCACCATGACGAGCTGGATGCCCTAGTGGCTGACGCTTATGGCTGGCCTGCCGAGCTGGACGAGCAGACCATTCTGGGGCACCTGAGCATCCTGAACGCGGAGCGGGCGGCCGAGGAGCGTCAGGACCGGGTGCGCTACCTGCGGCCCGAGTACCAGAACCCGAACGCGACGGTGCAGGCGTTGCTGGTGGAAGCCGAAGAAGCCGCTGCTGCCGAAGCCAAGCGGCCAACCTTCCCCCGCAAGCTGGGCGAGCAGTCACGAGTGATTCGGCAAGCCCTCAGAGAAGCGGCCCGCCCTATGAACGCCGAGCAGGTGGCCCGCATCTTCCGGGGGGCCAGGACAGACCGCGTGGAAGAAGTGCTGGAAGTGCTGGTCGCGCTGGGGCAAGCGCGGGAAGGCGCAGAACACGGGGGATATGTGGCTTAAACCTCTGTCTGATACACGCGAAATCGTCATTTCTGGGGATCGTCAGATCGTGGTCAAACTCGTGGGAAGTTGATAAGCACCTGATGAAATTGGCCTACTGTTCGAACACCAAAGCGGCACAGGTTGCTCTTCCTTGGTTTGGAGGTCTGTATGTCTCATAAAGGTTTTGCTGCATTCGTTCTGGGAAGCCTCTTGCTGGCGAGCTGTGGTCAGCAGGCTACGGTCATTCCTTCGCTCACCAGCGACTACGCTTCTCGCCCTGAATTGCAAGATGCCGAGAGCCAAGCGATTCTGAGCCGATACGCGAATGATGCAGGCCTCCTGCAAGCGCTCCAGGAAGCCTACGGCGAGCGCCCCAGCGAGGTGCGTCTGCCGCAGGCCCCTGCTTTGCAAGGTCAGAGTCTCGCTGACGACCGACTGAGCTACATCAAGACAGTTGCCTGGGGAACGGTGGCCCAGTACAACACGCAGTACGCCACGTACAGCGGCACGGCGGCTCCTTACAGCGGCCTTGATTGGTCACGTGATGGTTGCAGCGCTCCTGATGGCGTCGGCCTGGGCTACCGTGAAGACTTCCGCCCCGCCTGCAACGTCCACGACTTCGGCTACCGAAACCTCAAGGTGTATCAGCGAACTGATGCCAACCGTAAAACCACCGATGAGGCCTTTTACGTCAACATGAAAAGCATCTGTGCGGCCAAGAGCTTCCTGACGCGTCCTGCTTGTTATGCAGCGGCCTATGCCTACTATCAAGGCGTGCGTATCGGTGGTGGTAGCAGCTTTCAGTAAATTCGTTACGCCGCCAAGTGCGAGTCTAGGCCAGTCCTACTTCTGGGCTTGACAATTTCCCCGCAGAAATCGCCTAATTTCAATTAACCTGCGCCGAAGTCTACCGAGCTGTTGCCCCCGCCCACGCGGGGGTGCTCGCTTTTTTGGCTCAGGATTCCCAGCCCTGGAGGTGAGGCGGATGCGCCACTGACCCCGTACCCGCCTGCCGCCGCGAAAATCACGAGTCCGGCGGCAGTTCGTCCAAACGGCTGTTCTTGCTCACAACCGGGCGTTACCTTCCAGTCATACCCACAACGTAGCCCGCCCGAGTGAAGGCGGAGGGTCCCGGCTCCACTGCGGAGCCGGTTTTTATTGCCTGGCGACAAGGCCACAGCACTGGCACACCCGCTTCTGCTGCCCTGGTTCAAGTCCAGGGGTCGCCACCACCGGGCCGCTGCGGAATCCCCGCCCCCACGATCACCTCAAGCGCCGCTGCCTTTCGGGCAAATCCCTGTGCGCGCCCCCGCATGTCTACCCCGGTAGACCGAGCGGGGGTTTGGAGTTTCATGACCCCCAAGAAGACCGCTCCGCCTGCCGCCCTCCGCATCGAGTATCTGCCGCTCGACCAGCTTTCCCGTTGGCCCGGCAACCCCAAGGCGCATGCCGACGACGCCATCGCCGCCAGCATCAGCCGCTTCGGGTTCCGTGACCCGCTCGCCATTGACGAAACGAGCGGGCGGCTCATCGCCGGGCACGGACGCCTGACCGCCCTGGAACGTGCCCACGCCGCAGGCAGCCCCGCGCCGCAGTTCGTGCAAGTCCGGGACGACGGCATGTGGCTGATTCCCGTGACCCGTGGCGGCAGCTTTGCCGACGAAGCCGAGGCCAGCGCCTACCTCGTGGCCCACAACCGCACTGGCGAGCTGGGCGGCTGGGACGACGCGTTGCTGGCTGACTTCCTGAAGCCGCTCGACGAGGAGCTGCTCAGCGCCACGGGATTTGACTTCGACGCCTTTCTGCGCGACGCGCCGAAGTTGCCGGACGTGCTTCCGTCGGCGCCCAGCGAGTTCCTGAACGACCTGATTGCGCCCGCCGCGCCAAGCGTTCCAGTGGCCGTTCCGAGCCTTGCTCCTGCTGCTGTTCAGACTGCTGTCTCTGCCACTGCCGACGTCGCTCAGCATGCCCCAGATGCTGCTGGTCCTGTCCCTGCGCCGGATGGTCAGCCCGCCGCGCCGCCGCCCCAGGCCCCGCCCGCTGAGGAACCCTACCTCCAGGTGGTCTACGTGGTCCGCAAGAGTGACCGCGACCTGGCGCTCGAGGCCATCAAGAAGGCCCGCGCGGGTTTCGGCGTCGAGACGGCCCCCGAAGCGTTCATGGCGATCATCCGCGACTACCTCGCCCGCACCGGGGAGGTGGCCGCGTGAACCCTCAGCCCATGAAAGTCCACGCCGACGATGAGAACGAAATCCACGACGTGGCGACCTTCGTAGACCCGGCGCAGAACGTGGTGACGCCCGTGCTTCAGCTTCCCGCAAACCTGTCGCTCCCGCTGGTGCAGGCCTTCGCCGCCCTCGTGCGCCGCGCCCACGTTTCGGACGCCGCCACCACGCCCGACGACGACGGCATCACCCGCGCCCAGGTCTTCGAGGAAGGCGACGTGTACATGCTGGAAAAGCCCTTCGACGGGTACTTTTCTAGCCGCTACCTGATGGACTTCTACGATGTCGAGGAACGCGGCATCTGCTCGCGGATGCACCTGCACACGGGCCTGCGCTTCGTACGGATGATGACCGGCCCCGACACCGTGATTCGGGTCGGCAGCCTCAGCCCCTTCGTGGTGACGGACATTCCTGGTGTGACCCCTTTCCAGCCCGAGCAGTTCACCGATGAGCTGCCCGACCTCCCTGAAGGCGTGCGGCGAGAGCGCTACAACCTCGTGGTTCCGCCGAACAGCTTCGTGGACATGCAGATTCCGCGCGGGGTCAGCCACCAGTTCAACGCGCTGGGGCCACACGCGGTCATCGATTCGGTGCACCCGGAAGAGAGCATCGAGACCTTCCGCGAGCGCATGAGCGGCTACCGGATGATGGCCCAGACCATCTTCCTCACCGAAGACCGCCCCGACGCCGAGAGCTGCACGCTGGAGCGCCCCTGATGGCCGCGCCTGTTCCCCGCAAGCAGATCAGCACCCAGGCCGATTGGCTGCGGGCCTGGGAGAACGCGGAGAGCCTCATGCCCGCCGCCGACCTCGACGCCCTGATCGAGCGCACCCTGGCCGAGATGCGCGGCAAGCTGACCGGGAAGCGCGTGGCCTTCGCCTGGAGCGGCGGCAAAGACTCGCTGGTGATCGAGTGGCTGTGTTCGCAGCTGGGCATCACGCAGTCGGTCTTCGCCATGACCAACCTGGAATACCCGGACTTCCTGGCCTGGGTCACCAACCACATGCCGCCTGAGCTGACGACCATCAACACGGGGCAGGACCTGGCGTGGCTGGCGAAGCACCCGAAGCTGCTCTTTCCACAAAGTGCCACAGACAACGCGCAGTGGTTCAGGGCCGTGCAGCACCGGGCGCAGCGGCAGTTTTTCCACCAGAAGGGGCTGGACGTCCTGGTGCTGGGGCGCCGTCACGCCGAGGGCAACCACTGCGGCCCAGGCGGGGTCTACACCAACCGCGAGAAGGTCACGCGCTACAGCCCGATTCGGGACTGGTCCCACGAGGCGGTCCTCGCCCTCCTGAAGCGCGAGCGCTACAGCCTGCCGCCCATCTACGGCTACCCGCGCGGCTGGCAGGTCGGCACCGGCAACTGGGCGCAGCGCCTCTACACCAAGACCCGCGAGCAGGGCTGGGACGAGACGTGGCAGATCGACCCGAACATCGTCCGGCAGGCGGCGGGCGTGCTGTCCCAGGCCCGCGAGTACATGGCGAAGAAGGGGCTGGCCTGATGTGCGGCCTCTACGGATTCCAGAGGCGGGTCGGGCGGCCTGACGCAGCGCTGCTTGCTCACCTTGCGCAGCTCGCCGGGCAGCGCGGCCCCCATGCCCACGGGCACGCGGCAGAAGGTAGGCGGCACGTCGCCCTCGGCCCGGTTCAGCCGGAGGCCATGTCTACCCCGGTAGGCAGCCTGATCGGGCACACCCGCCTCGCCACCTCGGGCCGCCATGACGACCTTGCCGCCGCGCAGCCCTTGCAGGCCGGACGGTTGTTCGTCGCCCACAACGGCACGGTGCCCGGTGCAGCCCTCTATGCCGAGCGCCTTCACCTGACGCCGACGACAGAGAGTGACTCCGAGGTGCTGGCGCTGCTGCTCGCAAAGGCGACAACCCTGGGCGGCGCGGCCGACACCCTCGACCTGCTGACCCCCGGCGTGCCGCTGGCGCTGCTGGTGCTGGAGCCGGGCGGGTCTGTCCTCGCGGCCCGGCGCGGCCACCCGCTGCACGTCTCACGCCGTCCCGAGGGCACCTACTTCTGCTCCCTGCCCTTCGAAGGGAGCGAAGCCCTAACCGACAGCACCGTGACGCGCTTCTCGGCAGGACTGGAAGAGGTGCAGGCCCTAAGCACGACGGTCAGCCTCCGCAGCAATGGGGGTGCCTCGTGGACGCTCTGACCCCTACCGGTGCCAACGGTCAGGTCGCTGCCGAGCTAGGCGTCAGCGCCCCGCACCCGGACCTGAAGCCGTACCGCTACAACCCGAAGCAGGCGGGCCTGAAAGCCCAGGAAGTCGAGAAGGACGTGCTGACCCTCGCCCGCGAGCGGCTGCGGCACATCTATGACCTGTTCGACCACGTCTCGGTGTCGCTCTCGGGTGGCAAGGACTCCACGGTGATTCTCAACCTCACCCTGGAGATTGCCCGCGAGCGGGGCCGCCTGCCGCTCGACGTGGTGTTCTGGGACGAGGAGTGCATCTACACCGAGAACGTGGACTACATCCGCCGCGTGGCCCGCGACCCGGACATCGCGCTGCGGTGGCTGTGCATTCCGGTCAAGCACCGCAACGCCTGCTCCAGCGAGCAGCCGACGTGGTCCCCCTGGGCACCCGAGGACCGCGACAAGTGGGTGCGCGAGCTTCCCGCCGAGGCCCTCACCGAGCTGCCCGGTTATGACCCCACGGATCCTGCCGCCCGCCTGTCCATCCCTGAACTGTCGGGCCTGCTCTTTACCCCGCAGCAGGGGAACGTCTGCCAGATCCTGGGCATCCGCGCCGACGAGTCTTTGATTCGCCGCTCGGCAGTCAGTCGCCGCACGGAGGACAACTACATCATCAAGGACTCCGGCGGCTACGGCGGCGCGACGGCGGTGCTTCACCCCGGCAACGTCTGGAAGGCGTACCCCATCTACGACTGGCGCACCGACGACGTCTGGTACGCGCCTAAAATTCTTGGCTGGGATTACTGCCGGGTCTATGACGCGATGGACAAGCTGGGCTTCTCGCCCGCGCAGCAGCGCCTCGCCCCGCCGTTTGGTGAAGAACCCATGCAGCGCCTGCACCAGTACCACGAGATCGAGCCGGAGTTGTGGGACCGCATGGTGTTCCGCGTGCCGGGCGCGGCCACCGCCAAGCGCTACAGCCGAACCGAGCTGTACGCCTTCGGGGAGCTGCCCGACAGGCCACGTGGCCTAACCTACGAGGCATGGCTGCGCGACCTCGTGTCGGCCAACTTTCCCGAGAAGGAACGGGCGCAGGTCAGCAAGGCCATCCGCTCGCACCTGCGGATGCACTACCGCAAGACGGCTGACCCGCTGGCCCCGAACGTCGAGCACCCGGTCAGCGGTTACGCCTGGGCCTTCTTCGTGAAGATGGCGATGCGCGGCAACTTCAAGGACCGTCGCCAGCCGAGCATGAAAAGCCGCACCCCTGAAGAGTTCGCCCACTGGCACGCCAAGTACCGGGCCGACTTGCAGCCCTACCTCGACGAGCTGGCCGAGGCCCGCGCCACCACTGGAGAGACGCCATGAAAAAAGGACGTGACGCCCAGCCGCTTTCCCGAATCGAGTGGGTTCACCGCGACGACCTGCACGCCAACAGCTACAACCCCAACAAGGTCGCCAAGCCTGAACTGGAACTGCTGAAGGTGAGCATCCTCGAAGACGGCTGGACCCAACCCATCGTCGCCCGGCCCAATGGGGAAATCGTGGACGGCTTCCACCGCTGGACCGTGAGCGCCGACCCGCGCCTCTACGCCATGACCGACGGCTTCGTGCCGGTGGTGCGCCTGGAGCCACCTGCGACGGGGGACCAGATGCTCTCCACCATCCGCCACAACCGGGCCAGGGGAGAGCACGGCGTTCTGCCGATGGCCGACATCGTGCGCCGCCTGATCGACGAAGAGGGGCTGACGCCTGAGCAGGTCATGACCCGTTGCGGCATGGAGAAAGAAGAAGTCACCCGCCTCTATGACCGGGGTGGGATGACTGAGCGGGGGACGCAGGGGAAGGAAGGGTTTAGTCGGGGGTGGGTGCCGAGTTGACCGTAGTTTTTAGCTTGCGCGTTTCTCTTAACATGCTTGGGTCCGTGTAACCGTCGAGAACTCTTAAATATTCTTGGTAAGAAAAGATCTGGGAATGAAACTCTTGGCTCGTAGGCTCCAGAGCTTGACCAAACGGGCCAAGCAGTTGGTGAATAGGTAGTAGTTGGCCTTTCACTTGTGGGTCGTTAAGCAATTCAAGAAGCTGTTTGCGCTTTCGCTCAGTAAGCGCAATACGGACTTCTGGGAGTAGGCAGTCGTAAATCGCTTCCCACACCTCGGAAAGCACAATTTCCGTTTCCCCTTCCGTTGGTTCATACCCTTCGTGAGCACAACGATTCCTAAGGTTTTTCATGTCGACACCTTTGACTCTTGCCTCAAGAGTTGAAGGAATCTTATTAAAACGTGTCCAATAATCAGCTACAAAGGCACCTAATTGCCGCTCGGATAGCTTTATCGAATTTCGCAGTGTTGGTTCTGTTTGAAAAGAAAGGAATGTGATTAGATATTCACGCCTGAAAGCTTCTGTGGCTGAGAAAGCTGAAAGTACAGCTTCACGTCTATAGCCATCCTGATAAGCCAAAATGGCTTGGAGAAGAGCAATTTCAAACAGAAAGAAGCCATGCCAAATCACATGCTCAACGTCATTTTCACAAATAACTCTTTCCAACTCTGGGGGTTCGCTAAATGGTTTTAACCTTATTTTGAGGGCAAACATCGCAACATACATGTCCTCATTTTTGAGGCAGCAGACGGGAGAGATGTACATAATCTCAGGATAACAACTAGCCAAAGGAGGTGAACCCCCATGCCCGACCCCGCCGACAAGACGACGACCAAACCGCCCAAGCAGCCCGCCCAAGCGACGAAGCCCAAAGCAGGGAAGGGCCAGGCGGCAAAGCCAAAAGCAGCCCGGCACGGCAACCGTCAATACGACTGGACGTCCCTCCGGCGGGAGTTCATCCGGGGTGACGACCTGCTGACCCTCAAGGCCATGAGTGCCAAGGAGGGCTATCCCGCTTACGACACGCTGAAAACCCGTGCAGCAGCGGAAGACTGGTCAGACCTGCGCACTGAATTCAGGCACCAAGTCGACACCAAACTCCGCGAACTCGACCTCGACATGAAAACCGAGGTCCGCTCCACCCTCGGCAAGCTGGGGCAGGCGCTCATCAGCATCGGCATGAAGGGCGCGGCCACCATCCAGCCCGACAAGCTGGAACCCATCGACGTGGCCCGCTTCGTGAAGATCGGGGCCGACCTGAAGGTGAAAGCGGCGGGCATGGACGAGGTGAAAGTCCGCCTGGGCCGCATCAAGTCGGCAGCGGACTTGGAAAAGCTCTCCGACGACGACCTGTGGCTGCTGGCCGGGATGGTGCCGCCCGGCGAGGAGGAAGATGACGAGTTCTAGCCGCCGCCTGCCCGAGGACGTGAACGCCCGCGCCGTGCAGCAGGCCCTGGCCCTCAACGAACTCAAGCGCCGGGGCGTCTACAGGCCGACGACGACCACCGCAGGCGACGAGCAGAAGAAGTACACCGACCGCTACGCCCGTGACCTCATCGGCTTTTGCGAGCGCGTGCTGGGCATGACCCCCTGGAAGGGCGTGAACGGCAGGGCCGGACAGTACGAGGTGCTCAGGGCCATTCAGGACAGCGTCTGTCGCCAGCTCGACGGGGAGCAGAACGTCCCGTTCATCTTCGTGGTGGAGGCGGGCCACGGCGTGGGAAAACCTACGGGCTGGAAGCGCCGGTCATCGCGTGGTTCTACCGGTGCTTTCAGCCCTCTGTCGTTCAGTCCACCGCCAACACCAACGACCAGGTGCGCGACACCCTCTGGAAGGATGTCCGGACCCACGTCACCAATGCGAGGCACCGCCGCCGCAATGTCATGCCGGGGCTGATGCCCAAAGACATGCGAGCGGAGCAGGCTGCCAACCACTTCGCCATGGGCTTCGTGACCAGCGACAGTGGCGGCACCGGCACCGAGCGCGTGCAGGGCCAGCACAACGATTACCACCTGTGGGTCTTCGAGGAAGCCGAGGGCATCCCCGAATTCATGTACGACGCCGTCAAGCGTCAGTTCACCGGGAACAAGGTGCGCCTGTGGCTGCTCATCGCCAACCCCAAGACCAGCACCTCGACCTTTCAGGAAATGAAGCTGCACCCGATGGCGCAGGTCTTCCGGTTGTCGCTGCTGGATTTCCCGAACGTCTGGAACGGCACCAGCGAAGTCCCCGGCGGTACTGACCGGACGACCTTCAACAACTGGATCGAAGACCAGCGCACCTTCGGCTGTGAAGTGGTGCCGGAGATGGACGAAACGCGCCACACCTTCACGGTGCCCTGGGACGTCCCCAAAGCAGGCGGCGGCTTTCACCCGGCAGGCACCATCTTCGCCCCCAAGCGGGGCTTTTTGTATGGCGCTCTGGGCATCCCGCCGAGCGGCGGCGGCGGTGACACCTTCATCAGCGCTGGGCGATACGACGCGGCCAGAGAGCGGGAGGTGACGGCTCGACCACTCCTCGAAGGTGACGTGCCCGAGTCTCTGAACCTACTTGGTCTAGACCCGTACACACTGCCTGCAGGAGTGACTCACACTTACGGGACATCAAAGTTCCGCCTCATCTGGCACGTCCAGCTGGGCATCGACTGCGCCCGCTACGGCGACGACGCCGGGACCATCTACAGCCTGTTTCGCCGCGTGCTGCGCTTCGAGGAAGCCATTCAGGGCGCAGGCGAACTGGATGAGATGACCCGCACCCGCCGCTACGTGCAGGCGACCGCCAAGGCCCTGCGCCGCTATGCCGATCAGGGCGCGACGCGGGCCAGCATCCGCGTGGACGCCGGGTACGGGGGCGGCATCGTGGACCTGCTACGCGAGCAGGCCGACCTTCAGGAACTCTTCCCCGACGGCTTCACCGTTCACGAGGTGGCGTTCGGCTCCCTGCCGAAAGACGAAGAGCAGTACGCCGACCTCGTGACCGAGATGTACGCCAGCGCCGACGAGGTTTTGTCGGTCACGCGCATTGACCCAGGAAGCGCGCCGCTGCTGCTCAAGCGTGACCTGACCGAGCGCAAGTACGGCTACGTCCTGAAGGGAGACCGGGAGGTCAAGAAATTGGAAAAGAAAGATGCCTTCAAGAAACGCACCAAGGGCCAGAGCCCCGACGACGGCGACGGCGCGGTGCTGGCCCTGGCCCCCGAGGGCATCTTCGGCACCCGCCTTCGCCGTGACCCTTCGGCGCAGGCGGCAGCGAGCCTGACCGTGCAGTCCGTATCCGAAGCCGATGGAGGTGAATACAGTGAGCTTTATTCTTGGTCCTGACGGACAACCCGTGAGCAGCCAGCAGGAAGCCCACGCTCCCTCGGCCCTGCTGCGCGGCGGCAGCCTGCCTGCCAATCCCACCATCGCCGACGCCTACGGCCTCGACCCCGGCCTGCGGGGAGGGTGGACGTATGCCGACGGGCTGGGCCGCCCCAGCCTGCGCCCAGGACGTTACGGCGTGAACCGGGACGCCGAGCGCTACAAGTGCCGCTCGATGTACTACCTCAACCCGCTGTTCTGGGGGGCCATTCAGATCGCGGTGAGCTTCCTCGTCAGCGACTCGTTCTCTTACGGTGAGGTCTACGACAGGGCGGCCCGCACTGCCCTGGAGGACTTCTGGCAGGCGAACAACCTCGGCACCCTCATCTCCGAGCGCTGGATGCCCGAGTTTTTCCTCGACGGCGAGCAGGCCACCGTCTGGCCGACCGGGGACCTCGACCCCGGTGCCGACGCCCCGGCCCGCATCGCCTTTCTCGACCTCGACGCCGGGGTGCGGGTGGAAGGCGACACGGCGCTGGGCACGGTGGCCGCCGACATGGTCTACGCCCTACACCTGCGTCAGGGCATGCGCGAACGCACCTGGAACCGGGGGGAGTTCGTCTGGACCGCCCAGGACGCCCTGCATAACGACCCGCGCGGCTTTCCGCTGGCGAGCGGGGCGGCAGACGCGGCGATGGCCTACATCAGCCTCGCCAACAACCGCCTGAACATCCACGAGATTCAGCAGCGCATCGTCGGGGTCTACACGGCGATGCTCAACCCCGAGGAACCCGACGGCGGCGACGCCAAGTGGCGGGCCAAGGGGGGCGCCTTCCGGCACATCCCGCCCAAGGGGGCCGTCGTGCCGCTCATCACCCGGCCCGGCTACACCGACAAGAACGGCAACAAGTACGACGGCGTGACCGAGAAGCTGGAGTTCCCACGCCCGGCTTCTGGCGCGAGCGACGCCAAGGAGGACATGCGGGTCTTCCTGCGGATTGTCGGCCTGTGCCTCGGCGGTCTGCCGGAGCACTGGCTGGGCGAGGGCGGCTCTGTCAACCGGGCGACGGCCAGCGAGATGAGCACACCCGCCGTCACACTCGGCCTGCGACGACAGGCGACACTGCGCTCCTACCTTGACCGCACCCTGCGCACCGAACTCAGGCGGCGAAACGGCTCGGACCGCAAGTACCGCCTGCCCTACAGCAAAGTCAGCAAGGATGGGCTGAGCCGCTCCACCGGCTACCGCACCGTGACCGCCGACCTGATGGAGTTCCCCTGGAACCTGCCCCGGCTCGACGACGACAGCCTCGACACGCTGCTGCGGGTGGTCACGACGATGGCCGACCGGAGCTGGCTGAGTGACCAGACGGCGGCCAGTCGCCTCGGGGCCGACGTGCCTGCCGAAATCGAGCTGATGGCGGCGGCAGGCCGGACGTTCGGGCAGGGCCGCGCCAATGTCCCAACTCCAGGAGGTGATGGACATGCCCAAGGAAACCAAGACCCGGCAGCAGGAGCGAACGCTCCGTGAACCGGCACCCGACGAGCAGGGCCGCCCCACGCATGAAGCGGGCGGCCCTGCTGCCGTCAAGCCCCGGCGCGAGCAGGCCGGGCGCAAGGAAGTGCTGCGCGAAGTGCGCTGAAAGGAGGCGTTATGCCACAGATGAACCGTTCGCCCTGCACCACGTCCCTGAGCCGCTTGCTGCTGCGCGAAAGCGTGACCACCGAGCACGGCATGCGCCTGACCGAGCACCTCGGCCCCGACCGGGGCAACGCCAGCCTCCGCGAGGAAAAGCGCGGCGGCGAGACCGTGACCCTGGTGGACGTGACCGTCGCCACCGCAGGCCGCGTGAACCGCAACCGCCGCTACTACTCGCGCGAGGTGTGGGCCGGGGCCATCGCTGCGGCCCAGGACGACATCGCCGCCGGGAAGTTCTGGGGCCTGCTCGAACACCCCAAAGACGGCTGGGACGACTGGGACCCCCTCAAGGGTCGCCTGGAAGCCATCTGGGTGATCTACGAAAAGCTCTGGCTCGACGGGGACACCGTGAAGGCCACTGGCGTCCTGATCGACGACCACGCCGCCGGGCAGACCATGCGGGCGCTGCTGAAAAAGAAAGTGGCCGTGGGCATCAGCAGCAATGGCACCGGCAGCGGCCAGTATCTGCCGGCCAAGGAGATTCCAGGGCTGACCGATCCGGTAGACCCCGAAGAACTCATCGCCGTCATTCAGCCGGACTTCCGGCTGCTGACCATCGACGCCGTCTCCGACCCTTCCGACCTGTCGGGCACTGCCCGGCAGAAGGAAACCCACCGCCCAAAGGAGGGCACCATGCACCCGAAACTCAAGGCCCTG
The DNA here is from genome assembly GCF_011067105.1 of Deinococcus wulumuqiensis R12. Classification (NCBI taxonomy): domain Bacteria; kingdom Thermotogati; phylum Deinococcota; class Deinococci; order Deinococcales; family Deinococcaceae; genus Deinococcus; species Deinococcus wulumuqiensis. The sequence continues at coordinate 1,002,578 of NZ_CP049357.1, read as the reverse complement.
CTGGAGAAGTTCTCCGGCCTCACCCTGGAGCAGATCAAGGCGCAGCACCAGGCCGAGTACACCGCCGCCATGGTCGCCATCGCCGAAGAAGTGGCGCAGGGGCCGAATACGCCCCCCACCAACCCCGCGCCGACCCCTGCGCCCGCCCCTGCGAACTCTGCGCCCAGCAGCCCGCCCGTACCCGCACCCCAAGTCCCTGCCAGCCAAGCGGAAAGCACGCTGGAAAACACGGTGCTGGGCCTGACCACCGAACTCCAGCGCGAGCGGCAGGAAAAGCAGGTCGAGCGCCGCACCAACATCGCCATCACTGCCCTGGAAGCCGCGCAGCTGCCGCGCGCCCCGAAGGTCGGCGAACTCGACCTTGACGCCCGCTTCCGCGAGCAGCTGATTAACGCCTCGGTGACCGCTCGGGACGACGCCGAAGCCAAGGCCCTGGTGGAGCAGATGATCGGCGAACGGGCGGCCCTGATGGGTGCGGCCCAGCAGCGCGGCCAGCGTCCCCAGGAAAGTGCTTCTCAGCGGGCCGGGGGCGTCAGCCTGCCCACCGGCAACAACAGCGCCCCCAGCCGCCAGCTCGAAGGCCATAACCCCGTCGCCAGTGCGCGGGGCTTTCTCAACCTGAAGTGAGCGCCGCACCCACCGCGCCCGGGGTCCGCCTGGACCAGGGCGCTTTTCTCTTCGCCCCCACTCCGCACGAGGTGCCCACCGTGAAAACCCGCGCTCATGGCTCGCCCGATCAGGGCATCACCCTCCCCCTCAACATGCCTGAAGGCACGCAGGAAGGCATTCCCGCCACCTACGGCGACGGCGGGCTGGTCGTCGTTCCCGTGACTGGCCGCGTCAGCGCCGACGACCTGAAGAACCCGGCCAAGATCACCCCGCAGGGTCTGCGCGCTGGGCAGGCCAGCTGCTACCTCGCCGGGGTGCAGCTGGTGCTGAGCGTCAAGATCGCCGCCAGCGTCGCCGAGGGCGGCAAGGTCTACAAGCAGCCCGACGGCACCTTCAGCGAAGCCGCTGGCGGCGTGTTCGTCGGCTGGAAAGTGAACGGCAAGCTCGCCCTGCGCGCCAGCCAGTAAAGCCTTCTCGCCCCGCCTGCGCCCCATGTGCGGGCGGGTTTCGCCTGTCCTTTTCGCCCCCACTCCCCAGGAGGACACGATGTCCCAGGTTTCCAAACTCCGCATGGGCTTCCGCGAGGCCGCCATCCGTGGCTACATCCCCGAGCACCTCGCCGACAAGCTCACCATGATGACCATTCTCGAAGCGGGCATCCAGGCCTTCCACAAGGGCTACTTCAAGGACCTGCTCGACCAGAACCTCGAAAAGAGCCGTGAGCAGCGCATCAGCAACCGCGAGGGCTGGGACATGGCGCTGGCCGCCCAGGACGCCCTGCTCGACGACATCACCGGCGTTCGCTGGGCGCACCGGCAGACCGAGACGCTGACCACCAGCGACTTCGCTCTGGCGCTGGCCTACACCCGCGACGCGGCCCAGAAGCCCGGCTACGCGCCGTATGAAAGCGAACTGCTCAAGGTGGCCCGCACCCGCACCGTGGCCAACTTCAAGCCCATCAAGGCACGTGGCGCGACCAACCTGCTGCACCGCTTTCTGGCGCTGCGGCCCGAGGCCACCAACGTGCTGTACACCGGCTTCATCGGGCAGGGCGACTTCTACTCGGTGGCGAACTACGAGCTGGCGATTGCCTACACCTGGGAAATGTACGTCAACGACGAAATCGGCGAGTTCGTGGACGCGATGGAAGAACTCGGGGAAGCGGCCGCCCGCACCCGTGCCTGGAGCGTCATTGACGCCATTGCCCGCATGGTGCCGCGCGTGCCGCTGCTTGACGGTGAACTCGGGCCGACCATCCAGAACATCCTGGCGATCCAGGCCGACATGGCCGAGCAGACCGTGGACGGGCGCTTCGTGGCCCGGACCCTGACCGATCTCTACCTCCCCGCGACGTGGAGTTCGCTCGCCAGCGTGGTTCTCAACAGCCAGCAGCTCGGCTACACCGGCGGCGGCTCTGGCCCGGCAGTCGGCCAGCCCACCACCAACCCGGTCTACAAGGCGGCCACGCCCCACAGCGAGCCGCTCATGGCCGAAATCTTCGCGGCGGGTCCTGAAGGCAACCCCCGCTACAACGACCCGGCTGCCGGGTACGCCGAACTCAGCCCGAAAGACTGGGTGGCCCTTGACCGGGGCGCCCGCCCGCTGGAAATCAGCTACCTCGAAGGGTTCCAGAGCGGTCCCAAGACCTACACCAAGGCGCCCGATGTGGTGGAACTCAACCACGGCGCGTTCGAGAACCACACCTTCGCCGTGAAGGTGGGCGACGTGCATGGCGCGACGGTGGCGGACAAGACCGCCATCCGCATCGCCCAGGCCTCCTGACCTGAATCTCTCGTGACTGACACTGGGCCGGAGCCTTTCCCCCGGCCCGGGAGGAACCTGTGACCGCAAGCAAGAAACTTGTCCTCGCCATGCCCTTTTTCGACGGCCTTCAGTGGCAGCGGGGTGTGGGCGAGGTCTTCGACACCAGCAAGCTCGACGAGAAGGTGGCCGAGAAGCTGGAAGCCAAGGGCTATCTGGTGACCGAGCAGGTCTACCGTGCCCGCCTGAACCCTGAAGCGGCACGCATTCAGGAAGCGGCGGAAGCGTCGCAGGGCGAGTTGCAGAGCATCTACGCCCTGTTCCCCGGCGTGACGACGACCGAGGGCGTCAGGGCAGCCGTGACCGCCCTACAAGCGAAGGTGCCCAGCGCCGAGGACCTGCAGAAAGTCAGCAGCGCCCGGACCTTCGCGCAGCAGCTTGGGCAGCTTTACCCGGACGCCAAGACGCCCGACGACCTGCTTACGGCGGTCCGTGAAGGCCAGAGCCAGGTGGGGCAACTGACGCAGCAGCTTCAGGTGGCCGAGGCCGATCTGACGGCAGCTCAGGCGAACGCCACGAAACCCGAAGATGCTCAGGCGCTGGCCGAGTACCGCTCGTCGGTAGGCGAACTGCTGCCGGGCAAGATCACGGCGCAGGCCCGCAAAACGCTGCTTGAGCATGGGTTTGTCGGCAAGGCCCTGGTTTCTCGCTTGAGCGACAAGGAGCTGCTTGACCTGCCCAACGTGGCCCAGGGGACGCTCGACACGCTGCGGGAATGGGCGCCTGCCACGTTGCCGGTTGAACCCAACGGGGGCTGATCGGGATGACGCTGGCAGAGCAACCCGACCTTACTGCGGCAGAACTGCTTGAGGCCCATTACGGGCTGACGGCAGACGCCCTGGGGCTGACAGCAGAAGGCTATGCGCAGCGCCTCACGCTCTGGGAGCGCGCTGTGGAAGCTCGGCCTGTCGAGCGGCGGGAAGCTGGCCTGCGGGCGCTCGCGTTGCGGGCCTGGGTCACGCGTCTGGTTGCTCAGGCAGATAAATTCCGCGCAGAAGGCGAGATCACGGTCGAGCGCGACATTCTGGGCCGAATTGAAGTGGTGCGTAGCTGGCTTGCTGCCGCAGAAGCCGAGGGCGCTGGCCCGGCGGCCGCGACTGGCCCTGCTAACCCCTCGCCTGAACTTGTTCCGTGGGGCATCGGATGAGTCTCACCGACGACCCCGAATTCCGCGCCTACCGCGCCGAGGCGCAGGCCACCGTCCGCGAGTACCAGGGGGTGATGTTCCGGCACCAGGGCGAGTTCACGCTCGGCCCCCACCGCTGGCCGTGCCGCTTCAGCGTGCAGGACCCAGCAAAAGCCAAGCCCGACGAGTTGGCCCGACTGCAAGCCTTCGCGGGGACGCGCGGGCTGGTGTACACCGACCTCCGGCTGCTGAAGACGCACCCTGACGACGACCTGCCGTTCCCCGGCGCCACGCTCCCCTGGGACGACGGCACCCTCGAAGTGCTGGACTGGTCCCAGGAATCCGACTTCACCGGCCTGCGCGTCGGCACCTGCGTGCTGCGGAGGCCATAGGAGACCTCATGCTGACAATTGACCAAATTTACGAATACTGGCCGAAAATAGGCGAGCTGACAGCGCATATTGTCGGCGCGAGCGCTGACGAGCTTGCCGCCCTTTTCCGTGTTCAACAGGTGTCGTACGACGGTCAGGCATTTGCCGTTCAACGCCTCGTGGTGATCGAAAAGAGCTTTTTATCTACACAAGATAAAAACTCTCTGGTGAACTGGAAAGTGGAAGTGACAGCTCAGCGTATTTCATGATCGCCCAGGACATTCATGATCGCCTGCGGGCGGTCCTTCCCGCCTCGGTGCCGATTCTGTTGCCCGAGCAGCAGCGTGAGCCGCTGGACGCCGCGCCGGTAGACGCCCAGGGCCGCCCAGTGGTGGGCGGCGGCGAGCGCGGCCTCGGGACCTACCTGCACCAGCATCCGCAGGGATACGTGCAGGTGGAATTTGCCCAGGCCATCCGCTCTGCTGGCCCTTTGCGAGTGTTCTGGGTCGCCGTGGCCTGCACCACCCCTACGCAGGATGGGTGCCAGTTCCTTATGGACTGGGTCAGCCGCACCCTTATCGGCATTCCGGGCCGGGACCCTGGCCTCTACAGCGAGGTCACGCCCGGCTTGCCCCAGCCCCTCGCCCTCACCTCGCCTCTCGTCTGGCAGGCCCGCGCCGTGCTGCAGCCGCTGCACGTCGGCGGGCGCCTGGCCTAAGGAGTCATCATGCTCACTGTTGCGAACACCAACACCGCTCTGGACGCTGCCAATGCCCGTGGCAGCGGCCAGATCATCTACTTCGACCCCATCACCCCCGAGGGCCTGGCGACAGGCAACGGGTTCCTCGACCTCGGCTATTTTCCCGAGGGCACCCGCATCAGCCCCAACATCGAGGTCAACCGCGAAGATCTGCTGGCCGCTGGGCGTGAATCGGGCGCCAGCGTGCGTATCGCCAGCGTGATCGCCAACTCCACCATCGGATATGAAATCCCCGTTCTGACCCCCGACGCTCAGGTGCGGGCGCTGCACGCTGGCGCGGGCGCCGTCATTGCAACTGGCGAGACGCTGGCGGGCGTGCGGGCATACCAGATCAACCCCGAGGCCGCCGTCGTGGGCCGCTTTGTGTTCGTCAAGAAGCGGCCCAACGGTCCTCACACGGTCATCTGGCACCCGCGCTTCGAGCTGTCGGCCAACGGCACGGCGGACGGCGACGCGAACAGTGAGACGCTGAACTTCGTGGGCAGCGTGCAGGCCTACCGCTACAAGCCTGCTGAGGCGTTCGCCGGAATGGTCACGGCCATCGGTCAGTACGGCGTGATGTTCGAGGCCCCTACTGATGCTGGGCTCGACGCGCTGCTCACGGCGCTGGATGCGGAAGCGCTGCCCGACGCCACGCCTGCCCAGGCCTAGCCTCATTGGGCCGCCCGAGATAACGGTGCGGCCCATTTTTTAACAAAAGAATCTTCTTTTAGTTGGAGGGCTGAATGTCCAATTCCCGTATTCGTGATTTGGTGATGCGTACTCCGTTGAGCGAGGCACAGGCCGAGTGGCTGCTGGAGCAAATGCCTAACGCCAGCGACAAGACGCTGCAACAAGTTGTCGCGCTGGCCTGCTCCGGGCATCCCATCACCCGAATCATTGCCCTGGTTCGGTCGGGTAGAGGTCCCCGTGCTCCCCATTCGTGAAATCGTCGACCTCAGCACCGGCGCGGTGACCCTGCGGGCCTGGGGCGCCCACGTGGCCGACGCCTATTTGATCGACCTGCTTAAAATCACCGCCACCCTCGCCGCGTTGCGCGAGCACTGGCAGGACTTTCGGCGCGAGGACATCGAGCGTGAGCTGTGGCCCGCCTACTGGCGGCTGGTGCAGGCCAGCCTCGACGGCTGCACGCTGCCGAGAAACCTCAACTGGCACGACCGGCTGCTGCTGCTCGACGCCATGTGGCAGCTCAACGACATCGAGGCGAGCGAGGGAAAACTGAAGGCCCTGGAGCAGCGGGCGGCCCAGCGGCTGGCGCGGGTGACGCAACTGGTCCAGGGCCAGTTGACGACAGCCCCCCAGACGCCACCGTTGACGAGTTCGTGATCCGGGTCTTCGGCGTCACGGCCTACCCGCAGCTGATCCAGCAGCCTTACCGCCTGCTCCTGCGGGCCGCCGAGATCGCCGGAGAACGTGAAGCGGCGCTGCGGCTCGCGCGGGTGCAGGACGGGCGCATTGCCGACGGCATGAAGCTGGGACGCCAGTGGGTGCCGGGCCGCAAGGAAAAGGCCGACCCCGACGCCGGGCACTGGGACCTGGGGCCGCTGCTCCGGCACGAGGAACAGCTCGACCGGTTGGCGCGGCCCTGGGCGCATACCCCGGAGGCCATTGAGCGCCGCCTTGACGCGGAGCAGGACGCCGCCTTCCACAAGCTGTTCCAGGCCATGAAGGGGTAAGACATGTTAGACGCGCGAAAACTTACGGATGCATTGGTCAAGCTGGAGAAGGCGTGCGATTCGTTGCCTCAAATTGCCGAGACGGCTACATCTGAAAGCCAGGGGATGTTATTTGTCGCCGCTCAGGGGAATATTTACAGCACGGCCCCCGGGGCACGGAAACGGACCGGCGAGTACTTGCGGAGTCTCAGCGCCAAAGGTAAGGCGACAAAAAACGCTGCCGCGATCACGGTCAAAAGCGACAGCCCCTATGCCCTGTACATAGAGTTTGGGCGCCCCGGCGTCCCCGTCGCTCAGCTTCAAGCTCTGGCGCTAGCAGGCGCAATAAATGACCCACTGACCCTGGGGCGCAGCGGGCAGCAGTGGTGGGTTGCTGGGCCTGTACTTGTCAGCGGGCAAGCATATGCGGCGAAGCGGCTGCAAGATTTGTTTGCAAAAGAAGTGCGAAAGGTGGTGAAGGGGGGGTGACTACTCCTTCGGCACAGCAACGAGCTGAAGGCCCAAGCCGCCTAAGACCTACTTGTTCTGCTTATAGGCCCTGCGAAAGTAGGAACTCGCTCCTTTGAGGCTCTTGTGCCAAAAAACCTGCTCAAGGAGGTAAGTCATGCACTGGACCAAAGCCAGAAAGTTTGAACGCCTCAGCCGCAACATACGCTGTCACGTCGAGCACTTCACCCTTCAGGAGATGATGGACAAACTGGAAGCAGACGGTTGGTCGTGGAAGATCAAAAGCCACAACTTTGCCCATGGCCGCCGTTATGAGGCTTCCGTTTGGGATGGCGCCGTTGACCCTTCGGAGCGCCCCTTCGGCTCTAGTCGTGGCAACTCCACCATGCTCCTCGCGCTGCAAAAAGCTTGGGCTATAGCTTTCACCATGGCGATGCTCTACCCGAACGAGACTTTTGCCGGGAAGCGAGAGGTGTCTACCGAGGTGGACAGTTGTGGGATGGTGCTTTGAGGGGGGGCGTAAAGCTACAGCGACAAGGCCAGCATGTAGAGGCGATAGAATGGCTCCATGTCGAATCCCAAAAAGCATCAACATTTTGTTCCCCAATTTTACTTAAAATATTTTGCGGATAAAAATAATAGGCTGGCCGTTGTAATGCCAGATGGGAAGGTTTTCCCGAATCCTGTCTCAAAGGTTGCTCAACGCAGATACTTTTACTCCTCCATACTTGATGAACACCTCAAAGAATGGGGAGATCAACCCGTCGAGAACATGTTATCTATGATAGAGCCACTATACGCTCAATCATTTCGAAGATTTATAAAAAGCGTGAAGGATAATACACACCCAGACGTATTTGACAAACAACTGCTTGCGAAATACCTATTTCTGCAATTTGTCAGAACAGAGCAGGCAAGAAAGAATTTTGATCCTATAGAAATAAAAGGGAAGACAATTGATCAAGCTTCATTGCAGATCTATGGTATATCTACTTCCTTTAGAGAAGATAACGAGATGGTTCAGTCCCTGCTGGGAAAAAAATGGGAGGTATTGAGGTGTCACACGGGATTGCGCCTGCCAACATCTGATCACCCAATCGTTGTGAAGCCTGAGGTCGGTGGCCTACAACGCTTGATTGATCAAGGTCCTGATGGGATGATTAAGTGGAAGGAAACTACATTCTATTTTGCAATTAATAGCGAAATTTTGCTGAAGATTCACGGATCAACCGGAGAGAATTCCGGTTTAAAGATTTCTAAAATTAGTGCAGAAGAGTATTATTGGTATATTGGATATCTTATTGCCAATTCAGGAAGACAGGTGTTTGCCATACCAGGAGATCCGAGCGTGAAAGTGGCAAGCAGATTGTCGGCAGTATTGTATGCAAAGAGAGACGAAAGGAACTCGCAAATAGAAGACCTTAAAAAAAGCATCGGATTGTAGACTTACGAAAGTCAAACCTTGATTGCCCCCTTGCCGAAAGACAAGGGGGCATAGATTTGCCTCAAAGGTAGTAGAACGAGGTATTTTATTCGTCTGCGACGTACTCAAGCAAGTCGGTGATCTGCACGCTTTTTCCGGTCATAACGCGGAGAGTCGAAATCAATGTGTCGAGCGTTTCTAGCTTGACTTGCTTCGTATCAGCACGTGCGATCTCATAGATGGTGTTCCGACTGATCCGCCCTCTTGTCTTCTCAGAAAGCTTGTAGGGAGTGATACCGTTCTGCTCCAGAAACTGTCCAACGCGCCACTTGACCATTCCGCCAGTGTAGTGAGTTGCCGCCGAACTCCGCATAGCTTCCATGCCTCCATGTTACACCCATAGATTGACTATTTCAACCATAGGTGTAATAATGCCATTACCAAAAAGGCCCACCTACTTTGGACGGCGGGCCGGGCCTTTTTGGGAAACCTATTTAGGAGGCTTCACATGGAGTCTACGCGCATCACCCCGAAAGAGTTCCGCCCGGCCCCCCGGCCGAGAATCTTCGCCCTCATTGAAGACGCCCAGAAACGTGGCGTCACCGCCCTCCGCTGCTGCGACTGCGGCTACATCCACCGCAACCTGCACATGCTTGACCGCGTGTGCAACGCCGCTCACCCCGACATGGACCACTACGACGGCGAAATCTGCGGTGGCACGCTGGTGGAGGTGGTCGAAGCATGACCACCTCCACCGCAGAAGCCAAGGGCGGCTACCTTTTCTGGCACGCCCCCTCGCACCTCGGCCCTAACCTTTATGCCCTCGCACGCAATGCTGGCTTCAAGTGGCAGAAAGGCAAGAAGTGCTGGAAAACGAAAGATGGCGTCGTCAGCCGTCAATTCCTGCGAGAGCAGGGTGTGGCGATCAAGGAGGCCCCCCGCAAACCCTTTGCCCTGATGGGTAGCGAAACCTCTTGTGAGGGTTGCCTGTCGCGAGATGCCACACGGTACATCCATACGAATGGCACGGAAAGCCAGCTTTGCCCAGCCTGCGCTCAGCGCCATGCCCTTTGGGAGTCTGCCGCGCGGCAACTCAAGGCTCAGATAGAGCAGATTGGGCGCGATTGGCTTGCCACTTGGGGGAGCGTACCTGGAATTCAGCTTCTCTCGGACGCTCTTGCTGGAGTCGGGCGCGAGATTGAAAGCGAATCGACATCTCGGGAGGGAGTTCGATCCTTCCTCTGCGCAGCCTGAGTGATTGACCAGAGGCCCGCTTTCGGGTGGGTCTCATGGGGGTGAAATCAAGAATGACCAGCTACGTGACCGACGACAGACGACGCCGACAAAACCGCAGCCGCGCCCGCAAGGTCAAGGCCAAGGGCGTTTTCGATACCGCTGACATTGAAGCTCGCATTGATAAGCAAGACGCCTGCTGCCATTACTGCAGGCAACCGTTGGACTTCGATGGCCCGAACAAGTGGCAGGTGGACCACTTCATCCCCCTCAGCCGAGGCGGGAGCAACTGGGCCAGCAACATCGTGATTTCCTGCCGGGGGTGCAACAAAGCGAAGGGCGACAAGATGCCTTGGGAGTTCAGGCCTGCCCTCTTTGAGGAAGGCTGCGGAAGAGACTGAGATCACGCCCCTTCGGGGGGCATTGGAGGTGAAGAAATGGAAATGAAGCGGTGTTGCTCGTGCGGAGAAGAAAAGGCGCACAGTGAGTTTTATCTGAACAGAGGTAGGCCGTCTGGCAGCTGTAAAGCTTGCCGGGCAAAGCAAGACAAGGCGCGTAAGGCGGCCAAAAGCGGGCCCAGAAAAGTCGCCCGCAAAGAGAAGCTTGTCTTGGCAGAAAAGGGGCTGAAGCGTTGCGGGGACTGCAAGGCCATTAGACCGAAAACGACAGAGTTCTTCGGGCGGTCTACTCGATCAGAAGATGGTTGGCTGCATATGTGCAAGGCCTGCGAGAGCGCCTACAGGGCAGCGCTGTGGGCAAAAAACAGGGAGAAGAATCTCGCGCAGCAGGCCCAAGCTCGTAGGGATGCTGGTGTCCCAGAGCGAAAGCCTGCCCAGTCGACCGAGGAACGCAACCGCAAGGCCAGGGAGCGCGAGAGGCAGAGAAGGCTTGACCCCGCAAAAGGCGAGGAGCTTAGGCGTATGCAGCGCGAAAGGTTCAAGAGCAATAGGGAGGTCCTTCTTCAGCGTCAGCGCGACTACAACAGGCGGAACCCAGAAAAAATTCGTGAACAGAATGCCCGCAGCCGTGCTCGGCGTCTTCAGGTTGAGGGTGAGTACACGGGGAGCGACCTCAAGCGCATTCTCATCGCGCAAGACTTTAAGTGCTTCTATTGCGGCGATGTGGTTAAAAACGCCTCCCGGGCATGGCACGCCGACCACTTCATCCCCGTAGCGCGGGGCGGCACAAACCACCCAGACAACATCGTTATTGCGTGCGCGGATTGCAACCTGAGCAAGGGTAAGAAGCTGCCTTGGGAGTGGAGGCCCGAAAGGTTCCCGCCCCCTACCGAACGGTTCACGCCCTGACAGCCATCACTCTTGCTTCTCGGCCCTCCGCCTTGTCGGAGGGCTTTCTCTAAGACAGAGGCGTTGCCACATGCGTGCAGCCTTACACCAAAAGCCCGTCTACCGAGAGGCGACGGGCAAAGGTGATAGGGGCTGTACTAGTTATTGAAGAGAATATCGGCCTTGGTATACAGCGTGCCGCCCTTGCCATCGCCCTCGAAGGCACTGGTACAAAAAAACACGCCGCGCACCATGGCCCCGTAGCTATTCTGGGAATCAACTGAGCCTGTAACGTTGTAAGTGCCTGCATCCTGAAAGTAAATCGGGGCTGATATCCTTGCGAACTTTGCCACGCTAGGGGTTTTTAGCCCACTACGCACTTGTATGCCGCAAGCGTCCTTAATTATTTGAGCAGTGATAGCACCCTTAACTGTTTTTCTACCGATATAGGGATAAGCGTTCTCAATCGTCGAGTAATGGAAGCTCTTTAGCGATTCTGCTCCCACGTCCGAGATCTTTACGTCTGCGGCAGCATGGATTGAGGGGTTGATTTTGAAAGGCACCGCTAAGGCGTTGGCACCAGCTAGGACGGTCAACAGCATCAATTTCCTCATAAAGCAAGCTTATTCCGCTGTTCTGACAGGAGGGTTACAACATGACATCAGCCACCCTGCCACCCCTTACCGGGGTAGCCGACCTTAACATTGCCCCCTTCCGTAAGGGCGTAAGGGACGCATTAAATCTGGTGAGCGAGGTTGCCGAGTACGCCAAGAAAAACGGCACGCTGGCCCTGACGCTCAAGCTGTCGGGCACCAGCCTCCAGGCAGCTAAACAGCAGATCGACGCGGCAGTGGGCGGGCGGAATCTGCCCTTCACGGTCACTTTTGACCCGGTCAGCGTCAATGCGGCGGTGGCGGGCCTGCGTTCCACTCTGAACAGCGTGGTGGGCATCAACACCAGTGGCCTGACTGCCGTCCAGACCCAGATCAGCGCGCAAATTGCCGAGATGACGCGCCTCATCGCCGAACTGCGGGCACTGGGCAGCGGCGGCGGCACGAGCAGCGGCCGGGGAGCACTGGGCGGCCTGAGTGCCAACGCCCAGAATCTGTTGAGCCAGCTCCAGCTACTCAACAACGAGTACAAGCGGGGCGACGTGGACGCCTTGGCCTATGCTTCTCGGTTGGCTGGACTGCAATCGGCCCTGCGCGTGGCGGCCGCCGGGGCGACGGCAGGCAGCACCGAGTTCCAGCGCCTCGACCGCGCCGTGACCCAGACCGTGCAGGGCCTGCGAAACGTTCAGAGTGCCGAAATCACCAAGCTCCGTACCGAGTTGTCCGGGGCACGGGCGCAGTTTGACGCCGCTGCCGCCGCCGCGACCACCCTGGCCCAGCGCCGGGCCGCCATCGCGGCCTATGAGGGCGACCTGATCCGGATTCGCGTGGCCTTGCAGGGCATGGCCGCCGCTGGCAGGCTCACCGAACAGCAGCTCGGGCAGGTCAACCGGATGCTGGCCCAGACCGCCCGCGAGTCCAACACGATTCGGGGCGGCGTGAATATCGCTGGGCTGAGCGGCAACGTCAGCAACGCGCTCCAGCAGCTCATGACCTACGTCCCCGGCATGAGCCAGCTCAACGGCGTCCTGGGCAACACGCCGCCCCTGTTGATGGGGGTCGTCGGGGGATTGGCCGCCCTGACCGCTGGCATGGCTGCGTCCTTCCGCACCGCCGCCGAGTTTCAGCAGAAAATGGCCGACATCAATGCCCTGACCCAGCCGACAGCTGAGGGGCTAGCCCAGATGTCGGAGTTCGCTAAGGACTTCGGCATCCCACTAGGCATCGGGGCGCGTCAGGCCGCAGACGCCATGCTCTCGCTGTCCAAAGCGGGCCTGAGCACCGCCGACATCATGGGTGGGGGGCTTGCATCTGCCCTAAATCTTGCTGCGGCAGCGGGTATCAGCACGGCCCAAGCGGGCGAACTTGCAGTGACGGCCATGACCGCGTTCGGCATGGCGGCCAAAGACCTTCCGCAGATCGCTAATATTTACGCAGGGTTTGCCAACCAAACCACTCAGGACGCGGAGGCGCTCGGGAGGGCTCTGGCTGCTGTCGGTCCTGTGGCGAAGTCTGCTGGGCTGAATTTCGCCCAGTTGTCTGGCTATATGGCAATGCTGGCAAAAGGCGGCTTTGCTCGCATGGATGACGCAGGCACCTCCTTCAAAACCATGCTGCTCAGCCTCCAGTCGCCTAGCACCACCGCAGCAAAGGCTATGGCTCAGATCGGCCTGAACGCTTACGACGCGGCAGGCAACTTCCGACCCCTGGGCGAGACGCTTCAGGAATTGCGTGAACGGCTGGCAGGCCTCAGCGAGCAGCAACGCAACAACGTCCTAAAAAATATGTTCGGGACGGACGGTATCCGCGCCGCGCAGATTCTGTATCAAGCCACCGGCGAAGAGATCGCTAATGTCACAGACAAGATTGCGACTCAAGGGAATGCAGCTGAAGTCGCTAAAACCCGACTGGAGACCTATCAGGGCTCCGTTGACAAGATGAAAGCCAATTTCGAGGCCCTGCGCATCGAGCTGGGCGAAAAGTTCCTCCCTGCTGCCACGCGAGCGGTGGAGTTCTTCGACCGGGGCGTGACCAGCCTGCGCGACATGGCGAACAACACCAACACCCTGCTGGGTTATGTCATTCCGCTGGGAGCGGCCATGCTGGCACTCACGGCTCCGCAGATCATCGCCGGGCTGGCAGCCATCACCGCAGGCATCCAGGGGGCAGCCGCAGCCTCTATGGCCTGGGCGCTGGCTAATCCGTTCGGGGTTATTGCCGTGGGGCTCTCGGCGCTGGCGGTTTCCGTCAACAAAATCTACAGCGATACTCGCCGGATTTACGAGGGAGTGGACAAAGCCAACCAAGATTCACACGACAAGCTGATGGCGCGGGTACAGGCGCTTCGAGCTGAGGGAACAGAGCTTGCCAAAGCCCAGGCCGACTACCTCGAAGCCTTGGACGCTCGTAGCAAAGCGCAGGAGGGCAAGGTTACGGGCAAGACCATTTGGGGCGAGCGACTTGTCACTGTGGACGCCGATGAAGTTGCCAGAACTGGTAAAGAAGTAGAGCGCCTCTTTGAAAAAGTTAAGGAACTCCGCGCCGAGTCGGCCCCCAAGGGCAGCCCAGAGAAGACCACCACCGACGCCACCGGGATTGACCCCCAGGTGGTACAGCGGCAGTCGGTAGCCCTTGAAAGCCTGCGTAACGCCATTGCAGGCCGGATGGACGCGCTTGACGCCGACATGCCCCCCAAACTGGAAAGCAAGCTCGCCAAAATCAGCAACGAGTACAAAAAGCTGGGTAAAGACCTGAAGGAAGCCTTCGGCGGCAACCTCAACAACACCGAATACCTGAAGGGCGTGGCCGAACTGGAAGCCGCCCGCCAGAAAGAGATTTCTGCCGCCCGCCGCAAATGGGCCGCTGATGAGGCCAAAAAAGCCGCTGAGGAGGTGCAAAAAGGGACAGACGCTGTTGCCAAGGCCCAGCTCGCCGGGGAGCGACAGCGCATCGAGGCCATGCAGGACGGCCTAGCTAAGCGCCAGGCGCTGCGTGACCTCGAAATCAGGCAGGCCCAGGCTGACACAGCCCGGTCGCTGGAAGGTGTCAAGGACCCCAAGGCGCGGGCCAAGCTGGAAGAGGCAGGCCGAATCGAGGTTCTGACCATTCAGCGTCAGTACGACGCCGAGGAACTGCGCCTGTCCCGTGAGGCGGCTCAGAAAAGTCGTGAGCTGCTGACAAAAGCCCAGTTTGATACTGAGAAGGCCCGCGTGGATGCAATGCAGGAGGGCGTCGCCAAGCGTCAGTCTCTGCGCGACCTGGAGCTGCGTCACATCGAGAGCGAGACCCAGCGCTCCTTGCAAGGAGTGTCCGACCCCACCCTGCGGGCCGCCTTGGTGCAGCAGAGCCGGGAAGCCGCCCTGCGAGTGCAGCAACGGTACAGCGCTGAGGAAATCCGACTGGCACAGGAATCTGCCCAGAAGGTGCGTGACGTGCAGGTGCAGATGCAACTGGACGGCGAGCGGGCCCGCATCGAGGCGATGCAGGATGGCCTCGCCAAGCGTCAGGCCATTCGGGACCTCGAACTCCGCGAGGCCGCGCAGCGCACCCAGGACTCGCTGAAAGGGGTCACCGATCCGCGTCTCCGGGCTGCCCTGGAAGAGTCTGGTCGTCAGGCGGCGCTGCTTGTCAATCAGCGGTACGACGCCCAGGAGGCGCGACTGGCCCAGGAGTCGGCCAAGCGGCTGCGCGACATCCTCGACAAGGGCCAGCACGATGCCGAACAGGCCCGCATCAACCGGATGCAGGAAGGCTCAGCGAAGCGGGCGGCCCAGCGGGGCCTCGACTACCGCGACCTCCAGAAATCCATTCAGGACGAGGTCGACGCGCTGGCGGGCGACCCCCGCGCACAGGCCGCCCGGCTCCAGGCGGGGCGGCAGGAACTCAACAACCTGCGCCGCCAGTGGGCCGCCGAGGACCGGCAGCGCGAAGTGGAGGATGCCCGCGCCGCCGCTGACCTGAGTCTTCAGACCCTCCGCAGCCGTCAGGCCGCCGAGGTGGCCGCCATGCAGGACGGTTCAGCCAAACGCGCTGCCCAGCGCAAACTCGACATTCAGGGGGTGAGAGACGATGTGGCCCAGCAACTGCGCGACGCTGCTGACCAGCCCAAAAAACAGGCGGAGATCATCGCGGCGGGCAACGAACGCATCCGTCAGATCAACGCTAATTTTCGTAAGGGCGAGCAGGACGCGGCCCGCGAACACGCCCGTAAGCTGCTCGACATCGCCGTGCAACAGCTTCAGGACCAGGAAAACCTCGCCCAGGCCCAGCGCGGCGAGGCGCTGGCCCAGTTCGACCTCGACGCGGGACGCCAGCTCGCGGCCTTCAAGGGCACCGCTCAGGAGCGCATCCGCTACGAGGCCCAGGTGGCCCAGCAACGGGCGCAGCTCGTCGAGCGCCAGGCCCGGGAAGCGGTGGCCGCCCAGCGCCGTCAACTGGCCCTGGAACGCGATCAGGCCCTGTCCGCCGACAACCTGAGCGCCAGCGACCGCCAGCGCATCTGGGAGCGGTACCGCACGCAGCTTTCTACCCTGGAGGCCAAAGCCCATTCGGAGGCGCTGCAACGCCTCTCCGAACGGGAACAGCGCGAGCAGGAGGCCGCCCAGAGAATTCACGAGGCCAACGTCAAAGCCGCCCTCAAGCCCGTCGAAGACGGCAAAAAGGGCATCGACGAACTCAACTTCCAACTCTCCCTCGCCGAGACGGCGTCCGAGCGCCTCGCCCTGGAGACCCAGATCGGGCAGGCGCACCAGCAGCAGGTGGCCGTGCTGCAGAGGCTCCTGGCGGACGCCAACAAGATGAACCTGACCGAGGAGGAACGCACCCAACTCGCCGAGCAGCTCACCACCGCTCAGCGGGC
This sequence comes from Deinococcus wulumuqiensis R12, assembly GCF_011067105.1. NCBI lineage: Bacteria > Thermotogati > Deinococcota > Deinococci > Deinococcales > Deinococcaceae > Deinococcus > Deinococcus wulumuqiensis. The sequence continues at coordinate 986,357 of NZ_CP049357.1, read as the reverse complement.
CGTCCAGACCTCGGCGGCCACCGTCCTGAAGACCCAGCAGGACGTCACTCGGGAACTGGCCGAGCAGCAGGACAAAATGCGCCAGCTCTCGGAGCGTTACGGCGAGATTCAGGGCCTGCTCGGAGGCGGCACCACCGGCGTCGTGAAGGCCCAGGAGGACCTGACCGCCTCCACCGGCAAACTCTCGGACGCCTACGCCGAGGCGCTGCCCTACCTGCGCCAGATTCGTGAGCAGTCGCTCACCCCCGCCGACTACGACGACGCCACCAAGGCGCTCGACAAGTTCGTGGCGGCCCTGGGCGATCAGAAGGCCAAGCTCGAGGCCCTCCGCACCGAGTACGACCGTCAGCGGGACGCGATCAAGAGTGTGCAGGACGTGCTCTCCGGCTTCGGCAGGGACCTGGGCGACCAGAACCTGCTGGAAGGGGCCATCACAGTCAACCAATCCACCTACGACCAGGCCAAAAATGCGCTCGACACGCTGCTCAAGGGGGGGAAGTACGACGCCGTCCAACTTGCCGAAGCCACCAAGCGCCTGCAAGACAGCTACGGCGGCCTGAAAGATGCCCTGGCCGCGCTGGGTGAAGCCCGTGCCAGGGAATTCGAGAAAGAAAGGGACCGTATCAAAAACGAGTCGGACACGCGGACCCGTGCCCTGGACGCCCAGATCAAGGCGGCCAAAGATGCAGGCCTCGACACCACGGCACTGGAGCGCGAGCGCGACCGCCTCGTGTCCGAGACGGATCGCCGGGTCCGGGAACTCGAAGGCAAGGCCGAAGCTGCCCGCAAGGGCGCCCAGGACGCGCTGAGTGACCGGACAAAGGGTCTGGGGGATCTGCTGCAAGGCGTGGCTCAGGGAGCGGGCAAGGCCCAGAAAAGCGTGGACGACCTCGCGGGTCAGGTGGCGCAGGCCGAGAAGGATGTCGCGGCCAGTGCCGCCCGGATGCGCCAGGACCTCGGCGGCATGTTCAAGGGCCTACCCGCCCAGGCCGGGAAGGCCGGGCAGCAGGCGGGCCAGCAGTTCATGGCCCAGCTCCAGGCACAGCTCAAGAAGGTCAAGCTGCCCTCCGTCACGGTCGGCGGGGCCAACCTGCCCGCCGCGATGCGTGGGGCCGGCAACGTCTCGATCACGCAGACCTTCTACTGGAATGGTCAGCAAGTTACGGGGCCAGCTAGCCCGAATACGAAAAGCCTTCTGAGAATGCTTGCAAATGAAGCTGACGCCGAGTGTCGCCGTCGAAATTCATAGTTCTAGACGTGGTAAACTGAGATTATAAGGCCCCCGCACTGTTGGAGCAGTCGAGGGCATGGCAATCACATCGGAGGTGATTTGCATGGAGAGTATGACATGCGTTGTATGTGGTGAGGAAAAGCCACTTACGGTCGAGTTTTGGAGGCGGCAAGCGAGCACCCCATCTGGTTTTCGTCGGCGCTGCAAGACCTGCCTCAGAAAACAGGACGGGGGCTACCGTGAACGCAACGCAGAGGCGGTTGACGCGCGGCATAGAACTTGGCGCTCCAAACCCGAAAACAAGGCGAAGATAAAGGCAAATGGTGAGCGTTGGACCTCCAACAACCCAGAGCGTGCGAGAGAGCGGGCGCGTAGGTGGCGAGCGAATAATCCGCTGGATGCACGGGTCGTGTCGGAAAATTACCGAGCAAGACGGCAGGCGGTGCCAGGAGAAATCACCGGATTCCTACTGCACCAGAAATTTATAGACCAAGGGGGCTGCTGCTACTACTGCCAGAAGAAGGTTGGGCGGGGGCGAGCAGGCTGTTGGCACGTGGAGCACATCATTCCCATTTCTCGCGGTGGAACCCATGACCCAGAAAATATTGCCATTGCCTGCTCAGACTGCAACTTAAGAAAGAACAACAAGATGCCCTGGGAGTTCGCCCCAGATAGATTCAGTCCGCCAGTTTAGTAATCCTTGCCTCGCTTCGGCGGGGTTCTTTAATTTAGGGGTACACCCATGTACAGCATGAACATCGGGGGGGTGGAACTCAGCGTTCTGCCGCCCCCTTCCGGCGTGACCGTCTCAGGCGGGGGGCGGGCGGTTGGCGAGCGGCTCACCATCGAGGGGCGCATCGTCGCCACCCGCAGTCCCCTGCCGGGGAGCAAGAAAATCACCGTTTCGACCAGCGACAACCACGTCATCACGGCAGCCGACGCGGCAGCCATCGCCGCGCTCGGCGACGGGCCGTTCACCTTCTCGCTGACCGGCTACGACGGCGCGGGCAGCTACGGTGGCTGCGTGTTCGAGGAGCCGCCCAGCTTCCCCAGTGTGGGTCACCCGGCCTACCGGGGCTGCAATTTCACCGTCTACATTCCGCAGGGAGGCAGCTGATGTACCGAGCCGGTTGGTATCTGGAATCTGGTGCCGTCGCCACAGGTCTCGACCTGGGCGAGGTCAAACCCGGCAGTGCGGCCAGCGTCGTGCGGCTGCTGAAAAACACGGGCGATCAGCCGTTCAGCGGCGTGCAGTTCACGTTGAAAGACGACGTGCCCGGCGTGCAGGTCAACGTGGGCGGGCAGCCCCTGACCCCCGGCCAGACGTACACCGCGCCCGGACTGGCCCCCGGCGAGAGCCTGCGTGTGGAGTATTCGCGTGCGGTCCCCGCCGAGGCCGAACCCGGGACGTGGTCGGCGTTCATCTCGATTCGTGCCCTGGTCTGACCCCGAGGAGGTGACCCATGCCCCTGCTGCTGCTGTTTCAGGCCTCCGATGTCCCTGCCAGTGAAATTGCTCTGGAACTCACCGAGGTGCTGACCGGGCGCGTGGGGGGCTTTCTCGAACTCTCGCAGATGCTCAGCGGGCGGGTGCCCGAGCCGTTCGTTCGCCTCGACACCTACCTGACGGGCGTGGTGCCAGGGTTTACGGCGCAGGCGGTCCACCCGGACGGCACGCCCGTCACGCCGATCTTCCTGCCCGGCGCCACCCAATCCGGCGGCGTGTTCGACCTCGCCATGAGCGCGGGCGGGCTGCCGGTGGAGTCCTTCACCTGGTCGGTCGAGCGCGGTCAGGGCGCCCGCATGGACGTGACGGTCATCGGGGACGCCCGCGGGAGCGCCGTGCCTGCCGTGACGGCCAGCGCCGGAAGCTACGGCGGCGCGTTCAGCGTGGCGGGCACCCTGCCCGAGTGGGAGTGGAGCCGGGACGCGAGCGGGCAGACGACCGTGCTGCACGGCAGCGACGGGGTGCTGGTCAAGGGAGACAAGCTCCCCGAACTCGTGCCCTGGGAGCGGCAGTCGGAAAAGGACGCCCGGGCGGCCACCGAACGCGCCGAGCGTCTGGCGAAGGTGCCCGTGGCCCAGCGCAGCAGCGCCCGCACCGACTGGCGCCGGATGCCCGTGGATCAGGTCGTCATGGAGGCGCTGGCAACGGTGCCCCACCGGCTGCTGGCGGCCCCGCCCTTCCCCGGCTACGATTTCCGGGCGCATGGCGATGGCCCCAGCTACACCACTTTCGGCAAAACGGCGCAGGAAATCGTGAACGACATCTGGGGCAAGGTCGGGATTCAGGCGGGCTGGGAAGGCGGGGTGCTCGTCATTCGCCCACCGGGACCGACCGGGGACCTGCTCCTGCCCGTGCCCATCGGCAGCGAACGGCAGGAGCGGATCACGCTGGACACCCCCACCCTCGAACTGACGGGCGGCACGGCGGCGGACGATCTGGACGATTCTTCCGGCGACGACCCGGACGACCCCCGCAAAAAAGACGACGAGCGCAAAAAGAACGACCCCGACAGCCGCGTCAACAGCCCCGACCCCGATGAGCGCAAGGACGAGGGGGGCAGCGGCTTTGCCGAGGGCATCAGTCCCACGCCGGAGGTCGGGGAGGTGGCGGCCACCGCTGTGCCGCTGTCGTGGGCGAGCGTGCCCACCGCCTCCCAGTACATCCTCGAACGCATCGAGGGCACCGACAGGGCGTGGACGATGTGGTCCCAGGTCGCCAACACCACCGCCACCCGCTGGACCGACGACACGGCGCTGCCCATGCGGACCTACGCCTACCGGCTGCGGGTCAACGCCGTGGCCTTCGAGAACGGGAAGCAGAACGTCATCTGGCAGCCGAGCGAGATCGTCCAGGTGACGACGCCGCCCGCCGACGCCGAGGGGGCGCCTGGTCCGGTGACGGACCTGACGGCCTACTACCGCTCGGAAACGGCGGTGGGGGTCAAGTGGACACCGCCCAAAGCAGACCCGCTCGATCAGCCGCCCCCGCGCAAGCCCGCTGCGGACCGCTACGACGTGGAAGTGCGCCGGGCCTCGGACAAAGTGCTGCTGAAAAAGGTGCTCGTCTGGCAGAGCTGGGTGCTGCTCGACGGCCTGCCAGTCGGAGCGAGGGTGGCCGTGAGTGTGCGCTCCCGCAATGGCGCTCATGCGGGCGAGGAAGTGGTGCTCGACGCGCAACTCATCAACCTGCCGCCCGCGCCGGTCGGAGAGGTGAGGCTCGAGGCGGAGAAGGAGCCGAAGACGGGCCGGAACGCCACGACCATCGAGGCGACCTGGGACGCAGCGTCGGGTGCAATCCGCTACCGGGTAGAGTGCGCGAAGGCCCCCGTTGGAATGCCGGAGGCCCAGTTTTCCTGGCGGTTGGTGGCCGAGTTCAGCCCAGAGCCGGTGCCGCGTGACCCCCCGAAAGAGGGTGAGGACAAAGGGAAAGAACGCTTGCACACGACCGTCCAGGGGGAATACGCCACCCGCTACGCCGTGCGGGTGCGTGGGCTGAATGAGGTTGGCGCCGGTGGTTGGTCACCTATGGCCTACGAGGTCACCGCCGACGCGCCGCCACAGCCCGAGCCGGACCCCGAGGTGGACGCCTTCGAGCGCAATCCCACCACGGCCATCACCACCAGCCGCCGCACCGACAACTTTGCGGAGTCCACGACGGTCTGGAAACAGGCCGGGCGGGTCATCGCCACCGAGCAGCAGCAGGAAGGCCGGGTGGCTCTGGTGGAGCGCGACACCGACGAGGCCACCCTCGACCCGTCGAAATCCGTGTGGCTGCCGTTCAGCCGGACGACGACGAAAAACTTCTACGAAATCCCTGACTGGCCTGAGACTCTGACCGCCAGCGTGACCGAGACGGTGATGTATGACCGTTCTCCGCAGCGGAAGGGGCAGGAGTCGGGCAGCGAGCGAACGCGCGTGCATCAGGAATGGAGTCCTCAGGGGTGGCTGGCCCGGCGCACCACCGAGAAGCTCAAGGCCGCCTGGGTCATCGGAGAGGAAAACGACGAGGGCGAGATCGTGGCGCGGCGGGTCGGCTCGCACGCCGAGTACATGGTGGAAACGTGGCTGCCGGTCGGGGGTGGCCTGTGGCTGTACCAGCGCTCCGGCACCCTGGCAGCCCTGACGCCCACCTATGTGCCCGGCCCCCTGGAAGATGGCAGACCCACGCCGGGGGAGTGGACCCATCTCGAAACGATGGTCAGGCCCCTGGAAGGGGAAACCGCTGTGTCGGAGGATGCTCCCCCACAGGCCACGCAGCCCCGGAAAAAGGAGGACCCCGAAAAGAAAGCGGAGGTGCCACCACTGCCGCGCAACACCAGCAGCCCGGCCCTGCGGCGCTACCCCCTCGACGAGCCCTGGTTCGAGGTTCGGGCGCCGGGGCCCACGCCGGGCGACGAGGGGCCGGACACCAGAACCGATGGTGATCCGGACGATCCGCCCCGGGAGCCACCTGCGGGACCCGACGACCCGCCCACCGCTCCCGAGGGCAGTGGCGATACCAGCGGCAGACCAGAACCGGACGAGCCGAAGCTGCCGCCGGACCCGGAAAAGGACCGCAAGCCGAAATACAGCAAAACTCCAGGGGGCGGCCCGCTCAACAGCAGTGGTTCGACGGTGAGCAGCAGCATTCCCTGGGTCCGCACGGCGGCGGGCCTGGCCCGGTACGCCGACATGCTGGCGCAGGCCTACGGCCCCCGCATCCGGATCACCCGGCAATACCTGTTGCCAACGACACCGCCGAGTCTTGACCAAGCGGTGAGCGCGAGCGCCAGCGGCAGCGCCGGGCAATTTGAGATGACCGTCGTGACTGAAACGAGGTGAGCATGAACACAGAGCAGAGAACAGGCCGGGTGTTGCGCAGCCTGCCTGACAAACGGGTGGTGGTGCTGGCCGACGGCAAGGAGATCACCGCGCGGGCGTCCGGCCTGGCGCCGCGCCGAGGCGCCGATGTGCTGATCGTCAATCCGGGGAACGGCTGGGTGGTGGCCTCATGGCACTAAGCCCGGGTCCAGCCTCAACCGTGCTGCGCTTTCTCCGGGGCGGGTGCGGCGGCGACTGCCTCTGTGGGCGCCTCTGCGAACCCTGCCGGGGGCCGCGCGGCCCAGAGTTTTACCGGGGGGTGGTAGACCGGGTGCTGCCCGAGCAGGTGGTGCTGCGCGATGGGCGCGTGTTCCGGCGTCCTGGGGGGTCAGCTCCCCGACCTGGCCAGGACGTGCTGGTAGACGACCGGCCCGGCCTGATTGTCCAGACGCCGCAGCACCAGCCGAGAGGGGGTGAGACGCTGCCGCCCGCCTTCGTGCCCCTTCCCCCCTCCTACGACACCCCGCAGCGGCCTGGAGCTTGGGGTGCCGGCGCGATTCCCAGCGTTGCGCCTGAGCCGCCTCGCCCGCCGCGCTTGCTGACCCACGAATCGGTCGGCGCGACCGCCACCCTGCCGGTCCCTAAAGACTTCTTCCCGCGTGCTTATCAGCGTGCAGACGGTATGAACCTTCCGCTTCCTGACGCTCCGACGCGGCTGAGGGCAGCGCAGGGCGCTCTCACGGTCAGCATCGTGCGACGCACTCTGTATCCGGCCCCCTTTGCTTATGCCCTTGACCCCTACGGGCAGGCAGGGGTCTACCATCCACGAGGCGATATTCAGGCCACGCCAGAGAGCCTCTCGCCATTCGGGGAGCTGCCCGGCATTCCGGTACCGGAGCCGGGTGCCAGTGTCCCACTCCAGCTTCCTGCCATTCGCTACCGCACCACGCGGGACGAGGCCGGGCGTCTGGTGCTGAGTGCGTGGCATCCGCTCCTGCCGCGCCACCTGCTTCTCGTCACTGGGCAGCAATGGGACGCCTTCGACGCCATTGGTGCTCGCTGGCAGGAGCGCCTGGTGGGGGGTGGCTGGCCGGTGCTGCCGTCACAGGGGGAGGAGGCTGTCATCGAGCGGCGCGGCCCTATTACGCGGGGGTGGCTGCGCGAGGAAGACGGTGCCCAAAACCCGATGGGCGACGTGCGCGAGTTGCAGGTCTACCGCGAGGAGAGACCGCTCAGCGAGGGCGGCGCCCGCTACTGGACGATCGGGCGGCAGCGCGAGGTGCTTGAGAGCGGCGAAGTCCCGCAGACGCCGGTGCCCGAATCGGACCTTTGGCAGTCCGGCGTCGTCCTGCAGATTCGGCAGACCGGCGACCCTTACCCGTGGGGGCTCTACACCTGCACATGGCTCAACTCCATGCCGCGTGAAACCCAGCCCGAACCCCCACTGCCCTGGACAGACCGCACATGGCAGACGTCGGGGCAAGAGGTCGTCTGGTTGGCCGACGACGGAGGCAAGCTCACCGCGTACGGGCACACGCTCAGCGGCGGCACCTGGACCGGGATCAGCCCGCCGGAAGGCTCGCCCGAGGGCCGGGCGCTGATCCTGCACGAGCAGGGCGACACTGTGACAGGAATCTGGCCGGACGGACGGCGCGAGGAGTGTTCCAGGAAAGACTTCGAGGCCAAAGTCCTGAAGTGCGAGCCGGGCGCCTTCCGGCAGTTCTCACCTGTGGGCTTGGGCGCGAACGCATGGCCGCCGCAGTGGGGCTGGGCGGTCACCGGCGACGACGAGGCCCGCGCCGTCATCCTCTGGGACGCATGGCGCGACCTGACGACCCGAGAATGGCCCGCCCGCCCCCGGTCCCGCCCGAAGCGCCCGAAGCCGCCGGCCCTCCCAAAGCCGCTGGGGCCCCCGGCCCGCCTCCTGCCCCCGCTGGGTGTGACGCTGGCAACGACGGGCCGGATACCGGTCTACGAGGAGCCCCTCAAGATCATCGAAGGCAAGCAACAACCGCCCTGGCATGTGCCGGCCACGGTGGAGCGGTGGGCGGGCGGCACCTGGGTCGCTGATCCGGCGGCGCTGGCCGCGCTCGCCAAGCCGCCGCTCTCCCCCCCGGCCGAGCAGCTCGAGGCGCTCAACGACCGCACGAGCGTCCGGGGCCTGCTGCGCGTGACCTGGGCCGGGGAAGCCTTGCCGAGCGGCGATACCGGCCACGACATGCAGGCCGCCCTGTTGCTGCGCCTGAAGGTCGGTGGGGCCCCGCCGACGCTGACGGTGGAAGGCGCCCCGGTCCTGCTCCGGCCGCTCGGTCGCTCGGCTGGGGCGCGGGGTTGGCAACCCTATCTTGCGACCTGGGGCGCCCCCTACGGCACCGTTCGGGAGGCGTCCCTGATCCTGCGCTGCTCGGCGCCGCTCTCCCGCTTGCTGCTCGCCCGCATCGGTCTCGGTGAGCGGGCGAGCGGCAACGACAGTTGAGGTACCTATGAATCGCATTCTCATCCCCAACCCCATCCTTTTCGGGGCCACGCCGCCGGAGGGCGCGGTCCTGCCAGTCACGGCAGACCTGGGCGGCCTCGATCAATACCTGGCGCTGGGCTTGGTCGGCCCGGCAGCCACCGTAGAAGTCGCCGAGGGCGCTGGCTGGGCGGCGCTGAGCTACCCGCATCTGCTCACGGCCGGGCAGACCTTACGGCTGCGGCGCAGCGACCCGCAGCCCACGCTCACCACACTCCTGATGCTCGCGCCAGTCGCCGATCTGCCGCCCGACGGGACGGGCACGACGCCGGCTTTCGTTGTCTCGACTGATCTCGACGGGTATCAGACCATCGAGGGGGCCGAGATCACGCTCGACGCCGAGGGCTACCAAACCATCACGAACGCAACGGCCACCGCCGACGCAGACGGCTACCAGACCGTCAAGGAGAGCTGAGTATGGTTGCAGGACCGTATCCGACAAAGGCAATGTTCGAGCAGTTGAAAGGGCGCGTAGACGCGCTCGGCAGTGGCGGCGCCAGCGGCGGCGGGGCTGCGGCCAGCGCCGACCCAACACCAACTGTGGTTATTGCCCCGCAGGGCACGCCGACAACAGGCCCGGCCGATTTGCGCGGGGCGCAGATCACGTGGCAACGGCGAACGCTCAACCTCGCGGCGGTCGCCATCGCGGGCGACGTGACACTGACGGGGCTGAGCGTGCTGGGCGCGAGCGGCCAAGAAAGCGTGCTCGCAGAGTACGAAGCCGCCCTGCTCCCGCGCCGCGTAGACGGGCAGGGCACGCCCCAGCTCTCGACCGTCTATGCCCTGCCGGAGCCGATGTTGCTGACGGACGGCGCGGTGGTGCTCACCTTCGCCGATCAAGCGCCGCTCACCTTGTTCAGTGAGGCTTCGGTGGCGCCTACAGGGGTGCGGCTCAACGCCTGGCGCCCGGACGCCTCGGCGGTGCCGTTTCGCCTCGCCGCTGCGCTGTGTGAGCTGCCCTGGGAGGGGCTGCGCGTGGTCCCGGCGCCGACCGACCCGCTGAGCAATTTCACCGAGTTTGACGCGAGTTATACGCCGCCGCGCCGGGTGGAAGTGGTCTGGCCTGCGTCGGGGAGCCCCTACCTGCACGTCCTGGTCTTCAGCACCGCATCCGCAGATGGGCAGTCGTTTTCTGTGCCTCTCTCACCCGGCCTGCCTCAATAACCGCCTTTCCTTCTGCCCCCAGCCGCCTGCGCCCCGGCTGGGGGCTGACCTTTGCCCTGGGCGCGAGGTGAGGCATGAATCTGAAGCGCAGTCTTGAAAATCTGTTCAGGGGGCAGGCGGTGCTGCTCACCACGCGCAGCAAGGACGATCCGCACATGGCCGTGCCAGTCACGTCTGACGACCCGCTGCCCGTTGTGCTGGCAGGCGGGAGTGCGGGCGGCACCGGAAGCGCCGACACCGACTCGGCGCGTGAGGTCACGCTGCAACAGGTGCGCGACGCGGTGCAGGCTCTTGCCCCGCTGCTTGGTAATACGGACACCCTTGAAGCCCTCGCGGCCACCAACCGTGACCTACTCACCAACATCGGCACCTACACCGATGGCCTGGAAGGGTTACTCTCCCTGCTGAGCGCCAACACGGATGACCTCGAAGCACTGCTCAATGCCCTCGGCGTGAACGACCAGAACGTAATCGGCAAGCTGGAAGCCCTGCGCTTCCTGGCCGAAAGCACGAACACGCACATGCTGGCCGCCAACGGGAACACATTCATCCTGGCTTCGCAGGCCCAGGGCGACGGGATCAAGACGCAGCTTCCAGCCGGGGCAGCGACCCAGGCCACGCTCGCGCAGGTGCTCACGGCGCTGCAAGGCACCCTGAACACCTCGGTCACGCCGCCGGTCAGCACCCGTAGCGTCCTGACCATTCCGGCGAACGGCAGTCTGAGCGGCAGCACCAACCTGACGGGCCGCAGCCTGATTCGCCTGACCATCGGCGTGAGCTGGACGGCGGCGGACCTTACCGTGCAGCTCAGCGCGGACGGCGTGACGTGGAGCGACCTCTACGACGAGTACGGCACGCCCTACACCCTCAAGGCGGCGGCGAACCGAGCCGTGTTCATCACGCCGGGGCCGTTACTGGCGGTCAACTGGCTGCGCCTGCGCTCGGGCCTGCCGAGTGCGCCTGTCAACCAGACCAGTGATGCGACGGTGGCCGTGCAATCGGTGGCGCTGTAATGCACGCCGCACTGGTCAAGCGCCGGGTGGCAAATCTTGCTCCTGTGGGCGCACGGGGGTTTCGCTGGTACGCCGAGGCGCTGACAGACTCCCCCCGCGCCAACGCAGGCATCGCCCCGGACGGCACGAACACGGCGGTCAAAATCACCGCGAACACGGACGCTAAAGTGCATCTCATCGCAGCGTTTGCGCCGGGCAACATCCCCACCATCCCGCAGGGCAGCCCGTACACCTTTTCGGTGTTCGTGAAATCCGCAGGCTGGCGCTACGTCCGAATAAGCTTTGAGTGGTACTACGCGGATCACTATCTTGACCTTGACCTCTTGACCGGAACATACACGATGCCGCCTGCGGGTGACTACAGACGCCCCCGCGCCTGCCGTGTCGAGACGCTGCCCGACGGCTGGTATCGCGTCAGCATCACCGAAGTCAATACCGAGACCGCTGGAGGCATGAGCGCCAGGGTGTACTTCGTTGACGCCGCTGGGAGCACGAACACCCCCGGCGACGGCACCAGCGGCATCCTCCTCTGGGGCTATCAGATCAACACTGGCGGCCCCGCCCCCTACAACCCTGCGCCCCCTCTCATCTGAAAGGAGCCTTGAACCATGACCACACTCTCCACCCTTGCCAACCACCTGAACGGCAGCCCGCTCAAGCCCCTCGTTGAAGCGCAGCTTGTCCGCATTGCGGGCGCCGCCGTCCGCAGCCCCGACACCAGCCCGGAGCGCCGCGTCTGGGCCAGCAACGTCCTCTCCGCGCAGGGCGCGGTGGACAGCAACCGCGTGATGGGCGTGATGCTGACCAACCCCACCATCCTGGCGGGCCTCGACGGTGGCGTACCCAGCGACCAGGACATCGAGTACGTCGTCACCGCCGAGGTGCTGCCCGTCATCGCGCCCAGGTAAGCAGGCCTCTTCCGTCCCCCCAGCCCTCCCCGGCGTGCTGGGGGCCTTTCTTTGCCGGAGCGGAGGCCCATGTGCCCAAACGATCCTTCCTCGCCGTGCTGACCCTGGTGGCGTTCCTGGCTGCCCTCGCCGCCCCGGTCACCCTCTCTCCACCCACCGCCCGCTACTGCACGCCCATCGCCTTCCGGGACCGCGTGGTGGGCGTCGGTTATCAGGCGGTCGTCCGCGCCGCGCCAGGCTGTAAAAAGCCCGTGAAGGTCCGCAAGGAAAACACGCGCACTGGCTCGGTGATCGGGGACCCGAACGTCATCCCTGTGGGCGAGGTGCAGCGCGTCTGGCTGTTCACCCATCGCCTGCGTTACACCCTCGATGACCGCACCTACCAGCGGTTGGAGGTCCGCTGATGCCCGAGCGCACCATGTTCTCCCGCTGGGACCCGCTCAACCCGACCAACATCCTGGCGGCGATCCTGCTGTGGTTCGCGTTCGGGGTCTATCACCGTCCGTACCTGCCGCTGCTCTATCCGAGCTATCAGGCGTTCGACGACCTCATGCCCTGGGCGTGGTGGGGGTGGGCCGCGCTGACCATCGCGCTGCTGCTGCTGTTCACGCCGCGTTTCTCCGGCTGGCGGATGCTGGCGCACGCGCTGTGCGGGATGTACCTGCTGGCGGTGGCGGGGGCCTTTGGTGCCGGGGTGGGGGTGGCGAGCGGCGTGACCACCTACACCGTGCTCGCCTGCGTGAGCGGCATCCTGTTCGCCCGCACCGCCGTCTACTGGCAAAGCGAGTGGCGCTGGTGGCGACGCCTCGTCGAGCATCCACCGCGCTGGCTGCGGTGGCTGGCGGGCACGGGGGAATTCAGCCCCCGAGGGGAGAAGGGACGTGGGTGACGTGGACGTATCGCAACTGATCGGCCTCGTCACGAAGGGCGGGCCTGCCGCCATCATCATCGCCGTGTTTTACGGCCTCGCCATGTTGGTACGCGAGGTGCGGGGGGGCAAAGTCGGTCAGCAGCGGGAAACCGACCTCGCCGCGAAGATCGCTCTGCTCGGAACCCAGGTCAAAACCCTGAGCGCGAGCATGGAACAGATGGAAAACGAGCTGGAGCGGGCGCTCGATCTGGTCCACTCAATGCGTTACCAGCGCGATCAGGCCCGCGTCCGGGTGGAGTATCTGGAACTGATCGGCAACGTGGAGCCGCGCACCGTCTGGCCGCCCGAGCCGCAGTCGCCCCCGGCCTTGAGCACCCCTGCGCCCGCTGGCCCGTTCCCACCGCTCCCCGATGAGCCTCTGCCCCCCACCTGACCCGGTGGGGGTTTTTGCTGGAAGGAGTACGGATGTCTGACTTTGAGAAGGCCCACGCTTTCACCGCGCTCTGGGAGGGGGGATATATCCACCACCCCGCCGATCCAGGCGGTGAGACCAACCTCGGCGTGACGAAGGCCAACTGGCTGAAATGGTGCAAGGCGTGCGGTATCCCGCCCAAGCCCATGAAGGCCCTGACGCCTGCCGACGTGAAGCCGCTCTACGAGGCGTGGTACTGGCGTCCGCTCGCCGCCACGCTGCCCTGGCCCCTGAGCGCCGCCATCTACGACATGAGCGTGAATCACGGCGTGGGCGACGGCAAGCCCTTCGACGAGAACGGGAACGAAAACGGCGCGACGTGGATGCTCTGGCGGGCGCACCAGCTCGCACCCGGCGGCACGCCGCTGCAACTGGCCCTGGCCGCCTGCGACGCCCGCGAGCAGTTTTACCGGGGGATTGTCCGGCGCAACCCGTCGCAGCAGGTGTTCATGAAGGGGTGGATGCGCCGGGTGAACGCGCTGCGGCGGTGGCTCAAGGCGCTGCCCGTGCCGCCGCCTGCGGGTGGGGTGCTGCTCGTGCCTGCGGGCGGTGGGGAGCCGGTGCCCTGGAACGGCAAGCCCGCGAAGTACGGCGGGGTGCTGGTCAACGATGAGCTGATCGCCCAGCTCCGGCGGGTTTACGCCTCGCCCGGTGGTCCCTGGACGCACCAGGGCCTGAAGGTCTACCTGCGCCGCAACGGAGACCTGGTGCTGGAGCGTGCGCCCATCGGCCCGGCCATTCCCCCGACGCCGCCCAAGTAAGGCCCGCCGCGTGGCCCCGCGCCGCGCTCCCCAACCCACCCTCTTCCGGCCCCTGCCATCGCGTAGGGGCCGCGCCCTGTTCAGGAGTCCGACATGCAACAGCAACTCCTCACCGCCCTGCTCGCCCTCGGCACCTCGACCCGCACCGACGGCACCGTGACCGCCGCTGACCTCTCGCCCTGGCTCGCCAAGCACGCGCCCGCGCTCAAGGCCAAAGCTCAGCAACTCCGCGACGGCGCGACGTGGGGCGAGGTCACCAGCCTGATTGACACCACCGTGAAAGCCGCGCAGGAACTCAAGCCCCTACTGACCGGTAAACCCCGTGCCCGCATCGTCCTGACCATCGTGCAGACGCTGGTGCGCGAGTATGCGCCGCCCTCTGCCGCGTGGCTGACCATGCTGCTGGACTCGGCGTTCGCTGAGCAGCTCGTGGAGATGGGGTTCCGGCGCCTGTTTCCGGCTGGCTGACCATTTCGGCGACAACGCCGAATGAAAGCCTGACAACGAAACGCCATGATGGCGGGAAAGTGAGCCCTAACTTTCCTGATCCTGCTGTGCTGGCACAAGTCCTCACTTCTCCGGCACAACTTAACGCTGCTGGTGTTCCGCACATTCTGTCGGCGAGCCTGGGCGGGGCGGTGCGTGCCCGATTGCCTGAGTCCCATCCTCTGCGTAGCCCTTTGCGAAAGCAGGCCGTGGACTTGGCGCTGCGTCACGCCCACATCCGTGCCGAGTTGCGTCCCCTGCTGGCAGCCTGGGCACGCGAGGGGATTCCGGCGCTCTTGTTTAAGGGGTTCGCTCTGGCTGAATTCGAGTACGCCACGCCGGGTGAGCGCTTCTACGGCGACGTGGACCTCCTTCTTCCGGAGGCACCTGAAATGGTGGCCCGGGCCGCCCATATCGCCCTGGCTTACGGCTGGCGTATCGATGGCCTTTACGCCCACCCGGAACGCTGGACACATGAGAGCATGCACCTGTTCAGTCCGGGGGGGCACGTGCGAATTGACGTCCACCGCTGGGTCGTTGCGCAGAGTGTTGGAGTCACGCCCACAAAAGCACGGAAGCTGACCTCGGACATCTGGCAGCGTGCTTCCCAGGTCGACTGGGAGGGCATCAGTGTCTACCGTCCCGCGCCCCTGGATGCGGCCGTGGTCAACATTGCCCTGGGCCGGTGCTGGGGCGGAGACAGCGGAGGACTCAAGCCAGCGGATTACCTCGACCTGCAGGTGCTCTGCCAGAATCACCGGCTCAGCTCGGAAACGCTGCGGCGACACGCCTCAGAGGTCGGTGGAAGCGCGACCTGGGCTGCCTTCCAGCGCTGCTGCTCTCCAGAAGAGGGTCATCTTCAACTCGACGTCAGGCAGACCGCCCCTGTCATCGCGCAGGGGTTATCCGGGGACGGCCTGAAAGTAGAGCGTGGCCTCTGGACGGCGCGTTGGCGGCTTCTGCGTTGGCTCTGGCCCCAACTTCTGCCTGCCCTCTTCGACGTCATGGCGGCGTGGTGGGCCGTGCGGCAGGGGGGTGATCCCCGCACCCATCTGGCGCGGTGGACCCCGTCGGCAGCTTCGGTCCGACGCCGACTCGGGTACAGCGCGCTGAGTGCCCGGCTCACGGCGGTGAGCTGGTGGACCCGTCTCCTGTACCCGAGACAACGCAAACGGGGTGTCTGTGTTCCACGCGCCTACGCCACCTACCGGAATCTGTACCGAGCAGGCCACCCGGCGGTGTTCGTCAGTGGCGCCGGACGGCACGGAGCCGAATTCGTGGCACACGCTTGGATAGAAGACGACCGGGGAACTCTAGAACTCTACGGTGAGCCTCAGAATCGTCAGAACTTCAAAGTCGTATTCAGTTACCCAGGAGAGCCTTGACCCGTTCGATTGCCGTTTCCCTGGTGATGGGTTCCGGCGCGAGAAGAGGAAGAAGACGGCCGATGCCCCGCTGCACTTCTTCTCTTGCCAGTGCGGTCAGAGGAAAGCCTGTCATTTCCCAGACGGCCCGGACACGCTCGGCGGCGCTCAGGGCTAAAGGTGCGGAGCCGGGCGGGGCGAAACAGAGCAGAGCCGCCAGCTGAGAGGGACCGGTCAGCGCTGATAGAGGCAGCATGTATTTTCCTTTGGCGTCGCGCGGCGTCCGCTCGGCCAGTGCCTGGAGATGCGGTGCAAAGCGCTCGACACTCTCAGGAAACAGCCGCAGGCAGTGGTCAAGTCCGGCCACCCGCCCGCTGCTGGCCTGCCAGAAGGCCCGGTCCTCGGCCAGCACTGCGTAGTCGGCGCTCAGGCGGAGCGTGGCGGTACTTTTGCCCGCTCCGCTGACCCCGCTGACAGCCACCGCCCGGCCCTGATGACTGACGACCGCCGCGTGCAGGGGCACCCACCCCCCGGCCCGGTGGGCCTCCGTGAAAAACAGGGTCCAGGCTTCCAGCAGGGCAGGCGGCCACTCCTGCTGAATTGACGCCTCAGGTGCAAGCGTAAAAAGGGCTCCTCCAGGCTGAACCTTCAGGTGCAGGAGCTGCGGCACCCACAATTCGTTGCCGGCTCGCCACAGCGAAACGGTCTGTTCCATGAGGGGCAGCGTTTCGGCCTGGGCGTCAGCCGGGACTGGCAGGAGTGCTCCTACCCTCAGCGTCAAAGTGCGCCCGTCGTCCGGAAGGGCGCAGGTGTCCTCCCAGAAATTCTTCAGAACCGCTACCAGTTCGGGTGAGAGATCTTCCACCACGACCCGCGCCCCCAGGGAAAACCAGTCCGAGGCGCTCAAGCCAGCTTCACCAGGCGGCGAGCGGCGAGGTCGTCCAGCACGGCCTGACTGTCAGCTCTCGCCTGGGCCGCATCGAGGCCGTAAGTCGCCTGGAGGCGCTGCGCGAGAGCGTCGGCAGAGGCAGGGAGGCTTTGCCACAGAAGGCGCCCAGCCGCATTGAGACTGAACATGACGCTCCCCTGCGGGTCCATAAGTACGAGTTCATCACCGAGGTCGGTCACGAGGATGTCGGGGTTGGCCGTCCACATGTTCTGCAGCGTACTGGATGACCGCCGTTCTCACTGTCAATGACTCCCCGTTGACAAATGAGGACTACGTTGCCCAGGCCAACGATAGGCTCATGCTCTTTCCAGGTCTTCAGGCGACTACGCCCTCACTCCATCTTTTCTTCTCTCGGAGGTTCTCTATGCACCTGCCTACCACCCCTGCCGCCCAGCAACTCACGCCCGCCGCTCGCCCTGACGTTGACAAGCAGCCCTATGAGGCGCCCCGCGTTCAAGACTTGGGCGCTTGGCAGGCCGTCACCCTCATTGCCTCGGTGGGCTTCAACCAGTACGGGTTGGGCCAGTCCGGCGGCCCGTCCAGCCAGTACTGAACCGGGGGGGGCGGGCGAACGCCCCCACTCCCTTTCCTGACTGCTCTGCACCCTGTTCAGCTGCTTGCCCTCACCTGCCCGGAGAAAGAATGAAGATGAAACACAAAAGTACAGCCCTGCTGGTCCTCGGCGTGCTGGCGCTCAGCGCCTGCGGACAGCAGCCACAGCCCCAAGCTCCTGCGACCCCGCCCGCTCAGGGCACACAGAAGTTGGAAAAGGTCAGGGCACTCGGGCTGTATGAGCTGCAAATCAACGGCCTGGGGACCCAGCAGGCGCAGGCCAGCGTTCGGCAGGCCGGGAGCCTGAGCGCGCAGGCCAGCGAAGTTCAGGGACTGACATACACCTTCCAGAGCATGTCCAACGTGGGTGACGCCGCCAAGCAGGTCATGCACATGACCGCGACCTTCAAGGTTACCAACACCTCGGCGACGCCCATTCAGGTGCCGGTGTTCATTCCTGTCGATACGGATGGAAGCCACGCCACCGATGGCGAAACCCCCTTCCGGAACGTCACGACCAGCACGGGCATCGCGGTCAGTCCGGCAGGGATGGAAGTGGAGCAGTCCCACCGCACCAGCGGCGGCCTCATTGAAATCGACCCCAGCGCTACGCCGCTGGTCGAGAACCTGGACACGGGCGCCCTGGAAGTCGCTCTGCCGGGCGGCACCACGCTTCCGGGCATCAGTCACCGGGGCTGGCGTGGGGAGGCCCTGGCCCCTGGCGCGTCCATCACCGTCAACTTCGCGGCCCGGGTTCCCATGAAGAAAAGCGAACTCACCCCCGAAGACCCCTTCCGCTTCAACCTGGTCTTCGCTGTGGCCGACAACCCCGGCACCGTCGCCCTCACCAACATCGCCAGCGTGCAGGGCAGCACCCCGGCAGGCAACGCGGCCAGCCCCCTGAACAGCCAAAGTGCCACGGTCGAGGGTGTGGTGACCAGCGTCCTGCCCGGGCTGAGCGGTTTTTTCGTGCAGGAAGAGGGGATCGACGCCGATAAGGACGCCAACACCTCCAACGGCGTCTTCGTGTACTGCGGCGCTTCCTGCCCGACCATCGCCGCGAACAGCCGCGTTCGCGTCACGGGAACCGTGAGCGAGTACAACGGCGCGACCCAGCTAACCAACCCTGCCGTGACGGTGCTGTCGGCAGGTGTGCCCTCTCCCGCCGCCGTGAGCCTGACTCTGCCGCTGGACAAGACCCAGCAGGAAAAGTACGAGGGCATGCGTGTCACCTTCCCTGAAATGCTGACGGTGACCAACAACTACACCTACGGGCGCTACGGTCAGCTCGACCTCTCCAATGGTGGCCGGGTCTTTAACCCCACCAACGGCAATGCCAAGACCGGACAGAGCACCATCACGCTCGACGACGGCATTCTTGCTCAGAACCCGGGCACGCTGAACTTCCTGAGCAGCGAGAACACCCGCCGCACCGGGGACACCGTGACTGGCCTGAGCGGGGTCTGGCACACCATCGCCAACACGCCGATGCTGGAGCCGGAAGGCCCCGTGAATTTTGTTTCCGCCAACAGCCGCGCGGCGAATGCTCTGCCGAAAGACGTCGGCGGCAGCCTGAAAGTCGGCGGTGCCAACGTCCTGAACTACTTCACCACCTACGGCAGCACCACGGACCGCGGGGCGAACAATGCCGGGGAACTGGCCCGGCAGCGCGCGAAGATGGTGACGAACCTCGTGACGCTGAACGCCGACGTTCTGACCCTCATGGAAATTCAGAACAACGGTGACACCGCTGTGGACGACTTGGTGGCGGCGCTGAACGAGAAAGCGGGCGCCGGCACCTACGCCGCCGTCAAGACGGGCAAGGTCGGCACGGACGCCATCAAGGTCGCCATCATCTACCAGCCGGCGAAAGTCACCCCCATCGGCGCGCCGATGATCGACAACAACAGCGTCTTCTCGCGCCCGCCTGTGGCCCAGACGTTCCGCGACAAGGCCACGAACGGCGTGTTCAGCGTGGTCGCCAACCACTTCAAGAGCAAGGGCAGCTGCCCCACCAGTGGTGACACCGACCAGGGCCAGGGCTGCTGGAACCTCAAGCGCGTCGATCAGGCCAACGCCCTGCTGAACTTCGTCAGCACCATCAAGCAAAAGAGCGGCGACCAGGACGTCCTGATTACCGGCGACCTCAACGCCTACGGCGCAGAAGACCCCATCAAGGCACTGCAAAATGGCGGCTTCGAGAGCCTCAACCTGCGCATCCCCGCCGAGGACCGCTACAGCTACCAGTTCAACGGCCAGTTCGGCTACCTCGACCACGCGCTCGCCAGCCAGAACCTGAGCGGTCAGGTCACCGGCATCACCGAGTGGCACGTCAACAGCGACGAGCCGGTCATTGCCGACTACAACGTCGAATTCAAGAATGCCCCCGGCTGCACCAGCACCAGCTGCACCGGCATCGACCTGTTCGACGCCTCGCACCCCTTCCGCGCTTCTGACCACGACCCTGTGCTGGTCGGCCTGAACCTCACCGCCGATGCTGGGACCACGCCGGTCAACCCGGTGACCACGCTCACGGCCAGCCCCGCGGCCCTCACGGTCACGGCGGGCGGCGCGGCGGTCAGCAGCACCCTGACGACCAGCACGCAGAACTACAGCGGCGCTGACCTGACGGTGACCATCACCACCCCTGCTGGGGTAACCGTAACCCCTTCGGCCACCACCGTCAGCCCCAACGGCACCTTCACGGTCAGCGTGACCGCGCCCGAAGGCACGCCAGCCGGCACCTACCCCGTGACGGTCACCACCACCGGCGACAACGGCCTGAAGGCCAGCACCGACCTCACCGTGACGTTGGGGACGGGCGGTGGCACCACGCCTCCTACCCCCACGGGGAGCGACCTGATCTTCAGCGAGTACGTTGAAGGGAGCAGCAACAACAAGGCGCTGGAGTTGTACAACCCCACGAGCGACACCATCGATCTCTCGGCTTACAGCGTCGAGCTGTACGCCAACGGTGCCACCACGCCGAACAACACGCAGAAGCTGAGTGGCACGCTGGCGGCGGGCGGCACACTTGTGCTGGTTAACGGTCAGGCAGGCGCGACACTTAAGGCTCTGGGAACGGTCAGCAGCGTCACCAACTTCAACGGCGACGATGCGCTGGTGCTCAAGAAGGGCACGACGATCATCGACTCCTTCGGGCAGGTTGGTTTAGATCCTGGCAATGCCTGGACGGCAAACGGCGTGACCACGATTGACAAGACCCTGCGCCGCAAGGCGGGCGTCACTGCAGGGGACGCCAACGCCACGGACGCTTTCGATCCCAGCGCGCAGTGGGAGCAGTTCAACATCGACACCTTCGACGGTCTCGGCAGCCGCTGACCGCTCCAGTTTCTTTCAAGCCCCGGCTTCGGCTGGGGCTTTTTGCGTTTCCTCCTGCGCCCGGAACTGTAGGTCGTACAGCTCGCGGTAAAGGCCAGGCATCGCGTACAGCGCTGCGTGGGTGCCGTCTTGCACGACCTGCCCCCGGTCGAGCACCAGGATGCGGTCGGCATTCCGTACCGTGCTGAGTCGGTGGGCGATGACGAACGTCGTGCGCCCCACCATCAGCCGTTCCAGGGCCACCTGCACCAGGGCCTCGGACTCGTTGTCGAGCGCACTGGTCGCCTCGTCCAGAATCAGGATGCGGGGGTTTTTCAGAATGGCGCGGGCAATGGCGACGCGCTGCCGCTGCCCACCCGAAAGCTTGACCCCGCGTTCGCCGACCACCGTGTCATAGCCCTCCGCAAATTCCTGGATGAAGGTGTGGGCATTGGCAGCGCGGGCGGCGGCCTCGACTTCCTGCAGTGAGGCGTCGGGCCGACCGTACAGGATGTTCTCGGCCACCGTTCCCGAAAACAACAGCGTCTCCTGGGGCACGAGGCCCACCTGCCGTCTCAGATCACTCAGGGCGTAGTCGCGCACGTCCACACCGTCCAGCATGACCTGACCCGCCGACACGTCCCAGAAGCGCGGAATGAGGTTGACCAGGCTGGTTTTGCCCGCCCCACTCGGTCCCACCAGGGCGACGACCTGACCGCCTGGAACATCAAAGTCGATGTCTTTCAGAACTTGCGCCGAACCGTACTGGAACGACACGTTCCGGAAAGTGACTGCCCCCGTTCTCCCGGACGGCTGGCGCGAGCTGAGGGGAGCAGGCAGGTCGGGCCGCTCGTCGAGCAGCTCGAAAATGCGGCTGGACGCCCCCAGGGCTTCTTGCACCTGATTGAAGACGCCCGTCAGACCAGCCACCGTGCCCCCGACCTGCACGGCATAAAAAAGGAAGGTGACCAGTTGTCCAGGGGTCAGCGCGCCGCTCATGACCTGCCTGCCACCGAACCACAGGACCAGCGAGAGGGCTGCGAAGGTCAGAAAACTCATGCTGCCTGCCATCAGCGCTTGCAGCTTGGCCCGGCTGAGCGCCGCACCGAAAGCCAAGTTGACCCCACGCTCGTAGCGGCGGGCTTCCAGACCTTCGGCGGTAAAGCTCTGCACCACCCGGATGCCACTAATGGCTTCCTCGGCGTCGGCATTCGCCGCAGCGACAGCGTCCTGAACGCTGCGGCTCACCTTGCGGATGCGGCCCCCGATGGTGAACGCGGTGCCGATGACGAAGGGGATGATGACCAGCGTGAGCAGGCTCAGGCGGGGACTCGTCATGACCAGCAGGACGACCGAGCCGATGAGCGTGAAGGACTGCGAAACAAGTTGGGCCAGCGCCGTACTCGTGACGGTCTGGACCGTGGACACGTCCGAGGTCAGGCGACTGGTGAGGTCCCCGGTCTTATGGTCGCCGAAGAAGCGGGGGGAGAGGGTCAGAAGGTGGGCGAACAGCGCGCGGCGCAGATCGGCCACGACACTGGCCCCCACGCGCGAAAGCAGATAGGACTGCGCGGCAGAAAACAGCGCCGAAAGCGCGAAGATGCCCAGCAAGGACAGGACGGTGCGGTCGAGTGGTCCCGTGTCGGTGCTGCCGACCTTCAGGAAAGAAGCGTCGATGAGGGTGCCGAACAGCTTCGGAAACACCAGGCCCAGGCCACTGGAGAGCAGGGTGGCACCGACCCCCAGCAGGAAAAGCCAGCGGTAAGGATGGGCGTAGGTCAGCAAACGACGGAGCTGGCCTGGATCTCGTTTCGGTGCTGGTGAACTGGGGGGAACGGTGGCCACATCCTTTTTATAGACCCTGCTTGATGAACAGTCCGGGCATGACCTGACCGAGCCGATGGCGGATGGTGTCAGGAAGATGGTGAACCCAATAAGGAGGCCTGCCCTGTCGGTTACACAGGGCAGGCCTCCTTATTGCCTCTACGGAGACTCACGGCTCTGCAGAGGCCACAAACCTGGGCGCACTCGCCAGCCACGTCGCCAGCGCTTCGGCCTCGTCGGGCTTCAATTTGTCCACCCGGGTAGACAGGAGCAACTTGCCGATCTGCTGGGCCTGTGAGGGCTGCGCGTGAGACTGAGCCGCCCTGATGACCTCGGTCAGTTCAGCGCGACTGGCCCCACCTATCGCCATGTCCAGCAGGCGTGGGCGCACGTCCTCTGGCGCGTTCTTGATCAGCCGAGCCTTGGTCTTTTCTAGGCCGCCGCGCATGGCCTCTTGCAACTCTGTCGGGTAGCTCAGCAGCGGCAGGCTGGTTTTCACAAACGACTTCAGGTTCTCGCCATCCAGCGTGGCGAACACGGCGTCCACCTGTTCACGGCGGGCAGGGTCGGCAGTCGGGCGAGAAAGACGGCCCAGTTCGAGCTTCACAGCGTCGAGGTCGTCCACGCCCAGGGCGAGGGCAGCGAGGCTCAATTTCGCGGTGGCGTGCTCGATGGGCGTCAACCCCTCGCGGTTGAGCGCGGTGCTCAGCGCCGCCAGCCGCGCCTGCTCCAGCGTGAGGGTACGGACCAGAGCAGGCGCCTCGGTCAGACCCGCCCGCTGCGCCGCCCGCCAGCGACGTTCGCCGTCCACCAGTTCGTAGCCCGCTCCGGCTGGGCGCACCAGCAGCGGTTGCAGGATGCCGTGTTGCCGGATGTCTGCGGCCAGTCGCTCCAGGGCCGCTTCATCAAAGTAGGTTCGGGGCTGGGCTTCGCCGGGCCTGATGCTCGAAAGTGGAAGGGGCCGGGGGGCCAAGATGCCCGCGTTCCCTGTCGCCATTGCCAGGGCGCTCGCCATGCTGCGCTGCAACCGGTCCGGGCGAGTCATGCCGTGCCCTCGTCATCCCAGCCGATGGCCCGCAGCAGCTCACGGGCCAGCCGCTCGGCCTGCTGCGCCTCGGTGGACTTCGGGGCAAACGCCGTGACGGGTTGCCCGGCCCGCGCCGCGTCCACCCACTTCTGACCTCGCAGGATAGGGGTCGCCAACAGCTCGGCAGGAATCCCCGCCACCATGTCGGCGTAAGCCTCCCGCTCGGCCTTCGTGTTCTTGCGGTGCAGCGTCGGTACGAAGAGGCAGGTGCGAATGTCGGGGTTGCCGAGTTGACGCAGCTCCTCGACGAAGCCTGCGGCGCCCTGAAAGCCGTCAATGCCCTTGACCGACGTGCTGCTCGGCGTCATGACGAAATCGGCAGTGAGGCCACCCGCCGTCGCCAGGGCGTCCAGGCTGGGACCGCAGTCCATCAGGATGAGGTCGTAACGTTCGCGCAACGCGGGCATGTGGGTCAGCAGAGCGCTGTGCCGGTCGCCCTTCACGATGTCCCGGGCCGTCTGGCGGAGCACGGGGCTGGCAGGCAGCAGGTCATACCCATGCACACGAATGAAATCCGGCAGTACGGCGTCAGGCGTCAGGAGGGCGTGAAAGGTTTCGGCGGCTTCAATGGGACGGAGAATCCCACTGAACGTCGTCGCGTTCGCCTGCGGGTCGAGATCAAGCAGGGCCACACGTAGGCCCCACGAGGCGAACAGGTGTGCCAGGGCGACGGCCAGCGAAGTCTTGGCGACGCCGCCCGCGTTGTTGGCGATCAGGATGGCGAGGGGCTGCCGTACCGGTACGGCAAGGTTGGGAAGAGGGGCCGGAACGCTCAGTGGCGTCAGCTCGGCCTCCATGACGGTCAGCAGCTCGCCGTCCTTCTCGATCTGGACCCCTTCCGGGGTGTAGCAGGACACGGTGACAGCCTTGTCGCGGTACAGCGCGGTGGCGTTGGGGGGGAAGGTCATGGCGTGGCCTCCTGAGTGGGAATGGGATGCCAGAGTGAGTCAAAAGCTTCCTCATCGCTCTGCAATACGGAGCCACATTCTCCATTCGCTTCCCAGACTCGCCACAGCACGATGCGTTGCCCAGGTACGCCCTCGCCGCGATAAAGCACCTCGCCGCGCTTGCCGAAATTGCTGACCCTGTATTCCGGCGCCTCCCGCTCGACCAGCGCCTCGACTTGAGCGCGGATGAGGTTGGCGGCGGCATCTGCAATCTCAATCGGCACGCTGTAGTGCGTCGCCATGTCGTGTGCATCATCAAGCGGGTTCAGATTGGCTTCAAGCTGCTCCAAGACCTGCGCGGGCGTGGGTTCGGTCATCTCGGTCATCTCCTAAAAAGTCCGGCCCCCACCCAGCGGCAGGGGCCAGTCCAGCGGCTCAGGCGTGGGCGACGACGGGCACGGGCGACACGGTGCCGGTGGGGTTCCTGCCCTTTTCCCAGGTGGTGCCGATGGCCGCCACAGCCGCCATGAACATCACCAGCGCGACGGCCAAGATGTCCGCGCTGCCGGGGCGCCGCTGCTCCGGTTGCAGGTCACGCGGGTCTACACGCATCCGCACGGTGGGCGCCGACTGGGACAGGGCCGCGCTGCGGCTGCCGCTGGACCGTCCGGCGAGCTTGGCTTCCAGGTCAGCGATGGTGTCACGCTGGGTAAAAGCAATGCCGCGCTGACGGCAGCGTTCCTGAAGCTGCTGTTTCTTCGTGGGCTTCTTCTGGCTCATCAGCGTTCACCCTTCCCTTTGGGCTGCTCAGCCTTCTGTTTGCAGTGAGGGCAATCTTTCTTCGGCTTGCCGTCACCGCCTTTGCGGTAGCGGCAGATGCGGATGGGGCGGGGCATCAGTGCACCACCAGACGTTCGGGCGTGTTGACGGGGCGGGCGTCCAGCAGCCTTTGCCACTGCTGCCCGGCAGCGGTGCGCAGGTCAGGCCGGGCGCACCCTTCCAGGCCCGGCACCAGCGGCGAAGGCGACCAGCCGACCGGGTAGGCGCCGTCGTCCCAGCACCCGCCGACGACTCGACTGTTCAAGGTGCCGGTCTGGTAAACGGGCGTGCCGTTCATCTGCCGGATGGTGTCGGCAGGGTCCAGCTGCACGACCAGAGCGGGGGGTGGGGGCGGTAGATTGTCCATTGCGTTCCTCCGTGAGCGCAGGCGCGGCTTCGCTTTCTCAGGGCAAGGGCCGCGCTTTCTGCTTGGGTTGATATTACATTCTAGATATTACACAATTCAAGATGTAATATCAAAGGAGGGAGGAATAAGCGAATATGGGCCAAGTGATACGTAGCCACCTGGGAGCCGTACTGGAGCAACACGGCATTACCGCCTACAAGCTCAGCAAAGCGATTGCCGAGGCATATGGCGACCAGGCCATCAAGCAGCAGACCGTTTACGCAGTCGTAAAAGGGAATGGTGTTCCTGACGCACGCACTTTGAATCAAATCATCACGGCACTGCGCGGCCTAACTGGGCGGGAATTGCAAGTCGGTGACCTGTTGGATTGGGTCCCTGACAGTGAGGTAGCGTCGTGAAAATTCAGATGACCCTCGAAACGGCCTATACAGAAACGAAAATGCCCACTGCAGGCCGACTGGTGGGGTACGAGAGCGACGGCTGGCGCATCAGCAGCGCAGTGGCAGGTTGGGAGTGGGCCGCCGTGGATGTCCTCGTCACCCGGCGGGACTGGACGCCTGATAAAGCAGTCATGTTCGTCACGCTGGAACTTGAGGCGGCTCTCTGCCCTGATGGTCTGGAATGCACCCGGGCCGATGTGGACGGTAAACCTCTGGAACTTTCCTGACCTCCAAACTCAGGTGTTCAGTCAGACCGAACCAGAGCGTCTGGGACGGTCTTTTTGCTTCTTTTTAGACTTTACATCTGATAACTGTCCTGTCAGAGTAAAGACATCCGAGGAGGGCAAAAGCCCCTCCCAGACGGAAAAAGGAGCTATGACCATGACCAAGGCAACCCCCAAAACTGCTGCTGACCGTGACGCCCTGATCGCCGCTGCCCTGAATGCCGGGCTGGACGCCACCCGCACCGCCAAAGACTTCTTCGTGGCCGGTGAGCGCGTCACCCCCGCCCAGCTGATCGCCCTGACCGACGACGCCCGCCGCGAAGCCGAGGCCCGCGCTGAAGCCTTCGAAGCGGCTGAAGCCATCCGTGCCGAGGTCGAGATGGGCGAAGGCGACCTGGAAGACCAGTTGGACGACCTGCTGGACTTTGAAGACCCTGGCGCCGTCGCGGAAGTCGTCGTCGAGAGCGGCAAACCTGTCGAGGTCGCTGCGCCTGCTGACGACGTTCAGCCCGCTCCCAGCAAGCCTGCTCGCGGCGTCATCAAGTACGGCCCCCCCTGCGGCGGCGACATCGCCCACCTGCCCATCGCCACCAGCCCGGAAGCCGGGAACCCGCTGGTCCACCTGCGCGTCGAGGCCCAGACGACCTACAAGACCAAGGCTGAAGCAGCCGCAGCGGGCAAGGCCAGCGGCAAGGCGTTCCTGGCCTTCCTGGCAGTGGACACGAATCTGGAAACCGCCTGGGTCGTCGCCACCGTAGGCGATGAGGGACAGTTGGAGATCGATGGTCAGACGGTGGCCGCCGAGCTGCTGACGGGGACTGAGGCGGATGCGGCCCGCGCCAAACTGGACGGGAAGCGCCTGAAGGAAAAGAGCCAGTGGCGGGTGCAGGCCGCCTGAACGAAGAGGGGCTGCGGCCCCTTCGGTGAGCAGCAACGGCAAGTGCCCCCGAAACTGGTCGGGGGCACTTGCCGTTGCAGAAATCCGGTGGGAGGCTGGTCAGGCGGGAATGATTTCCATCATGTCAGCCAGCAGGTAGGTGCCGTCAGGCAGGCGAATTTCGTGAACGTCTTTGGGTCGGGCGAACGTTCCAGCCGCCACCTGGCGCGCTTGCTCGAAGGTCAGGTCATCACCAAGCTTCAGGAGTTGGTTGGTCAGGCTGTGTTCGCCCACCACCGCGACGTGGCGGCCTGCGCCTTCGCAGCCGGGGCGGTCAATCCAAACACGGTAAATCGTGCGGTTGGGGAAAAGCTTTTTGGCGTCCTGGACGATGTCTTTCATATCCAAAATATATCATCTTGATAAAATTTATGCAAGTTGATAAATTTTGGGCATGGAGGTAGATTTTGAGTAAATTAAGGCCTGTGAACTGGGAAGAGTTGGAGAAGCGCTTGCGTGCTCGTATGAACGCCACACCTCACGGGGGAAAGAAAGAACTTGCCGAAGCTTTGGGGATCACGCAAACGCACCTGTCTCAAGTGCTTAGTGGTAAGCGCGACCTCTCTCGAGAATTGGCAGAGAAGGCGTTACGTCACTATGGTCTGGAGCCGGATTACACCCCGAAGGGCGGTGAGCTGTGACTCAGCAGGTCTATGTCCTGCAGGATAGGAACTCCGGGTTACTTAAAGTGGGCGTCTCTGTAGACGTACAGGCAAGAGTGGGCCAAGTCAATAGGGAGTTCGGCTGTGAAGCCGTAGTCATTGGCGTGTTAAATGTGGTCGACGCCCTTCGAACGGAACGGTTCATTCATGGGATGCTTGAGGACTGCCGAGTAGTAGGCGAATGGTTTGAGGTGTCAGAGCGCAAGCAAAATTATCTACTGGCCTACTTCACTGATAAGGCTGAGCGTCCACGTTACACAGGGAATCTGAATGGCGGACTAGCTCAAGTCAATCCTCCCGCACAGTTCAGCCTGCCCGAACACCCGATGAAATGGGAGGAATTTCAGACATTCCTTCGCAGTGCAATGGCTGCGCAGCCACGGGGTTATCAATCCGCGCTGGCTCACCAGCTGGGGGTAACGCCGGGTTATGTCAATCAACTTGTGAAGGGTTCTAGGCCTATTCCGCCAGAGAGCCTGCCTGCGCTTCTGGATAGCCTCAGCGCCGACTACTTCATTAGAATCGTGCCCAAACAAGAGAAGTAGCCCGCCAACTGACGGGCCACCTTGTCAACCAGGGTGGTCAGTCCTCCCAGGGTTGCACCTCGTAGGCCGGGCTGCTGAGGGTCATGCCCCTGGCCCCGCCCTCCAGAATCTTGAGCTTCAGGTTCTTCGGGCCGACACCGACGACCTCGCACTTGCCCCATTTCGCTGACTTCACAGTGTCCCCCTTCTTGTAGGCCTGTACCGTCGCGAATGGGGCAGGCGCCAGAAGTTCCAGCCGGGCACGCTCGAAGGCCAGGCGCAGTTCGAGGTGATCAGCCCAGCGGCGGGCGTGGGTCACGGAGATCTGAGTCCTCGGACTGTCGGGCTGCCCCGCCAGCAGTTCCAGCCGCCGCTCCTGCTTCCGCAGCTCGGCCTCTAGGCGTTCAATGCGGCGGCGCACCACGTTCGGGTCAGACTTCTGCCGGGCGCGCCGCTCGGCCCCAGCGGCGCGCCCTCGCCAGTACTCGGCTTTCTTGTGCTCCTCGACGGCGACCCGCATGTTCTGGTCACTGCGCTCGATGGCCCGCAGGTGTCGCCGGGCGCTGTGATGGTCGAGCTTCACGGGTTCACCCATAGGTGGCAATCCCCGAGAGGCCGCTTCCCGGCGCTGGTCGGCGCGGGCATCTGCGGCCTGGGCACGGCTGACGAACCGCTGTTGCCGGGCTTCGGGGTCGTCGGTCAGCGGCTCGAAGTCGATCTGCTCGACATGCTGGAGCAGGAAGTCCTCGCGTTCCGGCGTCCAGGTGGCGACCCAGGCCGACGACCCGCGCCAGAGCTTGAACCCGAGTTCCTTCGCCTGGGCGTATTCGGTGGCCGTCAGATGCTCAGCGTTGCTCCAGCGCAGGGTGTCGTCATCGGGGTTGTAAAGCGCGGTGCCATTGGGGGAGAAAGGGGCCGCAGTTGCGGCCCCCTGCTGGGTGGTGTCGGTCATGCGGCCCGCCCACTGCGCTTCTGGTACGCGGCGACGCGGCGGGCGCGGGCCTGTTCCTGGCGGTCCACTTCTGCCCAATAGGCGGAGGCGATACGGCGGCTGCGGGCATCACGGATACGGCGGGCCTCCGTGCCGGGTTCAGTCTCCAGGGCGTGCCACAGTGCGGCCACCCGCAGAGCGTGCAAGCGGTCGGCGCGGATCACGCCCGGCCCCCTTGACGGACTTCCAGCAGGCGGAGTTGGTAACGCAGGCCGTCGAGCTGAATGCGGGCGACCTCGACATCGCGCCGGGCCTGGGCCGCGCCCAGCTCTGCCCCGTGCAGCTCGGCGTACTTCTTCGCCAGTTTCAGGCGCAGGTTGGCCTTGCGCTCAGCTTCGTTCTTGCCCTCGACGCCAGCGGTGATGAGACTGGCTTCCTGGCCCTCAAGCTCGAACTTGACTTCCGCCAGGACGCGGGCGCTGCGCTCCAATTCGTTGGTCGCCCGGCACAACTCAACGGTGGCGTCCTGCAGGTTCTCCGTCGTGAGGGTGAGCAATGGGAAAGTCACGCGCTGACCTCAGTCGCAAACTTGCCACTGACCCGACGCTGGCCCCTCGCCTGCTCGCTGCGATTCCGGCAGGCGCTGGCGCTGAGCATCCGTTCGCCAGGCAGAACGGCCACGACGTGCAGCTCACCGGGCTGGCGGGGCTGAGCAGCACGTTCCAGATGCGCGTCAACGATTTCCTGACCATGGGCGAGATCGCGGCAGGGGCGGCGCAGCTTGTGGACGAAGAAGGGGCAGGCCATGCCGGGGGCGGCGAGGGTGATCTCGAACCCTCGGTAGGTGGTGCTCTGGACGGTATCTTGCACGGTGATTCTCCTTGCACAGGTGGAATTCCAAGGGGGGCGCTCACGTTCTTGGCGGTTCGAGGGCCGCCCTCTCTTGGTTATCTTATGTTAGTCTATGAACTAACAAAATGCAAGGGGGTTTGGTGGTGCCGATTAAGATGGGGCGGATGAATTGGACAGAGATACAAGATGAATTGCGGAGGCGACTGAAGGAAAAGCGGGGCGCTCAGTCAGCAGTTGCCCGTGAACTGGGTATTAACCGTGCGTCGGTTGGGCAGTACACGGGGGGAGAAAAAGACATCCCTCTGGCTCACCTCGATGCTATCTGTAAGGTGCTCGGCGTGACGCTAGACATCAAAGAAATCCCTGCCAGTACGGCAGGGGAGAGTCCCTAGAACGTTGTGAGGAGTGAACCTGCTATGCCGATGGCAAGGCCCACAGTGATTCCTCCTCTTTCTTCCGCGTCCCTCGAACGCGGCAACCTCAGCAGTGTAAGGGATGTTCGGCGCAGCGCGTTCGGAACCGCTGGGGACGGTGCGCAGGTGCACGTCCGGGCCGCTCCACCGTCGGCACTACTGCGCCGTCCGTCCTCCACAGGCCCACCCAGGCACAGGCCCACCCAGGCCCCCCGCACTCCCCCCAGCGAAATGTAATACGGATTCCGCTTAATTCCTGCACAGGCGGGAAAGCGCCGCCTGTGCATCCATATCGCAGAATCCGTATTTTTTCCTACTCGCATCCGCTCTGCTGCGCAGCTTTGCAAGTCGGATTGAATCTGGTAGTTTCAGATTCAATCGGAATCCGTATCAGTGGGGTGTGCGCGGCGGGCCTCCTGGCGGGACAGGCGCAGGCGGCGGTCAGTTCCACGCCCAACCTTCAGGTTTCGGGCCGAATTGAGTACGCCGCGATGGGCGCCAGCTTCCGCACGACCAACGGCAACTCCAGCACGGCCTGCACCTTCAAGACCCCGTCGGGAGGCACCTTCACCGGAAGTTCGAGCAGCGCCGTCGGTCAGATCGTGGCCGGGAACGCCACCCTGCTGGACACCGAGCGCAATGCGGTCCAGAAGGTGCCTGCCGGGGCGACGGTCAAGACGGCCCTGCTGTACTGGGTGGCTTCGCAGTCCACCTCCACCATGGACAACTTGGTGGACCTGACCGTGGGAACCACCAGAACGACCGTGACCGCGTCGCGGACCTGGTCCACCGCTCTGCAGGGGGCCTACGCAGGTGGCGCGGTGGCCGACGTGACCAACCTGATCCGGGCCAACCCGAACGCGGCGCTCCGGGTGGACAACCTCAACGTTCAGATCAACGGCGACCAGTGCGCCGTCAACAATGTTCACGGTGCCTGGACGCTGTACATCGTCTATGAGCATGCCGGGCTGAGCACGAAAACCGTTTCGTTCTATGACGGCGTTTCGCTGGTCGGCGGGAGCACCGGCGTTTCGACGGCCAGCGTGAACGCGACCGGCTTCTATCTGCCGGACAGCAGCTCGCTCGACCGCGTGGCGAAAGCCAGCGTGATGGTCGCCGATGGGGACCCCGGGGGGACCCCGGGGCGACCGGCGACTCGTTCAGTCTGAACGCCACCGGGGCGGCCAGGGTCAGCCAGAGTTCGACCAACCGCACCGCCAGCGATTTTTCCGTGGCCTCGTGACCTATGAATTCCCCGACAGCAGCGACGTGGTGCAGGGTGGCTCCAGCGCCTCGACCACCACAACCACAGCGACCAACACGGGCGGCCTGGACATCGCCACTGTGGACTCCAGCGCCATTCCTGCCGGAACGACCGGCATCACGGCGACGGTGGATTCCGGCAGTTCGGAACTGCTGATCCTGCACAGTCTGGTGCTGGAAGCCAACATCTCTGGCGCGAATGTTCGCACGGCCAAAAGTGTCGTTTCGGGCATAACGACGGCCACCGTGAACACGGCGCTCGACTTCCTGATCAAGGTGGACAATGCCCAGGGCAGCACGGAGGCGCTCCAGGTGGTCACGGTCGACACCCTGCCCAAGGGCCTGACCTACAACTCCACCCAGATCAGTTACGACGGCGGAGCGACGTGGGCGACTCTGAGTGGTGTGACGGCCAGCAAGAACACCACCACCGGCGTGACCACCGTCACCTTCCCCGCGATTCGCCGCCTGGACCCGGACGGCAAGGTCTGGGGCGGGACCGGCACGGTTGCAACCCAGCTCGGTTCGCAGGGCGTTCAGTACCGCGTCAATGTCACCGCCGACGGCAGCGCCCTGAACAGGTTGACCAACTCCGTGAGGGCCAGCAGCCAGAGCAGCGAAGCGAACAGCGCCGACAACGCCAGCAGCGCCGACATCAACGTGACCACGGCGGCGGAGGGACCGGTTCCCAACGTCACCGACTGGCCTGATACGGATTCCGATTGAATCTGGTAGTTTCAGATTCAATCCGACTTGCAAAGCTGCGCAGCAGAGCGGATGCGAGTAGGAAAAAATACGGATTCCGCGATATGGATGCACAGGCGGCGCTTTCCCGACTGTGCAGGAATTAAGCGGAATCCGTATGACACCTGCGACGTGCTCGACTGGAGCAGGGCCGGGCTGAGCAGTGGCAACAACAACACGCCACTGAGCAACGGCACCCGCATCGTCACCTCGGTGGGGGGCCGGAACATCAGCGTGGCGCTGACCTCGGCCACAGGGGCGAGCAACAACGGCATCATGGGGTATTCCAGCTCTTTCGCCAACTACGGGTCGTGGTACGAGGTGCGGGGCGTCAGCACCAGCATTCAGCCGTCCTACAGTCAGGCTTTCCTAACGCGGGCGGGCGGCAACGCCGCGAGCAACACGGTGGTACTGACCTTCCCGCACCCGGTCAACAACCTGCGCCTCGGTATTTCGGATGTGGACTCGGTGGGCGGCAGCAACGGCCCCTACGGTGACTGGCTCAGGGTCACGGCGGCGTATGGCAGCGCCACCTTCAACCCCGACCTGCTGGTGGGTGGCGGCCTGGGCACGGTGGCCTTCAGTGGTGTGCCCAGTGTCGGCTCGCCCAGTGCGGCCATGACCCAGAGTGCCCCCGGTCTGGGCAACAGCACCATGAAATCCGCCGACGCTACTCCCTATCAGACCAGTGCCTACAACACCCTGATGGGCAACGCGACGGCCTACACCCAGGTCATCGGTGACTCGGGGACTTCGGTCAGGAAACAGGGGCAGGGCCTGGCCTATTTCAAGGGGCCGCTGACCAGTCTGACCGTTCTCACCGGGTCGCTCAAGGGCACGGGGGGCAACGCTATCGCCCTGAGCAATGTCAGCTTCTGTGCGCCACAGCACACCCTCAGCAAGTCGGCGGGGACCCCCGTGCGGCAGGCCGACCTCTCGCACAACATCCCTTACAGCCTGACCTACACCAACACCAGTGATCCCAACGCCTACAACCCGGACGTCAGTGTCCGCAGCACCACTTTTTCACCCAGCGTGCCCACACCCAGCGGCCAGGACCCCTGGGCGGCCCTGCGGCCCCAGATCAGCGACGCGGTCCTCGACCGGATCCAGGCGAACCCCAACGTCGCCTCCGCCAGGCTGGTCGGGACCCCCAGCCTCGGCAGCCAGACCAATACCAGGAATCTGGACAGTGCGGCGCTCAACAGCAGTTTCACGGGTACGAGCAGCAACCCGACGCTGTTGCAGGCGAACACCACCGCCCGCGTGAATACTGGCGGCTCATTTACGGTCAACCTGACGGCGAACGTCACCCTGAAGTCGGGCCTGAGCACGACCCAGGACGTGCAGAACAGTGCCAGCAGCACGGGGGTCATGAGCGGTACCACGCCCCTGACGGCGAACTCCAACACCGTGGTTTCTTCCCTGACGCCCACCACCACGCTGACCTTGCAAAAAACGGCCAGCCGCACGTTCGTGAGGTACCAGGGCAGCCCGGCAGCCCCCGACACCGACCTGCTGACCTACACCCTGCTGGTGACCAACACGGGCGGGGTGCTGGCGCAAAACGTGGTGGTGACCGACACCCTCCCGGCGAGCGTGACCTACGTTCCCGGCGGCGAAGCCACCACCCCGCCCAGCAGCGTGAACGGTCAGGTGCTGACCTGGAACCTGGGCAGCCTCGCGCCGGGCGAGCAGCAGGAGCTGACGGTGCTGGTCAGGATGCCCAGCGCACAGACCCTGGAAACGACGTCCAGTCCCCAACCCATCGTGAACTCGGCGGCCTCGCAGGGTGAAAATGCCTTGAGCGTCAGCGCCCAGGCGACCACCAACACGCTTTACCTGGCTCTGCTCAAGCGGGTGCGCAACCTCAGTCCGGTTCCGGCGGCCCAGGTCACGGCCACCAACCCGCCCTGGGGCACGACGAGTGTGGGCCATCCTGGCGACGTTCTGGAGTACTGCATCGACTTCCACAACTACGGCAGCGCCGCCCTGAGCAACTATGTTCTTCAGGATCCACTGCCGGAGAACGTGACCATCGAGCCGGGGAGCTGGGCGGTGTACAGCGGCACCATGACGACCGAGCCGCGCACCCCGCTGGCGGGCGCCAACGTGTCCTACGACGCTGCCAGTCGAAAGGTCAAGGCCGCCGTCAACCCCCTGCCCGCAGGAACGCACGGCACCCTGTGCTTCCGGGCAAAAATCAACTGAGACGAATTGCGACTGAACCGTGTTGAGCATGCGGTTCAGTCGCAACTTATAAGGGTTTGAACTCTACTTCGCGCATCCAGAAAGAGCGCCTGAATGCGCTCCGCTCCGTTCAAACCCTTAGCTTCTTCTACTCGCCTTGCTCGGAAAAATAGATTTTATGGGAAATCTATTTTTCGAAGTCGTATTACCTCAGCGCGGCTGGTCCCTGAACAGCGAGAGGTACGCGCCGTAGCCCTGAGCCTCAAGCTCACCCAGCGGCACGAAGCGCAGCGCCGCCGAATTGATGCAGTAGCGCAGGCCGCCATGTTCACGCGGGCCGTCGGGAAAGACGTGGCCGAGGTGAGAGTCGGCCCCCGCCGAGCGGACCTCCGTGCGGGCGTAGCCGATCTTGTAATCGGTGTTTTCACGCAGCGTCACGTCGGGAATGGGCCGGGTGAAGCTGGGCCAGCCGCAGCCCGCGTCGTACTTGTCGAGGCTGGAAAACAGCGGCTCGCCCGACACCACATCCACATAGATGCCGTCTTCGTCGTGGTTCCAGTACTCGCCGGTAAAGGCCCGCTCGGTGCCCTCGTGCTGCGTGACCTGATACTGAATGGGCGTCAGGCGCTCGCGCAGTTCACGGTCGCTGGGTTTCTGAAAGCGCGGTTCGGTGTCCGGGTTCATGACCGGAGTGTAGGCCGCGCCGGACCGGGCAACCGTAGTCTGCTTCGCCCCGGCGCTGCTCGGTTCAGGGGGTGCAGGCCCAGGCCGAGGCCCAGCAGCCGCTCATCGGCACCGCGTCGCCCCACGAGTTGAATCCCCACGTACCGGGCCAGGGTCGGCAGGGCCAGGGTCGGCACCCCCAGCAGGCTGAACGGGGCGGTCAGGCGCAGCACGGCGCGGCGTAGCATCTGCGGGCCTTCCAGCAACGTCACCTCGTCCTGCCCGATCAGGGGCGGCGGTGTCGGCACGGCGGGCGCGAGCAGCACGTCGTACTCGGCCAGCAAGTCGTCCAGCAGGCGGCGGTACTCGGCGCGGCGGGTGTGGGCGGCCTGCACCTGTGCCTTCGTCAGTTCGGCCCCACTGCGCAGCGACATGAGCGTGAAGGGCAGAAACCCGGGGTCCGTTTGCTTCAGCGCCTCCGCGTGCACCCGCGCCGCCTCGCTGAGCACGATGGGGGAGTAGGCGTCGAGCATTTCCGGCAGGGCCACCGGAGTGACCGCCGCGCCCCGTGCCCGCAGGTCGTCGGCGTAGGCCAGCACAGCGTCACGCACCGTCGCGTCGGTCCAGCCTTCCGGCAACCACAGCCCCACCCGCACCCCCTGCCAGTCCTGCGCCGTGACCGCTCCGCCGCCGAGGGCCTCATGCACCCGCACGATGGTGCCCAGGTCACGGGCGAGCGGCCCGGCATGGTCGCAGGTCCAGGAAAGCGGCAGCACGCCCTCCGTGCTCCAGGCCGGGTGGTCCTTGGTCGGTTTGTAGCCCGCCACGCCGCACCACGCCGCCGGAACACGAATCGAGCCGCCGGTGTCGGTGCCCAGCGCGAAGTCCACCTGCCCGAGCGCGGCGCTCACCGCCGCCCCGCTCGATGAGCCGCCCGGCACCCGCGCGGGGTCGTGGGGGTGCGCCGTGCCGCCGTAGCCGTTGGCGCCGGTAATGCCCAGGGCGACCTCATGCAGGTGCGTCTTGCCGACCGCCGCTGCGCCCAGCTCGAGCAGCCCCCGGACCAGCACGCTCTCGCCGGGGTCGGGCACAGGGGCGCGGGTGCTGCCGGTCAGCGGCCAGCCGGGGACGCCGTACAGGTCCTTGACCGAAAAGGTCAGCCCCGCCAGCGGCCCGTCCGGGTGCGTCCGGAGGGGCTGGGCGGGGCGGTAGGCCCAGGCACGCTGGGGGTCGGAAAAGGTGGCCGGGAGGGTGCTGGGGTCGGGTGGCGTCATGGCCGTCACTATGCCGGGTCTGGGACCGAAGTTGGAGCCGGGGTTCGGGCAAGTGGGGCCGAGGTCTGTCTTACTCTGCTTCTGCCTGACTGGTGATGAAGGGCAGGTTGCGGTCGAGCTGCGCCCGGTCGAGGCCGTAGCCGTACACGAAAGCGTCGGGAATGGTGAAGCCGAGGTAGTCCACCGGCACTTCGACCTTGCGGCGGCTGGGTTTGCTCAGCAGGGCGGCGACCTTGAGGCTGGCCGGGCCGCGTCCCTGGAGGTAGTGCAGCAGGTAGCTCATGGTGATGCCCGTGTCCACGATGTCGTCCACCATGATCACGTGCCGGTCGCTGATGGGAAAGGCGAGGTCCTTGACGAGTCGCACCTCGCCGCTGGACTGCTTGGCGCTGCCGTAGCTGCTCGCCTGCATGAAATCGATGGTGGCGGGCATGTCCAGCGCCCGCACCAAGTCGGTGTGGAACATGAACGCGCCGTTGAGCACGCAAATCAGGTGGGGCTGCTGTCCGGCGTAGTCGGAGCGGATCTGCGCCGCGAGTTCCTGAATGCGGGCCTTGATCTGATCTGCACTGATCTGCACGGGGCCGTTGCCGGTGGAAAGGCTCATATGGGGCGCAGGGTAACAGATGCGCCGGGCATGCAGTCAGGGGCAGGCGTCTCCGGCCCACTCTGCCCCTGACTGGCCCCGGGTCAGCCCCGCAGCACCCGCGCCTCGTGGCTGCGCAGCGGCGCGTCGGCCGCGGGCAGGTCGCCCCGGCTGCTGAGCAGGGTCCGGCCCCTGGCGGAGACGGCCCGCTCCTTGCCGCCGAAGTTGAGCCAGACGGTCAGCCGCTCGCCCGCCAGTTCGCGTTCGAAGGCGAAGACATCGGCGTGCCCGCTGTCCAGGCTGCGGTAGCTGCCGCCGACCAGGGCAGGGTGTTCGCGGCGCAGGCGGGTCAGGGCGCGGAAGTAGTTCAGGTCGCTCTGCGGGTCGTTGTCCTGCACCTGCACGTTCACCTGCGCGAAGTCGTCGGCCAGTGGCAGCCAGGGTTCCGCGCCCGCTGCCGTAAAGCCCGCCCCCGGCGCACTTTCCCACTGCATCGGGGTACGTTCGGGGTCGCGCCCGGCGTTGGGGCTGTCGGGCTGCTGCAACCCCGAGGGGTCCACCATCTTTTCGAACGGAATGTGGACATTTTCCATGCCGATTTCGTCGCCGTAGTACACCGTCGGCGTGCCGCGCAGCGTGAGCAGCAGCGTCTGCGCGACCCGGTACTGCGCCGCGCCCACCCGCGTCCTGAAGCGGTGCTGGTCGTGGTTGCCCAGCACCCAGTTGGGCCACGCGCCCGCCGCCGTGCTCGCCGCGTCGTACTCGTCGGCAAAGTTTCGTACCGTCCTCGCGTCCCAGGGCAGCAGAATCAGGTGGAAGTTGAACGGCAGATGCACCATCGGCGCGTCGGGCGTGCCGGAGTAGGGCAGCAGTTTTTCCAGCGGCAGGTAGATTTCTCCGACCATCATGCGGTCGTCGAACTCGTCCAGCACGCGCCGCATCTCGCGCACGTACTCGTGCGTCTCGGGCTGGTCCTGCGTGTAGATGTGCTCCAGCGTGCCGTGTTCGATTTGCCCGCCGATAATCTGGGCGCCCGGGTTTTCCGGCTCGTCCAGAAAGCGCTCGTCCTCGGCCAGCAGCCAGATCACGTCCACCCGGAAGCCGTCCACGCCCCGGCGCATCCAGAAGCGCAGCACCTCGAACATGGCCGCCCGCACGTCGGGGTTGCGCCAGTTCAGGTCCGGCTGCGAGGGCAGAAACTGGTGGAGGTAATACTGTCCGCTCGCCTCGTCCAGCGTCCACGCCGGGCCACCGAAAAAGGATTTCCAGTTGTTGGGCAGGCCGCCTCCCGGTGCCGGGTCGCGCCACACGTACCAGTCGCGTTTGGGGCTGTCCTTGCCCCGCAGGGCTTCCTGAAACCAGACGTGGTCGCTCGACGAGTGGTTGGGCACGTAATCGAGCATCACCTTCAGCCCCAGCCGGTGCGCCTCGGCCACCAGCGCGTCGAAGTCTGCCAGCGTACCGAAAATCGGGTCGATGTCGCAGTAGTCGGCCACGTCGTAGCCGAAGTCGCGCATCGGGCTTTTGAAGATGGGGGAGAGCCACACCGCCTGCACGCCCAGACTGGCGATATACGGCAGCCGCGCCGTGATGCCGGGCAGGTCGCCCACGCCGTCGCCGTTGGTGTCCTGATACGAGCGCGGGTAAATCTGATAGATGATGCCGCTCTGCCACCATTTCAACTCGCCTTGCAGGGAAGTCATGCCTGAGTCTAGAGGGGGCTGAATCGTTTCAGATGAGAATTGAGAGAGACCAGAAATTCTTTTTTATATGAATAGAGAAGTCGGATGTTTCACAGGGGAGAAGCTCAGCTCTCCGGCAGATGCAGAAGCACCGTTTCCGCCGCTGTCGCCAGGGCTTGCCAGCCTCCCTCCCCGACCCGGAACGTCTCGCCGGTCCGTAGCCGCACGAAGTCTCCCGTCGGCAGGTCCACCACGACCTCACCGGACAGGCACACCAGAGAGCCGGGCCGCGCTTCCTCCACCCGTCCGGTCAGGCCCAGCACCCGCGCCGCCGACCCCGGCAACTGCACCCACTGCCCCGCCATCCCCTGCGCGAGGCGTGGCAGATGCAGAGGCGCAGGTGGGGGAGGGCGACGAACAGGCGACACGGTTCAGCCTCCTGCCCGGACAAAAGCGCAGGGCTGGGCCGAATCCCGTTTCGTCTCTCTGAGCAAAATCGTTCAGCCCTGTCGCGCCGCCTGGTTCAGTTTCTTGCTGGCCTGGAGCGCCATGCCCTTGGCCTTTTTCACGTCCAGCCCCAGCTCTGGCGCGACTTCCTCCACCTTGCGGCCCTGTTCGCGGGTGGCCGTGACCAGAGCACGTTCGGCGTCACTCAGGACGCCCACGAAGGGCTTGAGCTGTGCCCAGGTCAGGGGCGCAGCTTTAGAGGGAGAGGCTTTGGCCGTTTTGCTGGCGGTTTTCCTCGCCGGGGTGGTTTTCGCCGCAGGTTTGGCCGCCGCTTTTCTGGTCCCGGTTTTTCCGCCCGCTGCTTTATTATTGGCTTTATTATTGGCCGCCTTGGTCCCCGTCGCCTTTTTCGCCCCCGCCTTGCCCGGTTTCTTCTGGGGTTCCTTGCCGCGCTCCTCCAGAATGTCGCGCGCCCGCTGCGGGTCGAGGGTGTTCACGTCCTCGCCCTTGCGGAGGGTGGCGTTTTTCTCGCCGTCGGTCAGGTAAGGCCCGAAGCGGCCCGACTTGAGCAGAATCGGCGTGCGGCCCTCGTATTCGTAGGTCGCCAGCGGCGCGGCGGCCACGCCCCGGCCCCGGAACTTGGGCTGCTGAAAGATCGCCTCGGCCTCGGGCAGCGTGACCGTGAACAGTTGCTCGTGGGTCGCCAGGCTGCGCGAATCGCCCCCCCGCTTGAGATACGGCCCGAATTTGCCGTTATGTGCCCAGACTTCCTCGCCCTCGCTGGTGCCGACGAGTCGCGGCAGGGTGAGGAGCTTCAGCGCCCGGTCCAGCGTCAGGTCTTCGAGCTTCTCACCGGGAAACAGGCTGGCCGAGCGCAGCGGCGGGTTCTCGTCGCCCAGCGTCACGTAGGGGCCATAGCGCCCGGCACGCGCCAGCACCGGATGCCCGCTTTCGGGGTCCTCGCCCAGCACCCGGTCGCCCTGCGGACGGCTGAACAGCTCCTCGGCCACTTCCAGCGTCAGTTCGTCGGGGGTCATGTCCTCGGGCAGGTTGGCCTTGTCCTCGCCGCGCTGCATGTACGGTCCGTAGCGCCCCACCCGCACCTCGATACCGCTGCCTTCGAGCTTGGGCACCGTGATGGTGGCGATGCCCCGCGCGTCGATCTCGCCCATCTGCCGCTCGACCAGGGGCCTGAGCGCCATGCCCTGGCCATCCTCGCCGAGGTAAAAGCGCCGCAGGTAGGGCACCCGGCTCTCGCGCCCGCCCGCGATTTCGTCGAGGTCTTCTTCCATCTTGGCGGTGAAGTCGTAGTCCACCAGCGTGCCGAAGTGGTGTTCGAGCAGGGCGGAGGTGGCGAATGCCGTCCACGACGGAACGAGCGCCGTGCCCTTTTTCAGCGCGTAGCCCCGGTCCTGAATGGTCCCGATGATGCTCGCGTAGGTCGAGGGCCGCCCGATGCCCGCCCCCTCGAGGGCCTGCACCAGACTCGCTTCCGTGAAGCGGGCGGGGGGCTGGGTCTCGTGGTCCTCGGCTTTCACGTCCTGCGCCTGCACCACGTCGCCCTCTTTCAGCGGGGGCAGCGGCGTGTCCCGGTCCTCAAGCGCGGCGGCGGGGTCGTCGCTGCCTTCCACATAGGCCCGCAGAAAGCCGGGAAAGTCGATGGTGCGGCCCGAGGCGTTCAGAACGACGGGCACACTGTCCGCGGTCTGTCCACCCAGGCGCACGCGCAGGCTGCGGCCACGGGCGTCGGACATCTGCGAGGCCACCGTACGTTTCCAGATGAGGTCGTAGAGTCGCCACTCGTCGCCACTCAGTTCGCCGCGCAGCCCCTCGGGCGTGCGGAAGGTGCTGCCCGCCGGACGAATCGCTTCGTGCGCTTCCTGGGCGTTCTTGGACTTTTTGGCATAGACGCGTGGCTGCGGCGAGAGGTAGGCGGCGCCGTACATGTCCTTGACCTGGGTGCGGGCCGCGTTGACCGCCTCGCCCGACAGGTTGGTGGAGTCGGTGCGCATGTAGGTGATGTAGCCGCCCTCGTACAGCCTCTGGGCCGTTCGCATGGTGGTCTGCGCCGACATCCTCAGCTTGCGGCTGCCTTCCTGTTGCAGCGTGGACGTAATAAAAGGCGCGGGGGGCCGTGAAGTGAAGGGCTTTTCCTCGGCTGACAGCACCTTGAGCGTCTGTCCCTTCAGTCCCCCGGCGATGGACAGCGCCTCGGCCTCTCCGAGCAGACGCACCCCCGCGCCGGGTTTCAGCCCTCCGGTCAGCGGGTCGAAGTCCTTGCCTGCCGCCAGCCGCTCGCCCTGCACCTCGGTCAGGCGGGCGGGGAAGGTCTGCTCACCCGCCTGAGCGGTGACCAGCACGTCCCACCACGTCGCCGACACGAAGCGCATCCGCTCGCGTTCACGCTCGACCAGCATTCGGGTCGCCACCGACTGCACCCGGCCCGCCGAGAGCTTGGGCGCGACCTTGCGCCACAGCACCGGGCTGACCTCGTAGCCGTAGAGCCGGTCCACCGCGCGGCGGGCCTCCTGCGCCTCGACCAGATTGCGGTCGATTTGCCGGGGCGCGGCGATGGCCGCCTGAATCGCTTCCCTGGTGATTTCGTGAAAGACCATGCGCTTGACCGGCACCTTGGGCTTGAGTTCCTGATACAGGTGCCAGGCGATGCTTTCGCCCTCGCGGTCGTCGTCGGTCGCCAGAATGATCTCGTCGGCCTCGGCAGCGAGCTTGCGCAGCTGCGCCACCTTCTGTTTCTTCTCGGGGGACACCACATACAGCGGCTGAAAGTCGTGTTCCACGTCCAGCCCGAGCCGCGCCCAGGCCTGCCCCTTGTACTTTTCGGGGATATCGGCGGCGCTGCGCGGCAGGTCACGGATGTGGCCCACCGAAGACTCGACGGCGTAGCCCTGCCCGAGATACTTCTCGATGGTCTTGGCTTTGGCGGGCGACTCAACGATCACCAGCGTTCTGGACGGGGAAGATTTGGGCATCGGCATAGTCAGGACCTTCGCTGGCGCGTGAAGTTGCGGTGAGCGTAGCACGCTCCCCCTGGGGGGCCTGACGGGACCTTTGCCCTCTTGCTTCGCGCCTGTCCCGAACTGGGTGGATACGCCTGACCTACACTGGGGGGCAAATGCTCCCGCTCGCCTCACCTCCCACGCCTCCGCTGCGGCTGGCCTCGCTGGTCGCCAGCAATTCCGACATCCTGGCCGCGCTGGGTCTGAGCGGCTGGGTGGTCGCAGTGGACCATCATTCGGACGCGCCC
This sequence comes from Deinococcus wulumuqiensis R12, assembly GCF_011067105.1. Classification (NCBI taxonomy): domain Bacteria; kingdom Thermotogati; phylum Deinococcota; class Deinococci; order Deinococcales; family Deinococcaceae; genus Deinococcus; species Deinococcus wulumuqiensis. The sequence continues at coordinate 943,864 of NZ_CP049357.1, read as the reverse complement.
GGACTGGAAGGCGCCCGCCGCGTGGGGCTGGACCTCGACATCGACGTGCAGGCCCTGGCGCAGACGCGGCCCGAGCTGGTCCTGGCGAGCCTGAGCGTGCCGGGGCAGGACCGGGTGGTGGCTGCGGTGCAGGCGGCGGGGCTGCCCACCCTGGTCCTCGACCCGGTGACCTTGCCGGAAATGTTCGCCGACATTCGCCGGGTGGGGGAGGTGACCGGAACGGCGGAGCGTGCCGAGCAGGTCGTGGAGGAATTTGGCCGCGAGTTGAGAAGCCTGCGCACCGACTTTTCCCACCCGCCCCGCGTGCTGGTGGAGTGGTGGCCCCGGCCCATCATCGCCGCTGCCCGCGAGTCCTGGGTGACCGACCTGCTGGCCGCCCTGGGCGCGAAAAACGCTCTGGCTGAGCGGGAGGGCCGCTCGACCCCGCTGACCCTCGACGAGGTTCGTGCTGCCCGCCCCGACCTCATCGTCTGCTCGTGGTGCGGCGCCAAGAAACTGCGCCCCGAAGTCATCGAAGCCCGGGGCCTCGGTGTGCCGGTGGTCGCCATCCACGAGAGCGGCCTGGGCCGCCCCGGTCCCCGGCTGATTGAGGGTGCCCGCCAGTTGGCCGCCGCCCTGAAAACGCTGCCTCTGACCTGAACTTTCCCCGAAAGCTCCCCGGGCCGTCCCTCTAACCCCACTGATAAAGTCCCCGGGCGAGTAGGAGAGAGACGTTCCTCCCCATCACCCCAACTTCGTCGAGACTCAGAACAGCCGCAGGGGAGCCTGCTTCCACACCCCCTGGCTGAGGGTAAAAGGCCCAAACCTCGGTTGCCCGAGCGGTCCGAAATCCGCCGTCAGGGTGCCGTCCAGCCGGTAGCTGACTTCCTGCCCCCGGGCGATGCCCAGAAAGAGCGCAGCGGTGTTCAGGGTCAAGGGCAAGTCGAGTTGGGCCACCTGCCGTGTCTCGCCCTGGGCAGGCAGCTCGAGACCGGACACGGTGACCTGGCCGACCTCCTGACCCTCTACCACCAGGGCACCCTCTATCCGTGCAAGGCGCACCGGCAGAGGATTAGGATTCTCGATCCGCAACTCCAGCTGTACCCCAGCCTCCGCCGTGCGCCCAGGCGTAGGCAGGCGCAGGCTCGTCAGGCTGATCCTCTCGACTTCCACCACCGGCGGGTAAACCAGCTTCTGTTGCACCGGCGCACAGGCCACCAGCCCCAGGGCAACGATTCCAAATCCGGCTCTTTTCACAGGCCCAGCATAACCCAGCTTTTACAAAAAAATTTATATAGGAGGTAATTTTTGAATACCCACTCAATATCCCCATCAACTCCGTACTCTGTCCCCATGCGCCGCCTCACCATCCCCCTCCTCAGCCTCTGCTGCGCCGCCCAGGCCACCGACCTTCAGTTCAGCAGCCAGTTCTCCGTCCAGAACCGCCCCCTGTTCAGGGCCGAACTCAACGACGTACCCACCGGCCCTGGCCGAACGCACTTCAGCCTGTCCACCCACGCCGGTCAGGTCGGCTACCGCCAGAGCCTGAGCCTGCCCGCGCTGGGGGCCGCGCAGGGAGAAGTGCGGCTGAGCCACCCCTGGAGCGGTGGCCTGCGCCTGAGCGGAGAGCTGGGCGGCAGCGCCGGTCCCGTGGCCCTGGGCATCGGGGGAGAGGCCTTCAGCGCGCCGCTCACCGAAGAAGACCCCCTCGCCCCCTGGCAGGCGCAAGCGCGTGACCTGCGCCCACAAGGGTGGAATCTGAAGCTGAATGCCCGCACCCGCCTCAGCCGCTTCTGGACCCTGCAAGGAAGCGGTGAATTTGGCGTGCAACCCAACGTCCTGGCCGAACTGGAGTGGCGCCGCGCCCCCAGAGAGGACGCGGAGGCAGACACCACCCTGCTGCTGCGCGGCGGCGTGCGGGCAGGGCGCGAGGTGCTGGGCCTGAGCGCCGGCATGACGTACCGCACCGAACAGGGGCTGGACCTCAGCGCCGACGCCCTGATAGGACCGCAACCGGGCCTGAGCGCTCGCCTGAGCCTGCCGCCCCTGGGCGACACCGAACTGTCGGCCTATGCCAGCTACGAACCCTGGCGCCGGGCCAGTGCGCCCCTGCGCTACGGCGCCGACCTGCGCCGACCCCTGGGAAACGGAGAACTGGGCGCGTCGCTGCGCGGCGGCACCGGCCCAGGCGGCGAGCCGGGCTTCGGGGCAGAACTGCGCTATACCCTTCCCCTGGACACAGGCCCCACGCCCTGAACCGAAAGGCCCGACCTTCAATCCCCCATCAGCCAGGGCGCGGCCTTCTCATGGCCGGGGCACCGATACTGCCGCCATGCACAAGACCCTGCCTTTCCTGCTGGCCCTGACCCTGGGGGCCGCCAGCGCCCAGAGTGCCCAGGACATCCTCAACCGCGTGGACAGCGCCCAGAAGAACGTCAAAGACCTCTCGTTCCGCCTCAGCGGCAGCGCCAACATGGACAGCGGCAAGCAGACCATCGACCTGACCGTGAAGGCGGTTCCGGCACAGAGCCTCGCCCGGATTCAGTTCGCCGCGCCCGACGCCCTGGCCGACAACGTGGTCGTGGCCGACCGCAAGGAAGTCCGGCAGTACCTGTTCCTGACCAACCAGATCACGGTGATGCCGCTGGACAAGGCGACCACTCAAAGCGGTCTGGGAACCTTCGACTTCACGAAACTGAGCAACCCGGCCACGCTGCTCGCGGGCTACGACGTCAAGCTGCTCGGCACCAGTGGCCGCGCCGGACAGCGCACCTTCCAGCTCGAAGCGCAGGCCAAAGGCGGCAGCAGCAAGGACCGCACCCGCGTCTGGATTACCGAAGCGGGGTGGCGCCCCACCCGCGTGCAACTGCTGAGCAGCGGCAAGACGCTGGCCGACCTCACCGTCAGCAACTACAAGACCAACAGCGGCCTGAGCGCCGCCAGCCTGCGCCAGCTGCCGAAAAGCGCCCAGATCGTTCGCCCCTGATTCTCACCACCCGCACAGGCCGCCCACTCCCAGTGGAAGCGGCCTGTTCCTCATCAGCCGTGCTCGGCGTCCAGGTCCGAACGACTCTCGCCATGACGCCCCAGGCGTGACTTCGTTTCCGGTCCAGTCTCCCCAGCAGCTGTCTCCCCGGCATACACCGGCACCGCGTCGGGCAGGCCCTGAAGCACGTCTACCGAGTTGAGCGCCAGTGGCCTGGGCAAGCCGTCGGCCAGACCCGGCATCCCGTTCACCGGGGTCGCCTCGGCCCCCAGGAGGGCGGCGGCCAGCTCCGGCGGCACCTCGCTCAGGGCACTGACCACATCGGGGGTAACCCGGGCCGGACCCGGCGCCCCGCCTCCGGTGACCGCCAGCGGCGGCGCAGAGAGAGGGGGCGCAGAGAGAGGCGACACAGACAGGGGCGTCAGGGCCAGCGGCGTTTCTTCCGGCAGGGCGTGACGCAGGCTGAGTTCCCCGAACGACGCCAGCAGCGCCCGGTACGCACTGAGAAACTGGGCGTACTCCTGCCGGGCCGCTCCCAGCCGTCCGGAAAGGTCCTGATGCTGGGCGTGGAACTGCCGCTCGAGTTCAGCGAGGCGGTCGGCCTGCTCGCGCTCGCGGGTGCGCAACCAGTCGTGGTGGTCGCGCTCCAGCTCGGCGTAACGGTTGCGAAACGCGGTGTCGAGTTCGGCGAGGCGCTGCTCGTGACGGCGTTCGTCCTCGCTGACGCGGCGGGTGTGCTCGGTCTGCACCTCGGCGACCTTGGCGTGCGCCTGCTCCAGCAGCAGCGCCACCTCCCGCGCCGCGTTCTCACGCACCTCGTGGGCAAGGCGCTCCGCCGAGACGATGGCGCGGCGAATTTCGTCTTCGGCCCGCTTTTTTTCCTCCAGCTCGGTCTGAAGCTCGGCGAGGCGCTCGCGTTGCTGCCGGTTTTCCTGCAAGAGAGACTCAAGGCTGCGCGCCACGTCGCTGAGGTAGGCCCGCACCTGCGCCTTGTCGTAGCCGCTGACGCGTCCGTCGAACGACTGATGGGTGATGTCCCGGGGAGAAAGGGGAGGAACCGGACTCACGAGAACAGCCTCCGCCCGACGCGCACCAGGGTGGCCCCCGCCGCGATGGCAAGAGGATAATCGCCACTCATGCCCATGCTGAGGTCCGGCAACCCCAGCTCGCGGGCCTGCCGCGCCGTGTCGGCAAACACCTGCGCCGCCCGCGCCGGGTCGTCATACGGCGCCATGGTCATCAGGCCGCGCACCCGCAGGCCCGTCGCCTGCACCTCGCGCAGCACGGCGGGCAGGTCTTCGGGCAGCACCCCATGTTTCTGCCCCTCGCCGTTGTGGCGCTGCAAAAGCACGTCGGGCGCCTGCCCCCACGCCGCCGCCGCGTCGGCGAGCGCCTGCGCCTGCCAGACCTCCTCGATGGAATGCACCAGCGTCACGCCGCGCAGGTACTTGACCTTGTTGCGCTGCAAAGGCCCGATGAAGTGCCACTCCGCCTGCGGCCACGCGGCCACCTTGTCGCGCAGTTCCTGCCCCCGGTTCTCGGCCAGCGGAAAGTCACCGTGCGCGAGCACCCGCTCACGAATCTCGTCCAGAGCGTGCCCCTTGGTCACCGCGACCAGACGCACCGACCCGGCCTCGCGCCCGGCCTGCTGCTCGGCCGCCCGGATGTCTGACAGCACCTGCGGCACACTCACTTCTCCACCTTCTGCACACCGTCCATTGTGGCCCCTCCCCAGTTCCCACTCAAGCGGCGGCAACTGACCCCATCCCCTGCACGCAACTGCCCCCAAAGGCGGGGCCAGCGGCGGCCTACCCTCTGGCCCATGACCGAACAGCCGCAGACCGGAACGCCGCAGATCAAGCAGGGCTTCGCCGAGATGTTCAAGGGCGGCGTCATCATGGACGTGGTGACCGCCGACCAGGCCCGCATCGCCGAGGCCGCCGGCGCCACCGCCGTGATGGCGCTCGAGCGCGTGCCCGCCGACATCCGCAAGGACGGCGGCGTGGCCCGCATGAGCGACCCCCGGATGATCAAAGAAATCATCGGGGCCGTGAGCATCCCCGTGATGGCCAAAGTCCGCATCGGGCACTTCGTGGAAGCGCAGATCTTGCAGGCCATCGGCGTGGACTTCATCGACGAGTCGGAGGTGCTGACCCCCGCCGACGAGCAGTTCCACATCCTCAAGCACGACTTCAAGGTGCCGTTCGTCTGCGGCGCCAAGAACCTCGGGGAAGCGCTGCGCCGCGTGGGGGAGGGCGCGAGCATGATTCGCACCAAGGGCGAAGCCGGGACCGGCAATGTCATCGAGGCCGTGCGGCACGCCCGCACCGTGCTGGGCGACATCCGCAGCATTCAGGCCCGCCCCGCCGAGGAGCTGATGACGGTGGCCCGCGACCTTCAGGCGCCCTACGACCTCGTTCGGTACGTCCACGAACACGGCAAGCTCCCGGTCGTGAACTTCGCGGCGGGCGGCGTCGCCACCCCCGCCGACGCCGCGCTGATGATGCAGCTCGGCCTCGACGGGGTGTTCGTCGGCAGCGGCATCTTCAAGTCGGCGAACCCCGAGCGCCGCGCCCAGGCCATCGTCAAGGCGGTGACGCACTTCCAGAACCCCGACGTGCTCGCCGAAGTCAGCGAGGACCTCGGCGCCCCGATGACGGGCATCAACATCGACGAGCTGATTCCGGAGGCGCGGCTGGCCTCGCGTGGCTGGTGAGGGAGAGCCGGTGACTGTCGGTGTGCTGGCCCTTCAGGGCGCCTTCCGCGAGCACCGCCAGCGCCTCGAACAGCTCGGAGCCGGGGTGCGCGAGGTTCGCCTCCCCGCCGACCTCGCGGGCCTGAGCGGGCTGATTCTGCCCGGCGGCGAGTCCACGACGATGGTGCGGCTGCTCGGGGAATACGGCCTCTGGGCGCCGCTGCGCGACTTCCACGCCTCGGGCGGGGCGCTGTGGGGCACCTGCGCGGGGGCCATCCTGCTGGCGAGCGAAGTCACGGGCGGCAGTCCCTCGCTGCCCCCGCAGCCGGGGCTGGGGCTGCTCGACATCACCGTGCAGCGCAACGCCTTCGGGCGGCAGGCCGACTCCTTCACCGCGCCGCTGGACGTGGAAGGGCTGGAGACACCTTTTCCGGCTGTCTTTATCCGCGCCCCGGTCATTACGCGCGTGGGCGAAGCGGTCCGGGCGCTCGCGCAGGTCGGCGGGCAGACCGTACACGTGCAGCAGGGGCGCGTCCTGGCGAGTTCCTTTCATCCGGAACTGACGAATGACACCCGTCTGCACCGGCTGTTTCTCGCGCTGGCCGGTGAGCGGGCATACTGAGACCCATGAGCCAAGCCCAACCTCCCCACCGCCTCCTCGTCATGAAATTCGGCGGCACCAACATGCAGGACGCCCAAGCCATCCGCCACAGCGCCTCGCTCGCCGGGCGCAGCGTCCGGGAAGGCGTGAAGGTCGTGGTGGTGGTCAGCGCGATGGCGGGCGTGACCAACGGCCTGCTGCACCTCGCCGACGCGGCGGAATCGGGCGACATCGCCCGCGCCAACGACGAGATCGCCGCGCTGCGCACCCGGCACTTCACGGCGGCGCAGGAACTGGGGGCCACGCCCGACAGTGAAACCGTGCGCGAGCTGCGCGAACTGCACGAAACGCTGCGTCAGGCCGTCTACGGCGTGTATCTGCTGCGCGAACTCACCCCGCGCAGCCGTGACCTGATCGTGGCCTTCGGCGAGCGGCTCTCGGCCCCGCTGATGAGCCTGGCCCTCGAACAGTCGGGCCTGCGGGCGCGGCACCTGACCGGCGGCGAAGCGGGCATCCTGACCGACGTGCATTTCGGAAATGCCCGGCCCCTGCCCACGACCTACGAGCGCGTCAAGGACCGCCTCAGCGGGTTTCTCAGTGCAGGCGTGACCCCGGTCATCGCGGGCTTCATGGGCGAAACCGAGCAGGGCGCCCTGACCACGCTGGGACGCGGCGGCACCGACTTTTCCGCCACCATCGTGGGCAAGGCGCTGGGCGCCGACGAGGTGTGGGCCTGGAAAGACGTGGACGGCGTGATGTCGGCTGACCCCCGGGTGGTGGGGGACGCGAGCAACATCGAGGTGCTGAGCTACGGCGAGGTGATGGAGCTGGCCTATTTCGGCGCCAAGGTGCTGCACCCGCTCGCAGTCACGCCCCTGCAAGACAGCGGCATTCCCCTGCGCGTCAAGAGCGCCGCCGACCCCGACTTCCCCGGCACGCTGGTGCGCTCGCAGCCCGAGGACGTGCCGGGCCGCCCGGTCAAGGCCGTGACCGCCATCAAGAACGTCAGCCTGCTCACCGTGACCGGCGCGGGGGTGCTGGGCGTGCCGGAAGTCATCGCCAGCGTGTTTACCGCCATCGCCCGCGAGAACATCACCCTCTTGATGGTGTCGCAGAGCAGCTCGATGAGTAACGTCTCGCTCGCGGTGCCGAGTGCCGACGCGGGGCGGGCGCTTCAGGCGCTGCGGGCCGGGCTGCCCAGCGACCTTCAGGTCGAGGAAACGAGCGGTGTGGCCGTGCTCGCCATCGTCGGCAGCGGCATGCGCGGGCAGCAGGGCGTCTCGGCGCGGCTGTTCGCGGCACTGGCGGGAGAAGACATCAACATCCTGATGATTTCGCAGGGGTCGAGCGAACTCAACATCTCGGTGGCCCTGCACGGCGACGCCGTGGACCGCGCCACCGCCGCCGTTCACGCCGCATTCGACCTCAGCCAGCCGGTCAGCGTCTGATACGGATTCCGCTAAATTCCTGCACAGTCGGAACTACACCGCCTGTGCATCCATATCGCGAAATCCGTATCTTTTCCTACTCCTTTCAGTCGGATTGAATCCAGAAATCTGCTGGATTCAATCGGAATCCGTATGAGCCTGTCGCAATAAGCCTATTCCAGCGGAGAAGAACCCCTCCGCTGGCTTTTGTTCAGAGCTAGAGAAAAAAAGCACCAATAGTCCAACAAGTCATTTTTTTCACAAGCGGCCAAATTAAAAAGAGGGGGCGGACGTTGCCCCCATCCTTCAGCGCAGGCTGACGCGCAGGCCGGTCGAGCGCTTGCCGCCGACCTCGACGAACAGCCAGGAGCCGCCCGCCGGCATCCCCTCGGGCACCGTGAGAACGATTTCGGTGTCGGTCCAGCTCTGAACGGCGCTGACGGGAAAGGCGGTGCCCCCCTGGCCGTTTTCGTCGGCCCCGATCAGGACGCGGGCGGTCTGGGCGCTGCCGAGGTAGCGGCCCTGAATGGTGAGCGTCCCCCCGGCGGCGGCGCCTTCGGAGACCTTGATAAGGACCGGGGTGACGGTGACGCCCGCGACCGTGCTGGTGCGGGGCGTGCAGGACGCGAGCAGACCGGTCAACAGTAAAGAAGCACAGAAGAAACGCAGCATGGATAGCCCTCCGCCGGGCAGTCTAATAAGCTGGAGATGACGGGTCAAACCACCCCCCCCACACACCGGATTCTGGTCGTGTTCAATCCCAAGAGCGGGCAGGGCGAAAGTGGCCTGCCCGAATTCGTGACGGTTCTGCGCGACTCCGGCGCTTCGGTGACCGAGCGCGAGCTGCAGCCGGACGTGCCCATGAGCGAGTACGTGCAGGACCTCACCGAGTACAGCGCAGTGGTCGGCGCCGGGGGCGACGGCACGGTGAGCAGCCTCGCCTACGCGATGCGGGACCGGAACGTGCCGCTGCTCGCCTACCCGGCAGGCACCGCCAACCTGATCGCGCAGAACCTCGACCTGCCGCGTGACCCGGCCGACCTCGCCCGGATCGTGCTCGACGGGCACGCCGTGCAGCTCGACCTCGGTGAAGTGGACGTGCGCGGGGAAAAGAGCGGCTTTTGCATGCTCGCCGGAGCAGGTGCCGACGCCGCGATGATCCGCGACTCGGAAGACCTCAAGGAACGCTTCGGGGCGATGGCCTACGTGATGAGCGCCATGAAGCAGCTCAACCCGAAAAAGACCCGCTTCCAGCTCACCATCGACGGCGAGCGGCGGGAATTCGAGGGCATCGGCGTGATGGTCGCCAACCTCGGCATGGCGAACTACCGCCTGCCGATCACCGACGACATCAGCCCCAGCGACGGACGCTTCACGGTGATTCTGATGCGTGCGGGCAACATCCTGCGGCTCGTGCCCAACCTGATCGACTCGGTGCGCGGCAAACTCGGCCTGGGCGACCCGATGTTCGCAGGCAACCTCGAAACGCTCGAAGCCCGCGAAATCACGGTGGACGCCGACGACCCCTTTCCGCTGCAGTACGACGGCGAGCTGCATGTGGAAACCACGCCGTTTACCGCCCGCATCCTGCCGGGAGCCATCCGGCTGCTGACGCACGTGAGGCGCGACGAACTCGACACCTGACCTGATACGGATTCCGCTTAATTCCTGCACAGTCGGGCCTATACAGTTGGGAAGGCGCCGCCTGTGCATCCATATCGCGGAATCCGTATTTTTTCCTACTCGCATCCGCTCTGCTGCGCAGCTTTGCAAGTCGGATTGAATCTGAAACTACCAGATTCAATCGGAATCCGTATGACCTGACGCTAGAGCGCCTGAACCGTGCCGGCCCGCCGCGCGCGCTCCGCCGCGAAGGCGAGGCGGTGAGAATCGAGCGACTCGGCCAGAGGCGTGGGCGGCGGCGCCTGTCCGCGCAGGAAACGCAGCCACGCGGCGACCAGGCCCTCGTCCCCGCCGCCGTGGTTGCCGCCGACCTCGACCCGCCAGCGCTCGGGGGCAGCTCCAGGCCCAGCGGTGAAGTCATGCAGCTCCAGCTCGCCGCGCTCCATGTGACCACGCAACTCGCCTCGCGCCCCCAGCAGTTTGAGGGTGCGGGCATTGTTGTGGGTAAAGGCACTGACCGTCAGTTGCGCCGTGACCCCCCCCGCGAACTCGGCAGTCACGGCCTGATGCTCGACGACATCGTTCTGTCCGTTATAGACGCACGCCCCATACGGCCCCCACGGCAGCGCCTCCTCCAGACTCAGCCCCCCCGCCGTCAGCACCGTGTTGGGCCAGACATCGGGTGCGAACGCCCCGTAAATGCGCCGGGCATCGTAAGCACAATCGGTCAGCGGACAAGTCATGCAGCGCCCGGACGCCTCCGCCGGAACTTCCTCGGGTCGAAAATGCAGGCGGGTGCCTACGCTGCTGACCCGCACAGGCGGACTTCCGGCAAACCAGCGCAGCAGGTCGAGGTCATGGCAACTCTTGGCGAGCAAAAACGGGGCCGCCGGGGGCGAGGTTCGCCAGTTGCCGCGCACGTAGGAATGCGCGTAGTGCCAGAAGGCGACGTTCTCGGCGTGTTGGATGCCCACCAGCCGCCCGAGCCGTCCCGAGGCGACAACCTCATGGACCGCCTGAAAAAACGCCGTCGCCCGCAGGACGTGGCAGACGGTGACCCGCCCGCTGGAGGCGGCTTCGGCGGCGAGCAGCCGTTCCAGGTCGGCCTCGTCCAGGCACACCGGCTTTTCGAGCAGCACGTCGTACCCGAGGCCCAGCGCCGCGAGGCACGGCCCGACATGCTGGTCGTCGGGCGTGGCGATCACCACCGCGTCGGCCACCCGCCCGAGGGCGAAAAACTCGGCCCAATCCTGAAAACACGCTTCCGGGGGCACCCCGAAACGCGCGGCGACCTCGCGCAGCCGGTCGGGGCGGGGGTCCACCAGCCACGCGACCTTTGCCCCCTGATCGGTCAGGTGCCGGGCGTACACGTCGGCGCCCCGGTTGCCGCAGCCGATCACGGCGACCCGGATCACCGCGCCTCCGGCCCCGGCCACCGCCCGTAGCCACGCAGCGAGGCGAGCAGCCGCCCGCCGTACTCGCCCTCCCCCAGCGTGTCCACCGACACCGCCATCGCCGTGGCGTTGGCATGGACCATCTGCCGCCCGTCCAGCATCAGGCCGACGTGTCCGGGAAAAAAGGCGAGGTCGCCGCGCCGGGGCACGTCCACCGTGCTCAGCGCCGCGTGCTGCTGGTCGGCGTCACGCGGCAGGCTCAGGCCGCACGCCGCGTAGGCGAGCTGCGTCAGCCCCGAGCAGTCCAGTCCCCAGGCGCTGCGCCCCCCCCACACGTAGGGCGCCCCGAGCAGCGTGAGCGCGAACGACGCAGGGTCGGGCACGGCGAGAGGAGAGAGCACCACCGCCTGCACCCACCCGGCCTGTCCGCCGGGCAACGTGACCGGCTGCCAGCGGCGGTGCTCCTCGGTGACGACCTCGCCCGCGCCCGCTGCCAGCCGCGCTCCCCGGCACAGTTCGGCCACGATGGGCGCACTGACGCGGGGCGCGGCGTAGGCGTGCGCCCGCAGCGCCTCAACCTCCAGGTCCGGGGTCCAGCCCGCGCCCACGTCCGCCGCCCGCGCCCAGCCCAGGTAACCGTCATGAACGGTGCGGACCCAGGTCCACTCGCCCTCGTCGGCCAGCCGTTCGAGCGCCTCACCGGGAAGGGCCTCGGTGACCTGCGCGGCCAGGGGTTCGGGCGCCGAGCGCAGCGCTGTCCGGCTGCGGGCGCGGGCGGGAGAGGGGCGCAGTTCATGCCAGCCTGCCGGGGCCGGGGCCTCGGACCAGCGGCGCTGGGGGTCGTGGGCGAACAGGCGGGGGTCGGCGGTCATAGGCCCCAGGGTAGTCTGCACCACCCCCCGGGGGAAGGCCGGGAACGGCGCACCGGGGCCGGGCAGATGCTCTAGAGCAGTTCTCCGAATGACGTGATGCGCGGAACAGCACCCCGCATCACTCCATTCTCTCCTGCGGAGCTGTCCCAGTCTGCTGCGCAGCTTTGCAAGTCCGCCCTGCTCAGTGTTTTGCACTCGCTCTCTTCGAGCTGTCCCAGTCCGCTCGCCAAAAAGACGTTACGTCTTTCCGTCAAATGCTCTAGGATGACCTCACCTTGCGAATCGCCTTTCTCAGTGACCTCCACGGCAATATTCACGCCCTGACCGCCGTCAAGCGGTTCCTGAACGAGCAGATCGTCAATCAGGTGGTGGTGGTGGGTGACCTCGTGGGCTACGGCGCCTCGCCGGGTCCGGTCATCGATTTCGTGCAGCGCGAAGGCTGGCCCACCGGCATGGGCAGCAGCGACCTGCGGGTGTCGCTGGACTTCGGCGAGCGCGAGGGGCGGCGCGGCGTGGCCGATCAGGTGCTGCAATGGACGCGCAAGACCCTGACGCCCGCGCAGTTCGAGTTTCTGCGCCGCCTGCCCCCGAGCGGACGCCTGAGCACCCCCATCGGGCGGGTGCGCTACTTTCACGGCTCGCCGCACGACCCCGAGCAGCGCCTGGACCTGATGGGCAGCGAGATGGAGCTGCGGCGTCTGGGGGAGCAGCTCTCGGCGCGGGTGGTGGTGGTGGGCGGCACCCACGTGCCGTTTATCCGCACGGTGGATGAAACGACCTTCGTGGACCCCGGCAGCGTGGGGCTGTCGCTCAACCACGAACCCGGCGCGGACGTCGCCATCGTCGATTGCGTGGGCCGCAAACCCAAGGTCACGCTGCACAAGGTGCCCTACGACTACTCGTCGAGCGCCTTTGACATCATGGCCTGGAACCTGCCGCCCGTCATCGCCGACGTGATTCGCACCGGCAGGATGGGCTGATACGGATTCCGCTTAATTCCTGCACAGTCGGGAAAGCGCCGCCTGTGCATCCATATCGCAGAATCCGTATTTTTTCCTACTCGCATCCGCTCGGATTGAATCTGAAACGACCAGATTCAATCGGAATCCGTATGAGCAGCTTTTCAAACAGGGGGGCGGCGCAGCGCCGGCCAGCGCCGGCCCATCGTCAGGTACAGCCCGAACACCCAGGCCGTACTTGCCAGAAAGCCCGCCAGCACGTCGCTGGGATAATGCACGCCGAGATAATTGCGGCTGACCCCGACCAGCAGCGCCCACAGCACCCCGAAGGCGGCCAGCGGCCAGCCCGCCCGTGAGCGCCGGAAGGCGAGTGCCAGCGCCAGCCCGAACGCCGCATTCACCATCGCGTGACCGCTGGGAAAGGAAAAGCCCGGTTCGCTGAGCACCGCGAGCAGTTCGTCGGGCCGGGGGCGGTGAAAGACGAGTTTCGCCAGCACGTTGAGCAGGGTCGCCCCGGCCACGGCCAGCACCAGAAACGCCGCGTGGACATCCCCCCGGCGGCGCAGCGCCCAGGCGAACAGCAGCGTGAGGAGCGGCAGGCCGCCCGCCCCCGCCACCACGGCGAGCACCCGCGCGGCCTGCGTCAGCCCCGGCGTGCGCCGCGCGGCGTACCAGTCCAGCAGGCTCTGGTCCCAGGCGAAGCCCCCGTGCCGGAAGATGTCCTCGGCCAGGTCGGCAAACAGCAACAGAGGCACCAGCACGGCGAGCAGGAGCCGCAGCGCGGCGCGCCCATGCTGGCGGATGATGCCCTGCGGGGGGGACGGTGAGAGGGGGGACGTGGCGTGGTCGGCGGGCATCCCGCCATTGTCGCCTGAAGGTCAGCCCGCTGTCAGCGTCCCGGTCTGAAGCCAGGGTAAAGGGTTCGGGCGCGGGGTGCGCTCCTGCGCCATCTGGCGCATCCCGCACCCGGCCAGGCGGCGCATGTGGCGGGGTGCCGCCGGGCCGCATCCTGTGGGGGCCAGGAGGTCCGACCATGAACCACTTCGACGCCGAAAGCCCACGCCGCTGCCCTGCGGGCCGAAGCCGCGCACCGTCGCCTCGCCCGGCAGGCCGCGCCGACACGTCCCCGGTCTGTCCTGCACCGGCTTATACGGATTCCGATTGAATCTGGTCGTTTCAGATTCAATCCGACTTGCAAAGCTGCGCAGCAGAGCGGATGCGAGTAGGAAAAAATACGAATTCCGCTTAATTCCTGCACAGTCGGGAAAGCGCCGCCTGTGCATCCATATCGCGGAATCCGTATTATCCGCTGGCGATTTTGGCTTCCCGCGCCTGCAAAAACGCCTTGACACTCTGCGCCGCCCGTGCCGACATCCCCGGCACGGCGGCGATCTGCTCGACCGGGGCGGCGGCGAGGTCTTCGAGGCTGGTGAAATGTTCGAGCAGGGCGTCGCGCCGCTTTTGCCCGATGCCCGGCAGGTCGTCGAAGACACTTCGGAGCATCCCCTCGCCGCGCAGTTTGCGGTGGTAGCTCACGGCGTAGTTGTGGACCTCGTCGCGCACGCCGATCAGCATCCGCAGCGCCGGGTGGGTGCGCGGCAGCAGCAGTTCGCGGTCCACGCCGACCTCGGTGCCCGCCTCCAGCCACCACTGCGCCCCGTAGCGCCCAGGCAAAATCAGCCGCTCCTCGCGCTTGGCCAGCCCCACCACCGGCACCTGCACGTTCGCCTCTTTCAGGGCGTCGAGCGCGGCGTTCACCTGCCCGCGCCCCCCGTCGATCAAGACGAGGTCGGGCAGCGGCAGCTTGTCCGAGAGCGAGCCGGTAAAGCGGCGGTAAATCGTCTGCTTCATCGACTCGTAGTCGTCGGGACGCTCCAGGCCGCGCACCTTGAAGCGGCGGTGTTCGCCCCGGCGTGAACGTCCGCCCTCGAAGACCACCATGCCCGAGACGATGTTGGTGCCGAACAGGTTGGAGTTGTCATAGCCCTCGATGCGCCAGGGCCGCTCGGGGAGGGCGAGCACGTCCTTGAGGGCGTCCAGGCCCGGATGGTCGCCCCGGCGCTCGAGCAGCGCCATTTCCGACTCCAGCCCCACCGCCGCGTTGCGCTGCGCCATGTCGATGAGGTCGGTCTTGTCGCCGCGCTTGGGGGTGCGCATCTCGACCTTCCGGCCCGCCTGACGCGACAGGAACTCGCTCCACAGCCGCGCGTCCTCGTACTCGGCGGGCAGCAGAATCAGCGGCGGCACGTGCGTGGCCTGGGTGTAGTAGTCGGACACGAACGCGCCGATGATTTCCCCCAGGCCCGTGTCGTCCGCGCCCGTCAAAAAGCGTTTGTCGCGCCCCACCACGCGCCCGCCGCGCATGCGGAACAGTTGCACCATCGCGAATTCCCCGGCCTGCGCCGCGCCCAGAAAGTCGAGGTCGGTTTCCTCGCTGACAAAGGCGTGCTGCTCGGTCCCGAAAAGCTTTTCCACCGCCTGCACCCGGTCCCGGATGCGGGCGGCCTGCTCGAAGTCCTGCCCCTGTGCGGCGGCCTTCATGTCCTCTTTCAATCGGGCCACCACCGGAGCCGCCCGGCCCTCGAGCAGCGCCCGCACGTCGTCCACGACCTGCCGGTATTCGTCCGGTTGCGCCGCATCTATACACGGCCCCAGGCAGCGGCCCATGTGGTAGTTCAGGCACGGGCGCGGCTTTTTCTGCATCGGCAGCCCCGAGTTTTTGCGCAGCGGAAACATGGTGTCGATCAGGTGCTTGACCCGCCGCACCGCCGAGGCGTCCGGGTAGGGACCGTAGTAATTCGCGCCGTCCTTGAGGACCCGCCGCGTGACGACCAGCATCGGAAACGGCTCGTTGGTGAGCTTGAGAAAGGGGTAATGCTTGTCGTCCTTGAGCAGGACGTTGTAGTGCGGGCGGTGCTGCTTGATGAGGTTGGCCTCGAGCACGAGCGCCTCGACCTCGTTGGCGGCGCTGATGAATTCGAGCGACTCGGCGAGCTTCGTGAACTTGCCGCTTTTGCCGCCCGCCTTGAAGTGCTGCGTGACCCGCGCGCGCAGATTGTTCGCCTTGCCGATATAAATCGGCACGCCCCCCTTGCGAAAAATGTACACGCCGGGGGAGGTGGGCAGCACGGGCAGGTCGTCGTAATGCACGCCCTGAAGATAGGGGAGGGGCCACCCGGCGAGTGCCGCGCGCCTTACGGTCAGGGGCTACACTCTGTCCCGATGCCGCGCCGCCGCCTGCCGCCCCCCGCCGTGTCCGCCCTGCTCGGGGTGGCCCTCGCGCTGACGTTGCCGCCGCTGCCCACCGGCGTCCTCGCGCCCTTCGCCCTGGCGGGGCTGCTGTGGTACGCCGCCCGCGCCGACACCCCCCGGCAGGTCGCGGGCCGCGTCTGGTGGGCGGTCTTTGCCATGAACACCCTTCATCTGTGGTGGCTGACCGCCTTTCTCGGCAACATCTTCGGCTTTCCGCCCGCCGGGGCACTGGCGTTCGTGCTGTATGCCCTCGAAGGCGGGTTCTTTGCGCTGATGGCGTATGTCGTCGCCCGCCTGGTCGCTTCGGCGCGGGGCCGCGTCTGGGCGCTGGCGGGCGGCTGGGGCCTCGTGGAAGCCCTGCGTTTCCTGGGGCCGCTCGCTTTTCCCTGGCCGACACTCGGGTACGCGCTCTTGCCCACGCCGCTGATTCAGGTGGCCGACCTCGGCGGGGTGCTGCTCGCCAGCGGGCTGATTCTGGGCCTCGCGGCGGCGCTGGCGAGCCGCTCCCGGCGAAGTGTCCTGACCCTGGGTCTGGTCTGGCTCGCGGCCCTGGGCTACGGCCTGACGCGCACGCCGGGGCAGGGACCCGAACAGCCCATGCGGGTGCTGCGAACGACGTTCGATGCCTTTGGCCGGGCCAGCGGGTATGTCACGCCCGAGCAGCAACTGACCCAGCAGCTTCCGTTCAGCGTCGACCGTCCTGCCGGCAGCGTCGTGGTCTGGAGCGAAACGGCCCTGATGCTGCCCGCACTTCCCGCCGACGTGCCGCAGTTTCCGGCCCCCGGCATCTCCGGCCTGCGCACCCTGACGCCCGACCAGAACAGTGTGATTTCTATCGATGCGGCAGGAAAGTTGACCGGACAGAATGTCAAGGCCAAGCTGGTGCCGTTCGGCGAGGAATTTCCTTTCTACAGTCTCCTTAAACCTGTGTACGGCGTGTTCGAACAGGCGCTGGGCTTTGAGTTCGGTTCACTCGAAGCCGCCCGGCAGGTCCAGCCCCTGACCTTGAACGGCGTTCAGTACGGCACCTATGTCTGCTACGACTCGGTGTTTCCCTGGGTGGCCCGCGAGCTGACCCGCAAAGGCGCACAACTCCTCGTCAACCCGTCCAACGACGGCTGGTATCAGGGCTGGGGCGTCGCGCAGCATTTCTGGATGGGCCGCGTCCGCGCCATCGAAACGCGGCGCTGGCTGGTCCGCAGCGTCAACCTCGGCGTGGCGGGCGCGGTGGACGACCTCGGGCGCCCGGTGCAGGTCATCGCCAGCGGCGACGCGGTGCAGGCCCTCGACGTGCGCCCGAAACTGCTCAGCGGCCAGACCGTCTATGCCCGCCTCGGCGACCTGCCCGCGCTGCTGCTGTTCGCCGTTCTGCTCGGCGCCGGCTGGGCGCGTCGGCACGGGCGGGCGGACGCCAGCCCCCTCGACTATCCTGTTGACCCATGATTCCCCCGTCCTCCTCCTCGCCCGCCGAACTCGCGCGGCAGTGGGCGCGGCGCAGTGCGGCGCGTCGGCGGGACGCCTTTTTGCAGGCCGACGAGGGGACGCAGGCCCGGGTGCTGCCCCTCCTGCCGCCGGAAGTGCAGGCCGAACTGCTCTCCGGCCTCCCCCAACCCGACGCGGCACGCGGGCTGCGCCGCCTGAGGCCCGACGACCGCACCGCCCTGCTCGAACAGGTGCCGGAGGCCCGGCGCCACACGCTGCTGCGGTTGCTCGGGCCTTCAGAGCGGGCGCTGGCCGAGCAGCTCCTGAGCTACCCGCCGCAGAGTGTGGGCCGCCTGATGAACCCCGAGGTCACGGCGGTGCGCCCCGACTGGACGGTGGCTCAGACCTTCGCGCACCTCAGGCGGCAGGCCGACCCCGGCACCATCGAGGACCTGTACGTCGTGGACGACGAGGGCGTGCTGATGGACGCCGTCCCCCTGCGGGCCTTCGTCCTGAGCGAGCCGGAGACGGCGGTCGGGGCGCTGGTGGACCGTCAGTACGTGGCGCTGAATGCCGGCGCCGACCGCGAGGACGCCGTGCGCGTCATGCTGGCCGCCGACCTGCCGGTGCTGCCCGTCGTGAGCGAGCAGGGGCGGCTGCTGGGCGAAGTGACCTTCGACGACGTGCTGGACGTGGCCGAGGAAGAACACACCGAGGACGTGCAGCGCGGCGCCGCCGTCGTGCCCCTGGGCCGCCAGGTGCGTGCCGTACGCCTGACCGAGCTGTACCGCAAGCGGGTGGGCTGGCTGGTGGTGCTGGTGTTCGTCAACCTGCTTTCGGGGGCCATCATCGCGCGTTACGAGGGCGTCATCACCGAAGTGGTCGCGCTGGTGATGTTCCTGCCGCTCCTGATCGGCAGCAGTGGCAACGCGGGCGCACAGGCCGCCACGCTGATGGTGCGGGCGCTGGCGACCGGCGACGTGACCCCCGCCGACTGGGGCAGACTGATGGTGCGCGAGGTGGGCGTCAGTCTGGCGCTGGGCCTGACCATGGGCGTGGCGGTGGCCCTGCTGGGCAGCGTGCGCGCGGGCACGCAGGTGGCGCTGGTGGTCGCCGTGACGATGGTCCTGGTGGTCGTCATCGGGAGCCTCATCGGCCTGAGCCTGCCCTTCGTGCTTCAGCGCTTCAAACTCGACCCCGCTACCGCCAGCGGCCCGCTGGTCACCTCGCTGGCCGACGTGATAGGTGTGGTCGTGTACTTCGCTGTGGCGACCAGACTGCTGGGGTTGTAGCGGATGGTCCGTATGCGGTTTGAGAGAGTCAAAGTCCAGCACAAAGCTTTTCTTACCTAAGTAGCCTTAGATAAGAAAACCCCCATTTCGAGTCTAAGACGTATGCTGGGCCGCGTGAAGGTCGAGGAATACCGCGAGGGCGCGTCTGCCCTGCGTTACCGGGTGGCGGGCGCGTCGGGCGACCCGGTGGTGCTGATTCATGGGCTGAGCGGCTCCTGGCGCTGGTGGCGCAGGCAAGTCCCGCTGCTCTCGGCGCGGCACCGGGTGTATGTCATCGACCTGACCGGCTACGGGCACCACCTCGCGTGGCGGCAGCGTTCGCTGGGGGTGCGTGAGGACGCCGCGCTGATCGCCCGCTGGCTGGACGCCGAGCGCCTTGAGCGCGTCACCCTGATCGGGCACTCGATGGGCGGGCACATCGCGCTGCATGTGGCCGCACTCGCGCCCGGGCGGGTGGACCGCTTGGTGCTGGCCTGCGCCAGTGGGCTGCTGCGCGAGCACCCGGTGCGGGCGGCGCTGCACCTGCCCCGGGCCGCGCTCACCGGGCGGCCTTCCTTTCTGCCGGTGATTCTGGCCGACTCGGCGCGGGCGGGGCTGCCGAACCTGTGGCGGTCGGTGTCACGGCTGCTGCGCGACAGCGTGCTTGACCTGTTGCCGGAGATTCGCGCCCGCACGCTGGTCGTGTGGGGGGCACGCGACGCCCTGATTCCGGCGGCGCTGGGGCGGCAGCTCGCCGCGAGCATTCCGGGGGCGCAGTACGTCGAGCTGCCCCGCGCCGGGCACGTGGTGATGGTGGACGACCCGGCGGGCTTCAACCGCGCGGTGCTCGATTTTCTGGCCCAGGGTCCGGGCAAACAGTCTCCGGGCAAACAGGCGCCGGATGTCTGAGAGCTACGTATCTGAGGGCCACTCCCGCTGGACGCGGGTGCAGGGGCTGTGGACGCACGCCCGGGTGCTGGGCAGCGGGCCGCCGCTGGTGGTGGTGCCGGGGCTGGGCTGCGCCTCGTGGATGTATGAGCGGGTGGGGCGGCAACTGGCCCGCACGCGCACGGTGTACCTCTACGACCCGCCCGGACACGGCCACAGCCAGGGGCGGCCCGGCGCTCCGGCGAGCATCGAGGCGCTCACCGACCACCTCGCGGCGTGGCTGGAGGCCAGCGGCCTGCGCTGCGCGCCGCTGTTCGGGCACTCGCTGGGCGGCGAGGTGATCTTCGACCTCGCGGCGCGGTATCCCCGCTGCACCACCGGCCTGATCGCCTGCGCCCCCACCGGCATCCCGGAAAGCCCCAGCGTGGCGGCGCAACTGCTCCGGCTGCTGCTCGACCTGCCGCGCGAGCGCCCCGGCCTGCTGTTTCCCGGCGGCCTGCGGGCCTACCGGCGGGCGGGCCTGGGCACCATGTACCGCCTCGCCCAGGACCAGAGCGAGCACCAGACCGGCGCCCTTCTCCCCCGCATCCGGGTGCCCACGCTGCTGCTCGACGGCGACGGCGACCCGGTCATCCGCGCCTGGACCGTCGAGGAGATTCGCCGCAGCATTCCCCACGCCCTGATTCGCGAGATTCGTGGCGGCACCCACGCCCTGACCGACAGCCACCCCCGCGCCGTGGCGAGTTACGCCCGCGACTTCCTGAAACTGATCGAAGATGGCCGCCTGCACACGGGCAACCAGTACGACGAGGCTTTGAAGCAATAAAGTTGCTCGATTCCTGAAAAATAAGCAGAGTTTGGCAATAAAGTTGCGTAAAGAGGCCAGTGGTCCTAGACTCTGGCGGTGATGTTCGAGGATACCCACGACGAGCACGTGCTGCTGACCCCCGGCCCGACCCCGATTCACCCCCGGGCGCAGCGGGCACTGACCCGCCCGATGCTGGGGCACATGGACCCGGAGGTCTTTGCCCTGAATTCCGAGATTCAGCGCGACCTGCGCGAGATGTACGGCGCCGACGAGGGAACGCTGACCGCGCTGCTCGCGGGCACCGGCTCGCTCGGGATGGAAGCGGGCTTCGCCAATCTGGTGGAAGCGGGCGACGAGGTGCTGGTGTGCGCCAACGGCAGCTTCGGGCGCCGCATGGCGGAGATGGCCGCCCGGTACGGGGCGAAGGTGCGGCTGGTCACGGCGCCGCTGGGTGAAGCGATTGACCCCGCCGACGTGGCCGCGCAACTCGACGATTCGGTGTCGATGGTGGCGGTCGTGCACGGCGAGACGAGCACCGGCGTCCTGAACCCGGTGCCTGAAATCGCGAAGCTCGTGCGCGGTACGGGGGCACTGCTCACGGTGGACGCGGTGACCACGGCGGGTATGGAACCGTTCGACATGGCGAAGTGGGGCGTGGACTACGCCTACACCGGGGCGCAAAAGTGCCTCTCGGCCCCCCCCGGACTGGCGCCGGTGGCCATCAGCGAGCGGGCCTTTTCGCGTTTCCGTGCCCGGCGCACCCCGCCGCCGCTGTGGTACTGCGATTTCGGCGGCCTGCGCGACTACTGGGTGGACCACAGCTACCACCACACGGTGCCGGTCAACCTGCATTTCGCCCTGCACGCCGCGCTGCGGGCGGCCCTGGACGAAGGCCTGGACACCCGGCAGGCCCGCGTGCGGCTGATGGGCCGCGTGATCGAGCGCACGCTCGCGCCCCTGGGCTTTTCGCCCTATGTCCGCCGCCCGCAAGACCGCCTGCCCACCGTGCTCGCCCTGCGGCTGCCGGAGGGCTTGGACGACGCCGGGGTGCGCGGGGCACTGCGGCAGCGCGGCATCAGCGTGACCGGCGGCCTCGGCCCGACGGCGGGCGTGATCTGGCGCCTGGGACTGATGGGCGAGTCGGCGCGGCCTGAACCCTACCGCCGCTTGATGACCGAACTCGCCGGGTTGCTGGGCGAGCCGGGGCTGGTCGCCCGCTTCGACGCCGCCGTGCAGGAGGAACTGGCCCGCGACCTGCTGCCTGCCTGAGAGGGCGGCATACTACACTCTTCGAATGGCAATTCAGCGTCCCAAAGGCACCCAGGACCATCTGCCCTCAGGCAGTCCCAAACTCAGTCTCGACACGCGGGCGGCGGCGTTCGAGTATGTCCGCGACACCGCCCGCCGGGTGCTCGAACGCGCCGGGGCGCAGCGCATCGACACGCCGCTGTTCGAGGAAGCCGAACTCGTCAAGCGCGGCGTGGGCGGCTCGACCGACATCGTGCGCAAGGAGATGTTCACGGTCTACTACTTCGGCGACCACGGCGGCTACGTCCTGCGCCCGGAAGGCACGGCGGGCATCGTGCGGGCGTACCTCCAGGGCGGCTGGAAGCAGCTTCCCGCGCCGCTCAAGGTCTGGCTGCACGGCCCGATGTTCCGTGCCGAGAACGTGCAAAAAGGTCGCCTGCGGCAGTTTCATCAGGTGGACTACGAGGTCTTCGGCAGCACCGACCCGCTGGTGGACGCCGAGGCGATTGCCCTGCTGGTCGAGGTGGTGCGCGAACTCGGCCTCAAGCAGGTCAAGGTCAAGCTCGGCTCCATCGGCGACCCCGAGGACCGCGAAGCCTACAACGCGTACCTGCGCGACCTGTTCACGCCGCACCTGGAGCGACTCTCGGACGACAGCAAGGACCGGCTCACGCGCAACCCCATGCGCATTCTGGACAGCAAAAGCGAAGGCGACCAGCAGCTCATCGCCGAACTCGGCGTGCGGCCCATGCTCGAGTTTCTGGGCGAGGACGCGGCGGCGCACTTCGCGCAGGTGCAGCGTTATCTGACCGACTGGGGCGTGCCGTATGACCTCGACCCCAGCATCGTGCGCGGGCTGGACTACTACCGCCGCACCGCCTGGGAACTGCACCACGAGGGCGTGGGGGCCAAGTCGGCCCTGTGCGGGGGCGGGCGCTACGACGGCCTCGCCGAGCAGCTCGGTGGACAGGCCGTGCCGGGCATCGGCTGGGCCTTCGGCATCGAGCGCCTGCTGCTGGCGATGGAAGCCGACGGGGTCGAGCTTCCGGTGTCCAGCGGCCCGCAGCTTTATCTGGTCGCGCTGGACGAGGAGAATGTGCCGCTGGCCGCAAAAACGGCGCTGGAGGCCCGCGCCTATGCCCGCGCCGAGTTCGCCTACCGCGCCATGAAACCGGGCAGCGCCTTCAAGGACGCCGAGCGCCGCCGCGCCGTGTGGGTGGGCCTGATCGGGTCGGACGAAGCGGCGCAGGGCACGGTCAGCCTCAAGCACATGGAGACGGGCGAACAGAAGGTCGTCCCGGTGGGCGAGCTGGCGGCCTTCCTTCAAAAGTCGGACGACTGACCGCCCCCCCTGCCGTCACACTGAGGCCATGCTCCTGCTCTGGGAACGTGGCCTCTTTTTCTTGCTCCTGCTGCAACTGGGCCTGCTGCAACTGGGGCGGCTGGTCTGGCTGAATGTGGCTTTGTCGGCCTACATGCCCCGCACGCCCCTTTCGGGGCTGGCGGAGGTTTTGCTGCTCCTGGGTCTGGTGCTGGCTGCGCGTTCGCCTGACCGGCGCATCTGGCTCTCGCTGACGCTGGGCTGGGCACGCTGGGCTGGGCGGCCGTTGTGGGGGGCGTGCTGGGCGGGTCTCTGGCCGACGAATCGGGGAGCGGGGGCCAGGCCCTACCGGACTTCTTGCTCGGCAGCCTGGCCCTGCTGTCGCTGACGGCGCTGGCGCTCAGGCGGCATAATGAAAAACTGTGAAACGTACCGCCCTCGTCGGCCATCTCGATGCTTCCCACCAGAACCAGACCGTCACCCTGCAAGGCTGGGTGAACCGCCGCCGTGACCTGGGCGGGCTGATTTTTATCGAACTGCGCGACCGCTCGGGTATCGTGCAGGTGCAGGTGGAACCGGACAGCCCCGCGTTTGCCGAGGCCGACCGGCTGCGCGCCGAGTACGTGGCGGAAATCGAGGGCCGCTTTCAGATGCGCCCCGAGGCCCAGCGCAAGGGTGGGCTGGCCGACTACGAAGTGATTGCCAGCCGCGTGAAGGTGCTCAATGCCGCCAAGACGCCGCCGTTCGAGCTGGACAAGGGCGGCGAGGTGAGCGAGGACCTGCGCCTCAAGTACCGCTACCTCGACCTGCGCCGCAGTGACATGCAGCGCGCCCTGCTGCTGCGCTCCAAGGCCGTGACTGCCGTGACCGAGTTTCTCGACGCCGAGGGCTTTGCCCAGATCGAGACGCCGATGCTCACGAAGTCCACGCCCGAAGGTGCGCGCGACTTTCTGGTGCCCAGCCGCCTGAACCCCGGCGAGTTCTACGCCCTGCCGCAAAGCCCGCAGCTGTTCAAGCAACTGCTGATGATTTCGGGGTTCGACCGCTACTACCAGCTCGCCCGCTGCTTCCGTGACGAGGACCTGCGGGCCGACCGCCAGCCGGATTTCACGCAGCTCGACATGGAACTGAGTTTCGTGGAGCAGGACGACGTTCTGGAGCTTCAGGAACGGCTGCTCGCCCACGTCTTTAAAAAGGTGCTGGGCCACGACCTGCCCACGCCGTTTCCCCGCATGAGCTACCACGAGGCGATGGACCTGTACGGCTCCGACAAGCCCGACCTGCGCTTCGGCAGCCGCTTCGTGGACGTGACCGAGCTGTTCCGGGGCGGCGAATTCAAGGCGTTCGCCTCGGCCCAGACGGTCAAGGTGCTCGTCGCGCCCGAACTGACCCGCAAGCAGATCGACGAACTCGAGCGCGTCGCCAAGCAAAACGGCGCGGGTGGCCTGGCCTGGCTCAAGCGCGACGGCGACGGGTTTACGGGGGGCATCTCCAAGTTCGTGGGGGGCATCGCCGCGCCGCTCATCGAACAGACGGGCGTGGAACAGGGCGGCACCCTGCTCTTTGCGGCGGGCGAGTGGAAAAAGGCGGTCACGGCGCTGGGCGCGGTGCGCCTGAGCCTGCGCGACCTGTTCGACCTGGCGGCGGACGGGCCGCGCTTCCACGTGTCCTGGGTGGTGGATTTCCCGCAGCTGGAGTTCGACGAGGAGTCGCAGACCTGGACCTACATGCACCACCCCTTCACGGCGCCGCACCCCGACGACGTGGCGCTGTTCGGCACCGAGCGGCAGGGCGAGATGCGGGCGCAGGCCTACGACCTCGTGCTCAACGGCTTCGAGATCGGCGGCGGGTCCATCCGGATTCACGACCCCGAGGTGCAGGCCAAGATGTTCTCGGCCATCGGCTTTTCGGAAGCCGCCGCCCGCGAGAAGTTCGGCTTTTTCCTCGACGCCCTCGAATACGGCACGCCCCCGCACGGCGGCATCGCCTGGGGCTTTGACCGCCTGCTGATGCTGATGAGCGGCGCGAGCAGCATCCGTGAGGTCATCGCTTTTCCCAAAAACAACCGGGGCGCGGACCTGATGGCCGAGGCCCCCTCCCCCGTCGAGGACGCGCAACTCGCGGAGGTCGGGGTGGCGGTGCGCGGCGAGAACTGAACGCTCAGAAAGTGAAGGGTCGCTGTGGCCCTTCTCTTTTTTGGAAAGGTTTGTGAAAAAAATATTTTGTTGGAGGTTTAGTGAAAAGATTCACCCATCCAGCGTTCCCAGTTGTCTCCGGCCACGCCAGCCCGGGCTTCGGGTGGGAGCAGGTCGAGGAAGCGGCTCAGGTCGCGGTAACGCTCGATGCCCTGCGGCATCTTTTCGGTTCCGAACCCGCCGTCAAGGTCGCTGCCGATGCCGAGGTGGTCCCAGCCCACCAGCGCGGCGTAATGCTCGGCGCAGCGCACCAACTCGCCCAGGCTGGCGCGGTCCTGTCCTTCCGTCCAGCCGGCGCGGATGAATTTGCTGTGCGCGACCAGCCCCAGCACGCCGCCCGTCGACACGATGTGGCGGGCCATGTCGTCGCTGAGCTGCCGGTTGGTGTCCACCAGGGCGCGGGGGTTGGAGTGGCTGGCGATCATCTTCACGCCGGTCTCGGCGGCGTCCCAGAAGGCGGCGGTGTCGAGGTGCGAGGCGTCGAGCGTCAGCCCCAGGTCTTTCATCGCCTGCACCAGTTCGCGGCCCTCGGGGGTGAGCGGCCCGGGCGCGTCGGTTCCTCCCGCGTACCGGGTGCGCCCCCACGCGGGGCCGATGATTCGCACGCCCTGCTCGGCCCAGAACGGCAGGTCGTCGGGGTCACGGATGGGGTCGGCGCCTTCCATCAGCAGGGTGACCCGCAGGGGGCTTTCGCTCCCGCCCAGGCTCAGCCAGCCTGACATCTCCCAGGCGCGGTACTGCGCGAGTTGCGCCAGCGCCTGAGCGCGTGCCCCGGCGTGGTCGGTGTAGCCGCCCCGCTGCGGTGCGGGCAGAGCGAACAGGGTTCCGAAGCAGTGCCGCAGCCCCGCCGAGTGCAACTCGGGAAAGCTGACGGTGGCGGTCTGACCGGCGAGGGGGTCGCTGGCCCGCAACTGTGCCAGGGGCAGCGTCAGGTCGCGGCCCTGCTGGGCGTTCCAGGCGAGGTCGAGGTGGGCGTCGAAATGCGGGCCAGAGGAGTGCAGCTCAGACAAAGGCAAGTCAGACAAGGGCAAGTCAGACAAGGTCGAGCACCTCCCGCAACGAGTGCAGCGCGCCCGCCGTCTGCCCGCTCAGGTCGATCTGCTCGGCCCGCATCCCGACCGCGCGGGCAGCCTCTACGTTCTCGATCAGGTCGTCGATGAACAGGATTTCGGCGGGGGGCAGCCCCAGCGCGTCTGCCGCCAGCGCAAACGCCTGCGCTTCGGGTTTGTGGACCCCCAGCAGGCAGGTGGCGAGCGGCACGTCCACGAGGTCGCGCAGGCCTATGGCGTCCAGCGTGCGCTCGATGCTGGGCAGGGTGTTGCTCAGGACGCCGATTTTCAGGCCCCGGCGGCGCAACTCGGTGAGCACCTCGCGGGCACCGGACACCGGCTTCATGTAGCGCTCGTAGGGGTAGGCGCCCGTGACCTCGGCGGCGGCGGCGGGGGGCAGGCCCAGTCTGCCGGTCAGTTCGCCGCCGTAGGCTTCCCAGAACTGTGTTTCGTCCTCATGCGAGCGCAGGTCCCACCAGTCGTTCATGCGCTCCTGCCACAGCCCGGCGAGGGTCTGTCCGGCCTGCCGGGGGTCGAGGCCGAAGCGCCCGGCGAGCCACTGCGCCGCTTCCCGGTACACGGCGGGGTCGGTCACGGCCAGGGTGTCGTCGCGGTCGAACAGCACTGCTTTCAGGGTCGGGGGGGCCGAGGAGGGGGACAGGGAGGACAGGGACATGGGGCCAGTGTAAGTCGGCCTGCTGCGGGCGGCGCGGCCGGGCGGGCGTGCGGCGGTTTCGGGTTAAAGGTTTCGGGTTAAACTGCGACATGCGAGGCGCAACCTGGAGTTTTTTCGGCCGTTGCCCTCGGCCCTGGAGGTTTTCATGAAAGTAGGCATCAACGGCTTCGGCCGCATCGGTCGTCTGGTCTTCCGCATCCTCGAAGAGCGCGGCGTCGAAGTGGTCGCCATCAACGACCTGACCGACAACCAGACCCTCGCCCACCTGCTCAAGTACGACTCCACCGCCGGGCGCTTTGACGGCACCGTCGAGTTCGACGAGTCGAGCCTCACCGTCAACGGCAAGAAGATCCACGCGCTGGCCGAGCGCGACCCCGCCAACATCAAGTGGGGCGAGCTGGGCGCGGACATCGTCATCGAGTCCACCGGCATCTTCACCGACCGTGAGGGCGCGGGCAAGCACATGCAGGGCGGCGCCAAGAAGGTCCTGATCACCGCTCCGGCCAAGGGTGAGGACTTCTCCATCGTGCTGGGCGTAAACGACGAGCAGTATGACCCCGCCAACCACCACATCATCTCCAACGCCAGCTGCACCACCAACAGCCTCGGCGTGCCGATGAAACTGATGGACGAAGCCTTCGGGATCGAGAAGGCCATCATGACCACCGTCCACTCCTACACCAACGACCAGCGCGTGCTCGACCTGCCGCACAAGGACCTGCGCCGCGCCCGCGCCGCTGCCGTGAACATCATCCCCACCAGCACCGGGGCGGCCAAGGCCGTGTCGCAGGTCTACCCCGGCCTGAAGGGCAAGTTCGACGGCACTTCGCTGCGCGTGCCCACCCCCACCGGCTCTATCAGCGACGTGGTGGTGCTGCTCCAGAAGGACGTGACCGTTGAGGAAGTCAACAACGTCTTCCGTGAAGCGGCTGAAGGCAAGTACAAGGGCATCCTCGCCTACACCGAAGACCCCATCGTGCTGACCGACATTCAGGGCGACCCCCACAGCGCCATCATCGACGGCGGCCTGACCATGGCGATGGGCAACCTCGTCAAGTTCTTCTCGTGGTACGACAACGAGTGGGGCTACAGCAACCGCATTGCCGACCTCGTGCAACTGGTACAGCAAAAAGGCTAAACGTAGAGAGATGATGGATGATGGATGATAGGGGGTTGTCTCCATCATCCATCATCATTTTTCGGAGAAAAATACATGCAAAACCTGAGCAATCTGGATGTCAACGGCAAGCGCGTCCTCGTGCGCGTGGACTACAACGTGCCTGTCAAAGACGGCGTCGTGCAGGACGCCACCCGTATCACCGCCAGCCTGCCCACCATCGAAAAGCTGCTGGAGGGCGGCGCGTCGGTGGTGCTGATGAGCCACTTCGGACGCCCCAAGAACGGCCCCGAGGAGAAGTACAGCCTCAGGCCCGTGGCCGAGACCGCGAGCAAGGCGCTGGGGCGGGACGTGAAATTCATCGCCAGCCTGCCCGGCAGCGAGGAAACGTTGCAGGCGGTGCAGGCGCTGAAGCCCGGCGAAGTCGCGCTGCTCGAAAACGTGCGCTTCGAGGCGGGCGAGGAAAAGAACGACGCCGAGCTGAACGACAAACTCGCCAAGCTCGGTGACGCCTTCGTGCTGGACGCCTTCGGGTCGGCGCACCGTGCCCACTCGTCGGTGAGTGGCGTGGCCTCCAAGCTGCCCCACGCGGCGGGCGGGCTGCTCCAGAACGAGGTGGACGCGCTGGGCAAGCTGCTGAACAGCACCGAACATCCGTACGTGGTCATCATCGGCGGGGCGAAGGTCAGCGACAAAATCAAGGTCATCGAGAACCTGCTGCCCCGCGTGGACAAGATGCTGATCGGCGGCGGCATGATGTTTACGTTCATCAAGGCGCGTGGCGGGCAAATCGGCAACAGCCTGGTGGAAGACGACCAGGTGGAGTACGCGGGGGGCCTGCTGGACAAATACGGCGACAAGCTGATGCTGCCGACCGACGCGGTGGCCGCCGACAAGTTTGCCGCCGACGCCGAGAGCAGAGTCGTGCCCGCCGACCAGATTCCGGACGGCTGGATGGGCCTGGACATCGGCCCCGACACCCAGAAAGCCTACGCCGAGGCGCTGAAGGGGGCCAAAGTGGTCTTCTGGAACGGGCCGATGGGCGTGTTCGAGTTCGAGAAGTTCGCGGCGGGCACCAACGCGGTGGCGGCGGCGGTGGGCAGCCTGAAAAATCAGGCCTACACCGTGGTCGGCGGCGGCGACTCGGTCAGCGCTATCAACAAGAGCGGCAAGGCCGACCAGATCGACCACATCAGCACGGGCGGCGGGGCCAGCCTCGAACTGCTCGAAGGCAAGGAACTGCCCGGCGTGCTGGCGATGGAATAAGGAATAAGCAGGCGTATGCCGCCTGGGCTTGCGCCCACTGGAGGGCTCATGACCGAGCAGGAAGCCCATGACCTCATCCGCCGACTGTTCGGTGTGATCGACGGGGCACAGTTCGACGACCTCGGCAGCGTGTTTGCCGAAGACGCGGTGTACGAGCGCCCCGGCTACGCCCCTTTGCAGGGGCTGGCCCGCATCGAGCAGTTCTACCGCCAGGAGCGCATTATCGGCGCTGGGTCGCACCACGTCGAAGCGGTGACGTGTTCCTCGGCGGGCGACGCGGTGGCGGTGGGCGTCTTCCGGGGCGAGAGCCGCGACGGACGGCCCCTCGAAGAACGTTTTGCTGACGTGTACCGGGTGCAGGGCGGCAAACTCGTCTGGCGCACGACCTTCTTTTTCCGTCCTGCTATTTGAATCTGAATCTGAATCAACTGAGTCTCAATCAAGGAGAAGTGATGCCGAGTACCCTGCTGGCCCTGAACTGGAAGATGAACAAGACGCCCACCGAAGCGCGGTCCTGGGCCGAAGAACTCAAGGAGAAGTACGCGCCTGCCGAGGGCGTGGAGCTGGCGGTCATGGCTCCGGCGCTGGCCCTGTCCACGCTGGCGGCCAATCTGCCTGCGGGGGTGGCCTTCGGCGGCCAGGACGTGTCGGCGCACGAAGCGGGGGCCTACACCGGCGAAATCAGCGCGGCCATGCTCAAAGACGTGGGCGCGGCTTACGTGGTCGTGGGCCACTCCGAGCGCCGCGAGTACCACGGGGAAACCGACGCGGTGGTGGCGGCCAAGGCGAAGCAGGCCCAGGCCAATGGGCTGGTGCCGATTGTCTGCGTGGGCGAGAAACTGGAGGTCCGCGAGCGTGGCGAGCACGTCTCCTCTACCCTGGCGCAGTTGCGCGGCAGCCTCGCGGATGTGGGTGAGGACGTGGTCGTGGCTTACGAACCCGTGTGGGCCATCGGCACCGGCAAGACCGCGACGGCGGACGATGCGGAGGAAATGGGCGCCGCCATTCGTGGCCTGCTCGCGGAGCAGTACGGCGAGAAGGCCGCTGACATTCGCGTGCTGTACGGCGGCAGCGTGAAGCCGGACAACATTGCCGAGATTTGTGGCAAGCCCAATGTCGATGGTGCTCTGGTGGGCGGCGCGAGCCTCAAGGTGCCGGACGTGCTGGGGATGAATGACGCTCTGAGGTGAGTTGGGTGGTCTTCCCTGGCGTGAGCGGGGGCTGGGGAAGATGCTTTTGGTTTTAAACATGACAGGTTTTTAATATAAATTTTTTTCTACAAGAGAGACTGGCTAAAGGTCGAGGAATTGACATATAAAATATTTTTTCCTGCGTGTAGAAGTTAAGGGGATGAGCCGCCGCCCACCCCCAGACAAGGTTGCTCAGCCGGCCAGGGCCGACAGGAATTCCACGTTGTTGCGGGTTTTTCCCATGCGGCCCAGCAGCATTTCCATCGCGTCGGCGGGGTCCATGTCGCTGATGACCTTGCGCAGCAGCCACATTTTCTTGAGGACTTCAGGTTGCAGCAGCAATTCCTCGCGGCGGGTGCCGGACTTGAGGATGTCCAGCGCCGGGAAGATTCGCCTCTCCTCCAGGCGGCGCGAGAGCACCAGTTCGGCGTTGCCGGTTCCCTTGAACTCCTCGAAAATCACGTCGTCCATGCGGCTGCCGGTTTCGACCAGGGCCGTTGCCAGGATGGTCAGGCTGCCGCCCTCGCGGATGTTGCGGGCTGCACCCAGAAAGCGCTTGGGCCAGTGCAGAGCGTTGGAGTCCAGACCGCCGGAGAGCGTGCGGCCCGTGGGGGGCGTGACGAGGTTGTTGGCGCGGGCGAGGCGGGTGATGGAGTCGAGCAAAATCACCACGTGTCCCCCCTCCTCCACGATGCGGCGGGCGCGTTCGTGGACGAACTCGGCCACCCGGACATGATGCTGCGGCGGCTCGTCGAAGGTGGAGGCGATGACCTGCGCCCCCTGCACACTTTCGCGGAAGTCGGTGACTTCTTCGGGGCGCTCGTCGACCAGCAGGACCATCACCGTGACGTCGGGGTAGTTCTTGACGATGGAGTTGGCGATTTTCTTGAGCAGCGTGGTCTTCCCCGCTTTGGGCGGCGCCACGATCAGGGCACGCTGGCCGCGTCCGATGGGCACGAGCAGGTCCACCACGCGCAGGCTCAGGCCGTCGTCGGTGGTGGGGTCTTCGAGCACGAGTTGCTGGTCGGGAAAAGTAGGGGTCAGGTCGTCGAAGCGCGGGCGCAGGCGGGCGGCTTCAGGGTCCAGGCCGTTGACGGCTTCCACCCGCACCAGCGAACCGTAGCGCTCGTTCTCACGCGGTTTGCGGGCGCGGCCAATGACTTCGTCGCCGGTGCGCAGGTGGTACTGCTTGATGATGCCCGCCGTCACGAGGACCGAGCGGCTGCCCGGATCGAGCAGGTCGGCCTGCAAAAAGCCGTAGCCGTCGGACGTGATGTCGAGGTAGCCCCGGGCGAGGCTCTGGCCCTCGGCGTCGGCCTGCTTTTCCATAATCGCCAGCGCCAGGGCGTCTTTTTTCATCTTGCGGTAATTCTCGATGCCCAGTCCCGCCGCGAGCAGGTGCAGTTCGGGCAGGATTTTTTCCTGCAACTCCTGAAAGGGCAGGGCCTGAGCGGCGTCGGTGGCGGTCACGCTCAGCCCTCTTTCCTGACAGGGTTGGTGCCCGCTTCACTGGGGGGCGTGGCGGGGCCAGCGCCCTGCCGCCCGGCCCAGTCCTTCATGAAGGCGTCGAGTCCCGCCTGGGTCAGCGGATGCTTGATCATCTGGATAAACACCTTATAGGGAATGGTCGCCACGTCGGCCCCGTTGAGCGCCGACTGAACCACGTGCTGCGGGTGCCGGATGGACGCGGCGAGCACCTTGGTCCCGATGTCGCCCATGACGTAGGCTTCCTTGATTTCGCGAATCAGTTGCATCCCGTCCCAGCCGGTGTCGTCCACCCGGCCCGCGAACGGCGAGATGTAGGTGGCCCCGGCGCGGGCGGCGAGCAGCGCCTGCGGCACGCTGAAGCACAGAGTGACGTTGGTTTTGATCCCTTCGCTCGTGAGGGTCTTGCAGGCTTGCAGCCCCGCCGGGGTCAGCGGCAGTTTGACCACGACCTGCTTGTGCCAGGCGGCGACTTCCCGGCCTTCTTTGATCATGCCTTCGGCGTCGAGCGCGGTAACTTCGGCGCTGATGGCCCCGCCGGGCACCAGTTCGGCGATTTCCCCGATGACTTCCTTGAAGTCGCGCCCCGAGGCGACGATGAGCGAAGGATTGGTGGTGACGCCCGAAAGCACGCCCCAGGCGTTGATTTCCCTGATTTCGTCCACGATGGCAGTGTCGATGAAAAATTCCATGTGCAGTCCTCCTGAGTGGGCACAGGAAAACCGGAGCCTCCCGCCCCGCCTGACCTGTGCCGGATGCGTTCAGCATACCCCCGTCCGGTCAGAAAAAAAGGGGCCAGCTGCCCCTGAACACCCACTGCTAGACACCCACTGCTGAACACCCACTGCGCCGCGCCGATGTTCAGGCAACCGCAACCGGGGGAAGCGCGCCGGGCGGCAGCCCGACCTCCCTACGGCGGCGTTGCGGCTCTCGCCCACCGGCACATTGACCCCTGCCACTGCAGCGCCTACCATGAATGGCACAACCGAGGCGAACGCGAGGCCAGTAGCTTTGGACACGGGGGCAAGAGCGAGTCAGGGACGGTGAAAGCCTGACGCCCACGCCCGAACGCGAAGATCCCCTCCCGCGCTGGTGGAAGAAAAGCCCGGAACCCTGGCCGACTAGACCCACCCGGACGCCCCCCGACAGAGGGACATGGAACGAGGCCCCGAGAGGGGTAAAGCCAGGTGGTACCACGCGAGAAACCAGCGCGTCCCGGCGAGTGCTTAGACCAGAGGGTCTGGGCGCTGCGCTGGGTGTTTTTTGTGTTACAGATGGCAATGGCGGATGGCTTTTTGCTGGAGCTAGAGCCTTTGCTTAATGCCATCAGCCATCTGCCTTTCGCCATCTGCCTTTCGCCATCTGCCCCTCCCCCGGAGTCCCCATGACCAACCCCCGAACCCCCTTTACCCCCGTTCCCTCGCAGCCCGACTTCCGGCAGCTCGAACAGAGCATCCTCCAGAAATGGAAGGAAGAAAAAGTCTTCGAGCAGACCCAGACCCGCCCCGCCGACAAGGAGTACGTGTTCTACGAGGGGCCGCCCACTGCCAACGGCAAGCCCGCCATCCATCACGTCCTCGCCCGCTCGTTCAAAGACCTCTTTCCCCGCTTCAAGGTGATGCAGGGTCACCACGTCACCCGCAAGGGCGGCTGGGATACGCACGGCCTGCCGGTGGAAATCAGCGTGGAGAAAAAACTCGGCTGGCTGGGCCGCAACCACGGCGCGAGCCGCGCAGAACTGGAAGAATTCAACCGCCTGTGCCGCACTTCGGTCTGGGAAACCATTCAGGACTGGAACGAACTGACCGAGCGCATGGGCTACTGGCTGGACTTGGAAGACCCCTATGTCACCTACCACAACGAGTATGTGGAGTCGGTCTGGAACCTCCTGAAGCGCCTGTACGAAAAGGGCCTCGTGGCGCAGGATTACAAGGTGGTGCCGCTCAGCCCGCGCATCTCCTCCACCCTGTCGCGGGCCGAGCTGGGCGAGGTGGACTCCTACCGCATGGTGGACGACCCCAGCGTGTACGTGAAATTGCCCGTCGTCTGGGACACGCTGCCCGAACGCGCCCACGCCGCGCTGAGTGTGCTGAACGGTGAGCAGCGCCAGGGCCTGAGCCTGCTCGTCTGGACCACCACCCCCTGGACACTGCCGAGCAACACCCTCGCCGCCGTGAACCCCGAACTGGACTACGTGGTGGCCGACAGCCCCGCCGGGCGCGTGATTGTCGCGGCGGGCGCGGTGGAACGCCTCTCGGCGCTGCACAAGGACGCCCCGCCGCTGGAAGTGCTGGCGACCCTGAAGGGCCGTGACCTCGAATGGGTGGAGTACGAGCCGCCTTTCCCTGAAGTCGCCCCTGAACTGGGCGTGGTGAAGGAACTGCACGAGCGCCGTGACGGGAAGCCCGTGCTGCACTTCGTGGTGATGGCCGACTTCGTGAGCGACGTGGACGGCTCCGGCGTGGCGCACGAAGCCCCCGCTTACGGCGCGGAAGACTTGGATGTGGCCCGCGCTTACGGCGCACCCCTGATGTTCGGCGTGGACGACCACGGCATCCTGCAAGTCACCCACGAGCGCGGCAAATTCTTCAAGGACGCCGACAAGGGCCTGATCGCCGACCTCAAGGCGCGCGGCCTGATGTTCTGGGCGGGCACGCTGAAGCACCGCTACCCCTTCCACGACCGCACGGGCGACCCCATCCTGTACTTCGCCAAGAAGGGCTGGTACATCCGCACGTCGCAGGTGGCGGGCGACATGCTGGCGCAGAACGAAAAAATCAACTGGGTGCCGGGCAACATCAAGCACGGGCGCTTCGGCAACTGGCTGGAAGGCAACGTGGACTGGGCCATCAGCCGCGAGCGTTACTGGGGCACGCCGCTGCCCTTCTGGATGAGCGAGGACGGCGACCTGCGCGTGGTCGGCAGCGTGGCGGAACTGAGCGAACTGGCGGGGCGCGACCTCAGCGAGCTGGATTTGCACCGCCCGTACATCGACGACATCACCTTTACCCTGAACGGCAAGCAATACCGCCGCATCCCCGAAGTGCTCGACGTGTGGTTCGACTCCGGTTCCATGCCCTACGCGCAGTGGGGGCTGCTGCTGAACGAGCAAGGCGAAGCAGTGCGCGGTGGCGAGAAATTCGCGCAGCACTACCCCGCCGACTACATCTGCGAGGCGATTGACCAGACGCGCGGGTGGTTCTACTCGCTGCACGCGATTTCGACGATGCTCTACGACCAGCCCGCCTACAAGAACGTGATTTGCCTGGGGCACATCGTGGACGAGAAGGGCCTGAAGATGTCCAAGAGCAAGGGCAACGTGGTGGAGCCGCTGCCCGTCTTCGACAAGTACGGGGCCGACTCGGTGCGCTGGTACATGTTCATGGCGTCCGACCCCGGCGACCAGAAGCGCTTTTCCGAGCGACTGGTGGCGGAGGCGCAGCGCAGCTATGTCAACACGCTGTGGAACGTCTACTCGTTCTTCGTGCTGTATGCCAACCTCGACCAGCCCGACCTGAACGCCGCGCCCGCTGTCTCCGAACGGCCTGAGATGGACAGGTGGCTGCTGGCCCGTCTGGAAGAAACCGTGCGTGACGTGACGAACGCGCTGGAAGCCTACGACGCCAGAGGCGGGGGCCGCGCCCTGGAACACTTCGTGGACGATCTCTCCAACTGGTACGTCCGGCGCAGCCGCAGCCGCTTCTGGGGCGAGGGTGGACAGGTGGACAGCGCCGCCTATGCCACGCTGCACGAGGCGCTGCTGGTGCTCTCGCAACTGACCGCGCCGTTTACGCCGTTCCTGGCGGACGCGCTGTACCGGAACTTGACGGGACAAGAGTCTTCCGTTCACCTCACCGAGTGGCCTGCTGTCCGTGCCGAACGTCTGGACGACAAGCTCACCGCCGACATGGCCGCCGTGATGAAAGTGGTCGAACTGGGCCGCGCCGTGCGGGGGGCGCACAACCTCAAGACCCGGCAGCCGCTGGCCGGGGTGCAGGTGCGGGCGGCTTCTCCTGCCGCGCTGGACGCGCTGAAGCGGTCGCAAGAGCAGATCATGGAGGAACTCAACGTCAAGTCAGTGACGTTCCTGGAAGGCGACACCGACCTCGTGCAGTACAGCCTGCGCCCGAATCTGCCGGTGGTCGGCAAGCAGTACGGCAAGCAGCTTCCGGTGCTGAAAAAGGCCCTGGCCGGAGCCGACGCCCGCGCCGTGGCCCAGGCCGCAGCGGCAGGCCAGGGCTTCAGCGTAGAGGCCGACGGCATGACCTTTGACCTGACGCCCGAAAGCGTGCTGGTGGACGCCAAGGCCCCCGAAGGCGTGGCCGCCGCCGAGGACGCGGGCTACCTGGTCGCCTTCGACACCGCCCTGACCCCCGAACTGCTGCGCGAAGGGCTGGCGCGTGACCTCGTGCGGGCGATTCAGGAGGCCCGCAAGTCGGCGGGCTTCGAGGTGCAAGACCGCATTCAACTCGCGCTGGACGTGCAGGGCGACGTGCTGGAGGCCGCGCAGGACTGGCGCGACTTCATCGCCGGGG
This sequence comes from Deinococcus wulumuqiensis R12, assembly GCF_011067105.1. NCBI lineage: Bacteria > Thermotogati > Deinococcota > Deinococci > Deinococcales > Deinococcaceae > Deinococcus > Deinococcus wulumuqiensis. Next base: position 907,605 of record NZ_CP049357.1, on the reverse strand, counting down.
AGGTGCTGGCGGTGCAGGTCAGCTTCGGGCCGATGGGCGTGGACCTGGGCGAGCACCATGCGGCAGACGTGGAAGGCGGGCGCGTGACGCTGCGGCGGGTGGAAGGCGTCTAATCGGCTTCTCTAGGGGAAGGGGGCGGGGCCTCTCCCCCCCTTCCCTTTTGACATCCTCGATTCTCATATAAAATTGAATTTCCCAGGTCTGCAAAAAAGCCCCGAGTGCCAACCGTCCGCACTCGGGGCCGAGAGAGCCGGGCTTTACAGGCTGGCGTTCCAGGCCCGCACGATGTCGTCGAGCGCGGCCTTGACGGTCTTCTGGCCTGCCATCGCCGCTTCGATGTTGTCTTTGAAGACCTTGTTCAGCTTGGAGGCGTCGGGGTAGACGAGGGTGAGGTCCTTGGCCTTTTTCAGCTCGGTCGAGGCGACCAGGCGGCCCTGGCTCACGGCGTCGCTGCCCCCGGTCTTGAAGAACTTGTCGGTGCTCGACTTGACGGTGCTGGGGAAGGTGGTCTTGGTGACCTTGGAAAAGGCGAGCTGGTTGGCGTCGTTGGTCAGGAACAGGGCCAGCTTCTGCGCGGCGGCCTTGTCACGCTGGCCCTTGGGCACGGTAAAGCCCATCAGGCCGGTGTGGATGACGTTGCCCGCGATATTGATGGGGTAGGGCGCGACCCTGGTCTTGGCAAACACGTCCTTGTTGTCGTCCTGCACACGCAAAATGAACTGCGGCCCGGTAATCAGCATGGCGAGCTTGCCCGACGAGTACAGCTCGGTGGCGGCGGTGTAGCCCCGGCGCATGGTGTCTTCGGGGATGTAGCCCTTCTGGTAGAGGTCGGCGTACTGCTGCACCAGCTTGACGTGTTCGGGGCTGTTGAACACCGCCTTGCCGCCCTTGATGACGGGCAGGCCCGCTTCCTGGAAGAGGTAGATGAAGTTGATGCCGTTGATGTTGGGCATGAAGCCGTACATCCCGGTCTTGTCCTTGATGCGCTTGGCGGCGGCGATCATGGTCTGGATGGTGCGCGGGGGGTTTTGTGGGTCCAGACCCGCCTTGCGGAAAATCTCGGTGTTGTAGGCGACCACCTTGGGCGACCAGTACCACGGCACGCCCATCACCTTGTCACCGAAGGTAAAGGTCTTGAGGGTGTTGGGGAAATACAGTTTTTGCTGCGCGGCGCTCAGGCCCAGCGGTTCCAGGGCGCCCTGCTGCACCAGCTTGACGGCCATGTCGGAGCTGAGGTTGACGGCGGCGGGCGGACGCCCAGCGGCGACGGCGGCGAGGAGTTTCTGCTCCATCGCGTTGGCGGGCACGTCCACCCACTTGAGCTGAACGCCCGGGTTTTCCTTTTCGTACTGCCTGACCAGCCGGTTCATCTCGTCGTTGAACAGCGGCGCGAGGCTGATGGTCCAGAACTCGAGCTGGGTCTTCTGGGCCGAGGCCACCGAGACCGCGAGCAGGGCGGCAGTCAGAAACGCTTTTTTCATGTTCGACTCCTTGAGGGGTTGTGAATGACCTGACTCTAGCGTGACAGACGGACAGCATGGATGAAGCGCCGCAATCACTGCTCCTCTGCCGATGCTTCTCATACGGATTCCGATTGAATCTGGTAGTTTCAGATTCAATCCGAGCGGATGCGAGTAGGAAAAAATACGGATTCTGCGATATGGATGCACAGGCGGCGCTTTCCCGACTGTGCAGGAATTAAGCGGAATCCGTATCAGTCAACGTTTCCCCGCCAGCGCCTCGGCAAACCAGCGCGTGACGTGGTCGGGCCGGGTAATCGCGCTGCCGACCACCACCGCCCGCGCCCCAGCAGCGAGGGCCTGCGCCGCCAGTTCGGGCGAGTTGAGCCGGCCCTCGGCAATGAAAGGAAGTCCGGCCGCCGCGAGCGCATGCATCAGTACGAAATCGGGGGCCTGCTGCTGCGGGCTGTGGGAGGTGTAGCCGCTCATGGTGGTGCCCACGAGATCGGCCCCCGCTGCGTAGGCCGCCTGCGCCTCGGCGAGCGTGCTGATATCGGCCAGCGCCAGAGCGCCTGCCGCGTGCGCCGTTTCCACCAGTTCGCGCACGGTGTGGGGGCGCGGCAGGTCGGTGGCGTCGAAGGCCACGAGGTCGGCCCCCGCCGCCGCCACCTCGCGCACCTCGGCGGGCGTGGCGGTGATGTAGACCGGGGTGTCCGGATGGCTCTGCTTGGTCAGGCCGATGATGGGCAGGTCGGTCAGGGGGCGCACGGCGCGGATGTCCTGGGCCGAGCGCAGGCGCAGCCCCCCCGCGCCCCCGAGCAGCGCGGCGCGGGCGAGGGCCACGATGTGCGCCGTGTCGCGCAGCGGGCTGCCGTCGTCGGCCTGCACGCTGACGATGAGGGGCGAGGCGAGGCGGGCCAGAGGGTCGGTCGGGGCGGACATGACGTTCAGGGTAAAGGGTGCGCCGCTACACTTCGCTGCATGTCCCTGATGTCCGGCTCTCCCCTGCCCGCTCCCTCTGACCCTGTTCAGCCTGGTCAGCTCCTGATGGTGGACATCCCCGGCCCCGACCTCGACGCAGAGACTGCCGCCTACCTGCGCGAGCACGGCATCGGCGCGGTGTGCCTGTTCGGAAAGAACGTGGTGAGCGCCGAGCAGCTGCGCCGCCTGTGCGCGGACCTGCGCGGGGTGATGGGCGAACACGCGCTGATTGCCATCGACCACGAGGGGGGCGCCATCACCCGGCCCGAGTTCTGGCCCTTCGCGCCGAGTGCCATGGGTCTGGGGGCAGCGAACGACCCGCAGCTCACCGAGGAAGTCAATGCGGCGCTGGCCCGGCAACTGCGCTCGGTGGGCATCAACTGGAACTTCACGCCGGTGCTCGATGTCAACGTCAACCCGGCCAACCCGGTCATCGGGGACCGCGCCTACGGTTCGGACGCGGCGCGGGTCACGCGGCACGGGCAGGCGGCGCTCGCCGGGCACACGCGGGAGGGCGTGGCCCCCTGCGCCAAGCATTTTCCCGGTCACGGCGACACCCACCAGGACAGCCACCTCGCGCTGCCCCGCGTGAGCAAGAGCCGCGCCGAACTCGACGCGGGCGAACTCGCGCCGTTCCTTGCCCTGCTGCCCGACACCCCCGCCATCATGACCGCGCACATCGTGTACGACGCCCTCGACGCCGAGTCCCCGGCCACCCTCTCGCCGCGCGTCCTGACCGGGCTGCTGCGCGAGGAATGGGGCTACGGCGGCGTCATCGTCACCGACAGCATGGGGATGCAGGCGATAGACGCGAATTACGGACGCGGCGAGGCAGCGGTGCAGGCGTTGCGGGCCGGCGCCGACCTCGTCATGGCGCTGGGTCGGCGCGAGGTGCAGGAGCAGACGCTGGCAGCGGTGGCCGAGTACCTGCACGCCCCCGCACACCGGGCAGACGTGGCGGCCAAGCTGGGGCGCCTTCAGGCCCTGGCCCGGCGGTTTCCCGCGCAGGCGGACACGGCACTCGACCCGCAGACGGACGCCGCGCTGCTCTCGGAGGCCTGGGCGCGGGGCCTGACGGCGTGGCCCGACGCGCAGGGCCGCCCGCCGCAGCCGCCCGCACCGGGATCGAAGGTGCTGCTGGTGGCGTGGCGGCAACCGCAGCGCGAGACGGTCAGCGAGGCCGCCGCCGACGCGCAGACGCTGGCCCGTGAGCTGGGACAGGTGTACGACGTGGAGCTGCTCGCCTTCGACGACGCGGCGCAGCTCGACTGGGCGGCCCTGCGCGGGCGCGGCCTGCCGGTGATTCTGGCGAGCACCTTCCGGCACCGGCAAGCGGCCCTGGTGGGAGCGCGGCCCGACCTGCACCTCGCGCTGTACAACCCTTACGCCGTGCTCGACGTGGACGCGCCCGCCGTCCTGAGCTACGGCTTTCGCCCGCAGGCGCGGGCCGCCGTCCTGGGCTGGCTGCGCGGCGAGCGGGAACTGGCAGGCGAGGCGGCGTTTCTGGCGCCAACGGTGGCCGATTGCTAAAGCCGCGCCGGGTGTCGTCCCGGGCAGCGGCGTGAAAGCATCGGCGGTGCAGGCGGCGCTGCTTGCGCTTGCCGCCGCCGCAAGGAGACTTCCCATGACCGACCCAGGTGACCTCGCCACCACCGACAGCAACGTGACCCCCGACCTTCCCGACGCCACCTCCGAGAACATCAACCCCGGTCTCGGCGGCGAAGGCAAGCAGGAAGTCATCAAGCAGAACGAAAAGGACCAGGCCAAAATCGCCACCCAGAGTCCTGATCCGCTCGACCTGTAAGTCTTATTGACCCTGTAAGTCTTATTGACAACGTGCAAAGTGGGTCTCAAGCCTTCTGTGCCGACTGGCTCTGAGCTCTGGGCCATGAGCCATGAAGAGGCTGTTCAGAGCTTATGGCCCATAGCTCATGGCCTCATAGTTCATGGCAAGGAGCAACAGCCTCTCGACAGGTGATACGGCCATACCGCGTTCTCAATAACCGCCTTTTCCCGAGGCCCTCTGCCCGCCTCCCCGACCTTCATCGCGGGGGGCGGGCTTCGTTTGCCGGGGCCAAGGTCGGGAGGGGCCGCCCGCGCCGGGGGCCAGCGCTTACACTGCCCCTATGACGCGCTATACCGAGGTTTCGGCTTTTACCACCGTTCCCGGCCAGGGCAACCGGGCGGGGGTGGTGCTGGACGCGGCGGGGCTGCCCAGCGAGCAGATGCAGCGGCTCGCGGCGTTTCTGGAGGCGCCCGAAACGGTGTTCGTGACCCGGCTGAGCGACGGGCTGGGGCGGGTGAGGTACTTCACGCCCACGCAGGAGGTGGACTTTTGCGGGCACGCGACCATCGCGCTGGGGCGGGTGCTGGCGCAGGAGGGCCGCTGGCGGGGCGAGGCGCTGGAACTCGAAACCCTGGCCGGGCGCATTCCGCTGCGGCTGGTGCTGGACGCGGGCGGCGAGTGCCGGGTCTGGATGCGGCAACCCGCGTTTCAGGCCCGCCCGGTGGACCGCCGCTGGCGAAGCGAACTGGCCGAAGCGCTGGGCCTGAGCGACCGCATGGTGCACCGGGGACTGCCCCTGGCGGCGGCCAGCACGGGGCTGTGGAGCGTCTTCGTGCCGCTGCTCGATTCTTTCCTGCTGGGGGGACTGGAACCCGACCTGCCGCGCATCACCGAGCTGAGCCGGGAGCTGGGCGTGGTCAGCGTGTACGCCTACGCGCCGATGGGGGTCAGCCGCTTCGCCGCCCGCGACTTCGCGCCGCTGGTGGGCATTCCCGAGGACCCGGTCACCGGCAGCGCAGGCGGGGCGCTGCTCGCGCTGCTGGCGAGCGAGGGCCGCCTGCCGCTGCGGGGCAACCGGGCGTCCGGGCTGGTCTCGCAGGGGCACGCGCTGGGCACCCCCGGCGAAATCGAGGTGGAAGTCGAGGTGCGCGGCTCGCAGGTGACGGCGGTGCAGGTGGGCGGCAGCGCGGCGGTGGAGCGCGAAGGGGTCTGGAACGGCTGACGCTTCGCAGCGGTAGACCACCCCGACCCTGCACCTCGATACCCCGTCCTGACGTGCCGCTTCCCGCATCGCCTCTACACTGGGCAGCATGCTGGGAATGATCTGTATCGATGTGGACGGCACCCTGATCGGGCAGGGCAACCGGGTGCGCGACGACGTGTGGGCCGCGCTGGAAGGGGCGCGTGCCCAGGGCGTGCGGCTGGTGCTGTGCAGCGGGCGCCCGGCGTTCGGCAACGCGCTCGACTATGCCCGGCGCCTCGACCCCGACGGCTGGCACGTCTTTCAGAACGGCGCGAGCATCGTGCGGGCCGACACCGGCCAGAGCCTTTCGTCGCCCCTGCCCGCTGGCGTGCTGCCCGAACTGCTGGCGCGGGCACGCAGCGGCGGAGAGCTGCTGGAGGTCTACACCGACCGCACCTACGGCTTTACCGAGGCCGATCCGCACGGCTACGGCCCGGCGCACGCGGCGCTGCTCGGCGTGCCCTACGCGCCCCGAGCACCCGAGGAGCTTGACGGCGCGGTGGTGCGGGTTCAGTGGGTCGTGCCGGTGGCGCAGGAACAGGCGGTGCTGGACACGCCGCATCCCGGTCTCGACCTGCACCCGTCGAGCAGCCCCGCCATGCCGGACGTGAGCTTTGTCAGCGCGACCACGGCAGGCACGAGCAAGGGCAGCGCCGTGACGCGGGTGGCGCAGGCGTACGGCGTGGACCTGAACCGCGTGATGATGGTGGGCGACGCCGCCAACGATGTCACGGCGCTGCGGGTGGTGGGGCACCCGGTGGCGATGGGCAACGCCGACGAGGTGGCCCGCGAAGCCGCCCGCTATCAGGTCGGCCACGTGGACGCCGGGGGCCTGGCCGAAGCGGTGGCGCTGGCACTTAAGCTCTGACGCCGGGAGAGAAAGATGCTGGAAACACTGGAACATTTCGTCAGGCTCGGCGCGATGAGCGTGGCGCGGCTGGCCGAACTCTCGGCGGTGGTGATTATCGCGGTGGCGGTGGTCGAGGCGTTGTGGCGCTCGGTGCGGATTTTCGGCGGGCGCGACCACGCCCCCGACGAGGTCAAGGAAAGCCTGCGGCTGCAACTCGGGCGCTGGCTCGCCATCTCGCTCGAATTTCTGCTGGCCGCCGACATCCTGCTCACCGCCATCGCCCCCACCTGGGACGACATCGGCAAGCTGGGGGCCATCGCTTTCCTGCGTACGGCACTCAATTTCTTTCTGCAAAAGGAAATCGAGGCCCACGAGCGCCAGCACGGGCGCGCGGCCCACCCCGAACACACCTGAAGCTCTGCGCGTCCGGTGCTCCCGACCTCAATGAGAGGTCTTGTCCTCAATGGCGATTAAAGCCGCAGGGCCGCGCCGGGGGCGGGCGCACAATGCGCCACAAAGACTGTTCAGCAGGGGCGACTTGGTGTAGCGTCGCAGACAAGATTCCCAGCCGCCTGTCTGCCTGTGCCCTGTCCCTGGGGATCTCTTTTTTGCCGCAGTTCAGTTTCTGCTCCGGGCCGCGTTCTGGCCCCGCGCTTTTTCCCTCACAAGGCGGTACTTCTATGGACCAGACCGACCCGCTTCCGCAAGCCAACGACATGCACCTGCGTTCCCGTGTCGGCCCCACCCGGCCCGCCGATGGACCCGCCGTGCAGATCAGGATCGACGGCGGCCACTTCACCGCCCATGTCGGCGAACCGCTCGTGGACGTCATCAACCGCGCCCAGATCGAGCTGACGCAGGTGTGCTACCACCCGCAGCTCGGGCCGCTGCAAACCTGCGACACCTGCGTGGTGGAGATCAACGGGCAACTCGGCCGCGCCTGCGGCACCCGCGTGACGGAGGGCCTGACGGTGCGGACCCAGACCCAGGCCGCCCGCACCGCGCAGCGCGACGCCTACGACCGGCTGGCGGCCAACCACTCGCTGTACTGCACGGTGTGCGACAACAACAACGGCAACTGCACCATGCACAACGCCCTGCACACCCTGCATTTCGACCACCAGGAGCGGCCCTTTCAGAGCAAGGGGTTCGAGAAGGACTTTTCCAACCCCTTTTACCGCTACGACCCCGACCAGTGCATCCTGTGCGGGCGCTGCGTGGAAGCCTGCCAGAACGTGCAGGTCAACGAAACGCTGAGCATCAACTGGGAAGCCGAGCAGCCGCGCGTGCTGTGGGACGGCGGCAAGCCCATCGGCGAGTCGAGCTGCGTGAGCTGCGGCCACTGCGTGACGGTCTGCCCCTGCAACGCGCTGATGGAGACAACTATGCTGGGCGAGGCGGGGCTGATGACCGGGCTGCCGCTGCCGGTGTTCAACGCCGCCGTGGACGTGGTCAAGTCGGTGGAACCCGCCACGGGCCTGAAGCTGATCACCAACGTGTCCGAGGCGGAGTCGGCGGCGCGGGAGCGCTACATCAAGAAGACCAAGACCGTCTGCACCTACTGCGGCGTCGGCTGCTCGTTCGAGGTCTGGACGAAAGACCGCCATATCCTCAAGGTCGAGCCTGGACAGGGACCGGCCAACGGCATCTCGACCTGCGTGAAGGGCAAGTTCGGCTGGGATTACGTCAACAGCGGCGAGCGCCTGACCTCTCCCCTGATTCGCGAGGGCGAGCGCTTCCGTGAGGCGAGCTGGGACGAGGCCCTGGCCCTGGTCGCCCGCCGCCTGACGGAAATCAAAGAGGGGTACGGCCCCGACGCGCTCGCCATGATCGCCAGCAGCAAATGCACCAACGAGGAAGCCTTCCTGGTGCAGAAGATGGCGCGGCAGGTCATCGGCACCAACAACGTGGACAACTGCTCGCGCTACTGCCAGTCGCCCGCCACCATGGGGCTGTTCCGCACCGTCGGGCACGGCGGCGACTCGGGCACCATCTACGACCTGGAGCAGTCGGACATGATCATCGGCATCGGCACGAACACCGCCGAGTCTCACCCGGTCATCGCCACCCGCATCAAGCGGGCGCAGAAGCTGCGCGGGGCCAAACTGGTGGTCTTCGACATCCGTGAGCACGAGATGGCCCGCCGCGCCGACACCTTCCTGCGCCCCCACCCCGGCACCGACTTCGTGTGGCTGACCGCCATGAGCAAGTACATCCTCGACCAGGGCCTCGCCGACCACGACTTTCTGCGCGAGCGGGTGAATGGGCTGGACGAGTACCGCGCCAGCATCGAGAGCTACACCATGGCGTACGCCGCCGAGGAAACCGGCATCGCCCAGGACGCGCTGGAAAAGCTGGCGCGTGAAATCGCGGCGTCGCCCGGCGTCAGCGTGTGCTGGGCGATGGGCGTGACGCAGCAGTGCGGCGGCAGCGAAACCTCGACCGCCATCGCCAACCTGCTGCTCGTGACCGGCAACTTCGGCAAGACCGGCTGCGGCGTCTACCCGCTGCGCGGCCACAACAACGTGCAGGGCGCGTCCGACATGGGCGCCATGCCCGACCGCGTGACCGGCTATCAGAAGGTGGACGACCCCCTGGCCGCCGAGCGTTACCGGCGCGAGTGGGGCGTCACCCTGCGGCCCGAGCGCGGGCTGGACAACACGCAGATGGTCGAAGCCGCCGCCAGGGGCACCCTCAAGGCGCTGTGGCTGACCGGCGAGGAGATGAGCCTGACCGACTCGGACTCCAACCATGTGGAGGCGTCGTACGGCAACCTCGAATTCTTCGTGGTGCAGGACCTGTACTTCACCAACACCGCCCGCTACGCCGACGTGATCTTGCCCGGCTCGCCCTCGCTGGAAAAGGAAGGGACGTTTACCAACACCGAGCGCCGCATTCAGCGCCTCTACCAGGTCATGCCGCCCCTGCGCGGGACCAAGCCCGACTGGGAAATCTACCAGGCCGTCGCGCAGCGCATGGGCGCCGACTGGAACTACGCCCACCCGTCGGACATCATGGACGAAATCGCCCGCCTGACGCCGATTTTTGCCGGGGTCAGCTACGAGCGGCTGGAGGGCTTCGGGTCGCTGTGCTGGCCGGTGGCCGAAGACGGCACCGACACGCCGCTGCTCTACCGTGACCGCTTCCACTTCCCCGACGGCAAGGCGCGGCTCTACCCCGCCGAGTACCAGCCCCGGGTCAAGGCGCCCAACGCCGAGTACGACCTGCACCTGAACTCGGGCCGGATGCTGGAGCACTTCCACGAGGGCAACATGACCTTCCGTATCCCTGGCGTGGCGGGCAAGTCGCCCGACGCCTTCGTGGAGCTGAGTCCCGAACTCGCCGCCGAGCGGCGCGTGACCGACGGGCAGTATGTCCGGCTGGTCAGCGAAAGCGGCGCCATTCGCCTGCGGGCCGTCGTGACTGGCCGGGTCAGCGGCAACGAGGTTTTCGTGCCGATGAACTCGCGCGACGCCGCCGACGCGGTCAACCGCCTGACCGGGCAGAACAAGGACACGCTGACGAACACCCCCGCCTACAAGGACACCCGCGTACGCATGGAAGTGCTGTCCGACTCCGGCCCTCACCCGCTGCCCCGGACCAACCACCGCTGGGGCCACCCGACCCCGCAGCGCGGCGTGGAAGTCGAGCGCAAGTGGCAGCGCCCCGACTACGTCTTTCCCGGCGGCGAGCTGCCGCTGTCCGGCGCTTCGCTCAACGCCCGCACCGACCGCGTGGGCAACAGCGCGGACGACTGAGCAGGTGGAGGGAGGAGGGTGAAGGGTGGAGGGCTAAGGGGAAGGGCCGCAAGCCATTCACCCTCTGCCCTTGACCCTCTGCCTTCTGCCCTCTGCCTCCCCAAAGGAGCTTCCTATGGCAAAAGCAATCGACTTTACTCCCCGCCCCAAGTCCCCCGAGGAGCAGCTCCGGGCCAGCGTGCAGGACTCGGCCCCAGCACTGGACGACACCCTGCTGCTGCTGCGCGAACTGCACCAGCACGGCGTGCTGGACCTGCTGCTCAAGCTGGTGCGCGGCGGCGAGGGCCTGACGGCGACCACCCTGAAACTGCTGAGCAGCGACAGCGGCTCGGCCATGCTGCGCAACGTGCTGGAAGTCGGCAAGACGCTCGAGCGCCTCGACAGCAACGAGCTGCGGGTGCTGGGACACGCCCTGACCACCGGCCTGAACGAGGGCGCCCGGAACGCGGCGGCGGGCAAGACGCTGGGCGTCGGTGAGCTGCTGGCCCTGACCCGTGACCGCGACGTGCAGGTCGCTCTCGGCGCCCTGACCGGCATCCTGCGCGGGTTTGGCCGGGCGCTGCGCGAAGCGCGTGACGAAACCGAAGAAGTCCCCAACCAGCGCGAACTTGCCCGGGGCGCCCGCTAACGCCTGCCTGACCGTCCCCGCCCAGCGCCTCGGGACGGGGGGCCGGTCGGCGGTCCATGACGCCCTGGCCGCCGAGGAACCCCTCGAACTGCGGCTGCACACCCCGGCGGACCCGCTGCCCCTCGCCGTGCTGATGCGGACGCCGGGGCACGACCGCGAGTTGATCGGGGGCTGGCTGCTTTCCGAGGGTCTGCTGCCGGCGGAGCTGAGCCTTAGCCCCGACGACGAAAACCCCAACGTCTGGCACCTGCACACGCCGGAGTGGGAGCGCCTCGCGGCAGGTGCCCGGCTGGGCGTGTCCTCCAGCGCCTGCGGGGTGTGCGGCACCGGCAGCATCGAGCGGCTGGCAGTGCGGGCCGGGCCTTTGCCGGTCTCCGGCCCTCCCCTGCCCTGGCCCCTGCTGGCTGGACTGCCCCAGCAGTTGCAGGCGGCGCAGCCCCTGTTCCGCGACACGGGCGGCGTTCACGCCGCTGGCCTGTTCACGGCGGCGGGCGAGTTGCTGGCCGCCTTCGAGGACGTGGGCCGCCACAACGCCACCGACAAGGTGCTGGGGTGGGCGCTGAGGCAGCGGCTTGACCGCTCGGCCCTGGTGCTGTGCGTGAGCAGCCGGGCGGGGTTCGAAATCGTGCAGAAGGCGGTCATGGCCGGGGTGCCGGTGGTGGTCGCGGTGGGCGCCGCGAGCAGCCTCGCCGTGGACACCGCGCAGGCGTTCGGGCTGACGCTGTGCGCCTTCGTGCGGCAGGGGCGAGTGACGGTCTACAGCGGGGCCGAGCGGCTGGAGCTGCCCGATGCGCTTCCCTGAACAGTTGTCTAGCTTTTTCCCCGCCGTGACTTGTGCGGCGAACGGGGCGGCCGATATGTACGGCGAGTCCATCATCTTTCAAAAGTGAACTTTTCAGATTTGAACTTCCAGATTCCAGCATCTGGGAACCGGGACCGACCAGGGTCCCGCAAAGGAGACCGTATGGGTTTTTTGGACCGTGAGCACTCCGTCGCTTCGCCGGGGCACAGCCGCTGGCTGATTCCGCCCGCCGCGCTGGCCGTTCACCTGAGCATCGGGCAGATCTACGGCTACTCGGTGTTCAACAAGCCGCTCAGCCGCCTGATCAGCGGGGACCTGAGCGCCGAAACCGGGGCGGCGGGCGACTGGACGCTGGTGCAGGTCGGGCTGATTTTCAGCGTGGCGCTGTTTTTCCTGGGGGCGTCCTCGGCGCTGTTCGGCAAGTGGGTGGAGCGCGAGGGACCGCGCAAGACCATGTTCGTCTCGGCGCTGCTGTTTTGCAGCGGCTTTCTGGTGGCGGCGCTGGGCGTGCGGATGCACAATCTGCCGCTGCTGATTCTGGGCAACGGGGTGCTTGGCGGCATCGGGCTGGGGCTGGGGTACATCAGCCCGGTCAGCACCCTGATGAAGTGGTTCCCCGACCGCCCCGGCCTCGCCACCGGCATGGCCATCATGGGCTTCGGCGGCGGAGCGCTCGTCGGCAGTCCGCTGGGCACCGCGCTGATGAACCGCTTTGCCGCAGACGGCACCCTGGGGGTGAGCAGCACCTTCGTGGCGATGGCCGCCATCTACTTCGCGTTCATGATGTTCGGGGCCTTCCTGATCCGGGTGCCGCGTGAAGGCTGGACCCCCGAAGGCTGGACGCCGCCCGCGCCGAGCACCTCGGGCATGGTGTCGCAGCACAGCGTGCTGGTCGATCAGGCATTCAGGACGCCGCAGTTCTGGCTGCTCTTCGCCGTGCTGTTTCTCAACGTGACCGCTGGCATCGGCGTGCTGGGGCAGGCGAGCGTGATGGTGCAGGAGATGTTCTCCGACAAGGTGCTGGGCGCGGGCCAGGGCGTGACGGCGGCGGCGGCGGCGGGCTTCGTCGGGCTGCTGAGCATCTTCAACATGGCCGGGCGCTTCATCTGGTCGAGCACTTCGGACAAAATCGGGCGCAAACCGACCTACATGATCTTTTTCGCGCTGGGCACCGTGCTGTACCTGCTGGTGCCGCTGTTCGGCAACCTCGCCAACCTGCCGCTGTTCATCGTGGCGACCTGCATCATCATGAGCATGTACGGCGGCGGCTTCGCCACCATTCCCGCGTACCTGCGCGACCTGTTCGGCACCGCCAACGTGGGCGCCATTCACGGACGGCTGCTGCTCGCCTGGAGCGCGGCGGCGATTGTCGGCCCCACGCTGCTCAACGGCTTTCGTGACCGCCAGATCGCGGCGGGCGTCCCCGCGGCGCAGGCCTACAGCACCGTGATGTACATCATGGCCGGGCTGCTGGTGCTGGGCTTTCTCGCCAACCTGCTGGTCCGGCCCGTCGCCAGCCGCTACTGGGCACAGACCCCACAGGAGAACCGCGCATGACCCAGCACCAGACCCAGCCACAGTCCCGGCCCCGCCCCACCTCGCCTGCCCTGATCGCCCTGAGCTGGCTGACCGTGGCCCTCCCCCTCGCCTGGGGCGTATGGGAAACACTCGTCAAGGTGGCGCAGCTTTTTCAGTGATACGGATTCCGCTTAATTCCTGCACAGTCGGGAAAGCGCCGCCTGTGCATCCATATCGCAGAATCCGTATTTTTTCCTACTCGCATCCGCTCTGCTGCGCAGCTTTGCAAGTCGGATTGAATCTGAAACTACCAGATTCAATCGGAATCCGTATGAGACCCTGACACAAAAGAGAGAGGGGGACGCAGCAAGCCAGGCCGCGTCCCCCTCTCTTTTGCTCTCCGGCAGGCCCAAAGTTGCGCTGCCTTCTGCTCGTCCTCATCAAGAAACAGCTCGACGAGGCACCCTTTTTACCGAAGTCGTATCATACGGATTCCGCTTCATTCCTGCACAGTCGGGAAAGCGCCGCCTGTGCATCCATATCGCAGAATCCGTATTTTTTCCTACTCGCATCCGCTCTGCTGCGCAGCTTTGCAAGTCGGATTGAATCTGAAACGACCAAATTCAATCGGAATCCGTATCAGTAGGTCGCCACCGCGTCCATCATCACGCGGCGGGCGCCGAGGTAACGGGCGCTCCAGTACTTGTCGCCCCTGAACTTGTCCACCACGACCTTGCGCCGGTAGCTGTTGGCGTTGATGAACGTGTCGTTGCCGAGGTAGATGCCGACGTGTGAGACCTTGCCCCCGCCCAGCGTGTCGAAAAACAGCAGGTCGCCGGGGCGCAGGTCCTGCTCGTCCACCGCCACGCCAGCGCGGGCCTGATCAATGCTGCGGCGCGGCAGCTTGACGCCCAGCGGGGTCATGACCTGCAACACGAACCCGCTGCAGTCGATGCCCCGGCGCGAGGTGCCGCCGAGCACGTAGGGCGTGCCGAGCAGCGCCATGGCGTTCTGGTACCACGCCGCGCCGCTGCTCGCGCCCCCCTCGGCCTGGGCCGCCACCGTCGCCAGCGAGGGCAGGCCCACCGCGCTCGGCGAGGGCAGCGGCGCAGTTACGGGTGCGGTCACGGGGGCAGTTACGGGCGCAGCCGCCACCACCGGAGCGGCGCCAGCAGGCCCCAGCGGAAGCTGAAGCACCTGCCCGACTTCCAGCTTGGTGTCGCGGGGCAGGGTGTTGGCCGCCAGCAGCGCGTCCACGGTCACGCCGTACATGCGCGAAAGCCCGTAGATGGTGTCACCGCGCTGGGCGGTGTGGGTGGGGGGACGCAGACGCAGCACCTGACCCACCTCGATATCGGGCGAGGAGAGGTTGTTGTACGCCATCAGGAGGTCCACCGTCAGGCCGCTGCGCCGGGCGATGGAGTAGGCGGTGTCGCCGCGCTGCACGGTCAAGGTCTGGGGAACCTCGGGCTGGGGCGCCTGCGCCGTCTGCGCTTTCACCTCCCCACTCAGGATCAGGGTGGTCAGGAGCGAGGCGAACAGGGGAAGGCGCATACGGGCAGCAGATTGGGTCATCGGGCTGTCTCTCTGGGGTCAGGCACTCGCCAGAATCGATCGGTCAACAGTCGAGCGGTCAACAATCAATCGGTCAGCTGGGCGAGGAAGAGCGGCAAGACCAGCGGTCGGCCTGTGGGAAGATTTACATTCGCTAAAGTAACATAGGCTCTTTTGATGAAGCTAGCCTTTTTTGAGAATTTTCTCATCTCTACCCCCATCTCCCCCATCGCCCGCTGCGAGAGAACTTCTACGTCCTTGTGAGGTCAAACTGTGGTCGGCGCACGGGGAAAGGGGTGCGGGCAACTTGGGGGTTTTCACATCGAAGACCCATGAAATGGCTCCTTCTGGGCGCAGCCTGGCGTGCAGCGGGTCACAGAAGCCTATGCTGGGCCGGTGCAAAGCAGCTTCAACGTCTGGCGCTCACGGACTTTCGGAGCACTGAAGTTTCCCGACTATCGCCGTTACTGGTTTTCTCAACTTCTTTCCCTGATCGGCTCGTGGATGCAGGCCACCGCGCAGCAGTACCTCGTGCTGGAGCTGTCGGGCAACAGCAGCGCGGCACTGGCGCAGGTCACCATCGCGCAGTTCTTGCCCAGTCTGCTGCTCTCGCTGTTCGCCGGGGCGGTGGTGGACCGGGTGTCACGGCGGCGGGTGCTGCTGACCACGCAGCTCGTGCTGATGGCGACGGCCATCGCGCTGGCGGTGACCACCCACCAGGGCAGCGTGACCGTGCCGCTGGTCATGGCGCTCGCCTTCGTGTCGGGGGTCGCCAACGCCTTCGACATGCCCGCCCGGCAGACGATGGTGGTGGATTTCGTGCCGCGTGAGCAGGTGTCCAACGCGGTGGCGCTCAACAGCCTGTCGTTCAACGTGAGCCGCACCATCGGGCAGGCGCTGTTCGGGGCGGTGGCGGCCCTCGGCGTGTCTCTGCTGGCCGGGGGCCACCCCGACAGCGTGGCGCGGCTGGCGCTGCCGTTTTACCTTAACGTGGCCTCCTTTCTGGTGGTGCTGTTCGTCATCGCCACCCTGCCGTTTCCCCCGGTGCAGGAGCGCGGCACGCGCAGCATGGTGGACGACGTGCGCGAGGGCCTGCGCTACGTCCGCACCCACCCCGGCGTGCGCAACGTGATGCTGCTGGTGGGGGCGCTGAGCCTGACGGTCATCAACTTCAACGTGATTATTCCCTACTACGCCCGCGTGGTGTTCGGCGCCCGCGAAGCGACGTTCGGGCTGCTGTCGGCGGCGTTCGGCATCGGGGCCATGATCGGGGCGCTGTGGCAGGCGAGCAAGCCCAACCCGGTGCGCAACCTGCGGCTGGGGGCAGGCATCCTGCTGGTCAGCACGGTGCTGCTGAGCCTGACGCCCAGCGTGCCCCTCGCCGTGCCGGTGCTGGCGGCCTGCGGCTTCGGGATGCTGACGCTGCTCATCAGCGCCAACTCGACGGTGCAGCTCAGCATTCCCGACCTGCTGCGCGGACGGGTGATGAGCCTGTATTCCTTCGTGCTGGTCGGCATGGGTCCCCCCGGAGCCGCGCTGTCGAGTGCGCTGATCAGCCGCGAAGGACCGCTCGGCCCGCGCTGGGGGCTGGTCGCGCTGACGGCGGTGGCGGCGCTGGCCGTCGCGCTGCTGTGGTCGCGCCTGCCGCGTGAACTGCCGAGTCAGGAGGAAGTGCAGGCCGAAGCCGTGGCCGGTTAGCCGACGCCTGCCCGCGCCGTGATCGGCCTGCGCCTGCTACCCTGCGCCCCATGCCTGTAATCGCCGCCGACAAGCCGCTGCACCTGACCTCGCACGACGTGGTGAACCGGGCGCGGCGGGCGCTGGGGACCAAGCGGGTCGGCCACACCGGAACCCTGGACCCACTGGCGACCGGCGTGGTCGTGCTGTGCGTAGACGACTCCACCAAACTGGTGCAGTTCATGGAGCACGACACCAAGGAGTACCTCGCCTGGGTCAGCCTCGGCGCGGGCACCCCGACCCTGGACGCCGAAGGGCCGGTGGAGGCGCAGGGCAGATGGCAGAGGGCAGAGGGCGAGGAGCTTCAGCGAACGCTTCAGCAATTCGTCGGTCCGCAAAAGCAGATTCCGCCGCAGTACAGCGCGATTCAGGTGGGCGGGCAGCGGGCCTACGCGGTGGCGCGGGCCGGGGGGCAACTCGACCTTCCGGCCCGGGACGTGGAGATTCACGCGCTGGAGTTGCTGGGCGTCTATCACCGCGTGCAAGACGCGCCGCGCACCTTCGACCCGCAAAGCTGGACCCCGGCGGCAGAAGGCCTGACGTTTCCCCTACCGGAGCCGCTGGGCGAATACCCCACCCTGCTGCTGCGGGCGCACGTCGGCAGCGGCACCTACCTGCGCTCGCTCGCCCGCGACCTGGGGGCGGCGCTGGGCGTGCCCGCGCACCTCAGCGGGCTGGTCCGCACCCGCGCCGGGCGCTACAGCCTGCGGGACGCGGTCAGCCTGGACGACCTCGCCGGGGCGCCCGTGACCCCTGACCTGGACGCGCTGGACTTTCCACGCATCGAGGCCGACGAGCGCCTCGCCCGCGAATTGCGGCAGGGCAAACGGCCCGCGCACCCGCAGCGGGGCCGGGCGGTGGTGACCCTGCACGGCGCCCTGGTCGCGGTGGTGGACGGCGACGGCGAGCAGTTGCGGGTGGTCCGGGCCTGGGCGTGAGCCTGCCCCAGCTTCCTTCTCGACTCGGTTTCTGAACCGGTTCAGTCGGGGAGAGGCGTACACTGGCGGGCCGATGCCTGCCCCGACCCGCCCTGCTCCCACCGACACGCCTGCCGACACTTCCATCGCAGGGACGCTGCCGCAGATTGCCCGGCTGCCGCACGCGCTGGGGCTGACGCTCGCGGTGCTGCTGCTGGGGCTGGCGACCTCGCTCGCCGGGCCGTTCATGTCCCTGTTCGCGGTGCAGCAGGTGGGCATGAGTCCGCTGCAACTGGGGATTTTTCTGACGCTCAACGCCCTGAGCGCGGTGGTGATCAGCACCCGGCTGGGGCGCTGGGCCGACCGCCGCAGCGACCGCAAACCGCTGGTGCTGCTCACGCTGGCGGCGGGCGTGCTGGCTTACCTCGCCCTGAGCGGAGTGCGCTCGGTGTACGGCGTGATGGCGACCGGAGTGCTGCTGCTGGCGGTCAGTTCGGCGGCCTTTCCGCAGGTGTTCGCCTTCGCCCGCTCGGGCTTCGCCGGGGCGCCGGGCGACCTGCCGGAAAAGGCGGTCACGGTGCTGCGGGCGGTGTTTTCCTTCGCGTGGGTGGTGGGGCCGGGCGTGGGGGCCGCCGTGCTGAGCCGCTGGTCGTTCAGCGGGGTCTTTCTGCTGGCGGCGGCCTGTTACGCCCTGGCCGCGCTGCCGCTGCTGTTCGTCCGGCCAGCGGCGCCTGCCCTGCCGACTTCCGCTGCGCCGCAGGACGACGCCGCACCCTCACCGCTGGCCCAGCAATGGACCGCGCCGCCGATGGGGTGGATCGTCGCCGCGTTCGTGCTCTACGGCATGGCGATGCACATGGGCATGGTGATGTTCTCGCTTTTCGTGACCGAAACGCTCAGGGGCACCGAGGGGCAGGTGGGCTTTCTGGTCGGGCTGTGTGCGCTGCTGGAAATTCCGGTGATGCTGCTCTTTGTTCTCTCCAGGCGGCTCCCGAGTGTGGAATGGCTCATTAAAGCCAGCCTGCTGCTGTTCGTGCTGCACTTCGGGCTGATCTATCTGGCGCAGGGGATGCCGCTGCTGATCGTCACGCAGGCGATTCGCGCCGCCGTACTCGCAGTGATGGCGGGGCTGGGCATGACCTACTTCCAACAGTTGATGCCGGGGCGCTTCAGTGCGGCCACCACGCTGTATTCCAACACGTCGGTCATCGGCTCCATGCTCTCGGGCATCGTGGCGGGGGCGTGGGCACAACTGTTCGGCTACCGCCCGGTGTTCGTGCTGTGCGCGGCCCTGAGCCTCGCCGCCTGGGGCATGATGCTGTGGGCCACCCGCCGCCGCCGCCCGGCGCCCGCCGCTTGAGTCACCGTCTGATACGGATTCCGCTTAATTCCTGCACAGTCGGGAAAGCGCCGCCTGTGCATCCATATCGCGGAATCCGTATTTTTTCCTACTCGCATCCGCTCTGCTGCGCAGGAGAGAATGGAGTGATGCGCGGAACGGCACCCCGCATCACGTCATTCGGAGAACTGCTCTAATCCTCCCCCTGCTACCATGCGCCGCGTGTCCGAGCCTCTGCCGCCTTCTCCCCTGCGCGAGTTCTGGCGAACCTGGGTGCTGGGCGCCCTGCTGCCCGTCTACCTGCTGACCACCTTCGTCGGCACGCTGGCGCGGGTGGACGGCGAGAGCATGGAGCCGAATCTGCACGGCCGCGAGCTGCTGCTGCTGCTCAAGTACCCGCGCTGGCTGCACACCTGGGGGCTGACCGGCGAGTACCTCCAGCGCGGCGACGTGGTGATTTTCAAGGCACCCGCCGACAGTCCCTACGCGTTCGAAACGCTCTACGGCGTACGCCACCGCCCCTACAACATCAAGCGGGTGATCGGGCTGCCGGGCGACGTCATCGCCTTTCGTGACGGCGAGCTGTGGCGCAACGGCGTGAAGGTGGCCGAAAGCTACGCCAGCGCGGAAGGGTACGTGAACGACGAGGGACCGCTCACCGTGCCGCCCGGCAAACTCTGGGTGATGGGCGACAACCGCCGCACCGGGTCCAGCCTCGACTCGCGCAGCTACGGCCCGGTGGACCTGCGCGACGTGGCGGGGCCGGTAAACTGGCGACTGTGGCCCGACCCGGCACCCCTGGCCCGACGTTCCTGAACTGGCAGCCCCGAACCGCTGTCAGGCGGCCTCCTGACCCCGCCCATCAGAAACGGCTCACCTGACGCTGCTAGCGTGCCCCCCATGACGTTTCGCCGCTCCATTCTGCTGACCACTCCTTTGCTGCTGGCCTCCGGCGCCCTGGCCCAGACCGTCCAGACCAAACTGACCCCCTTCAGCGACGCCCGGCTGCCCTTTTCCATCAGTGCGCCGACGACCTGGTACGGCATCGACCTCGGAGACGGGGCCGTGGGCCTGAGCATGGTGTCGGCCAAGACCAAGCCCGCGACCATGATCCGGCTGCTGTTTGCCGAGAAAGACAGCGGCGAGAAGGTCAACCTGACGACCGAAGCCGACAACTACGAAACCGACCTGAAGGCCAGCAACCTGACCGTCAAGCGCCTGAGCAGCAAGGAAGCGACCTACGGCGGCGTCAAGGGCCTGGAGCGCGAGTACCAGCTCACGGGCGGCAACACCGATGTCCGGCTGCGCGTGTGGTTCGGTGACAATGCCAAAAACCTCTTTTCCTTCCAGCTCACCGACACCGCGCCGCGCTACGCTGCCGCCAGTGACCTGTTCAGCAAAATGCTGGCGACAGTGAAGTTCAGGTAATACGGATTCCGATTGAATCTGAAACTACCAGATTCAATCCGACTTGCAAAGCTGCGCAGCAGAGCGGATGCGAGTAGGAAAAAATACGGATTCTGCGATATGGATGCACAGGCGGCGCTTTCCCGACTGTGCAGGAATTAAGCGGAATCCGTATAACTCAATGGTTCGTGCAGTTTTGAGGTCGCAAAGAAAGACCCATCGAAAATGGGGCTGTGAATACACCGCTTCCAATGGGTCTGATGGCCATCCTACAGCACGTTCTCAGCGCGGTCCCGCTGCGTAAGACGCAGCGGAAGTTCTTGACCGTGCTGCTCAGCGTTTTTCTCGCTGTTCCTGGACGGCTGAACGCCCTGAATCTCTCCCGATATGCCGCCTGCTCGGAGAGTAGGATTCGTCGTTGGCTACACCGCAGTGACGCCGGGGCCATTCCCTGGGGCCCGTTACACCGAGCGACGGTCAGCACGGCCATCGAGAGTGGGCTGATCAGCCCACTCTGCGTGCTGGCCATTGACGCCTCTTTTCACCGCAAAACCGGTCAGCAGACTGCCCACCTCGGCTCGTTCTGGAATGGCTGTGCTGCACGAACCGAACGTGGGATCGAGCAATCCTGCTGTGCCCTGATTGATGTCCAGCACCGACAGGCGTTCACGGTTGATGTTCGTCAGACCCGAACCGGATCTGATGCCCCGAGCCGTCTGGCACAGGCCGCCGACCAGCTGGATGACGTGTTGCTTGATCTCCGGACTATCCAACAGCTCGAACTGGCTGCTGTCGTTGCTGACGGGAATTACGCGAAGGAACTGATTGTGGAGACCGTGACGGAGCACGGTCTCCCATTCATCTCCAGATTTCCTCACAACGCCAACCTCAAGTATCTCTATACCGGTGAGCATTCCAGACGGCGTGGACGAAAGAAGAAGTTCGATGGCAAGGTGGACTTCAGCGGCCTGCGGCATTTCAACCTGGTCTCTGAGACGTCAAACGAACGGGTGTGGACGCAAGTGGTCTGGAGTGTGCAGTGGGCGCGGGAAGTACGCGCAGTCGTCATTCAGCAGATCGGCAAAAAGGGTCAGGCCATCGGCTACGCGGTGCTGTTCAGCACCGCTGTGACCATGCCCGCTCATGAGGTCATTGCGCTGTACCGGAGTCGCTTTGAGATCGAACTGATCTTCCGGGATGCCAAGCAATTCCTGGGAAGCCAGGATGTGCAATTGCGGTCACAGCCAGGCATTGAGGCGCATTGGAACGTGGTCTTGCTGACCCTGAACCTCTGTCGCCTTGAGGCCCTGCGAGCAGCAGAGGGCGGACAGAATCTGGTGTTCAGTCTCGAAGACATGAAACGCAGGGCGTATAACGCCCTGCTGGCCCAAGTGATTTTGTCCAAGTTGGATCTCTCGGCCCGCTTTGAAGAATTAGAACATCTGCCGTCCAGTCCGCTAAATTTCGGCCTCAAAGCCGCCTAAAACTGCACGAACCATTGATAACTGGAAGTCTGACCGTCAAACCGTCGAACGGTCTCGCCGCTGGGGGATGCCTTCGCGTCATCCCTTCCAATACGAAGAAACCGTCTCACCGATTTGGCCTGGGCCACGGTGAGACGGTTTAAACGGTTTAACGGTTCGACCTTCAGACGGTCAGCCCCAGACTTGCTTCAGCCCCAACGTCACTTCAGCAGGTTGCGGCTGATGACCACGCGCTGAATCTCGTTGGTGCCTTCGTAGATCATGTTGAGCTTCACGTCGCGCAGCAGTTTTTCCACCGGGTACTCGCCGACGTAGCCGTAGCCGCCGTGTACCTGAATCGCTTCGTTGGCGGCGTTGAAGGCCATTTCCGAGCAGTACGCCTTGGCGATGGCGCTCTCGAAGCCGTGGGGCAGGCCCTGGTCCACCAGCCACGCGGCTTTCTGGGCCATCAGGCGCCCGGTCTCGATGCCCATCGCCATTTCGGCCAGCTTGAACTGAATGGCCTGGAACTGGGCGATAGGGGTGCCGAACGCTTCGCGCTCCTTGGCGTACTTGATACTTTCTTCCATCGCGCGGCGGGCCAGCCCCACCGAGCCGGAAGCGACGGGAATGCGGGTCTTGTCGAGCGTCTTCATGGCAATCTTGAAGCCGTCGCCCAGGCCGCCGAGCTGGTTTTCCTTGGGCACGCGGACATTCTCGAAGACCAGTTCGCTGGTCAGGCTGGCCCGCTGGCCCATCTTGTGCTTGATCTTGTTCCAGGTAAAGCCAGGGGCGTCTTTCGGCACGACCAGCGCGACGGTGGCGCGGTGCCCGCCCTGCTTGTCGGTGGTGGCGAACACGACGGTGATTTCGGCCACGCCGCCGTTGGAAATCCACATCTTGGTGCCGTTGATGACCCACTCGTCACCGTCGAGGTAAGCGGTGGTGTGCATCCCGGCGGCGTCGGAGCCGTTGTTGGGTTCGGACAGCGCGAAGGCGGCCAGGCCCGCTTTCTCGGTCAGCGGCCCCAGGAAACGCTTTTGCTGTTCCTCGGTGCCGCCGACCAGAATCGGGGTGATGCCGAGTTCGGACGCCATCAGGATGGTGTAGACGCCCATGCAGCCGTAACCGATCTCCTCGGCAATCAGGGTTTCGTCGAGCATGCCCAGACCCAGGCCGCCCGCGTGCTCGGGAATGGAGGCGTTGAGCAGGCCCACTTCGAAGGCCTTTTCCACGACCTGCCAGGGCAGTTCTTCCTTCTGGTCGTACTCGGCGGCAATCGGAATGATTTCCTTGCGGGTAAAGTCGCGGGCGAGCTGTTGCAGTTGGCGCTGTTCGTCGGTCAGGGTGAAATCCATGTCGTCTCCTTGAAGGCCACAGGGGTGGCTGAAATGTTTTGACTCGGTTCAAGTTTACCAGACACCTTCTCCCCTGCCCACGCCCGAAGGCTGGAACTCAGGAAGAAGGCGGAAGCCTCAGAGCGGAATGTTCCCGTGCTTCTTGAAGGGCCGCGTTTCTTCCTTGTCGCGCAGCATCTCGAAGGTCTTGATGAGGCGCTCGCGGGTCTCCTCCATCGGAATCACGTCGTCGATATACCCCTTGGCCGCCGCGACGTAGGGGTTGTCGAAGGCTTCCTTGTACTCGGCAATCTTCTCGGCGCGGGTGGCCGCCGGGTTTTCCGAGTCCTTGATGTCCTTGCGGTAGACGATGTTGGCCGCACCCTCCGCACCCATCACGGCGACGGTGGCGGTCGGCCAGGCGTAGACCACGTCGGCCCCCATGTCGCGGCTGTTCATGGCGAGGTACGCGCCGCCGTAGCTCTTGCGGGTAATCAGGGTGACCTTGGGAACGGTGGCCTCGGCGTAGGCATACAGCATCTTGGCGCCGTGCCGGATGATGCCGCCGTACTCCTGCTGCACACCGGGCAGGAAGCCCGACACGTCCACCAGCGTCAGAATCGGCACGTTGTAGCAGTCGCAGGTGCGAATAAAGCGGGCGGCCTTGTCGGAAGCGTCGATGTTGAGCGACCCCGACAGCGCCTTGGGGTTGTTGGCGACGATGCCCACGCTTTGACCATTCAGACAGGCAAACCCCACGATGATGTTCTTGGCCCAGTCCGGCTGGATTTCCAGAAACGTGCCGTCGTCCACCAGTTCCCGCACCACGTCCTGCATGGCGTAGGGCCGGCGCTGGTCAGGCGTCACGATGTCGAGCAGTTTCTCGTTGCGGCGGCTGACCGGGTCGTTGGTCGGCTTGACCGGAGCCTTTTCGCGGGCGTTTTGCGGCAGGTAGCCGAGCAGGTCCTTGATGCCGTCGATGACCGCCTCGTCGCCCTCATAGGCGAGATGCGCCACACCCGACTTGCGCGTATGCACGTCCGCGCCGCCGAGGGTGTCGAAGGTGACTTCCTCGCGGGTCACGGACTTGATGACCTCGGGGCCGGTGATGAACATGTAGCTGCTGCCCCGGCTCATCAGGATGAAATCGGTCAGGGCCGGGCTGTAGACCGCGCCGCCCGCACAGGGGCCGAGGATGGCGCTGATTTGCGGCACGCTGCCGGAGTAGATGGCGTTGCGGTAAAAGATTTCGCCGTACCCGCTTAAGGAATCCACCCCTTCCTGAATCCGCGCCCCCGCCGAATCGTTCAGGCCGATGACCGGGCAGCCCGTCTTGGCGGCGAGGTCCATGATTTTGGTGACCTTGCTGGCGTTCATCTTGCCCAGGCTTCCGCCGAGCACCGTGAAGTCCTGACTGAACACGAAGACCTGCCGCCCGCCGATGGTGCCTGAGCCGGTCACCACGCCTTCGCCGGGGGCCTCGATGCCGTCCATCAAGCGGTTGCGCCCGTGCTCGACGAAGGTGGACGACTCCAGAAAGCTGCCGGGGTCGAGCAGGCGCTCGATGCGCTCACGTGCGGTGAGCTTGCCGCCCTCACGCTGCTTTTGCTGGCGCTCGGCGCCGCCGCCCGCTTCGACCCTGGCGCGGCGCTGCTCCATCGCAGCGATCAGTTCCTGCAACTCGATGCCGGGTTGTGTCATGGCCGCATGTTATCCAACCCGGCCCAGCACACGTCGGGTCGGGCGTCTCCGGCACAGGAACGCGGCGACCCGCGAGCCGGAACAAGGCACAAAAAAGCGGGTGGAAAGCCCCCACCGGGAGAGCTTTCCACCCACCTGACCTGCTCAGCGCCGGGTGTCGTCGGTGCCGGGCAGGTCATCCACGAACCGCGCCAGGCCCTGCTCGTCGAGCACTTCGAGTTCTTCGTGCCGCAGCATGACGGTTTCCTGGTGGGTGGTGCTCTGCGCCTGCTTGCGGATGAGCACTTCGCTGATCGGGTAGACCTGCTTGACGACCTGCACCCGCTCCTCGGTCAGGGGAATCTCGTACGACTGGCCGACTTGCAGCGGCTTGCCGTCGATCAGAATCTGGCTGACGCCCTGGCCCATGGCGCCGCCTTCGGTGACCGAGCCTGCGGCCGCGTGAGCCGCCGCGCCCTGTGCAACTGGCGTCACCACGATTTCCAGCACTTCGGTGCTCAGGGTGACCGGAACCATCTCCTGCCGTTCGCGCAGCACCTTGCGCACCTGCACCTGACCGATGCCCTCGCGCAGCACCTGAACCTGCGCCCGCTCCTCCAGCAGTTGCAGGCGGCCCACTTCGCTCTCCGTACCCAGGCGGGTGCCTTCCGCGTTCAGGGCGCCCAGTGAGGTTTCAGCCTGCCGAGTTTCAGCCGTTTCAGTGTTGCCGTGCAGCACGCGCATTTCGTCGTTGTCTCTTCCGGTCATGTCGCATTCTCCTGTCGGTGAATAGAAAAAAAGGCGGGGTTCCCCCCGCCCAGGCTCAGGCCTGAATCAGATGTTGCGCTTGGTGGTGTCGTCGGTCAGGGCGGTGCCTTCGGTGGTGCGCACGTCGCCGGTCTGGTTGACGTCGAGCACTTCGCGGCCCACGGTCTCGGTGACCTGCTGGGTTTCGGTGACGGCACGCTTGCCGACGCTGACTTCTTCGGTCACGTAGGCCTGCTTGCTGATGTTGGCACGCTCGGCTTCGAGGTCCACGCTCATGGTCTGGTGGCCTTCGCCCAGCACGGCGCCTTCGACGGCGCGGCCATCGGTGACGGCGTGACGCTCGATGACGACTTCTTCACGCTGCAGGGGCACCGAGACGGTTTCCTGGCGGGTTTCGATGCGCTTGCCGATCTGGACGCTGCCCGCCTTGAAGCGGTCCTTGTTCACGACCAGACGCTCTTCGAGCAGCTGGAGGCGGTCAGGGGTCTGGTAGGCGCGCTGGTGGTACTCGGCTTCGCTCTGGTTGCCGCGCAGCACGCGCTCGTCGGTGTCCATCATTTCGGCGCTGTAGGCCTGGTCGGCGCGGTACTCGCTCATGCCGCCGACCTGGTCCTTGGTCAGGCTGTCGAAGTACACGCCGCTGTCGTCCACGCGGCCGTAGCCCACGGGCACGAGGACTTCCTTGCTGCTGAACCAGCCGCCGACGTCCACGAGGAAGTAGCGGATGCGGCCGGTTTCGGGTTCGACCAGGGCGTCACGCACGGTGCCGATCTTGTCGCCGTTCACGCCGTAGGCGGTGGCGCCGACGGGGTTGTACACGGAGCTGTCGTTGAGGTTGTACTGGGCGTCGTTGTTGAGTTCGGACAGACGGATCAGGCTGGCTTGCGTCATGGTATTTCCTCCGGGAAATGGGGTGCCCCGCTGTGAGGCGGGAAGGACTGTTGGGACCGGGTTTTTCGTTCCCGACGTGAAGCAGTCTGGCCTGTCGAGCAGAGGTTTGTTTGAGGACAAAATAAACCTTATCCCAGCCTGACCTTAACTGGACCGTTAGAGAGGTCACGGTTGTTGGCAACGGCGAGAGAAGTGTGCTAATCGAATTTGCTGGTTTCTGGCTCTGCCGCCCGTCGGGGGCCGCCCGCTATCGTGTGCGCCATGACTCCCTCGCCGCTGATCGCCGACCTGCGCTCCGACACCGTGACCCGGCCCACCCCCGCCATGCGCGAGGCGATGGCGACCGCCGAGGTGGGCGACGACGTGTACGGCGAGGACCCCAACGTCAACGCGCTGCAACACGAACTCGCGCACCTGACCGGCTTCGAGGCGGGGCTGTTCATGCCGTCGGGCAGCATGACCAATCAAGTGGCTGCAACTTGTACGCCACACCTCTCTCCCGCCGCCCCAGACGCCAAAAACCTTTTTCCGCCCCCCATAAAGAAGCTAGGCTAAAGCCGGGGGGCGGATAAAGAAAACGCCGTGCTGCACGCTCTCAAACTTGACAGCCCCCCAACAAAAACGAGCCGCCCAGGTACGCTGCCGGAGGGCAAGCGGGGCGACTCTTGCGGTCAATTTATCACCGACTGTCAGCTTCTGACGCGGGGGCTGTGGCGGGGGCGGGGTTAGGGTCGGGCGTCTAGTGCCTTGAGCATGGCCCGGCACCGTTGCTCTGGGGTGGCGGCGATGAGGCGCATCAGGAAAATGCCGCCATTCCCGACTTCGTTGTACAGGGCGGTCAGGTAGGCCCCGTCCAGCCCCAGCTCAATCAGGCGCTTCTCTACTTGGTGGCAGGCGTCCAGGGACTCGGTGAACAGGGGGCAACGGGTCCGGCCCGGGGCGCTTTCAGGCGTCTCGGCGTAGAGTTCGCCGTACTTGTTCGTGTGGACACTGCCCCACCCCATGATGTGTGTGGCAATCGTTACGTCAATGTCGCTCATCCTTCCTCCTCCCCGCTCAGCGCCGCCACCATCGCGCAGGCCAGGGCATGAGCGGGTGATGGGGTAATGCCGAGGTGACAGTATTCCGCGCCGCCCGCGCCATTCCAGACGGTAGCGACAACTTTCCCAGCCTTGCCCTCAAGCTCCCACTCCCACTCTCTCGCGTCGCATTCCTCGCGCAGGCTCAGCTCCAGATACGACGCCCCGGCATGGGTCACGATGTCGCCCGTCTCATCCAGATAGACCCGCTGCCAGCAGCCCCACAACTTGACGCGGGCCATCGCCTCAGCGGGGAGGTATTGCACACGCTCCGGCAAGCGCTCAGCAAGGGCCGCCAGGAGTTCGGGGAGTTTGGTGGGGGTCATGCGTCACCGCCTTGCGGGTCGTAGAAGCCGCGCTCAGGATGCCACCAGCGGAAGGCGGGAACTTCACGGGGCAGGTTGCCAGTGCCTCCCGGTTGCCCGCCGTCAAAGGTGTTGAGCAGTGGATGGCCCTCGGAGCGTAAGCGGGTAATCCAATACCGTTCGCGCACATGCCAATCAACATCGGCTTCTTCCAAAATCACAAATTCAGGAGCAAGCCCAGCCGCCTGAAGCTGCTCAAACCAAGCCTTCTTACGCCCCATAATGCTGCCGTCCTTTGCGTGCTTATAGGTCATGTCCTTTAGATGTTGAAAGTATCGTGACCGGAGATTCTTGGTCTTGCCAACGTAGTAGATTTTCTCGTCTCTTGGGTCAAGCAGCGCGTAAATGCAGGTCATCCTTTTTGCTCCCCCTTCTCTTGCACGCGGGCTTTCATTCTTTCCAATCCTTCCATGACCCACGCCTCAAGCTGAGCATTGCGGCTAGGAGCAACGCCGCCCATCTGTCCGTAAAACCTGAGCATCACGGCGTCAATCTCGTCCATCACGTCGTGGTCTAGGCGGAGGCTGGCGAGCTTCTTAGTGCTGGGCATATCTGACAGAACGTATCACCTCCCCCTTAGTGTAGCACGTTTGACACAGGTGCTACACCTTGATACACTTAGGGCAGCAATCAAGCCCAGCCGCCTAGTTGCGGTGTGCCGGGCAAAGGGAGGAAGGATGCAAGAGGTACTGAGTGTTACTTGTCGGTTTGCTGCACCCGAACGGGGCGCAAAAACTGTGGAGGAATTGGCCGCCATCGTGCAAAGCCCTCTCTATCAGGGGAGTGGCTCGTACAACGGGAATATTTACAACCCCGGTATCGGTGGCAGCACCAATAACGCCTGGGTCGGGAATGACACCGTTCGCTACACCATCTGGCTGGGTCGGCGCACCTTCACTGCCGAGTTCACCCGTGCTGGCTGGGAGCGGTTTTTCTCCCTGATTGCCCCGCTTGGTGCCCGCGCATGACCCAGCCCGCCCGCCCCCACTACACCGCCACTTACCCCGGCTATGCGCCTGTCACCAGCAAGCGCAAAGGCCAGGGCGCCCGCCTGATTGCCGAGCAGCACTTCGGCGCCCGCCCCAGGCTGCACGACATGACGACCCAGGACGGGTTGACCATCGAGTACGTGTTCGCCTGCGGTGACGCCCGCCTGACCGTGCGCGAGACCGCCGCCTAGTTGAGCATCTGCCCCGGCGTTTGGCTGGGGCATTGGAGGAATGAGAGATGACAGGTCAAGTGATCGTTCACAACGTGCGTCATCCGGTGCCCGAGGGCTTCACGCCCGTTTATGTGGGCAGACGCAGCAGCTACCGCCCCCAGTACGGCGAGAACTTCAGTGAGCTGGGCAACCCCTACACCATGCCGAGATACACCCGAGAGGACGCCATCAGCGCCTATGACGGCTGGCTGCGGCTGCGCCTACAAACGGCGCTGAGCAATCGCGTCGCAGAGATGGTGGACGAGTTGATCAGCAGGGTCCAGACGGGCGAAAACATCGCGCTCTGCTGCTGGTGCGCCCCGCTGCCCTGCCACGCCGACACCATCAAGGCCACGCTGGAAGCCCTGCAAGACGCCTAACCCCCACCCCGCCCCAGCGCGTGCTGGGGCCGGGGGCAAGAGCAAGGAGGAGAGAAGGATGATGAGTGATATGGACTACGCGAAGTTCCTGCGGGGCAAAATCAAGGCCGAGTTTGACTGCCCGGTGCTGGTGTTTGGCAGCTCAGACCCCGATGACGTGGTGAGCGTGGGGGGGCTGCGCTTTAACGAGTATTCCTGCGGGATGCTGATTCGCAACGACCAGGGCCGCGCTGTTGCGGCAGTCGAGGGCATGGATGAGCACGAGCGGCTGGCCTACATACAAGGCACGCCCACCGAGCAGGTGGTGCTGGCCTTCGTGAACCCCCTCGACGCCATGACCTTTCTGACAGACCACGTCTTGCAGGCCGTCGCGCTGGTGGCAGAGCATCAGGACGCACAAACCCAGGAGGAAGCCGAGGAGATGATGCAGCAACTCGGCGCTCGCGCCCGCGCTGATCTGTTGGCCCTGCGCCGCGCGGCCCGTGCCTACCTGCGCGACCCGAGCGAACACAAGCGCGGCAAGTTGGAAGCCCTGCTCGCCCCCGCCAGCGCCCAGGCCGAGCAGCCTACGGAGGCCCAGCCATGACCACCCCCGACCTGACCCCCAACATGCCCACGCCCGAGTGGGTGCGCGGGCTGCTCGAAGGCATCACGCCCGGCGAGTGGCAGTCCGGCCATGAATCCGTCTGGGCGCTTGGTTCTGACGGCTCAAACCGGATGTATGTGCTCATTCAGCCCGGATTTAGCGAGGGCAAACGGACGCCTGACAGTGAGCTGGACCGCAACGCCGCGCTCATGGCCGCCGCCCCAGCCCTCGCCCTCGCCTACCTCGCTCAGGCTGCGGCCCTGGCCGAGCGGGAGGCGGAGTGCGAGCGGCTGCGGAAGGCTCTCACGGGTGCATCTACGGCGCTCAGGCTGACTGAGCCTGAGCATGGAGTCCCCGAATACCAAGCCGCTCAGCAACATGCCCTGCGCTTCATTCACGACGCCCTCACCCCCACCCAGGAGGCCCAGAAGTGAAATGGCTCTCTCTTGCCCTGCTACTGCTCACGGGCTGCACCAACCCCAACCTATCAAAACTGCAAGGCCGCACCCTCTGGACGGCTGAGGGCTGCGCCTACTTCGTGAAAAGTGGTGGCCCGAATTACAACTCCGCCATGATTTACCGCGCCCCCGATTCCGATAAGGCAACATGCCAGGAGGCCCCCCAATGACCCTCCCCACCACCCCCACCACCCCCGAGCAGGCCCGCGCCGAGCAGGAGGTGCGCGAATGAGCCGCATACCCCCTATCAAGCCGGGGCTGGTGCTGTGGGACACCGCCACCGAGCAGTTCGGAATGGTCATTAAGCGCTACTACCACCTCCAGCACCAGCAAGAGGTCGTAGAAATCCTGTGGCAGAGCGGGGAGGAGTCCGGCATGTTCCTTTCTTGGTTCAAGGATGACGGCTGTGAAATTGACTTCGCGGGTCGCCTGAAACTGGAAAGCACCAGCCGCTTTGCCAACGGCAAAAACTACCGCTGGCTGGCCGTGTACAACAACGGCTTTCAGGCCGTCACCCTCTCGGTCCTGCAATCCATCCGGCATGACCACGAGCTAGCCACCGCCCCCGCTGCTGAGAAGCATCTGGCGGCATGGAAGGCAAAGTTTGCCCACAAAGTGCCACAGGTGGAGCCGTGACCCCGCTCCCCACCCGCCTTGCCGACCTGTTCGCCCTTTCCTGGCCCGGCCTGCTCGTCTATCAGGACCACCGGGGAGAGGTGGAGCGCGTCGAACTCACCGCCGGGGGAGAGGTCCTTGACACCTACACCCCCGCCGAACTCACCGCAGGCCACACCCTCGGCCTGTATGAGCAACTGCACGCCCAGGCCACCCGCAACGGCCTGCGCGTCACGCTGGACTCGGACCCGGAGCGGCACCGGGACCATCGGCACACGGTGACGCTGAGCCGGGGCCGCACCAAACGGCCAGGAGAGGGGCCGGACCCCCTGACGGCGTTTACCCGGGCGGCGATGAGCTGGCAGGAGGCCCACCGCCAGCGCCCGAGCCTGAGAGAGCGCCTGCGCTGGGCATGGCAGGATGCGAGACAGGACCGGAGAGAGAGGAGGGCAGTGTGACCCGGAGAGAGGGCGAATCCCGCCGAGAGAGCATCTACTACACCGAGCGGTGGATGGGCGAGAACGTGGACCGGGCGCTGGAAATGCAGGGGTGCAAGACCGACCAGCAGAAAAGCGCCATGCGGGGCCGATGGCTCGCCGCTGCCGCCGCCGGGGTCATCGAGGCCGGACGCCTGCGCGACACGCCACCCGAACACGCCGACGGATTGCTCCTCCTCTCCCCTCCCGAGGACGTGCGGCAAGAGGAGCTGAACTGGGGGCCTGCTGTCAGCAAAGCGCCGTCAGTGGCAGTGACAGAAGAGGTGCCATCCCCGCCGAGAGAGGCAAGGCACAAGCCGAGCGTGTGGTGAGTGCAACAAAAAAGCCCCCCGTCCGGCACAGGCCAGAGCGGGGGGCTTTTGGTGTTGACTCAGCTCAGCGTCAGGCGCCGCTCCTTGCCAGTGCGCGTGACAATCCACCCGGCAGCCTCGGCAGCGGTCAGGGTGCGCTGTATGCGACGGGGACTCTCGCCCAGCTCGGTGGACAGCGTATTGACGGTTAGGGCGTCAGGCGATTGCAGCACGAGGCGCAGCACCAGGGCAGTGAGTTCGGGAATATCGCGGTCGGTCAGGCGGGGGTGGCGTGGCATACTTGGATTCTCCTGCTGCTCTCCGGTGGGAGTGGATTGAAAAGCCCCCGGCCTCGTCTCATGGCCGGGGGGCTTGCTTGATTAGAGGTATTCCGGCTTTGCCGTTGCCTGGTCGGGCAGGCCATCAAGCTCATGGTTTACGGCTAGTACAATGTCCGTCTTATTTTCGGTGCCGGGGTGCTGAGCGTACAGCTTGGCGGCAGCGTCCTTTTGGTCCTTCGCCTCAACGTCGCCCAGTTCGTAGCCGCTGAATTTGTCGATGAGTAGGTACTTCTGCATGTTTTTCTCCTGCCCGGATTGTGGCTCCGGGCGAGCCTGATGGGGCTTACAGTTTGGCGACGGCGGCGAGGGCGGGGTCGGGCCACTCAAAGCTGCTGATGCCATATTTCGCCGCTTCGGCGCGTGCCTGCTTGACCAGCTCGCCGTACATCGTCATGGCTTCTTCCCGGGTGGGCTTGGCGTTCACGATGGGGGTGCTGATCTCCTTTTGCCAGTCCGACAGGCCGTCGAACTGGTAACCATCGGCCTTGAGTTGATCTTTGATTTGGTAGCCGCCGCTGATGCTGACGGTGGCACTCAGGCTGCCGTTTTTGGCCTTGGTGTCGTGGGTGCTGATCATCATCTCGTACTCTCCTAGGCTCAGGCCCGTGCGCTTTCTGCGTCTTCCGGGGTCTCTCCCTTGCCTGAAATAAGGATACTTCCTCCCCTGTATTCTGTCAACAGTTGTCGGAATAGGAACAGAGAGATGCCCCCCGCTCTGGCCTCACGGCTGGGGCGGGGGCATCTTGTCGGCAGCGCCGAAATGGTCAGCGCCACGTCGGGGGGAGCGGGTGCGCCTAGAAGTCCTCGCCGTCATGCTGCGTTTCGTATACGTCGCGCTCACTGGCCGGGCGCAGCGGGCGGGGGTCGGCCAGCACGACAGGCTCAGCCGGGTCCGCCTTCCAGGGCGAGGGCGACTGCACCACCGGGGCGCGGGCCGTTGCCAGGGCTGCGAGCAGTTCGGGCAACAGGTCCGGGGGCAGCGTGGCAGGCGCGGCCACACCCGAGGCCCGCAGCGCCGCGTTCCGCCGCTCGGCCTGTTGGTTCCAGTAGCCCACCAATCCCGTCGTCGCCGCGCCGAGCAACAGGCCCGCCAGGACACCCGCCCAGGGGCCGTCCTGAATGCCGATGACCGGGGCCACCGCTGCCAGCATCACGCCGCCGAGCACGCCGCCGATGGCCGTAGACAGCGCCATGACCGCCACGCCGCCGAGCAGAGGCGGCACTTCGTCGGCAGGCAGAGGCGGCAGCCCCGCCATGCGCCGCTGCTCATCCACACGGCGCCGCCGCCTGCGCTGGTAGGAGCGCCCCACGTCCCGGACCACCTGAGTCAAGCCGAGGTCAAGGCCCACCATCAGGACCAGAAACAGAAACCCGGCGGGGCCGAGCGCGGAAACGAATCCCAGAAACAGTTCCATCATTTCACCAGTCCTTTCTTGGTGGCGCGTTCATCATCGAACAGGACCACCCGCGCCAGTCCGTCCGGCCCAAGCAGCACCCGCCCCTGCGCGTCCGTCGCCACGCTCGCCCAGCGGTAGGCGTCCTCCTGCACAAGCTGCCCCTTCGGATACGGCACCCGGCAGCGCCCGTACAGGTAGTGGGTGCCGGGCACGGCGTCGGGGGGCGGGGCAGGTGTGGGGCGCTGTTTTGGCGGTGCACCCGCCGCCATCGCGTCCCGCCATTCCGGTTGCCGCACGCCGGGCAGCGGGTCGGTCCACTGGAAGTGCATCCCGTCGCTCCTGCCCCAGCGCCCGCCCCATTCCCAGCCGCATTCCTCGAAGCACTTCACCACGTCCCGGTCAATCTGCATCTGGTTGTGGGGAATGCCGTACCCGTTCCAGCGGGCGTCAAAGTCAATCGCCGCGCCGTAGGCGTGCAGACTCACGGGGTTGCTGTAGTTCCAGAGCATGTGACGGTAGGTGGTGGCTCCGTCATAGGTGCGCAGCCGTCCCGTCAGCCCGCGCCTGTGAAGCTCTGCCCACGTTGCCACGAACACGGGGGCCACCGAGCGGTGAAACGTCACGCCACTGATTTTCGTGCCCGGCACCGCGTAGTCGGGGAAGCCGGGCAACTCCGAGAGGGGAATCTTGACCATGTTGCGGCGGAAGGCGGCGGAAGGCTCGAAGCGACCCTTGCCCGTGCGGGTGCAACCTTGCGTGGGGTCGCCGTAGGCCGCGACAAGCTGCCCCTTGGTGGCCCCGCTAGGACGCGCGGCAATGGCGGCGGCAAAGTCGAAGTTGCTCATTCCGTCCTCCCCGCCCGCCGCGCCAGGATGTAGAGCGACAGGCTCAGCGCAGTCACGCTGGACTGAAAGCGCAAGTCTGAGCCGAGGGCTACGGTCGTCCCGTCCTGGACCGCTTTGATGGCCGGGTGCGGGAAAAACCAGTTCAGCGTGTAATAGGTGATCACGAACAGCCCCGGCAGCCAGCGGATGATGTGGCCCCACTTCGGAAACACCAGCGGCGCGTGCTGGTACGCCAGCCACGCCGAGGCGCCGAGGCTGTAGGCGTAGACAGTCCAGACGAAGAGCGAAAACCAGCTCATGTCAACCTCCCCCGTGCCAGTCGGACAAGCACGAACCGCAGCACCCACAACCACGCGGCGAACAGCCCGGTTTTGAGCGTCGAAACCTGTGGGATGTCCTGCACGCGGTTCCGTAGCACGCTCATGACGCCCGGGACGTCCACTGCCGTGAGCAGCAGGTACAGCACGGTCAGCGCGAGCAGCACCGCGCTCCACCCGCCGACGGTGCCGGGGCATTGGCGACGGCGCAGGCCGTAAGCGGCCCAGGCGACGGCGGCGATACCGCTCCAGACGGCGGCCTGAACGATGACGCTCAGCAAGTCGGATGTATCAGGCGTCATGATTCTCGCCTCCCTGCGAACTGTCGCGCGGTGGGTTGGGGTGCCGCTCCTTTTTGCGCGTGCTCAACGCCGTAATCAGCGCCCCGAGCAGCGAGGAAAGGACGGTCAACAGTTCCTTGTTGAGATCGCCGGTCAGGACGTACCGCGCCATCAGCGCGAGGAACGCCAGGCCGACGATCACGGTCAAAACGCTCAGCGCGTCTAACATATGTGCACCTCACGGAGTCACCTCCTAATCGGGACGGGATAGGGTTTGCCGGACTTCGCGAGCCAGAGCACGGTGCGCCAGTGGGGTTGAGCTGCCCACGCCACGACAGGCCGGGACGCGCTCAGGGTTTCCGTAGGCCCGGTGGCCTTGCTGCCCGGGCCGCCGTAGTTGCCGAGCCGCACCTGCGCCGTGCCATTCGGCGGGCATCCGGGCACGAGCCGCACGACGAGGGTGCCAAAGCTGCTCAGGCGCGACAGCGGGGCGTAGGTGGCCTCCACCCGGCACAGGGCGGGCGCGGGCGCGGCGCTCACACCGAGGGAGAGCAGCAGCGCCAGAGAAAGTAGTGTTCGCATACGCACCTCACTGCTGCCCGAAAATCACGACCCACCCCGCCGCGCTGCGCCCGACACCGACATGGGAGAGGTCCGGGAAGTAGGCGCCACGACAGAAATCGGGGGCCTGTTCCGCATGGGCAAACGCCTGAGCCGCCGTGTCCCCGGTCAGGTAGGCGTGTGAGAAGGCGTAGCCGATGCCCGCACGCTGAGCGCGTCTGGTCGCATTCAGCGGCGGAAAATCCGGCGTGTCTCCGAAGTATCCCCGCGCTGCCATGTCGTCGGCATGGTCCTGAGCCGCCCGTGCAAGTCCCGCATCCCAGAGCAGGACCGACATCCGGGTGTTGCCGTAGTAGGCGTTGCAGTTGCTTCCGCTGGCCCGTCTGCCGTTGATGAGCCGCGCCAGTTCCTCAGCGGGCTGAGCCGCCGGGGGCGCAGGCGTCGGCACCGGGGCCGGGGCCGGGAGAGGGGCAGGTACGGGCGCCGGGGCAGGCTGGGGGGCGGGAGAGCAGGCGGCGAGGGCAAGGGCGAGTAGGAGCAGAAGTCGTTTCATGGAAGCCTCCGTCAAAAAAGCCTGCCCCGCGTGGTGAGGGGCAGGGCAGAAGAAAGCCCCCGCGTGGGCAGGGGCCGGGGCTGGTGATTTTGTCGTTGTGGGGGGCCGATACTGCGCCCGATTCTGTGTGGGGTCAGGTCAGAGGTGCCAGCCTTCAGGCCGCTTCTTGATAGGCTTGGCCGGTGCGCCGACTGCCGTGCAGTTGGCGGGCAGAGCCTTGGTGACCACTGCCCCCGAGCCGATGATGCTCCAGGCACCGATCTCTATGCCCTGATTGACCGTCGCGTTGGTTCCCAAGTCGGTGCCTTCCCCGATGGTTACGTTGCCGCTGATGACAGCAGCGGGTGCAATGGTCACGTAATCGTGAAGCACGTCGTCATGGGCCACCGTTGCCATGATGTTGATCAGCACATGACACCCAATTTTGTAGTCAGTCGTGGTGGTCACGTTGGCGCAGATGACCGTGCCTTCACCAATCTCGACCTCGTCACCAATCACGGCGGTTGGGTGAATCAGAGTGGCGAAGCGCGTATGCCCCAGCGCCTTGATTTTCTCCACGACCTTTCGGCGCGTGGGCGGGGCGCCGATGCCGACCACCACATAGGTGTTCGGGTGATCTCTGAGCCAGTCGAGGTCGCCCAAGACCGAAAGGCCATGCACCTGCGTACCGTGCGTCACTGCGTTACCGTCGAGCCAGCCGACCATGTCCCAAGGCTCCGCCCCCCCAGCGCTGCGGTTGATGTCCCGCACGAGCTGATGCAGCTCGCGGCCCAGCCCGCCGGGGCCGACGATGACGAGGGGTAGACGAAGGGCATTGCTGTCGTACTCTGGTGTCATAGCCACATAGTAGTCACAAGCGGTGCTCATCAGCCCCGCCGCACTTCCACCACCGCCGTCACCGTGATGACGCTGAACACGTTCCGGGGCACGGTGATGCTGATGAGCGCCGCGTCCCCCTGTCGCCATGCCGCCACAGGTCCGCCGTTGTCGCCATTCCGTGCCCGCAGGCTCACGGCCCGCCATTTGCGGCCTCCGGTACTGTGCGGGGTCAGGTGGTGCGGCCTTGTTCAGCCTTCAGCGCCTCAGCACCCGCACCAGCACGTTAATAGCGAGTGTTGTTTGCCCAGTCGGAATCTCCGTGTGCACGGCGTGTCCATACATCCGGGCGGGGTAGGCACGTCCATAGCCGCCCGCATCCCCCACGCCGACGCTCTGGAACAGCACAGTGTATTCGCCCACCTTGAGGTTGTCCACCCAGAAACGCACCTGCGGGTTGGTCCCCGCTGTGACCGCTGGCGCTCCGGTCAGGCGGTACGTCCAGGCGTCCGCCTCCTCTAGCAGCAATTCCGCCTTCATCGGGTTCATCTCCCTGCTGTCAGCGGTTACCAGTTTCCGCTCCCCGGACTCATCCATCGTGAGTTTGAAGGCTACGGCGGGCGCACGGCTCGGCACCGTCAGCGTTTTGCCGCGCCGATAGCCTGTCACCTCGTTTCCTGCGGCATTTGCCGCCTTGCCGCTCAGACCCGGTACATTGGTGTCCAGCGTGGTCCGAATCCGGCTGTTGCGAATCGCGCCCGTGGTGAGGTTTTCGACGTGAACCGCGCCATACCCGCTCGGCGGTACAACATTCTCTGTCGTCAGGCCGTCCACCAGCGTGTCCGGGTTGAACAGGGACACCCAGCCGCTCTCTGCGCTGTTGTCCGTCGCGGTGCTTTTTACCGTGACGTTGAGGATTTTCTTTCCCTTCTTGCCCTCGCCGTCGTAAATCGCCCGCTGCGCATCTGTCACGATGATGACGCCGTTCAGGACCGCGTCCGCACCGTGAAAATTGACCTCGAACGATTCCGCCCCCGCCCCCTTGTACCGGCCATTCATTTCAAGGAATACACCGGGGCCGAAATAACTGCCCACGCTCGCCCCGTCCACGTTCAGGCCGTAGGCGTCGTTGTGGTGGATGTGCGCTGATTCCACCTGCGTGTTCTCGCTGTACTGATGCACCATCAGGCCCGCGCCCCGGTTGTAGCGAAACTCCGGCTTGTTGATGATCTGGACGCGCTTGTTCATGAGCGGGGTATCGTTTGCCCCGCCGTGCGCCTCCCCCTCCAGGTCAATGCCTGCAAACGGCGCAGTCCCACGCCGCTGACCGTCCGGCCCCCGCGTCTGACCCGTGAGTTCATAGATGCCGCCGTCAATCGTCAGGCCGTCTACCCCGACTGCGCTGAGTCCCTGCCGGAAATTGCCGCTGCTGACGCACCTGTACAGGTAGGTATCAACGCAGTTGCCCACCGTCAGGATGCCGTCCATCAGGCAGCGCCGGGCCTCCACCTCCAGATAACTCCCCACGCACCCCAGTTCCACACGCCAGCCGTCCAGCCAGAGCAGCGCCCAGCCGGGGTCGCTGTAGCGTTTGGGACTGCTGGTGTCCGGCCCCCAGACGCCCGTTACCGGGTCGTTGTGGTAGCGCTCATGGAATTGCTGTGCGTCCCGCACGTCCAGGCGTCCGTCATAGACAGGCCAGCCCTCGATGCGGTAGTGATGACAGCTATAGAACGCCCAGCCGCCGTAATAGGTGGTGTTCGGCAGGTCGAGGGCCGCTTCTACGGTGACGCCCGCCATTTTCATCGTGAACCTGTTTTTTCCCCGGATGTGCAGCGGGTTGTATTTGTCACCCTTGCCTGCGTACCCGGCGAGGCCATGCACGTATTTCCCCGGCGTCCAGTGCAGCACGCCGTCCTCGGGGACTGCGGCCAGCGCAGGAATGTAGCCGCTTACATCGTCGCCGGGTTTCAGCCCGTACCATTTCGTGTAGACGTTTTTCCCATCCCATTCCCGCTCGGCCATACGGCCCCCGGCGAGTGCGAACGTGATGCCCTGGTCCGCCTTTTCGCCCGATGCAGCCGGGCGCACGCGCAGGCTGCCGTGCTCGTCCCAGATGCGGGTGGCGGGCGCGGGGGGGTTCGCGGTTCCTGCGGTGAGTTGAGCGCGGGTGTAGGTGAGGGCGGTGGGCGTCAGGCTCGGCGTGCCATACAGGTCCCAGCCGCCTGTCGCGCCGTTGTACCAGACGAGTTGTACGGCGCCCTCAGCCGTCAGCACAGACCCGACCAAAACGCCGCCCGCCGCGTCCCGCTCCTGCTGAGTCGGGAGACGTGGGGCGGTGGGGGTCGTGCTGATAAACCGCTTGTCCACGGGGCCGAGTTTCAGCGCCTCAGCGCGAGCCTGCTCCATTTTGGCGGCGGCGTCAGAGACCGCCTGCGCGGTCTGCCGATTGTTTTTGTCCTGCTCGGCACGAACCACGCCATGCAGGGTGTCGAGCGCCTCGGCTGCCTCGACGGGGAGCAAATGTCTTTGGGGTAGGGGGGGTAGGGTCATACGAGATCAACCTCCACGGTTGCGAGTGTGATGCCGCTGTTCGGCAGAGTGACGGTGCCAGGGCGCACGGCCCCAGCGCGGAGCTGGGTGATTTCGACGTAGCCGGGTTGGTTGTCCGTCACAACCCAGGGGGGCAGGTTCAGGGCGGCGAGACGGGCGTTCTGGGCGGCGTTGTTCTGCGCGGTATCGGCCAGCGCCTGCGCCACGCGCTCCCGCTCGGCCGCGAGTACCCGCTCCCCTTCCTCCAGCCGCTCGTTCAGGGCGTCCACCAAGTCCACATCCTGTTCGGGGTCAAATGGGGGCACTCCCCGCAAGCCAGGAGTGCTCCCGATCAGCCCTTCAGTCATGCGCGAGTCCCAGGCGCGGCCCAGCTTCGGCTTCCTAATCGGTTTCATCGTCATCTCAACCCGCCGTCCAGCGGACCTGAATATCCCGCCCGCGCACGAGTGGTACCGGCCCCAGCCCCGGCAGCAAGGACATCACCGGCTGACCGTCCTGCGCGCCACTGAAAAGCAGCGTGTAGTACCAGTTTTTCGAGTAACCGTCGCTGAAGGTCATCGGAACGATGCTCGCCGCGCCAATGCGGCGCATGGCATTTTCACCGCCGTCGTACCCCCGGCCCGACCAGTCGAGCGTGACCCTCGCCGTGTCCCCGAGGATGGTGGCCTGCCAGGGTTGCCCGTCGATCAGCACGACCGGACCGTAGGCGAGTGGGTCTGACACCCGCACGAGCACCGGGCCGGTAAAGCCGCCCTCACGCGCAATCTGCAATGTGGCGCCGCCACCGAGCAGGGCGCCGCTGGTGTCGTCGAGCACAAAGCTGCTGACGTAGAAATTGAGCGCCCCCGCCTGGGCCTGCGCCGTCACCGTCAGCGACACGGCCCGCGTGACCACCAGGTTCCCGCTCGCCGCCCGCACGTTGATGCTGTAGGTGCCCGCCGGGACACTTTCCCCCACCGCCAGGGTGAGGGTGCTCGCTGCGGGCTGGTTGGTGGCTGCACCCGTGATCGGATTGGCGCTGAACGTGCCACTGATGCCCGAGGGCGGCGCCACCAGGCTGAGCTGAATAGCGTCCGCGAACCCGCCCTGGCGCGTGATGTCGATGGGCAGCGTGGCCGTTTTTCCTGCCGCCCGGTCCACCACCGCGCTGCCCGCCGTCGTCATGTCGAAGCGGGGCGCGAGCGAGGCCGCTGTCACGGTGAGCAGCACCTTGCTGCCGCTGCTCACGCCGCCGCTGCTGCCGGTAAGCAGCACGTCATAGCGGCCCGGCACCGCGTCCACGCCAGCCTTCAGCGTCAGGGTGCTGCTGCTGCCGGACGCGGGGTCCGGGTCGAAAGTGGCCGACACGCCAGCGGGCAGGTTCTGCACGTCGAGGTCCACCGCGCCGGTAAACCCCGACTGCCGGTTGACGCCCACCGCCACGGGGTAGGTGCGCCCCGGCTCAGCGGTGAGACTGGCGGGCGCGGTGAGGACAAACGAGGTCTGCGCGGCCCGCAGGCTCGCCACCTCGCGCGACAGGTCGATCAGGGCCTGACGCAGAAATTTAGTGTTGCCCAGGGTGTCGCCGACCGGCAGTTCCAGGTCAGCGGCGTCAATGCCCTCGCCGTCGCGCGGCACTTCGATGGTGTCGGTCCAGTAGGCGGGCGGGTTAATGGTCTTCGGCATAAGCAGGTGCTCCTTCGTATTCGTAGATGGTTTCGGGTCGGCCCTGGCCCCACAGGGTTTCGCGCTCTCCCGGCGGCGGGAAAACCACGGGCGGCGTCCCCCAGGGGCTGTTCCAGGGCTGTGCTTTTACGCCCTGCGCCCAACGGTCCGTACCGCCCCAGATGTGCCGGCCAGGGCTGTAGAGCAGGCGGCGCAGGCGGGCGTGAGCGGGCTTCACGTCGCGGATGAGTTCCAGTACGCCGTCGAACGGTAGGCCCTCCAATCGGTAGCCCCAGTAGTTGGGACTGCCCCATGTCTGACCCGCGCCCCAGGTGCCGCCGCCCGTCGGCGCGAACAGCGGCGAGATGAACACACTGAACTCAGCCCAATGCGCGGGGTCCGGGTCACGGAAGTGCTCGGTCACGGTGGCGAGATAGCCCGCCTGCCGCAGCGCGAGCACCAGCCCCGGCAGCGTGCCCGCCTGTCGCCAGAATTCCCAGGCCCCGGCCACCCGGCGGCGGTAGGTGTCCAGCGGCTCGTCGGG
The DNA here is from genome assembly GCF_011067105.1 of Deinococcus wulumuqiensis R12. Classification (NCBI taxonomy): domain Bacteria; kingdom Thermotogati; phylum Deinococcota; class Deinococci; order Deinococcales; family Deinococcaceae; genus Deinococcus; species Deinococcus wulumuqiensis. The sequence continues at coordinate 866,163 of NZ_CP049357.1, read as the reverse complement.
GTAGCGCCGAATGCGCCGCTCGGCGCCGAGCTGCAGCAGGGCGTCCTCTGGTGCGTACTGCACCAGTCGGGCCAACGCGACGGCATAAGCCCGGCCAGCCACGTCGTCAAGTGGCGCGGCCAGTGCCCGCAGGTGCTGCTGCGTGCCCTCATCCTGGTAGTCCACCGGGTTCAGGCGCATCAGGCGTTGCAGTGCCGGCAGATACGGCTCAGGGCCGCTCACGGGGTGTCCCGCCAGCTCACGCGCGGCACCAGGGTCAGCGCCTCCACCGCCCCCGGGCGCACGTCCGCGAAGGTGGTTCGCGCGTCCAGGACGCCGGGCGGCAGCATCGCCACCTCGATCACCTGCGCGCGGTACAGCGTCCCGCCAATGGGCAGTTCACGCTGCAGTGCACTCAGGCCGGAGAGCACCTGCGCCTCGATGCTCGCCCGGTCCCCGAACGGGGCATAGAGTTCGACGGCCACCGGGACGGCCCGCTCCGCCGCGCTGTAGACCTGCACGTCAGAGGTCAGCGGGCGGCGCGCCTGAACATAGGCGTCCACGGCCGTTACCGCCGCGTCGCCCAGGCCGCCGGTGCCCCACAGCACCACGTCCACCGTGCCCTGCCCGCGTGGGTGTTCGTCGAGGACCCGCACCCGGTCCACCGAGGGGTGGGCAGTGAAGGCCCAGTACTCGTAGGCGTCCCGCGTGGCCCCGCCGCCGAGTTCCGACCAGCGCAGGCGGGCGCGACGGCGCAGGGCCTCGTCGCCCTCCTCGTCGGCCCCCGCCTCGAGCAGCCAGCCGCCCACGTTGGTCACAGCCAGCCCCGGCAGCGGCGTGTGCAGGATACGGATGGTCGTCGCCGGGACGTTGTAGGCCGCGCCCGGCTGCTCGGCGCGGACCGGGACATCGGCGTAGCTCCCAGCAGGCACGACAGCGGCTTCGAGGGTGCTGAATTTGAGACCGTTGGCCGTGCCGACGATCAGGCCCGCCGGGGCCGCGACCGCGCTGCCCGGCGAGGCCACCAGGCGCACGAGGCCCTGCGCGAACGTCGAGGTCTGCCGCGTGGTGGCGTAGTGCGACTCGGTGAGCAGCGAGAGCCACTCGCCCACAGCGGAGTCGAGGTAGCCCGCCTCGGCCAGCGCGGCCACCAGTCGGTCCACATCGCTGATGCCCTCGCCCGCAAGTTCAAGCAGCGTTCTGAGCGGGTCGCCGGGCACGTAGTTCGTCGGCGCGAAGTTGGCCCCGAGGGCCGGGTCTGCGCCGAGGGTGTAGAGCATCCGCTGCACGACCTGCTCGCGGCTGCGTGGGCGGATAAGGTCAGATAGTGCCATGCAGCCTCCTACCCCACTCCGTAGGGGGTGATCTCGATTTCTGGCGGGTAGAGGGTGTGGGCGCTGCTCGCCTCGATGACGAGGTCAATCACGCCTGTCTGGGTGGTCACGCTGGCCCGGAGACTCACACCTCGCAGGTGCACCGCTTCCACGGTCGCATCCGCGTTCAGCACGCGCGGGTCTTCTTCGAGGTCGAGTTCGCAGATGGCCGCCGCCTCCGCTCCCCCGTCCTGAAACGATTCGCCCAGGTATTCGGGCAGGTAAGAGCCGTAGTCGGGGTCGTACCAGAGGGCGCCCTTGCGGGTGCGCAGGCGCCGGGCGAGGGATTCAATGAGGAGGGGCAGGCCGGAAGTCAATTCGCTCCCCAGGCCACTGCGGAGGGTGAAGTCAACGCCGAGGTTATCGCCGGTCATTTGATCGCCCCCAGGATGGATTTCGCGGCCCCGAACACGTCGCCGAGGCCGTCGATGTGCTGATCGAGTTCCCCGACCGCGAGTTCGGCGAGGCTTCTCAGGTCCGTCACGCTCTCGATTTTTCGCGTCACGTCCCCGACGAGGTTCTCGACGCTGCGAATCTGGCTGTCCAGTCGGCTGGCCTGCTCGCTCGCCATGCGGATGACCTGCGCCAGCTCGGGCGAGTGCTGTGCGAGGAGCTCCAGGGCTTCCCCGAGAATGGGCATCCCCGTGAGGTCGGTCAGTGCGCCGGGGAGGTCACGGGCGATGTCCAACAGCCCATTGAGTTTGCCGCGCATGTCCCGCAAGGCGCCCAGGTCGCCCAGGGCCTCGTGGAGCTGGCTGCCGAGGTCTAGTTTCATGTTGACGAGGTTGCCCGCGTAGGAGAGCAGAGAATCCTTCGCCCCTTCCAGATCACCGCGCACGAGGCTTTGCAGCACCGGGTCGTCGAGCTGCGCCCCCAGCGCCTGCGCGATGTCCGGCCCCACCAGCCCCAGGAGCTGTTGCGGGTCGCCGCTGCCCACCGCGTCTGCGATGCTCGGCAGCTTGTCCAGCATCTTCGTCACTTCGGGCGGGACCGGAATGCCCAACTCCCCGGCCACCTGTTGCCCGAGGTCCACCAGTTCCCAGAGGCTGGATTTGGCCCCCAGTTGCGTCAGCGGGTGCAGGAGGCCCATCAGCCGCTTCCTACCTTCGTGCTGCCACTGGTGATCGTGCCGATGTGGGTGACGGGATCGACCTGCACGGTGTCACCGACGCGGGCCACCGGGGTGTCGCCGCCGACGCTGATGCGCGCCCCGTTCACAGTGGCGCTGCCGCTCGCCTGGAGGTTCAGATTCGCATTGGCCTTCAGGGTCACGTCACCCCCCTTGAGGATGTCCAGCACTCCACCCAGGCCGCTGAGCCGCACGCTGCCCTTCGCGGAATCCATCAGCAGTTCCTGGCCGGCCATGTCGCGCAGGAACACCTTCTCCGCGAGTTTCGTGGAGTCCATCAGCAGTTCGTGCCCAGCCTTCGCCCGGACCCGGATGCACTCTTTCCGGTCTTCGGCCCACAGCTCCACCAGTTGCCCGGCAGCGTCCTGCACTTTGATATGGGGGCGCATGTACTCGGCGTCGTCCGGCGACTTTTGTCCCCGGTCGTCGTCGATCACGATGCCCTGGCCCTTGCCGGTCACCAGTTCGAACCGTTCGAGGCTGGCCGCTGCGTAGCCGGTCACGACGGGCCGCGCCGGGTCGCCCGCCTGGAACTCCAGCATGACTGTCGCCCCGGCCTTGAGCTTGACCTTCGCCCCGGCAATCGGCTGCAGCAGCCGCACCTCGGTCATGTCGGGCATCAGCGGATGCTCGGGCCGCAGGTCGAGGGTGTGGTTGCCGTGGTCCCGCAGCACCTGCGCCGCGTACAGCCCGCAGTAGTCGGTCCAGCGGGTGGCCTGCTGCGTGACGGTTTCCAGACCCGCGATGCCCTGATCCTTCCCGTCACCCGTGTGGACCGTGGAGCGCAAGCGCAGGCGGTTTTTCGGGTAGTCGTAGACTTCGGTGATGGAGTGGACCACGCGGGTGACGCGTTTTTCCACCTTCTCTTCCCCGCGCGTCATGGTGACGTGCCGGTTGGCCGTGAGCTGGGGCGTAAAGGGCACCACATACAGGCCCTGGGCGGCGTCGTACTCCTCCAAGGGAAGCTCCGGGTCAAACGGTTCCCACTTCGGAACATCGGCGTGAACCTTCCCCTCATGGTCCATCCACCAGATGCGGTCGGGGTAACGCATCATCAGCGCCCGCAGCGCCTCGTGCGCGGGACCGGCGGGGCGGGTCCATGCCGGCAGGGTGCCGGGCAGGTTCAACTCGCCGACCTGCTCGCCGCACTCCTGCAAAATCTCTCGCAGCACGGTTTCCGCTGGGATGTCCCGATACCACTTGGCCGCGATGTCCTTGCCCAGGCCGCCCGTGCCGCCGACGAGCTGCGCAGAGAGAAAGCCCCCGCTCAGGCCGACGCGCACGACGGTCATGAGGCAATCCGGGGGCGAGTCCTGTTCGAGGTCGAAGCGCAGTTGCACCTGGTCGCCCGGCTGCCAGGGCACCTCGGTTGCGCCGAGGCGGACACTGGCGGTGGGGCGGCCGTTGAGCGGGTGCATGATGAGCGTGGGCGGCCCCGCAGGGATGCCGGAAATCTGAAGTAGGGGCATGGGGCCTCCTGTGTGGGCGGAAAGGACTCAGCGCGCGGGCGGCTGCACGTTCTGGCTCGGCATCCCCTGCGGAATCGGGGCCACTGGGCCAATGGGCCGGGGCTTCGGCTTCGGCGGTGCTGCGCCCCAGCCACCGGGTCGGATGATGGTTGTGGGCTGGCTCTTCGGCGTGGTGAGCTGATCGAGCCGGACCACGCCGCGCGAGTCGATGTGCCGGTCAATCGGTCGGCCCGCGCCGTCGAATCGCCCGCCTTTTTGCCGGTAGGTCACGAGGTTGTTGCCAGCCACCAGCGGCATGCCGTCCTTCTTGTCGAAGCCGACGACGGTACCGAGGTGGCCGTACCCGCTGGGGTCGTTGGCAAACCCGATCATGTCGCCCACCTGCGTCACGCCGGGCTGCCAGGGGCGACCCAGGCCCATGCGGTTGGCGTTGGCTTCGGTGGCCCGGGCGCTGGCGCCGAAGACTGCCGCAGGGACACCCGCCGCCGTTGCGGGCACCCGCACCGAGGCCGAGCAGAAGCCGGGCGTGGCGGTGGTGTTGCCCCCAGTCAGGGGCACCGGCGGGGCCACCAGCGAACGCAGCATCGAGTCTGCCGACGCCTGCCCCGCCGCCGTGGTGGTGCCGCCGCTGCCCCAGTTGCCAGGGGTGCCGCCTGCGCCACTCGCGCCGCCGCCCGGAATCGTGATGGTCCCGGCGTCGCCCACCGCCGTCGCCTTGTCCTTTTCCTTGAGCTTCTCGGAGAATTTCAGGGTGGCCGAGTAGCCCCCTTTGGGGCTGTAGCCGCCGCCCTCCTCGCTCACGAAGTACAGCCGCTTGATGCGCCGGCCCCGGATTTCAGGATGCGTGCTGGTGAACACCGCCGGGCCGCTTTTCGTGCCGCGCCGCAGGTGGGCGAGCAGGCTCTGGTAGGCGTCCCACTGCGCCGGGGTCCACATGGTGACCTTGACCTCGACTTCGCCCGTCGCTTCGTTGAGCTGCGTCACGGCCTTGCCGTCGGCGGGCAGTTCCTGGCTGTCGGTGTTGGCGCTCATGGTCACGCGCACCATGCTGGCGCCCGGCACCGGCCAGCGCTTGCCGCCGTCGAGCAGCACCAGGTCGTCGTGCAGCTTCGCGGCGGTCATGGGGCTGCTGCTCACTGCGGACCACCTCCGGGGGTGCCCACGCCCTGCTCGATGGCGTAGAGGTTGAGACTGCTGCCCACCGCGCCGCCTGCCGCTGCGCCCACGTCCTGGGCGAACTGCGGCGAGAACTGGCCGTAGGCGTTGATGGTGATGTTCGGGGCGAACGTCGGGGCCGCTTTGCCCCAGGCATTGCCCGCCGACTGCGCCGCTTCCATGCTGGTGATCTTGCCGTCGCCGTCGAGGTCCAGCCCCTTGTTGTCGCTGTAGGCCCTGCCGTCGGCAGTGGTGTAGAGCACCCGGCCCGTCTTGCTGGCGCTGCCCGCGAACACGGCGGCGTAGACCTGCTCAAGGCTCGCGCCAGGACGCACGCCCGCCTCGCGCAGGTAACGCTCGATGTAGGGCGCCTGTTCGGTGGGCGACATCCGGCGCACCGCCTCGGCAGTCGTGCCCAGGCCCCGCGCCGTGGACGGCAGGAACTGAATCAGGCCACTCGCGCCGCTGGCCTTGTTGACGGCTGCCGGGTTGAGCGCACTTTCCTTGAACGCCACCGCGAGCAGCGCCTGCGGGTCGATGCCGAGCCGCTCTGCCACGCCGGTCAGGGCCGACACCGAGGCATTTGCGCCCGTGGGGGTGAGTGGCGGCGTTTTGGGCTGCGGCCCGGTGGGCACTGCCGCCGCCGCCTGCTGCACCACCTGCGGGGTAGGCAGGGTCACGCCGATGCGGGCCAGCCCGTCACGCACCCAGTCAGGCAACAGGGTTTCGTACAGCGTGGCCCCCAGGCCAGCCAGTCGGGAGGGAATGCTCTGGAACCACCGCACGGCGGAGTCGGCGGCGCTGCGGAAGCCGTCGCCCAGGCCGTCGATAAAGTCCCGGAACGGCTCCCACTTGCGGTACAGAATGGCTCCGAGGCCCGCGATGGCCGTCACCGCCGTGACCACCCAGCCGATAGGGTTGGACAACCCTGCGAACAGGGCGCCGATGCGGGCCAGCCAGGGCGCGAACCGGGCCGCGAGCGGCGCGAGGCGGCCCAGCCAGCCGAGCATCCGGGGGCCGAGGGTTTTCAGGCCCCCGAGCAGTTTGGGGCCGAGGCCCTTCAGCCCCAGCGCCGCCAGCAGGCCACCGCCGCGCACGCTGCCCATGAAGGTGCGGGCCAGCCACGAGCGCCCGAGGATGGCCTGCCCTGCTCGGCTGATGCCGGTCTTCATTGCTCCGATCAGCATCTGCCCGCCTTTCATGCCGAGCTTGCCGATCATGCCGAAGCTGAGCAGGTTGGCGAGCCACGCCACGCCACCCGCGCCGACCATGAACCCGAGCACCTTGCCCATGCCGCCGCTGCCCTCACCGCCGGTCAGACGGTCCAGTTTGTCCAGGCTGGCGCCGAGCAGCTTCACGGGAATCAGGGCTGTGTTGACGCCAGCGGCGAGGCCCTCCCCGAAGCCTTTGGCGTTCGCAATGACGCGGGGGCCTTCGCGCTCCCACCACGTCGCGTAATCGTCAAGCTTGGAAAGAATGCGGTTGATGGTGTCCACGCCTTTTTGCCCGCCCGTCGCATCGGCCAGCGGGTTGAACACGGCGCCGAACAGTCCAGTCATGCTTTTCTCGAACCGCTTTTGAATCCGTGAACCCGGCCCCTTGCTGAAGTCGGTCAACTCCGCAAGGTTCGCCATGAAGTCTTGCAGCGGCTTGAGCGCCCTGCTCGACCCCTTGCTGTCCACCAGCGACATGAACAATTCCTCGGGCCGACTGGCGAGCGTGGAAGCGAGGCCGCTCAGGGCGCTTGATTGCTCCTTGAGGGCGCTGCCGTACTGTTTGTTGATGATCTTGCTGACGGCGTTGATGCCCTCCTGAATGGTGCCCTTGTACTCGCCATTGGCCCCGAACTTGAGGCCCGCCGCCTTGAGCGCCATTCGGCTGATGTTGAGGTTGGAAAAGCCCTGGCCGACCCCGAACGCCTGCCCGAAGTCGCCACCGCGCAGCGCGGCGAAGGCTTCCATGACCTGATCCATGCTCTTGCCCGATCCCACGCTCAGTTTCCCGGCCAACTCGACTAGGGGAATCGCCTGCGAGGGGTCGAAGCCGATAGCCACCGACTGCCGCGTGGCGTCCAGAATCTCGCGGGTGGTGAAGGGCGTGGCCGCCGCAAACCGCTGAGCATCCTCAAACAGCTTGGCGGCCCGGCTGGCGTCCCCCTCCATCATTCCCCGGAGGCTGAGCAGTTGGTTCTGCTTATAGGCGGCGGCATCGACGATTGACTTTCCGGCGTAGCCCACGCCGTAGCCCACGCCTGCTACTGCGAACCCCGCAGTGCCCAGCATCTGCGTCAGCCCCTGAAAGCCCTGTTGGGTCTGCCCCACCCGGTTCTGCACGCGCTTGAAGGCGGCGTCTACGCGGCGGGCGGAGTTTTCCCCGGCCTTCGCCCAGCCCCCGAAGGCACCGCCGGAAAGTCGGGTCGCCGCCTCGACACGCTTGATGGTCTTCTCGACCAGCTCCAGGCGCTTCTGCGCGTTGCGGGCGGGGGCGGTCAGTCTGTCAACGAGCTGTAGCGTCCACTGTACGGCTCCGGCCATGATTCACCCCCTGGTGTGGTATGCGTAACTGCATGAAACGTGCCCTTCTGCTCGCCTCTGCCTTACTCGCTGGCTGTCAGCAGGCGGGGCGCTCGCCCGAGGCCACCGCTCAGGCGTTTTTTCGCTCCGTGCAGACGCTTGATCTCCCCACCGCCGCCGGGCACCTGCACTCCGGAGAATCAGTGGAGGCGATTGATTCATTCGTGAATGGCGACGAGGACGTGCGGACCATTCGAAAGGCCCTTTGGGAACGCATGGAGTACACGGTTGGGAAGCGTCAGGCGGGGCGTCAGGGCACCACGCTGGTCCCGGTGCGCGTGAAGACCGTGGATATGACCACGGTGGCCCGCAACATCATCACGCAGCAAAACGGCGGGACCATGTTCATCCTCAACCAGATCACCGACCCGACGGCGCCCATGCGAGAGGTCACGGTTGGGCTTCAGGTGTCGGAAGAGGCGGGGAAATGGAAGATTTTCAGCTCTCCCGACCTCAACGCGGCCTTGCTTGGCCTCGATCTGCTCTAGCGTCCCTTGCCGAACGCCGTCATGAACGCCCGCTGCATCAACATCTGTTGCGCCGTGAAGTAGGCCCCCAGCCGCGCCCGGTCACTGGGCCGCCCGTCCTCGCGCTCCTGAAACTGGTAGGCGAGCAGGCACTCGGCGGCGAGGTTCAGCCCCCCATCCTTCGTTTGCGCGACCAGCCGTTGCCAGTCGGCCTCAAAACGTCTCTTCGCGGACCTCCGCGTCCGCACCCGCCATGCTCAGCACCGGCTCGACCAGCTTGTCCACCAGCGCGGGCTGCGCGTCCAGGGCCACCGCCACCGCCGCCGCGTCCGGCGCGAGCAGACAGCTCATCAGCAGTGTGCGGTTGGCACTCAGGGCCTGCGCGGTGCGCTCTTTGAACTTGGCGAGCGTTTCCACGTAGCGGTCGTATTCGTCACGACTGGGGGCGCGGACCACCACCTGCAGGCGCTGACCGGCGGCGGTGGGCGCACTGAGGGTCTTGACGCGCTCGACGCCGTGCGTGCGGCGCAGTTCGGCGACCTGGGCACGGGTCAGGCCCGCGAAGGTGTCGGTGGGGGTGGGCTGGGGCTGCTGCTGTTCCTGGGTCATGGGGATGCCTCCGAAAATGGATTGGGAAAAAGGTGTCCAGGCCGGGAATCTGGGCGACTCCCGGCACGTTTAGGGGTGGGTTACTTCGCGCCTTCCGGCATCTTGGAGAGCGGGTTTTTCCCGTTCATCTTGATGTAGTGCGGCTTGAAGCCGAGGGTGCGGGTCAGGGCGTCGCCGCCGGTTTCGTCGCTGACGCCGCGCTTGGTCCAGCGGCAGCCGATCAGCTCGTCCTTGGTCAGCTTGGAACTGCCGAGCTTCTCGTAGGCCACGCTGACATCGAAGTCCTTTTCAAAGAACTTGTCACCGAAGGCGTCCACGATCTCGGCGTACTCGTCGGCGTAGACGGTGAGTTCGCCTTCGTCGGTCTTGTACATGCCGTCGCTGACCCCCAGCGCCATGCGGGCGTTGCCCTCGATGTCGCTGCGCTCGATGCTGTCGCCGTAGCTGATGGACCGGGCCAGGATTTCCTTGCCGTCCACTTCGATCTTGATGCGGGCGAAGGTGAGGCGCGGGTTTTTGGTGTCGATCTTGGGCATTTACGTCACGCTCCCTTCGGCGCAGCGGGCGCGGCGGCGGCTTCCACCGGGGCCGCCGGTGCCAGGGCCGCCAGCATCGGATTGGTGAAGCCCACGACCACGTCGATGTGTTTCATGTGGCCCAGCGGAATCACGCTCAGGACGAAGGTGATCTTGCGGGTGCTGAGGATGTTGCCCTCGCGGTCCACGCGCACGCGCACGCCGGAGGCTTCCCCGCCCAGTCCCGCCCGGACGCGGCCTTCGAGGTAGGTCTCCATCGCCAGCGCCTTCGTTTCCAGAATGCGCCCGGTCGTGGTGTCCACCGGCACGTCGTCGCCCAGGTAGTCCATCGCGGAGACATAGCCGATGGTGGCCGCGCGGTCGATCACCTCGCGCTGCTGCACCTCGTCGTAGTCGCTGCCGCTCGGCGCGAGCATCGGCCAGGACGCCGGGTACACCCCCTCGCGCCCGTCGTAGGTGCGCAGGGCAGCGAAGCGGCCCACGTTGCCCGTGAGGTTGGCATCGAAGGCCAGGGCACCCATCGCGGGCAGCGGCCCGGTGCGGACGCGGTAAGGCGCTTCGCCAATCGGCACGGTGGCGCGGCGGGCGCTGAGCTTCCAGGCGCTGCTGCGGCGCTCCAGTTGCCGGGTGATGGGGTTGTAGACCGCGCCGCCGTCCAGGGCCACCGCCACGCGCAGGCTGGTCAGGTTGGCGAACAGGGCACTGACGCGGCTGAGGTAGTCGCTCATGCGCTCGCCGTCGGTCATGGCAGGGGCTTCGAGCAGCGCGTGGACGTAGTAGTTCCGCGTCTCGCGCTCGGTCAGCACGGCGTCCACACCGGCCACCAGCGCCGGGGTCGCCGCGCCGAGGATGTGGACGAAGCGCAGGTCGGGGCGCGAGCCGAGCAGCGTTTCCAGCGCCGTGATGATGTCGGCCACCGTCGCGGCGGGCGCGGTGGTGGTCAGGCTGTAGGTGTCGCCTTCCGTCAGGCCGCCCGCGCCGAAGGTCACGCTCAGGCCGGTGCCGGTCAGGTCGAGCGTGCCGGAGGCGGGCACGCTGCGCTCGGGGCCGTCGTTGCCGTTGGTGCTGACGACCACCGCCGCGAGGCCGTCCGTCGCGGTGCCGCTGCGGGTCACGCGCAGGGTCAGGCTGTAGGCGTCGTTCACGGTGCCGCCCGTGGTCATGACGCTGGCGCCAGTGCCGACCTTCGTCACTTCCGACACGGTGCCCTGGGTCGTCGCGTTCACGCGCACGCCGACCACCGGGGCGGTTTCGAGCAGGGCCACCGCGCAGGCGCCGGCCAGCGGGCCACCCTGGTAGGCGTCGAGGGCCTGCGAGCCGCGCGTCATCCACTGCGGCGTGAGGGGGCCAGCGGCGGCCACGCCGATCTTGGCGTGCGCTTCGCTGATGGGGGGCACCAGACCGAGGTTGTAGTCCTCGAAGGTGACTTTGACTCGGGAGAGAGCGGTCACTTGATCACCTCGCCGGTGGCGGCCTCAAGAGCTGCCTTGAATTCGCCTTGCGTCACCTCGCGGCCCTGGGGCCAGTTGGTCGAGGCGCGGAGGGCCGCCTGCTGCCACCCGGGGAGTCCGGTCAGCAGCGTCTCGAACGGCACGCGCCCGCCGTCCTGAGCAGGGGCGGGCGCATCGGCGCGGGGGTCGGGGGTCGGGGTCGGCTCAGTCGGATTCGACAAACTGAGTTTCTCCGTTTGGGCGGTACGTTTCGTCATCAGGGACCACCTCCGGGGTGTCCATGAACTGGGCGAGCTGCGTGAAGTGGGCCACGCGCACGCGGGTGATGTCGCTGCGGGTCAGCACGGCCGGGAACGTGATGGTCAGGTCGGCCACGCGCACCGTGTAGTCGCCCCACGTCTCGGAGCGCAGCCGCGAGGTGGCGGGCTTCCCCGGGCCGATGGCGGCGTAGCAGAGGTCGGCCAGCAGGGCGGCTTCCTCGAAGGTCACGGCCTTGCACACCAGCGTCGTCTCTGCCGTGCCCATCGCCAGCGCGTCCGCCACCGAGCCGTCCGGCGCGTCGTAGCGGACACTGCCGGGCAGCACGATGACCAGCGGGAGCTGCGGCTGACGGTCGAGGTACTCGGAACCGAGATACACCGCGACGCCAGTGCCCAGCGCGTCCTGAAGCTGTTGCGCGAGTGTTTCCATCAGCCGAACCTCTGGCGCAGGTATTCGCCGAAGTCGTTGCGGAGCCGCTGCTCATAGGCGAGCGGCAACTCCCCCGAGTCCGGCACGAACTTGCGCCGGGGCATCTTGCGGGTGCCGCGTTGGTGGTAGGCGGCGTAGGCGTTGGCGCGGCCCGAGGTCTGCACGGTGACGCCCCGGCTGTCGGCCCGCCACGCGATGCCGTTTCGCAGGGTGAAGGTGTCCTGCAAAATTGGGTTTCGGCGGCGGGTGGGTTGCCAGGGCACGCCGTAAGGGTCGCGCTCGAAGCGGAACCCTTCCAGCACCAGCTCATGCGTAGCATGTCCAGCGATGTTGTGCAGGTCGTGCAGCGTCTGCGGGTTTTGCAGGTCGCGCAGCTGGCGTTTGAGGTCTTTGAAGAGGGTCACGCCTACCACCCCGGCCCGGTGCGGACCACAACCGTTGTGGGCCGCTCTGGAGCCACCTTTCCGGCTTCAGTCGTCCCCGCCACCGCTTCGAACGGCGGCAAGGGCTTGACCGGAATCAGGCTGTCCAGCGCTGCACCCTGTGCCAGCCACGCACTGACGATTTCCTGGCTGTCGCGCCTGCTCTCGCTGGAGCCGTCCACCGCTCGGGACTTCCAGAGTGCCGGGTCGCCGAGGTAGAGCCGCGCCGCCGTGAAGTGCGGGCGGTAATACTTCGCCGGGGGGTTGGCCGCCGGGTCAAAGGCCGCGTCCAGCTCCAGTGCCGCGTTCAGCTCCTGGTCGGTACGGCTGTACTCAGGCCAGGTCGACTCACTGGGGCGGGTGGGCTGGCCGGGGCCAAGCGGCAGCCCGCCCCGATTGACCTCGGGCCTGTCGCGCAGCAGTGTGCGAACCCACGTCCGAGAAAATTCCCGGTCTGCGGGGTCAATCACCGTCAGCAGCGACTCGTCATAGGTGCGGGCGGGCTGGGTCATGTCAGTTCACCGGGTCATTGGCTTTGGCGAGGGCGCTGTCCGCCTGCTCAGCCGTCAGTCCCAGGTCGACCAGCGCCGCTTTGTCCTTGGCCCGCAGGGCTTCGTAGGTGGTCACGTCGCCTTCACGCAGTTTGGCGATGCCGACGAAGTTGCCGGGGAGGTCGCCCGTGCGGAGGGTGGGGGCATCCTCCTGAGCGCTGGCCTCCGCCTTGGCAGTGGCTGGGCCGAGGTCTTCCCCGGTGGGAGAGACGAACCGGCCTGCACGGATAAACTTGACGTCACTCATGGGCCACACTCCTTACTTGGCGGTGGGGTCTTCGTAGGCCCCGGCGGTGATTTGCAGGATGGCGGCGGCGCCTCGGCTCAGCACGCCAAAGCCAAACTCGGCCTCGAAGTTCTCGCTCTGGAGGGGGTAGGCGATGTTGGTCGCCACGATGCGCAGGCCCCGGCGGTTCTGCTCCTCCGGCTCACGCAGGCCCAGCACCTTCTGGGCGGCGTTGCGGTTCAGGCCCAGCAGGTAGCCGCTGTAAACCCAGGGCTTGACCCAGATTTCGGCACCGTTGTAGTAGCCGATTTTGCGGTTCTTGATGTTGCCGGTGTTCAGGCTGCCCCGGGCCACCATCTGGCCGTTGGGCACCTGCTCGATGCGGGCGTCCATGATGGGCGCAAAGCCGGGCAGGGCGCGAATGGCGGCGGCTTCAGCCAGGGACACCTGAATCACCACGTCCGCATTGTCATCGTGCTCTGCCACGTTCTCAATCAGGGCGTCCACAGCGTCAGCGGTCAACTCGGGCGCGGTCATGAAGTGGTTGTGGGCGCCGTCAAAGCTCTCACCGGCGGGGCCGTTCACGGGCGCGGTGCCGTCACCGTTGTACAGGGGCTTGACCTTCAGCACCATGTCGTCCACGCGGTAGTCGGTGAAGTCAAAGCTGACCGGGCGGAACAGCGCCTCGCGCAGGTTGCGGGTCATGCGCTTGATGTGCGCGGCTTCCACCTCGCGGGTCCGCATGGCGACCTGGGCCACGCTCGCGGTGGTCAGGAAGTCGGTGGTGAAGCCCTTGGCGATTTTGTAGCGCTCAAGCGGCAGCCCGATGCGGCCCGGCTTGCTTTCCACCTGGGTGGGGGCGCGTCCGAACTCATCCGCCAGCACCATTTCGTCGGTCAGCATCTGGCCAGTGGCGTCGGGCATCTCGCGCTTGGTGGTGGGGGTCACGTAATCGCGCAGACCCTCGACCAGCTGGGCGTTGTGGGCGGCGATTTCCGCATTCACGGCGGCGGCCACGTCCTCCATGCCAAACTCGCGCACGGTCTTGTTGGTGATGGTCTTCAGGTAGTCCAGCGTGTAGGTGCCGGTAACGCCTTTGTAGTTTTCAGCCATGATTCAGCCCCCCCTTAAGCGAGCTTGCCCTGAGCGACGCACAGCAGGTCGTTCTCGGACACGCGGATGAAGGCCCCGCGTGCGTCCTGCGCGGTGGGGGCGTCGTTGATGGTGCCGCCGGTGCCCACGTAGTACACGTCAGCGGTCAGCGGGGTTTCGGAGGCGCGGAAGCGCACGCCGACGCCGTACAGGGTCAGCGGTTGCGCCAGCACCTGACCGGCTTTGGCGGCGCGGGGGGCAATGCCGGCGAACGCGCCAGCGGCGAGTTTGAAGATGGCGTAACCGCCCGTCACGGCGCGGATTTCGCAGGGGCTGCCGGCGGGAATGTCCTCCCCAACGCGGAAGCCGGTGGTGGCCTGAACAGCAAACATGGCGCTGTTGGTGTCTACGCCAGCGCGGGGGCTGAGGGTAATTGCAGGCATGTCCTGGCTCCTTAAATCTCGTAGGCGGGGTCTTGCCCCTTGGCGGTGATGATTTCGGTCTGGGTGGCAATTCCGGCGTTGGCGGCCTCCCGGCTCTCCTGCCCGCTCACCCAGCGGGTGCCCTGCTCGGTGGGCTTCTGCTCACGCTTCAGCGCCCCCAGCACGGGTTTAAAGTGGTCGGCGGCCAGCGGGGCGTCATCGCCCTCACCGACCACCCAGACGGTTTCTTTCACCGTCTCTCCGTTTTCCTGTCGCTCGCGCTCCACCTGCCGCAGCTTCTCTACGCCTTTGGTCAGCAGCAGCGCCTGGGGGTCCAGGCCATGCTCAGTGGCGTAACGGTAGGCGCTCAGCTCGGCGGTGGCGCCCTCGGCGGTGTCCAGCAGGGCGTCCAGATTGCCCAGCCAGCCCTCGACCACCTTAGAGCGGGCATCGTCACTGTCTGCGCCCTCCAGCGCCTCCAGGTCCAGCCCAGCGGCGGCCAGCAGCTCCAGCGCCTCATCCCGCCCGGCTTCCAGCGCCTCCAGGCCCTCCAATTTCTCGGCCACCTGTGCGGCAATCTGCTGCGCGGCGTCCTGAGCGGGCCGTTTGCCGGGGGCGGGGAGTTCGATCCCCAGCGCCTGGGCCAGCGGCTCCAGCGCTTTGGCAATCACGCGGGTGCGGATGCTGTTGCTGTCGCTGGCCTCGGCGTTGCTCTCGGCCTCGGTGAGGGCGGTCTGGCTGGCGCTGTAGGCGTCGTACAGGGCGTTAAAGGCGGCCTCATGGTCGCCTCCTGCGGTGTTCAAGAAAACGGCTTTTGATTTCATGGTTCTGAGCCTCCAGGGCTGCGCCCGGCGTCATGCCGGGGTGAATGGGCGAGCGCACCCGCGTGACCGTCATGGTCTGGGGTGCGCTCAGGGGTTTGGACTGGACTTACGGTCACGTGACCAGCCAAAGGATTAGGTCAGGTCGCCGTAGGCCTTGAGATATTGCTTTGCGCGGCGCCGCGCATGTTCAGAGAGATTGGGGTTCCTCAGAGCACCCTGAATGCGCAGAGAATGCGCAGACGCCTTCTGGGTAAGGCGCGAGCCGCCAAAGAGGTCAGGCGTATCCGCACGCTTGAGACGGCGGGCAATACTCCCTGCGTGCTCAACCCGAGGCCGCCCCGCCTCTTGTGCAAGCCTCCGCGTTTTATCGTGGCTCTCGCCAAGTCGGTAGCGAAGCGTATGGCCGCCAAGGCGGTTAACCAACTGGTCAGCTTTCTTGGGTTTGATCCCCACCAGGCGCCGCGCCGATGCTGCCTGTCGAGTAAAAAACCCTGGCTTGTGCTCAGAGCGCGCCCGCGCAGTGGCATCTATGGCGTGAATAAGGCCCTGTCCACGCTCGCCATGCTCAAACTTAGAGAGCTGGCGGGCAGCGCCCAATAAACGACCCGCTCGACTGCCCAAGTGCTTCTCTCCGTGCCTGGAGTAGATGACGCGCCGCTTCCCTTTCGAGTTGGTCGCGCTTCTCATTAGGCCCTTGGCAAACAGTGCCCGGTACTGCCCGGCGACATTTTTTCCTCGCACGGGATGCCCGCGCCCGCCGCCTCTTCCTTCCTCTGCCATCCCTGTCACCTCCTACTGAACTTGAGAATGTGCCCACAAAACGCCCGCTCCGACCAGGGCAACCGCTCGTCACCCGGCCCGTAGGCCAGCGTGCCGCCGATGTTGTACAGGTCATCTACGGGGATGGTCAGCCCCTCCAGCGAGCTGTGTGCCCTGCGCTCCTGTGCTGGCCTGACCCGAATGAATGTCTTGAACCGTGCCCCGCCCTGCACCGCTCCGGCCTGGGCACCCTCGCGGGCGGCATCCCAGACCAATATCTGAGCGGCGAGGCGGGCGTAGGGGCTGACAAAGGCCGCAGACCGCCCGGCCAGCACCTCCGCAGCCCGTTGGGCCACCATCTGACCGCGCGGCAGGCTCAGGCCCACCGCCACCGCCTGCGCCTGGGCGGGCAGGGTTTCCACCCGCACCAACCCCGCCAGCGTCTCCCCAAACGCCTCACGCGCCGGGGCCTGGGCTTGCAGGCTCGCGGTCAGGGCCAGCAGCGAGAGCAGACGCTCCGGCGGCCCACCGCCCGCTGCCAGGGCCGCATGGATGGCGGCGAGCAGGGGCAACAGGGCGGATTCGGCCTCACCCTGCCAGAAGGCGAGGGCATCATGGGGTGGCATCGGCTGTCACCGGCGCACGCGGTCTGGGCGGGTCAATCATCCCAGCCAGCGCTTCGGCTGCGGCCTGACCCTGCTTCAGCTTCTCTTCCTGCTCTTTGCGGACGGACTCCAGCATCTCGTCGGTGTCCTCCACCCCGATTTCACTCATGGCGTTCTCGGTGCTTCTCAGGCCCGCGCCCTGCTCGGCTATCACCTGCGCCCGCTCCTCGGTGGTCGGCTGCGCGGCCAGGATGCGGCACTGGACCACCACGCGGTAGCCCCGGAAGCGGCCCGCACTGCCACTCAGCGCAGCAGCCCAGGCCAGCACCATCTCCAGATGCTCGGCCAGTGCGCCCTCAATCGCCGTGGCGGTGGCGTAGAGCGACGTTTTGAAGTCGTTCATCGCCTGGATGCGGCTCTCACCGCTCGCCGTGGCGTCACCTGACATGCGGATATGGCTCTGTGCGGCCTCGTCCAGCATGTCGTGGTAGGCGTCCGTTTTGGTGGCAATCAGGGCGTCGGGGCTGACCGGCTCGAAGCGGCCATACTGCCCACCGCCCACCGCCTGCACGTTGCCCTGGGCGTCTGCCGTGGTTTGCGGGCTGAAAAAGGTTGCCTGCCCGCCGCCGGGCCGCCAGGCGGGGTCTATCTCGTACCGCATCCCGTCCGGTACGTTGCTGTCCCGGACCCACTCCCCAGGCGGCAGGATGTTGACCCCGTACCGCTCCAGCACCGCCGCCAGCTCTGCGTTGCGGAGAATGGCCGTTTTGGCGAAGTTGAGCATGAAATTGTTCCGCACCATCGTCGGCGTGATGAACTGCTCGCGCTCGGCGTGGGTAATCGGCAGCAGGCCGTGCATGTCCACTCCGGCGCTCTCCTGCACCCGCTCCTGCACCGGCAAGGGCTGACCATCGCCGCCCAGCAGCAGCGAGGCTTCCAGGGCCGTCACGCGGCGCACCACCGTCTGCCCGGCGGCGTTCAGGTAGTAGACCTCTGCCGCCTCATGCCCGGCCTTGTCTTTGCTGCGGTACACGGCGTACCGCTCGCCGGTTTCCTCATCATCCACCACCCGCACGGCTGCCGGGTCCGGGTTGCTCAGGCGCAGGCGGGCGATGCTCCCCAGCAGGTCGCCGGGGGGAATCACGCCGTCCCGCAACTGCCCGGTCGGGACATAGCTCCGCAGGTAGGCGTCACCGAGCAGCAGCTCGCGGGCAAACATCTGGAGCTTGCCCAGCGCCCGGTTGCGGTCCAGGTAGGCGGTCAGCGCCCCCTCGGCCTCCCGCATGTCGGCTTGCTGCGCCTTGGTGGCCTCAGCGGTGGCGTCCCGCAAGGCCAGTTTGATGATGGGGTAGCGGCCAATCACGGCCCCGACATGGCGGCGGGCGACTTCCAGCAGGGCATTCTTGGGAATGAACTGCTTCTCTACGGCCAGCAGGAACTCTGCGGCCAGGCCGTTCTCAGCGGGCAGGCGGGGACCAACCCAGCCCGCACCGCCCAGCCAGTGGTCGCCCGCCAGCATCTTTCGCACGCGCTCGCGGTGCTGCCTGCTGTCGGCGTCGGCTTTGGTCAGCTCCTGCGCCTGCTGGAGCGTGAGGTGTTCAGGCATTGTCATAGGTCACGCTCCTTTCAGCGGATGGTGGCCACGGATACGCCACCGGGGCGGCGGGCGGGGGTCTGACGCTTCAGTTCTTCGTCGAGCCAGTGGTCGGTATCTGCGAGGTCGTAGGGCTTGTAGTCAGGCAAGCGCTTCAGAGCCTTGAACAGGGCGTCATGCGTCCCTTCGGCTTCCACAAATTCGCCGCGTTCTCGGCTGCCGAGCGTGACCTGCCAGCGTTCCCGCTTGCCGCCAGTACTGACACTTGCCTTGACCTGACGTAACTGGGGCTTCCTGGTGGTCGTCGTGATTTCCGGGTAGTCGGGTGACACCACCAGTTTGTCCCAGGTGGCGTTGTAAGACGTTACCCAGGTGTCGCCCCCCTGGTTGGTTTCGATGATCACGCGACTGGCCCCGTACTCGATGGCTTTCACGATGATGCGGGTCAGCATGCCGTCCACGCTGTCGCGCCCTTCCCAGGCGTACAGACCTACGCGCAGCTGAGGCCGAAGGAAAGGCGGAAGCGGGGGATCATTCGGGCCAGGCGTGCGTACGCGCCCACCGACGCGGATGCCATTGCTGTCGCTGTCATCCGTGTTCGTGACCGCTGGGTCGCCCACCACGACAATGTCCTCGAATTCTTCCAGCCCAGGCCGAGGAATGGCCCGAAGCTGAAAATCCTTGTAGAGTTCCCCTTCCTGATTTCCGACTTCGTTCTGCTTTTCCTCGATGAACTGGGTCGGCCCCATCTGGTTGAGTTCCGCTTCCAGCATCGGCAGGGGCCGCGCCTGGGGCCAAGTGCTCTCGCCCGCCGTGATGCGGTAGACCGGCCTGCCATGCTCATTCAGGCCCGCCTGCTCGTACTCCAGGCCGCGCACGGCGGGCCAGGGGCCGGACACGAAGCGGTCCATCAGGAAGTCGGCGGGGTGCTCGGGGTCGAGGTCCGCGAGCCGCGTGAAAATCCCGTGCGGGTTGATGATGTTCTGCAGGCCGATGACCACGCGGTTCGGGGCGCCCGCCGGAATGATGTCCGAGGTGATCGTCTTGATTTTGCGCTCGGTGGTTCGCAGCGTGTCGTGCTTGCCGTCGAGGTCGTCGAGGATGATCACGTCGGGGCGGCTGCCTTCGAGCAGCAGGCCGCGAATGCTCACGTCCAGCCCGGCGGCGTCCACGACCACGCCCGACGCCGTGCGCACGCGGTCACGGCGCCAGCCCTTGCTGTTGCCGAACTTGCCCACCTGCCGTTGAGAGAGCAGCGGGTAGTAGCGCTCCACTTCGGGCGACTCCAGTACGGCGGCGATGTTCGTCACCGCGTCGTCGGCCTGGTCCTGGGTTTCCTTGACATACAGGATGTAGCGGAAGCCAGCGGCGGCGAGGCGAATCACGGCCCGCTCGGCGTTGGTGGTCTTCGAGAAGCCGCGCGGCCAGATGTAGAACTCGGTGGCCGGGCGCTCGGGCGTCATGGCCCAGATGCGCTGCCAGAACTCCTTGTGGAAGTCGGAGAGCGGCTGGGTGTAGGTGTGCGGGAAGAGGGTGCGCAGCCAGTCGAGGTAATGCTCCGGCGCAGGCTGGCCGTTGCCGAGGGGCCGCTCAGTTGAAGGCGGGGTCTGCGCTTCCAGCGATTCGAGGAGTTTCAGTGCCCGCCGTT
This sequence comes from Deinococcus wulumuqiensis R12, assembly GCF_011067105.1. Taxonomy (NCBI): domain Bacteria; kingdom Thermotogati; phylum Deinococcota; class Deinococci; order Deinococcales; family Deinococcaceae; genus Deinococcus; species Deinococcus wulumuqiensis. Next base: position 846,589 of record NZ_CP049357.1, on the reverse strand, counting down.
GCTTGGGCTTGAGCAGCATTAATTCGGTTGGCGAGAGCACGGTTCACCTCCTCATCGGCTGTTGCGTCGGCAACAATCTTGAATGCCCCGCTCAACTTGAACAGGTCTTTTTCGGTGTCGGCCACTTCGCTCATGCGGTCAAGCAACTTCTCCCGCACGCGCTTCGCCTTCTCCAGATAGCCTTCGATAATCTCAGCGACTTTTTCAGGGGAAGGTTTTATTTTCCCCTGCGCCTGCCACTCCCTAAGCGTGGGGGCAGAAACCCCCGTCTCACGCGCTGTTTTCTTGATGTTTCCCGCATTTGCCTCAAGGATGGTGAGGAATGCCTCTCGCTGTTCGTCGCTGTAAGCCATGCTCACCTCCATGCAAGCAAAAGCCCCAGCCGGAGCCGGGGCGGTTAGATTCTCTTTTTCTCGTGCCAGTAGCGATGGTACCCGGCGGCTACCCAGAGGTCATGCACGGGCGCCCAAACAGCGTAAGAAGAACTGCCGAGCAAGCCGTCACGAATCAGGCAAGCGGAAAGCATCTTTGTTGCGTTCATACCCTCTCCCCCTCAAACACCAGCACTTCGCCCCGCTCCGGCTCCGCGTATCGCACCTGCCGCGCCGCCCACAGGTCATCGAGCAGGGCGTCCAGTTCCCCCTCCCCCGTCGCGCTCCGGGGCCAATCCTCCCGGTGGAGGTGCAGGGCCGCGCAGCGCGTCGGCTCCGGCTCAGGCGGGCACCAGACGGCGGTCAGCTCGCGGGTGATGCGGGGGCCGTACTGTTTGTGGCGGGGCGCCCAGGTGTCGGGGTTGGGGCGGGCGGGGCCGTTGCGGGTGCGGAGTTTGCCTCTGGCCTGTTTGCCCACAGGACTAGGGAAGAAGGCCAGCGCCAATACAGCACTCTGTGCAGAGCGCGTCGCCATGCTCTACGTGTGTTGCTTCGCGCTGAAGGCAGTTTTGGCACAGATTGAGCGCACGCTTCTCCTGACGCCACGATCTAAGCGCCTGCCAGAGCGCACCCACAAGAAGGCGGTGATGCCCCGTTCCCCGAACGTATACGGGAGTGAACTGGGTAAGAACATCGGCTGAAGCCTCAAGGCTGACGTGGTAGCCCGTGTTGTAACGCTTGACTTCCAAGTGATTTAGCTTCATATGCCTACCTCCGCTGGAGCCGACGCCCCAGCCGTGTCCCGCCTGCGTTGTGCCGCCCGCGTCGAACGATGCCGCGCCAAAATGCCAGCCGCTCCTTCCGCCTCAGCACTTCGCGTACCACCCCCCATCAAACACGCTCACCCCGACCTGCCCGAGCTGCTGCGCCAGGGCCAGGGCGTCAGCCGTGCGGGACTCGCGCCAGCCGAGGTGTGCGGCGAGGAGACGGGTGGTGACGGGGCCGCGCTGCCCAGCCCGCCAGCGCGTTTCGGCGTAGGCGGCAAGGTGCCGGGTCAGCTCATCAGCGTCCCGGTGGGCGGCGGTGCGGGTGATGTGCGCCTCAAAGCCTGTCATTTGGGCGTGATGCGGCGGCACTGGACCGTCGCCACGGTGCCGTCTTTGTTCCACTTAAGGCGGTACTCGCTGCGGGGCAGAACGCGGGTACTCACGTAGGAGCGGTCCTGCCTGTCCTGCTGACCGCGCCACCGTTCGAGGGCATCTGTCGCCGCTGCGCGGGCCGCATCGTGGGCCGCTTTTGCAGCGGGCAGGTCCGGGGTGGGGACAGCCTCAACATCACGCCATTGCTCGGGCATATGGGCCTCTCAATTTGAGGGAATGTGGGGGTGGGGCAAACGAAAAACCCCCGCGCTGAGGCGGGGGTAGTAGGTGGCAGTTGCGGGACTCGAACCCACGTGTCACAGGGTGAAACTGTGCTGACCTCCACTGCCGGGGCTGGGTTTTACGGTCTCCCAGAAAACGTGCGGCCTGACACCGCCTGCTCGGTTATGCACCCGACTGTGCTGGCAGATGCTGTGAGAGTTGCACTCAACACGAGGTCGAGCTTAGCTAAATCATACGGGTCTCCGGCCCAGTTTTCAAGCACTACGCGCAATTTTGTTGCGGTGAGCTTCCCGCGCTGCACACGATGGGCCGCAGGTAGACGGTGAGGGCGGTGAGCATTGCGCGGGTGCCCGCCGTGACTTCGCTTCGCAGCTTGTACCGCTCCCGGCACAGGCGCACCGGGGCTGCGCTGCCCCCATCCCTCAGCCACGCCCGCGCCTCCTGCCACAGCGCCTCGTCCACGTCGCGCACGTCCAGTGTCCAGACCTCGGGGGCGTAGGTCGCCTCAAAGCCGCCGACGAACGCCGCGCCGGGCACCTCCACGCGGTAGGTCCAGGGGCAGCCACGCGGGGGGCGGGGGGCGGTGTCCATCTGCGCGAGCAGGCGCTCAAGCTGCGTGGCGCGGTTGGCGAGGGCGTCCAGGCGGGCGTGGGCGCGGGCTTCGAGGTCGCGCTGCTGTCGCTTCTGGGCGTAGGCCAGCTCCTCCTCCGCTTCCCGCTGGGCTGAGCGCACGGTGTCCAGATGCGCCGCCGTCTCTGCGGTCCCGCTGCCCGGCGTGGGCGGCGTGCGGTAGGGGGCGGGCTGGGCGGCGGTGAGCAGGGGCATCCGCGTGTCCTGCTGCATGGCGCGGGTCAGGGCGGCGAGGCGGTGGAGGGCAAGCTGCTGATGGTGGTCGTCGGCGTTGCGGACGCGGATGGTCAGGGGTTCAGGCATTCAGCCTCCAAAAATCAGGGCCAGCAGCAGCGCCAGCCCCATGAGCAGGGTCCAGAGCCGCGCCGCCGTCTCCCGCGCTCGCCAGTCGGGGAAGCGGAACAGGAGGCGCAGCGCGTCGGGCACGAACAGGAACCACCAGACGGTCAGCAGGAACCAGGGCATCGCGGGGTTCGCGGGTGTGAGGGCGTAGGCGTCCGGCTCCGGCATGGTGGCCTCCGGGGGGAAAAGAAAGCCGCCCCGGTGAGGGGCGGGGGCGGGTCAGAGTTTGGGCGGGGTCTGCCGTGCCAGCGGAATGCGCGGGTCGCCAGCGAGAAAAGTCTTCAGAAAGTGCAGGTTGGCAACAGGAATGACGGCGGTGCTCCCATCTACGCGGGTCATGATGACAAGCCCGTCCCGCGTCTCGATAGACTTCTTGCCCCAGCCCCAGACTTCCGTTGTGCCGCGTCCTTGGTCAATCGTCGTGGCTTCAAAGTAGAACAGTTCCTGCATCTTCATCTCCTCAAACTTGAGAACTACTCCCGCCCGGCGTTGCGGTTGGCGCCGAGGCTGTCGGCGTTACCTGCCGTGCGGCGGGAGAGGCCGCGCCGCTGGCGGGAGCAGGTCAGCGCGTCCTCGTATTTGTGCGGCGTGGGCTTAGGCGCGTTGGGCGGGCCACCCCGGTAGTGGTCCAACAGGTCTTGCCACTCGCGCTCGGTCAGCTTCCCGGCGTCGATGGCGTCCTGCACACGGTCAAAGCAAAGCCCCCGCGATTCCAACTCAGCGAGGGCGTGGGCACGGGCTTTTGCGGCATAGGTCATGTCATCCCCTTTGCCCGCCAAACGTCTTGTGAGGTGCCGTCTGTCGCTATTCCCGCATCAACCAGCGGGGCATGAATGACGGCGAGCATCTTGCGGGCACGCTCACGGCTGGCAAGATGCACGGCGGGCAGCACAGGCACGTCAGCTCCCATAAAGTCCGCAACAAGCTGGGCAGGGCTTTTGTTGGTCTCCCGGCTGGGGCCAACGGGCCTGCCAAACTGACTGCCGACAATGGCGAGGGCTTCGAGCATGGTGTAGAGCGTGGCGCGTTGCATGGGGCACTCCCCGCCCGCTTTCATCACGGCGCGGGCGTTGTAGAACTTGTGCAGCAATTCTTCTTGCCCCGGCGTGCGGTCAGGCACGGCCTCCCAGTAGGCGATGCGCTTTCCTACGTCGCACATGTCCCGTTCCCGCCTGTCTGCCCAGTCGAAGAGGGAGGGCGGGGCGGGCGTACCAGCAACCCCAGAGCGGGCAGGACTCATCTCCCCTCCGTAGGCAGCTCCTCAACCCGCGTCACCACGTCCAGCGGGCCGTACAGGTGCTCAAAAAATTTCCTCTTGAGCCGGAAAACGTCGGTGAGCACGCCTTTTGAGTCGATGACCCTGGGCTGCCCTTTCGCATAGGTGACGTGAAAGTCTGCGATATACGAAACGCCCGCCCCCAGGTCGAACACCGGCTGCGGCGTCCAGTCCAGCACCAACCCGCCGAGCTTCATCAGGTCGAGGTGCTCGGCCATGCGAGCCTCTAGCTTGCTGGCGTAGATGCGCCCGGCATATTCGGCGCGGACGTTGCCGTACTTGCTGCGCTTCGGCTCCTGCGGCACCTCCACCCCCGCCCGTGCCAGGGCCTCAGCGGAGACGCCGGAAGCGAATGAGCGGGGCATCAGCCGCCCGCCTTCCCGCTGCTGATAACCCACCCGCCGCCGTGCGGAGCATCAGCAGGCGGCTCTACGCCGTCAAGCACCCACGCTTCAAGCAACAGGCGGGCCTCAATAAAGTTTGCCAAGCCGCCGCGCCGATGGTGGTAGGCAACGTTTTTCCCGCTCGACAGGTGGATGACCCGCGCTCCCCCGCTGTGGTTCACACCTACGCCGCCGCGCTCAATGCGGGCCGATTCGCTCCGCACGTCATGGTCCGGCAAACGCCATTCTGGGATGTCCATTCTCTTCCTCCATGCAAAAGCCACCGCCCCGGCTCAGTGGCGCGGGGCGGGCGGGGGTGGGGGTTAGGGGTTGATGCGGGCCGCGTATTTCTTGGCGAACTCGCCCAGTATCGGATGCGGAGACATCTCGCGCTCAAGGCAGGCGACAATTTGGCCGATAACCCATAGGGCGGCGTCCCGCTCATTGCCGGGCTGGTCGAGGTCTTCACGGCCCACGTTGGTCTGTGCCGGTGCGATGCGGCTCAACTTGGCAGCGAGGCGGGCATGTGGAATCAACACGTCCACACGGTCAGCGGGACCGGCGAAACGTGCAAGCCAGAGCAAAGTGGCGTGCAGCCCGCCCGCCAGCGCAGCGTCCAGCTCAAGCAGCAGTTGATTCACCTCCGCCTGATTCGCCCGTGCCTCTTGTGCCCGCTCGGTTTGTGCCTTCACGTAGGCGGGCGAGGCGCGATACTTGCGGCGGGCGAGGTCTTGCCGGTCTTCCCAGGCGTCAATCAGGGCTTGGGCCTCATCGCCGGGCGCGGCGTGAATCTGCTCACCGTTGAAGTCGAACCACACGATTTCTTGCCGCTCATTTGCCATCTCTACGGCTTTCTTGGCAAGGTTGTAAATCGAATCACCGGGGCGGGCGGCCATCTCTACTTTTTCGGACATCTTCTCTTCCTCCATGCAAAACCCCGCCCCGGCTCAGTGGCGCGGGGCGGGCGGATTATTCGGGACGGGCGTCTTGCGCCCACTTGGGCACGCGGGGGTGGTCGGGCAGCAGGGTTTCCAAGTATGCGAGCGTTGCCATAGGTGCCAGCACTTCACTGCCATCTACACGAGTGATGTACAGCAATTGAGGACTGGCCTCAGCAGGCTCACGCGACCATCCCCTGAGCGCCGTTCCGTGACCACTCCCCGCTCTAAAGAGCGAGGCTTCTCAGGCGACGGCATGCGATACCCCGCTACCGTTGACGCCTGATGGCAAGGCCCTTGCCAGAATGTTTTTCGCCGCGTTGTGGTCGGCGTTCGCCGTATGGCCGCACTGCACACACCTGAAGGTCGCCTGATTCACACGGTTCTCCTTCCCCGTGTGTCCGCAGGCATGACACCGTTGCGACGTGTAGCGGGGGTCTACGGCGATGACTTGCCGCCCAGCACTTTCAGCCTTGGCAGCGAGTTGAAACAGGAATCCGGCCCAGCCTGCATCGAGGATGGAACGGGCGAGGTTGCTCTGGGCCATGTTGCCCACCTGAAGGTTTTCGTGTGCGATTACGTCGTGTTCATAGATGAGCCTCCGGGCGGTCTTGTGCTGGAAGTCGAGGCGCTGCCGCCTGACTTTGCGGTGGGTCTTGGCGACCTGCTGCACGGCCTTTCTGCGCCTGTTACCGCCTTTCTTGCGGCGAGCAACGGTGCGCTGCTGGACGCGCAGTTTCTTCAGGCTGTTTCCCAGGTGGCGGGGATTTTCGATGAACTCCCCATCTGACGTGACCGCAAACCACGTCGTCCCCAGGTCGAGGCCAACGCTGCTTCCGGTGGCAGGGAGCGGGTTTTTCGGGACTTCGCAGGCATAGACGGCGAACCATTGCCCGCAATCGTGGACGATTTGCAGGCTCTTAGGCTTCCCTTCCAGCGGGCGGTGCAGCTTAACTTTGACGTTCCCGATTTTCGGGATGCTGATGCGTCGCCCGTCGTCTACGGGTCTGCCGCAGGCCGTCCAGTCGCCCTTCTTGTTGTCCCAGCACTGCTTGAACTTGAACGAATCCCAGCGCTGGGCAGGCTTGAACCGGGGGAATCCGGCCCGCTTCGCGCCCTTCTTGATGCGGCTGAAAAACGCCTTGTACGCCTTGTCCAGTCGGTCGAACACGTCTTGTAGGACGTGGGAGTAGACCCCGGCGAACTCCGGGCATTCTGCCTTGAGTGCCGTAAGTTCACGCTGTTGGTCGTAGGCGCTGAGGGTTTTGCCGTGCTTCCGGTAGGCTTCACGGCGTTGCTCTAGGCCCGCGTTGTACAGCGTGCGGGTGAGGCGCAATGTCTCAAACATGGCGGCCTCTTGGGGCTTGGTGGGGTAAAGCCGATACCGAAAGGTACGGATGGTGGTATTGTTTTCCATGCTTGGCAGCCCTTAACTGCCTTGCCACGCTCCCGACTGTTGACGCAGTGCGGGGGCATTGCTGTTTCACTATAGCACGAAAAGCCTCGGCATTGCCGTTCCTGGCGGAACGGATGCCGCTAGACCCCGCACTGAAGTACGGGGCATGCGCGTCACTTTCCGTCAGCCGCCTTGAGTTCAAAAAAGTACAGACCTTCCATTTATTCCTCCAAACCACCCGCCCCAGCACAGGCCAGAGCGGGTGTCAGCTTCTGAAACTTCTAGACCCTTCGCTTTCGGCTTCGCGGGCGGCATCTTCCTTAAAGTCGGCGTAGCAGTCTGGGCAGAAAAGCGAACCATCTTCACCCTTGCGGCATTTGCCGCAAACCATATCTCCGCAGGCGTAGCAGGCTTCTGTGCCAACGATGGAATCACAGGTGCCGCAGGCCCGCCGTTCTCGCCATGCTGCGTGCTCCCGCTGCTCAGCCTCAATTTCCTCAGCGGTCATGCCACCAAAGATGCAGTCATGGCAATACCCGCTCGCCAAGCGGCGTGGGTAGGTGTTCTTGTGACAGCCAACGCAGGTGTATTCCAACTCAAGCTGTCCATCATACATCTCTTTTCCCATAGCGCCTCCAAAAAACAGGACGCCCCCCGGCATGGAGGCGTCCTCAAACTTGTGGGATTGGGCGGGCTTATGCCCTCAGCGTGACCATGACGGCCCGGTAGCCGCTGTCGCCCGCCGGTTCGAACACAGCGGGCGAGGTGCTGCCGCTGAAGCTCAGGCGCACGTCGCCGTCTATCGCGCCCAGGGCGTCGAGGACGTGCCGGGCGTTGAAGGCGAGGCTCATGGCCTGCTCGGTGCCGCCCTGGGTGACGCTCAGCGTGTCCTGGGCGCGTCCGTAGTCGCCTTCTGCCGTCAGGGTGAGCGCGCCGTCTTGAATCAGGAACTCCACGCGGTTATTGGCGTTCTTGTCGGCCAGCACCGCCACGCGGCCCACGGCTTCCTTGAGCGCGGCGGCGGGCAGCGTGGCGGTGAGTTTGATTTCCTTCGGAATGACGCGCTCGTAGTCGGGGAAGTCCCCGTCGAGCAACTTGAGGTTCATCCTCGCCCGGTCAGTGATGACGGTGAGCTGGCCTTCGCCGGGCAGCAGGCGCACCGTGCCGTCTTTGAGCAGCCTCAGCAACTCATCCACCGAGCGGGCCGGGATGATGAGCGGCGGGGCTTCGGGCGCGTCACTGCGGACATCGCACAGCGCCACCCGGTAACCGTCCGAGGCGGCGGCGCGGAGGGTGCCCGCATTCCGCTCCAATTTCAGGCCCCGGAACACCGCCTGGAACGCCTCATTGCTCGCCGCGTAGCGCACGCTGCCCAGGGCGCGGGCGAGGTCTGCCGCGCTGAGGCTCACGCCGGGGGCGTCGGGGAAGGTGAGGGGCGGGTAGCTGTCCCGGTCCCCCGTTTGCAGCTTGAAATCCGAGCCTGCCGAGCGCACCGTCAGTTCCGCGCCGCTCAGGGTTAGTTCGACCAGCTCGCCGCCGAGGTTGCGGACAACCTGCGCGAACAGGTGCGCGGGCACGGTGAAGTCCTCTGGGGCCTTGACCTCGGCGGGCACGGTGGCTTGGAGATCAATCTCCAGGCTCGTGCCGCTCAGGGTCAGGCCGCTGTCGGTGGCGGCCACATGGAGCGCGGTGAGCAGCGGGTTGGAGCTGCGGGTGGGGATGACGCGCTCCAGGAGGCTCAGGGCGTCAGTGAGGGCTTTTTTGGTGACGGTGATGTTCATTTCGGCTCCTTTTGCTGCCACTCGATGACGGGAAAGCCCTGCTCGGTGAACAGGCGGGCGCAGGACTGGCGGACGGTGGCGGGGTTGGTCAGTTCGACTTCAAACCAGTCCGGCTCGCTGCCCTCGGCCACCACTTCGCCGTCCAACTCAATACGCCAGCCGCCCCAGCGGGAGCGGAAATAGAACTTCTGCCCGTCCGCCGTCTCGCCTTCTACCTGCGTGGGACCAAAAGGGGTCGTGACCCGCACCCAGCTCAGCGGGCGAATGGGGCGCAGTTCGATGACGTGGGAAGCAATCCGGGCCGTCAGGCGGGCGTAGGCCAGCACGTCGCCTTCATAGGCGGCTTTCAGCTCATCCAGCCACTCGTCTTTGTTGGCAATCACGGTTTCTCCCTGCGGGGCTGAATGCGGCGGGCGTGGATGGCGTGGTCCAGGTAGGCCGTCACGCCGCGCATGTGGGCGAACACCTCAGCGGGCGCACCGATGGCAACGAGGTAGGTGATGAGGTCGGCGGCTTCGGCGGCGGTCTCCTTGAGGCGCATGAGGGGGTCAGCTTCCCAGTGGTCTATCGGATGTCCGTACGCTTCCCGGCCCTTCCGGTGCTGCCGGTTCATCTGGCGCAGGACTTCCGGGCGGTCCTGCACCTCGGCACGGGCGCGGCGCTCCATCGGGGAGGGATTAGGCTTCATCGGCTTCCCTCCAACGCTCAAGGTTGACCTCAGTTTTCTCCCAGTAGGCGCGGGCGAGGTCGTCAGGGGTGAAGCCGTAGCGGGCGATGATGGCACAGAGAAGCGAGCCTGTCCGCACCAAGTGGTCTGTGGCAGACAGGGCGAGCAAAAGCTCAGGTAAAGGGGTGTCAACCTCGGGGTTTTCAAGCTCAAACTGCCCATAGTGCGCGTGCGATTCAGGCCAGGGCTTGCCGCAATGCAGCGTTTCTAGCAGGGTGAAGTGCATTACATCGGCGGCCTCCGCAAGTACCTCTGTGGGGTCCACTGTCTTTGCGGCGCCCGACTTGCTCCACCACACCCAATCGGGCTTTGCCGCCTGTGTCAGCTCGCCAACTTCTGCCAACTTCGCCACTCTGATTCGCGCCGGTTGCGGTTCGGGCATCCTGCCGAGGCGCTGAATCTCCGCCTGCCGCTTGAGCATGTCGCCGTAGTTGAGTGAGTAGATCATTGTCCTTTTCTCCTTTGCGCGGCCTCTGCCACGCTCTGCGGCTCATAGCGGTAGCCCCAGCGCCCCTTGCTCGGCACGGTGCAGCGTTCTATGTCGGATGCCCATGCAAAGCCGCGTTGCAGGGCGGCGCGGAGGGTGACGGGCCGGACGCCAATCAACCTTGCCGCCTGCTCGGTGTCCGGCCACTCATCCCGCCGCCTGAACAGTTCCGCGAAATAAGCGCGGATGGTATCGGCTTCCTGGTGCGTGACCTGGAGGACACAAGCGGCATACTTGTGCGGCTCGATGCCCAGCACGGTGCGTACATGGGCGACAAAGGAGCTGGCTGTCAACTCGCGCACTTCCTGGCACAGTTCGATCATCAGCACGCCGGGGGCATCCCAGCGGCTCAGCGCCTGCTTTTTGTAGAAGTACTGCATCTGCCCGTCGGTCATGCCGAGATGGGCGGCGACATATGCACGGGCGTAGCCCCTCGACCTAAGCCCGCTGACGCGACGCAAGACATTGCTGGGGTCTCCCTTGCCGCCCAGGTGGGGCTTTCGGGCGTGGGCGGTCATGGTGACTCCGTGAGGGGCTGAGGGGCGCTTACCCGCTGCGCCCACGTCGGGTGGTCAAACGTTTCCAAGTCGCCGCGCAGCTCCAGCTCCCACAGGCAGGTGTTGACCTCCGCAACGTCAATGCCCAGCCGCTCGGCGTAATAGACAGCGGATTTGAACGGGTGCTGAATGACCATGCGGCGCAGGGAGACAAGGCGTTGCTCCCGTGTGGCGACGGCGTATTTCTTGTTTGGGAGCTTGTCGGCGGGCCGGGTGGCCTCCACAAAATCGCGCAGGGCGGCGATCAGCGCGGGGTCCTGCTCTCCCTGCGCCTCCAGCACCATGACGGCGCGTTCACAGGCGGCGTGGCGGGCGGCGTAGTTCCGGTGTTCGGGGCTGGCCTTTGGCATCATCTCTCCCCCAGCTCCCGTGTCACGAACTCGGCGTAGGCGCGGCGCTCGTGCGGCTCGGCCACCGGGTCGAGCAGGCAGGTGCAGGCGGGCGCGTCCGGGCGGCGCTCGAAGTCCACCGGGTTGGGGGCGTCGGGGGCGTAGCGCAGGCAGCGGCCCCGGCTGGGGCAGGCGGTGTCGGCGCAGGGGGCGATGTGGAGGCGCATGGGGGTCATTTGGTGGCCTCCGCAAGTAGGTGCTTGAGATAGGTCACGCCTTCTGCCCGGCCCTCTTGGTGCCAGCAGGCCGGGCGCCCCAGGGCCGCACTCACCACATGGTCGTAGTACCAGTAGCGGCACAGGCCGAGGGAGTCAAGTTTGTCCAGCAGCGGGTCTACTTCTCTGCGCCACGCGGCTTCCTCAGGGGTTTCGGTGTAGGGCGGGACAACCATAGGCTGCCGGGAGTAGGAGCACTGGCAGCCCACCGGGGTAAGCGGTCGGGAATCGGTCATGAGGCTTTCTCTCCTTTGGCATAGGCCAGCGCCCCAGCGGGAGGGCCGGGGCGCGGTGGGGCTGGGTTCAGTCGCCGTCTTTTTCGGCTTGCCGGGTGGCTTCGGCGGCGGTACTCACGGCGCGGAACGAGTTGCGCCAGAAGGCCGCGTCGTTCAGCAGGTCAGCGAGCGGGCGGGCGTGGATGCTGTCGGTGCTGTCGCCAGGGCGGGCGGTATGGCATCGCCCACACAAGGGTGTGAGGTAGTCGTGCGTGCGGTAGCGTTCGTTGGCTTCTAAGCGCAAGTGATGCAACTCAATGTCCGGGCCGGAGTAGCCGCAACTTGAGCACGGCTGGCGCTTGAGCACGGCTCGGTAGTCCCTTCGGTCATCTATCGCCCGCACCAGCGCGTCGAGGGGATTCTCGCCCGTGTTGGCGGCGCGGACCATCGCCCGCTGCACCGTCTCGCCTGCTGCCACGAACGCGGTCACGGCGACTTCGACCTGTTCTTGCCGGGTCAGGTTGTCAGCTTCTGACATTTCCGAGGTGACCAGGGCGAGCGCGTCCGCCGTTTCGCGGTTGAGGCGGATGGTCGTCGTCTCACTGCGAGCGGCAGGCGCGGCGCGAATCTCCTCCGGGCTTTCCCCGGCGAGCAGACGTTTGCCGCGCTCAGCCAACTCCCCGAAGTGCAGGTGCTCGTCGTCGAGGCCATGCGCGGCGGCGGCCCCGGCGTCGAGGTAGCTGTAGAGGCGGGCCTGATACTCGCCCTGGCAGAACCAGAGGATGAACTGCCGCGCCGTGCCTTTCGGGTAGAGCAGCCCCCAGTCCTTTTTCAGCTTGTGGAGGTCGCGGGCAAACACCTTGCGCTGCGTGGTCAGGGTGGCGTCTTGCAGGCTCAGGCGGTCCCGGCGCTCCTCCAGCGAGAGGGACTGCGCGGGGGCAGGGTGCGTGATCTCGCTCATTCCCCCTCCCCCAGTCGCGTCAGCGTCCATGCCCCGGCCTGCCACGTCCCGCGCTCCGGGCACGCCGTCAGCCCGCCGAGCAGGGCGCGTTCCTCCTGATGGCTCAGGCGGCGGCGCAGGCTCGGCGGCAGACACAGGGCGAAGGCGCAGTGGAGGGTGCTGGGGTGGTCGAAGTGGAGGCGGATGGGGTCGGGGGCGGAGGGGTGGGCGAGGTGGTAGGCGGGGGTCATGAGACTCCTAGCAGGGCGGGCTGGGCGTGTGCCGCTTCGATACGCCGCTTGGCAACGTGGTAATACTTTTCGTCCAACTCAATCCCCACGAACTGACGCCCCAGCTTGAGGGCGGCGGCCCCTGTTGTCCCGCTCCCCATAAACGGGTCGAGGATTTTGTCACCCGGCAGGCTGTAGGAACTGACCAGCCACATAAGTAAATCCTCGGGTTTCTGGGTGGGGTGTTCGGTGCTGTTATTGGGATTGGCGCACTTGAGAACGGTGGTCGGGTGGCGCTCGCCTGTCGGATTTTCGGAGAGGATGTTTTGGGAGGCGCTGTAATGATTGGCGCTGCTACGAACCGGCTTCCCGTATGGCTCCCCCGCCGTCTTCTGCGGGTTGTACGTGCTGCCCTTGAACCGCCGCGCAAAAATCAGGATGTCCTCATGCGCCCGCAGCGGCCTGCGGTTGGCGTCCAGAAACCCGGTGGGCATGGTCTTTTCCCACACCAGCCGGTAACGGTAGTTTTTGCGGTTGCTCTGAATCAGGTCCACCGTGAACAGGTCGGCGGCAAAGCACACGATGACGGCGGTTTCTTTGGTGACGCGGTGAACCTCAGCCCACCATGCCGCCCAGTCAATCGGCGTCTGGTCGAAGTCAAGCGCGGTGGTGCCGTAGGGCGGGTCCACAATGACGGAATCAAAGTGACCGTCAGGAAAGCGCTTCATCACTTTTAAGCAATCCCCCAGAATCACTTCCCCCGTCATCCCCTCACCCCCAGCGGCTCCGAAATCAACTGCCAGCAGCACGTCCGGGCGCTGTGGGTGCCCGTGCCGCCCATCTCGCTCAGGCACCCGCTCAGCTCGGCGCGGGCGTCGGCGGTCAGGCCGTAGCGGGCAAAGCCGAGCAGGCGCTCCGGCAGCTCAGCGGGCGGGGCGATGAAGGGGCGGCCCACCTCGATGTTCCACTCCAGATGGTGCAGCACGTACAACCGGGGCGCAGCGGCCCCGGCGAATGCGGTGTTTTGCATGGTGTGTCCTTAAATTTGTGGGGTTTAGGCAGCCCGCGACTGGCGCTTTTGCATCCCCTTTGCGTAGGCGATGGCCCGGCTTTTGCAGTAGGCCAGCACCTCCGATGAGGGGGCTTTGGGGTTGAACTCGCGCCAAGCGTAGGGCGGCTTTTCCTTGAACTTTTCGAGATAGAGGTAGTAGGCCGCACCGGGCGACTTGCCCCGGTTCTGGCAGTAGCCCAGGAACTCGGCGTACCACCGTTTGCGCTCGTTCAGGTCATAGGCGTGTTGCTGCTGCCCCTCTGCCGTCAGTTCCTCCAACTCGCCCGGAATGAATGAGGCGTGGTCCGGGGCCTGCTCAAAGTGATGCTCATGGCCGCACTCGGGGCAGACGTGCGTCCCGATGAGAACGGCGCAACAAGCGTCTCCGGTGGGCAACAGCCCCTCGCAGGGGAACTGCTTTTTTTCATCTTTGGGCTTCTTGCGGCTCTTGCTGCCCTCGGATTTTTTGCCTTCCTTGCTGTGCAGCTCAGGGGGCACGAAGTCCTCCGCAGGACCGAACATGGCTAGCCCGCCCGCGTGGTCAAGGATGCGCCCAAACGTCTTGCCGGGGGCGCTTCTCAGCACGCGGCCCACCATCTGAACCCAGATACGCTCGGATTTGGTGGGGCGCATGTTGATGGCCGTCACCACGTCCGGCACGTCCAGCCCCTCAATGGCGATATTGACTGAGGTCATGCCCTGATACTCACCGTCCCTGAAGGCTTGCATCAGGCGGCGGCGCTCTGGCTTGGGCGTGTTGCCGTCAATGTGAATGCAGGAAAACCCCGCCGCGTTCATGCGGTCCCGCAGCGCCAGCGAGGTCTTGATGTCGGGCGGAAAGGCCAGGAAGCGGTCAGACGGGCAGATGCGGGCGAAATTCTCTACCGCGTCGCCCACGAGTTGCGGATTGGCTTCTGCCCAGGCGCTCAGCTCGGCGCTGCTGAAGTCGCCCGTCTTGATGCGCTGGAGCTTGGTGTACTCCGCCTGTGGGGGCACAAAGTACCGGGGCGTGACCAGAACGCCCTCATCGAGCAGCTCCCGCATGGTCACGGGCACCACGAGGCTCCGGTACGTCTTGCCCAGGCCCTGCCCGTCCCCGCGCATGGGGGTGGCGGACAGCCCCAGGACAAAGGCGTCCGGGTACTCCGCGAGCATCAGTTGAAAGCTGCGCGACTGGGTGCGGTGGGCCTCGTCAATCACGATGAAGTCCACCTTCTCAGGCGTCCATTTGCGGGATTCCCCAGTGGCATCCTTGCGGCGCCAAGCAAGGAAGCTCTGAATGGTGCCGACGAAAGCCCGGCCCAAGCGGTCTGCCGACTCTCCGGCCATGATGTAGCTGTGGGGAATGCCCACGCGGTCAAAGGCATCGGAGGCTTGGTCTGCCAGTTCCTCACGGTCCGTCAGCCACAGCATCGTCTTGCCTTTGGCGTGGCTGCGGCCAAGCATCTCCGAAGCGGTCAAGGTTTTGCCCGCCCCGGTGGGCATGGACAGCATGACCTGTTTCCGGCCCCGCTTGAACTCTGCCTGTACGCCGTTGATGGCCGCCTCCTGATAGGGGCGCAGGGTGAAGTCGGTCATGCATCCCGCCTTTTGGCTCTCCAGCCCTTGCCCCGGTACGCCCCGCACTGGTGGTGCACTGAGCAGATGACGGGCGCCTCCGGGTTGCCGTCAAGCCACCCGTGCGCCTTTCGACCCAGGGGGCATAAGCCCATGCCGTATTCGTCCGGCTCCCAGCGAACACAGGAGCCGCAACGTCCCGGCTCCCGCCCCAACTCCTCAGCCGTCGGCATCAGGCCACCCCCAGAACCATGTGAGGCATCTCGCCGTTCGACAAGCGGTCCAGGCGGTCCACTGTTCGTGTCAGGCGGCGTTGGAGGCGCAGGGGCACCCGCTCCCCGCGCAGGCGGGACAGAAGCAACTCGCGCTCAAAGTAGGACTTCTGACTCTCCAGCACCGAGGACACCCGCAGGAAGGCGGCGTCGGCACCCTCGGCCCGAGCGTCGGCAAAGAACTGAGCGAAGGTGCAGCGCAGGGCGCCGCCCGTCGTCAGGTAGCCCAGGGCGTCCAGTTCAGACAGCTTGCGGCGCAGGGTGTCGCGCCTCATGTGCAGTCGCCCCGCCAGGGCTTTCAGGTCCAGGCCGGGGTGCTGGGCCAGGACCAGGGCCACCCGCAAAAGTGCCCGCAGGGACGGTGTTTTCTTTATCCGCCCCCCGGCTTTAGCCATGCTCTTTATAGGGGGGGCGGATAACGTTCTGTCCCGCTTGATCTCGCGGGTCCGGGGCCTCAAAGGGCTTTTGGATGCCTCCTGTTGCTGGGCAAGAAAGGGGAGGGTCAGCGGGTCGGTGGGCAACAGAATCTGCACGCCCGACTGGGGGTCACTCGGGTTGACGCGGGAGGTGCGAAGGAAGCCCCGGTCACTCAGCATGTCCAGCCGCGCTCGGAGGTCGGAGGGGTGGCAGCCCAGCAGCGCGGCAAAGCCCTTGACGCCTCCGACCTGTACCGCCCATTCGCCTTTCGGCGTTTGCTTCAGGTGCCCTTCCGCTGCTGACTGGTAGGCCCAGCCCAAGAGGTCCACCACCGCTTGCAAGGCCCGGTGGTGCATCTGGGCGCCGAGGATGTTTGCGGCCCGTTCCAGAACCGATGCACTGTGAACCTCCCAGGCCGCTTGAACCTGCTCGGGGGTCCATTCGGGCGAGGTGGTGTCCTGCGGGGCCGGGGTGTCCATGCCCAACTCATGCCGGGCGGCACTCAGGGCGCGGGTGAAGTCCCCGTCATGTTCGAGCAAGGTGAAGAGGTCAAAGGCGTCATGCCCCTTCTTGTCTGCCCAGAAGTCCGAGGCGTGGTAGCTGACCGCCCGGCTCTTGCTCCCGTCCTGATAAATCTCGATGCCCGCCAGCTTGGTTTTGCTGTTCGGGCTGAGGTAGCGGTTGCCGCGCCGCTTGTACCCGCTGCGCTCCAAGACCTCCTGAACCGTGTAGCGGGCGTTGTACGCCTCAATGACGCTCGGCCCGGTGTACTCCCGCCGCTCTCCCTTCGGAGCGGGCGTCACGGGCTTGTCCGTGCGCTCAGCGAGGTGTTCATAAAGGGCGTACAGCCACGCGGGGGTCTGCGGAAGGTCACTGCGGCTTCGGGGGGCGCCTTTGGTCCAGCGGTACTCGTAGCCGTTCGGGTGCAAACTGCCCGGCGCCACGTCCTGAAACCCATCCCCGCCGCGAATCTCATAGGCCGTTTCGTCGTTCACGTTCAGGAAGCGGCGGGACTGAATGGGGTCGTCCTCCCCCGCCAGGAACCACAGGCGGTAGCCCGCCCCCTGAATGACGTGTGGATGCTGCTCAAGAATGTCGTCCAGACTCAGCCCGGCTTCTTGGAAGGCAGCGCGGGCCAAGTCCATGTCGTCAATGTCTAGGCTGTTGATGCCGGAGGCCCCCAGGTGAACCCCGATGTTGTGGGCCTGGGCGTACCACTGCGAGACCTGCTCGGTGGTGGTGAGCAGGTTCTCGCGCTTGTTCCAGCCCCGGCCAAAAACGGGGTTTTTCTCGCCGTACTTGACGGGCGTGATGGCGAAAGCAAGGTTGCCGACGTAGTAATTGGCCCGCCGCAGCATCAGGGCGGCATCGTATGCATGGTTCATTTTTTCCCCTGTGCCTTGACGAAGGCAAGCGCCTCGTCGTACTCCAGTTCTTTTGCAGTGAGCAGTCCGGCCATCAGGAAGGTCTGCCCCTTGTGAAAGCCGAATTGGACGCCCCAGACATGCCCGCACTCGCCCCAGACGGGCAGCGTGTACAGGTCGCCCCGTCCACCCCAGCCCGCCGCGCCCTGGTCATGGCCAGGGGCGTTGAAGGGGTGCGGAAGGACGTGGTTGTAGTCGTACCCGCAAGCGGGGCAAACGAGCTTGCTCTCCCAGATGTCGTCGGCTTGAAAAAAAGGTGCTATCTTTGTTCCAGACATAGAAACCTCAGCGCCGCCTCGTCTGAACACGAGGCGGCGCTTCTTTTGAATGAAGTTGTGGTCAGGCGGCGTTCTTGTCGGCCTCTGCCTTGCACCGGGTGTGCAGGTCTTTGCCCTGCTGCTCGGTCAGGTCGGCCAACGTCACCAGCTCAGGCAGCTTCAGGACGCGCCGTGCAATGTCGAGGATGCTGCGGCCCTCAAACTTGGTTGCCGCCAGCAGGCCCGCGCAGGCGGTTTCCAGCCTCGAGGCCCGCTCCTCACCGATGCCCTGGAGGGTCGGCGGCTCCTGATGGCTCTGTGCCCGTTGCTGGGGCTGCCGCCGCTGGGCGGGCACCTCGTAGTCGGGGATGCTCTGGCGGTCTCCCCGGAACACGGCGAGGGTGACGTACTGAAAGCCGCCGTCCTCGCCTTCCTTCAGGTGTTCCGGGTCGCTGCTCTTGGCCCCCCGGCTGTACTTGATGACGGCGGGCATGCTCTTTCTCGGGTTGGCTTCCAGGTCGCGGCGCTTGTAGGACTTGCCCCCATGTAGCACCACGTCCTCACCCTCCGGCGTCGTCCACTTCCGCGCCCCGATAAGCGCCCAATCGAAGGTGTCTGCCATGCTGTAGGGCAGTTGGTAGCCACCAGCGGGAATCTCGCCGCTGACAAACCCTTTGGCGCCCCATTCGCGCATCTTGCTGAGACTGTCAGCGTAGTCGGTGCACTCCACGCTGATTCGCTGCCCGAGCGGGCCGGTCAGGTGCAACTGGTTCATGCCACCCTCCTCTTGCCGAAAATGTCATCCGCTTCGCGCTCCACGTCCTTCCAGATGGCCCGCCACTGCTCCAGCGTGAGGCGCCTGTTCAGTTCCTCGCGGATAACCAGCGCCGCCACCGGGTTGTCCCGGTCCAGTTCCCTCAGCACGTCACTGAGGCTTGGTGTATCTTCCATACGCACCTTCCTTTCCCCTGGCTTTCCCCCAGGGGCTTTCTTTTGCCCTCTTGCGCGGGCCGCGCTGTCGTTGCCCCCTCTGCCCTTGCTCGGGCGTCGGCGGCGTATGGGGCGGGGGGTTCGCCTCCCCCACCCGGTAGCTTTTCGTCCGCCAGGACTGAAACCCCCGCGTATGCCTGTCCTGGCTCAGCGGGGATGGGAAGGCCCGCGCTGAGGCGGGCGGTGGGGCTTACTTGAACGTCTCGCCCGCTTCGATGGCGGCGGCGAGGCTGGGGTAGGCGAAAGTCAGCTTGCCGTCCTTAAGCTGACGGTCTGCTGCTGCCCCACTCTGCGAGATGATTACGCCGCGATTACGTGGATTGAGTACGACAGCCCTTAATTCCGTATCGCGGTCATGGTCTTGCCCAATCGCAACCAAACGTCCGTCGCTCATCCGCCAAATCTCTCCGCAGTCCGGCTCCCGCTTCTCCTCTTTCGCCTCAGCCTGCTCAGGCGCGAGCACGTAGCGGTGGCCGTTCAGGGTGACTTCGGGGGCAGGCTCGGGCGCGGCGGCAACTGCGGGCGTGGCTTCCGGCTCAAGCGAGGTCCACTGGCCGTAGTCTTTGCCGCCATCATCAAAGCGCACAAGAACGCACTCGCCAGTGATTCCGTAGCTCCCCACAACGGCGCCGCTCTTGCCGCTGTAATAGGAATACCAAGCGTCGCCAGCTACTTTCCGCAGCGTCACCCGCGTTCCAACTGCGGGCTTTTCGGTAAACTTCTCCATAGCTCTCCCTTTCGCCCCCGTCCCAGCGGGGGCTTTTGCTGTAGCTCACCTGCCGGGGTTGAACCGGCGCGGGCCTGAATACCCGGTGGCATGTCTGGGGGGATGGGAACCTTCTTAAACTTGAGGGCGTATCGGGCGCTGAAGGTTTCCGACTTCCAGCGCCCGGCCCGTGCGGTCCTCACCGCGCAGAGGCTCTTTCGTGTGTGACCCGGTGATGAGCTACCCGGGGCAGTAGCGCGAGGCTGTCACCCTCAAGCGCGTCATGTCTGCTGTGCCTGTCCAATCCGGTCACGCTCTGCGGGTGAGTCGCCCCTAAAGGTCTTACGGGGCGCGGGTCGCACCGTTGGTATAAGTGCCCGCTCCTGGTGCCGGATTGGTCTTGCTGTGGGTTGTCATCAGGCGCAGCAGCCAAACATCACTGCCATGTGGAGCGAGGCGGGATAACGGCGCACCTCGTCACGCCGGGGGGAGATTCAGGCCAGCAGGCGGGCAATCCAGAACGGGCTGAAGATCAGGACGAGCAGCAGCAGCCCGGTCAGAAACTCCTCAAGGCGCTCGCGCTTACTCATGGCGGCTCCCGGTGGCGTCAATCAGTCGGATGCGCTCGGCTTCGAGCAGGCGGTAGGCGACGCGCTCGGCCTCCCCGCTGTCGGCGTGGCACTTGCGGGCCGCGCTGTCGCGCTCCTCATAGGCGCGGCGGATGGGGTCTTGGCTCTGAAAGCCGTGCCGGGCGAGCAGGGCGCGGGCGGTGGTGGTGGGGAAGCTCACAGCGCCGCCGCCTTGCCTGCCCGGTAGCGCAGGGGCCGGGCGCCGGTCACGGGGTTGCGGGCGGGCAGCGCCGACTTCTGCGCCGACGCCAGCGCAGCGCGGGCCGAGGTCAGGCCGGGAACGTGGTACTCCAGCGCGTCAGCGGCTTCGAGAAGTGCCTTGAGCTGCTCGGTGGTCAGTTTCAGTTCGACGGCCATGCGGCACGCTCCTGTTCAGCGAGGCGGGCGAGGATGCGCTCGATGAGCGCGGCGACCTGTTGAGCGCGGGTAAGGCCGGGTCTGCTAGAGTGGGAGTGAGTCATCTGGACTTCCTTTCCCCGGCCCTTCACTGCCGGGGGCTTTTTTTGGCTTCCGAGCGCGGCGCTTATCCGGCCTTGTTTCTCGCCTGTTCATCGGAGAATGCAGCATCCTCCAACTCACCGGGAAAAAAAGAGAATGCCTGCTCCATCTCGTGCAGTCGCACGCGGGAGGGCACGATTAACCCCTTTTCAATCCGGCTAATATAGGAACTGCCATTTTGCAGCCCCAGGCGGTCTCCAAATGCCTTCTGGGACAAGCGCAGGTCATAGCGCTTTGCCTTAATGAGTTCTGCTAGTTGCCCCATAGGTAGAAGCATACTCCAACCTCCAACCAATAGCAACATGTTGCATAGGGTCTTGCACGGTGTTGCAACCTTTTGCAAATATCCCCCGTAAAGGGGGGCATGATGACGATGTTGAAGACTTGCCCCCCGCAGGGGGTACCGCCAGTGACCGACTTTCCAGACATGCTTTCTGCCGCTGCCGCTGGGGTACTTCTCCGCGAACGCCGTGAAGACCTGGGAATCACGCAGGAGCAACTTGCTGAAGCCATCGGGACCGACAAGTCCTATATCAGCAAGTTGGAGGGCGGGGTCTACAATGTGGGCCGCAGCAAATATTTCCCGGCGGTGGCACGCACGCTCCGCCTGTCGGAAGCTGACATTCGGGCCATCAACCCCAGCGCTGTCTTCGATGCTCCAGCCCGCTCCACCCGCCCCCTCTCTGCCGCCGCCCAGGGCTACCGCATTCCGAAGGCCCCTCGCCCGATTCCCGAGGCGCTGCGGGAAGCGGCAGAGATTTACGGCGACCTGCCCGCCTTTGCTGGCCTGAGAGAGCGGCGCTGGCAGGAGTTCATGACCAATGTCAGCCGCCACCGCACGCCGAGCAACCCCGATGAATGGATGCAGGAGTTCGCCGCGTTGAAAAAGATGGGCTATGACCCCCAGGACAGTGACGAGTGAGTCTGGACCCCGACGTGTACAACCTTCTGCGCTATCAGCAGGCCCGGCACGCCGAGGCCGAGTACGCCGATGACATGGAGGAGCTGGCCGCGCATTTTGGCTGCGTGGTCATACCCGCCGACGCTTCCCGGCTTGTCGGCGGCGAGATTCACATTCAGCGGGGTCTTAAATTCGAGGCCCGCCGCTCCGCTCTGGCGCATGAACTCAGCCACAAGCTGACGCAGGAGCGGGATTTTGACGGCGCCCCGAGCTATGAGGAGGTCATCTTGCACCGGCACAGCAGCGTGCCCGACATGCCCGCCCACCTTGAGCGGTTGGCCGAACACGGGCAAGACCTGCTGACCATGCCGGACCACATCGTGCAGACGGTGCTCAATCTCTGCGGCACCGAGGCGCGGGCCGTCTGGGTGCTGCATCAGCAGCAGCGCGTCTATCTGCACGAGGCCCTGCGGCGCATCGTGCATTTCAACGAGTCAGCGCGTATCGCTGGCTTTATCGCCGTGCGCGGCACGATTCACCATGCCTACAGCTACGGCTACTACCTGCCCGCCTGGGTGGGGGACCGGGCGCCGACGCGAGGGGAGGGCTTGACGCTGTTTTCTGTGCCGGGGCGTCCCTTGGTGACGGTGGGCTTGGTGGCGGTGGGCGACTGGGAGGCGGCGTGACCGTCCGCGCGTACATCAGAGTTTCTGGGCGGCATCAGGTGGACGGCTTTTCGCTGGGCGCACAGCAGGCCAAATGTCAGGCGTGGGCGACCTATCAGGGGCTGGGCGACGTGGTGGTCTACGAAGACGCGGGCCTCAGCGGGCGCGGCGACAACCGCCCCGGCCTCCAAGCGCTGCTGCTTGACCTCGTGCCGGGCGACGTGGTGGTCATCCTCTCGATTACGCGACTGGCACGCGGCGGGGCCGTGCAACTCCTGACGCTGGTCAACAGCATCCGCGAAAAAGGCGCCCGGCTGGTGTTTCTGAGCGAGAACATCGACACCGACAACTACACCGGACGCCTGATGCTCACGACATTTGCGGGCTTTGCCGAGATGGAGGTGGAACAGACCCGTGACCGGGCCATGATGGGCAAGACGCAGGCGGCGCAGCAGGGCCTGTACCCGCACAACCCCCACAACCTGCGGATGGGCTGGGCGACTGACGAGGAGGGCCGAATCGTCGAGGATGAGCACGCCGAGACGGTGCGGCGCATCATTCGCCAGGGCCGGGCCTCCTACCGTCAAACGGCGGACCTGCTCAACCGCGAAGGCGTCCCGACCCGCAACGGCCTGATTGGGCGCTGGGATGTCTACCAAGTGCAGCGCATCGTGACCCACGCCGGATACTGGACCGGCGAGGTGATTTTCCGGGAGAGTTCCGGGGGGGAGCAGATCGTCATTCCGGCCCCGCCGCTGGTGTCGCGGGAGGAGTGGGAGGCCGCGCAACGCCCCCGTTCGGCCAACTCCGTTTTTCGGCGGCCCGACCTCTACCCGCTGACGGGCCACCTATCCTGCGCCTGCGGGCATGGCCTCGCCGGGCAGCGCAAGGACTCCCAGCGGGGCCGGAAGCGGTTTTACGAGTACTACTTTTGCTCTCCCCTGCGGCGCGGCACGGCCACCTGCCCGGCGTGGCAGAAGCGCTCCCCCTGCTTTCCCGTCGCCCCCCTCCACCAACACGCCAGACATGTCCTGGCCGAAGCTGTGGCAAACCCCACCGACCCTCTCAAGCTCGCGCTGGCGTGGCAGGGGGAGTTGCCGCCTGACCCGCACGCGAAAGAGCGGGCAGACATCGCGCAGCGCCTCGACGCCCTGCTGGACCTCTATCTGGACAACATGGTGGACAGGGCCATCTACGCCCAGCGCCGCCAGACCTTTGAGCGCCGCCTGGAGGAGCTGGCTCCCCCGGCCCCGGTTGCCCCGGTGGCCATGCCCGCCCGCCCTGACCTCGCGGCAGCCATCCTCGCGTCCACGAATGAGGAGTTTGCGGCCCTGCTCGATTTGCTGGAGGTCCGCTTTGTTCAGTGCGAACGGGACCGTGTGGAACTGCAAAGCTATACGCCCCTGGGGTGATGGTGTACGTCGCGCAGCATCTCAGGTGGCGATTGCCCTGCACACCCGCCGGGGCGAGGAGGTCGTGTGCGCCGAGGGCAGCCACATCTACGAGTGGGAACTGGGCATGATGGCGGCTTTCAGCGGCGTGGTGCCGCGCTTCGTGCCCGCGCCGCTGGGCGTACCGAGTCCTGAAGACGTGCGGCTGGCGATTCGGCGCAGCGTCCACCAGTCTCCCACCGGCCTGATCAGCCTGGAAAACACCCACAACAAGGCCGGGGGCACCGTCATTCCCCTCGAAGTCATCCGGCAGATTCGGGCGGTGGCCGAGGCCGAGGGGCTGCCGCTGCACCTCGACGGGGCACGGGTGTTCAACGCGGCGGTCAAACTCGGCGTGGACGTGCGCGAAATCACGCGGCACTTCGACACCGTGAGCATCTGCCTGAGCAAGGGGCTGGGTGCTCCGGTGGGCAGCGTGCTGCTCGGCTCGGCGCAGGCGATGAAACAGGCCCACCGGTACCGCAAGATGCTGGGCGGCGGCATGCGGCAGGCCGGAATCCTGGCGGCGGCGGCGCGGGTGGCCGTGCGCGAAGGCCCGGCGCGGCTGCAAGGTGACCACCTGCGGACCCGGCGGCTGGCCCGCGCCCTGGTCGAGGCGGGCTACGACGTGGACCTCGCCGCCGTACAGACCAACATCATCTATGCCCGGCTTCCCGAGGCCGAACGCCGCGCCGCCGCCTGGGCCGAAGCAGGCGTGCTTGCCAGTGCGCTGGGGCACGACTCGGTGCGCTTCGTGCTGCACCATCAGGTGGACGACGAGGCGCTGGACCGGGCCATTGCCGTGCTGACCGCCTGAATATGGCCCGGCGCCTGCCCCCCTCCGACTGGCCGCCGCCCCCGCGCGAGGCGCCGCGCTGCGCCCTGTGTGGGCGCGAAACGCCGGTGCTGACCGAGCACCACCTGATTCCCAGATCGCAGGGTCGGCGGCGCGGCGTGCCCATCCACGAGCTTCCGACGGCGGCGCTGTGCCCGGCCTGTCACAAGTTCCTGCACCGGACTTTTACCAACGCCGAACTGGCGGGCGAGTACGCCAGTCTGGGCGCCCTGCTGGAAAACGCGGACGTGCAGCGGTTTCTGAACTGGCTGCGCAAACAGCCCGCGACGAAGGGGGTGCGGGTGCGCTAAAGCATCTGCTCACGGTTCAGCAGAGGGAAGAATTCAGGGAGGGTGCGGGGAGTTGGGAGGAACGCCCGGCCCGAATCGCGCCTGTCGTGGACAGAACGCCTTTACCGGGCATGGTGCTGGTCAGCCTTTTCCTGGTCAGCCGGAATTCTCATCAATGGTTCGTGCAGTTTTAGGCGGCTTTGAGGCCGAAATTTAGCGGACTGGACGGCAGATGTTCTAATTCTTCAAAGCGGGCCGAGAGATCCAACTTGGACAAAATCACTTGGGCCAGCAGGGCGTTATACGCCCTGCGTTTCATGTCTTCGAGACTGAACACCAGATCCTGCCCGCCACCGGCCGCCCGCAGGACCTCCAGCCGACAAAGATTCAGGGTCAGCAGCACCACATTCCAATGCGCTTCAATGCCCTGCTGTGAGCGCAGTTGCACATCCTGGCTCCCCAGGAACTGCTTGGCATCCCGGAAGATCAGTTCAATCTCGAAACGGCTCCGGTACAGCGCCATGATCTCATGAGCGGGCATCGTCACAGCGGTGCTGAACAGCACCGCGTAACCCGTCACTTGACCCTTTTTACCGACCTGCTGGATGACGACTGCACGCACTTCTCGCGCCCACTGCACGCTCCAGACCACCTGAGTCCACACCCGCTCGGTCGACGTTTCAGAAACGAGGTCAAAGCGCTGCAAGTCGCTGAAATCCACCTTGCCGTCGAACTTTTTTGGCCGTCCGCGTCGTCTGGGATGCTCGCCGGTATAGAGATACTTGAGGTTGGCGTTGCGAGGAAATCTGGAGATGAATGGGAGACCGTGACCGGTCACGGTCTCCACCATGGATTCTTTCGCATAGTTCCCATCCGCAACCACAGCGGCCAGATCAAGCCGTGGAACAGTCCGGAGATCGAGCAACACGTCATCCAGCTGGTCAGCGGCCTGTTCCAGACGACTCGGGGCCTCAGACCCGGTCCGGGTCTGACGGACATCGACCGTAAATGCCTGTCGGTGCTGGACGTCAATCAGGGCACAGCAGGATTGCTCGATCCCACGTTCGGTCCGTGCGGCACAGCCATTCCAGAACGAGCCGAGGTGTGCGGTGTGCTGACCAGATTTGCGGTGAAAAGAGGCGTCGATGGCCAGAACGCACAGTGGGCTGATCAGCCCACTCTCAATCGCCGTGCTCACAGTCGCCCGGTGTACTGCGCCCCAGGGAATGGCCCCGGGGTCACTTCGGTGCAGCCAACGACGGATCGTACTCTCCGAGCAGGCCGCATATCGGGAGAGGTTCAGGACGTTCAGCCGTCCAGGAACAGCGAGAAATACGCTAAGCAGCACGGTCAGAAAATTCCGCTGCGTCTTGCGCAGCGGGACCGCGCTGAGAACGTGCTGTAGGATGGCCATCAGACCCATTGGAAGCGGTGTATTCACAGCCCCATTTTCGGTGGGTCTTTCTTTGTGACCTCAAAACTGCACGAACCATTGATTCTCATACGGATTCCGCTTAATTCCTGCACAGTCGGGCCTGTACAGTTGGGAAGGCGCCGCCTGTGCATCCATATCGCAGAATCCGTATTTTTTCCTACTCGCATCCGCTCTGCTGCGCAGCTTTGCAAGTCGGATTGAATCTGAAACTACCAGATTCAATCGGAATCCGTATTATCAGAGCTTGTGCAGGTCGGGAAACAGCAGGGTGGCCTGCTCCTCGCTCAGAACGCCGGGACCGTATTCGGGCGCCCAGTCCACCGCGACTCCCCCCACGAAGGGCAGGAAGGTGTCGGTCAGACCCAGCAGCCACGCCTCGATTTCGTGTGCGGCGTCGGCGGGGGGCTTGAAGTTGCCGTAGGCGTACAGCATCACCGTAACCGCCACGTATCCCACCCCCAGTGACTCTTCCCCCTGCCGCAAGGCTCCGGGGGCATGTTCCTGACTTTGCGACAGCGTGTACCAGCGCTGGTATTGCGCCTGGGCACGGGCATAGGGCAGGCGCACCCGCTCGGCTTTGCCGTAGGTCCACCAGGGCCGGGCGTCCAGCAACCGGACCGACACCTCGCGCAGCCGGGTCGCCAGCAGGTCGCGCTCGGCCTGTTCTGCCGCCGCGTCCCGCTTTCCCTGGCGGCGGGCCGCGTGCAGGTCGAAGTCCCTGAGCCACGCGGTGTTCAGTGTCTCGCGGGGGTCGCCCTCCGCCTGAATCAGCAGCCGAATTCGCAGCGCGTAGCCGGGCGAACGCAAGTCGCTGAAAAAAAGCCAGTAACAGAAAAAGGCCCACACCAAAAACCCCGGCGAAGGCGGCGAGAGCACGAGGCACAGCAGCCTCAGCGGGGCCAGGAACGTTTTCAGGTGCTCCGGCAGCCACGGGGCGTCCGAAAAGCCGAGGCCGACCACGACCAGGGGCAACAGGGAAAGCAAGGCGACCGCCACCCAGCGCAGGTTCCACGACATGCCCCAGCCTGACACGCGCCCCCTGACAGACTTCGTGCGGGCTGGTGAATGGGAGCGTGGGAAGCTAGCATCCCTGCATGCTCAAATCCCTTCTGCCTGCGCTGCTGCTCGCTTCTGTCGCGGGCGCTCAGACCGCCCCCAGCTTCGAGGGCGAGGTCATCTATCAGGTGATGCCTGACCGCTTTTTCGACGGCGACCCGGGCAACAACGCGGGCGTGAACCGGGGCGACCCCAGGGCCTGGCACGGCGGCGACCTCGCCGGACTGACGCAGAAACTGCCCTACGTCCAGAAGCTCGGCGCGACGGCGCTGTGGCTGACGCCCGTCTACCGCCAGCAGGCGGTCAATTCGTTCGACACCGCCGCCTACCACGGCTACTGGCCCGCCGATTTCCGGCAGGTGGACCCGCACTTC
The DNA here is from genome assembly GCF_011067105.1 of Deinococcus wulumuqiensis R12. Taxonomy (NCBI): domain Bacteria; kingdom Thermotogati; phylum Deinococcota; class Deinococci; order Deinococcales; family Deinococcaceae; genus Deinococcus; species Deinococcus wulumuqiensis. The sequence goes on along the minus strand of NZ_CP049357.1, from coordinate 819,543 downwards.
GGCTCGCTGGCGACCTTCGACACCTTTATAAAAACGGCCAAGGAAGCGGGCATGAAGGTGGTGCTCGACCAGGTCATCAACCACTTCGGCTACGAGGCTCCGGCCGTCAGGCAGCATCCGGAATGGTTCAACGGCAAGGCACAGTGCGACGCCAGCCAGGACCGTGACGTGGACTGCCCCCTCGCCGGGCTGCCTGACCTGCGCCAGAGCGTGCCCGCCGTGCGCCAGCAACTGCTGGAAAACGCCGACTTCTGGCGGGCGCGGGGGGTGGACGGTTTTCGCTACGACGCCATCAAGCATGTGGAGCGGCCTTTTCTTCTCGACCTGCTGAAAAAGGACCGCGCCGCCGGAACGTGGACCCTCGGCGAGTGGTACGACGCCGACGCGGGAACGGTGGCCGAGTGGCAGAAACAGGGCTTCGACAGCCTTTTTCTGTTCAGCCTGCAAGCGGCGATGCGCGGCAGCGTGATGGGCACGTCCAGCCTGGTCAACGTGCGCGAGGTGCTGCGGCGCTCGAACGAACTCGCCCGCCCCGGCGAGGTCGCGCTGTTTCTCGACAACCACGACGTGCCGCGCTTTGCTCAGGGCAGCTTTTTCGAGGACGAGGGACAGGCCCGGACCAAGTACGGCCTGCGGGCGCTGCTGACCCTGAAAGGGGTGCCCGTCCTCTACCAGGGCACCGAAATCGCCATGCGGGGCGGCGCCGACCCCGACAACCGGCGCGACATGCGTTTCGAGGCCCAGTGGACCCCCGCCGAAAGGGCCGTGTACGACGTGGCCCGTGACGCCATTGCCGTGCGAAAGGCGAGCGCGGCCCTCAGCCGGGGCGAGCAGACGCTGCTCGAAGTGCCCGACCGACAGGCCGACGACCTGCTGCTCCTGACCCGTGAGCAGGGCAATCAGCGCGTGCTGGTCGCCTGGCACGGCGGCCTGAAGCGCCAGACCTACTCGCTCAAGCTCAGTACGCTGGGCCTGAAGGCGAACGCGCAGGACGTGACCCGGACGCTCTTTGCCGGGCAGGACGCCAAAGTCAGCGTCAAGGGCGGGTATCTGCACCTCAGCCTTCCGCCCAAGGACGCGGCGGCGTTCGTCCTGCGGTAGGAAGCGGGGCGGCAAGCAGACAGCAGAGAAAGGCAAATCCCCGCCCAGCGCGGGGGTTTTTGCTGATACGGATTCCGCTTCATTCCTGCACAGTCGGGAAAGCGCCGCCTGTGCATCCATATCGCAGAATCCGTATTTTTTCCTACTCGCATCCGCTCTGCTGCGCAGCTTTGCAAGTCGGATTGAATCTGAAACGACCAGATTCAATCGGAATCCGTATGAAACCGCGCCCCGACCCTGGGGCAGGCGAGCCAGGTCCTTCATCCCGGAGCGTTCCCGACTTGCCAGAGGGAGAGACATCGCTTACAATTACGCCAATAACATAACGACGAAGGAGTGGTTCATGCCCCTGACCCTGACACCCGAAGCTGTCGCTGCCCTCGCCCCCGACCCTGCCAGCCTGAAGGCCGGCCAGAAACTCACGGCTCCCGGCAAGTGGCCTGTCCTGGCCCACGACGGCGATGTGGTGTGGGGCGAAGCGCAGGGCAGCGGGGCGCACCCGTATCTGGTCGCCGCCGACCTGCGCACGCCGGACATCGCCACCAAGTGCAGTTGCCCCAGCCGCAAGTTTCCGTGCAAACACGCGCTGGGGCTGCTGCTGCTTCACGCTTCGGGGGCGGGTGACTGGAAAGCCCTCGCCGTACCCGAGGAGCTGAGCAGGTGGCTGGAAGGTCGCCAGGCCCGCGCCGAGAAGCCGAAAACCGAGCCGAAGGAGGCCGACGCCGCGCAGCAGACCAAAACGTGGGCCAAGCGCGAAAAAAAGATGGGGGCGGGGCTGGAAGCATTGGAGCTGTGGCTGGCCGACCTGGTGCGCGAAGGGATTCTGGCGGCCCGCGGGCGCAGTTACGGGGAGTGGGATGGGCAGGCGGCGCGAATGGTGGACGCCCAGCTTCCGGGCGTGGCGCGGCTGATTCGCCAGATTCCCGACCTTCTGCACGAGGAGGACGGGCAGGCGCTCACGGCCCATCTGGGCCGCCTCTATCTGCTGGTGCGGGCATGGCAGGGCCGCGACAACCTCAGTGAGAACGAACGCGCCGACCTGCTGACTGCGCTGGGAATGCCGCTGGACCGCGCCGGACTGACGCGCAGCGACACGGACGACTGGTTGGTGGCAGGCAGCGTGACCGAGGAAGAAGGTCGCCTGACCGTGCGCCGGACCTGGCTGCTGGGGGGCGGGGGCGAGGTCGCCCTGCTGCTGGACTTCGCGCCCCAGAATCAGCCGCTGGGCGCGGGCCACCCGCCGCTGCACCGGCTGAGCGGCGCACTGTCCTACGCCCGGTCGGCGTTCGCGCAGCGGGCCGTGCTGGAAGGCGCACTGGACGGCGGCCCCTCGGCGCTGCCTGCCCGAGCCTCCGCGCTGGCCGACCTCTCGCGTCAATGGGCGCAGGCGCTGGCGCTCAATCCCTGGCTGGAACGGGTCGGGGTCCTGCTCGGCCCCGTCCACTTCGCACCGGGGCAGGTTTGCGACGCACAAGGACAGGCCGCCGCTCTGCACCCCTCGGCCCCGAACCTGTGGCACCTGCGGGCACTGGCCGACACCGAACCTGCCTACGTGTTCGGGGAATGGGACGGCGTGACCTTTTTGCCGCTGACCGTGACACCGCAAAGTGAGGCGACCCCATGACGCTGAAAGAACTGGCGGCCACCGCCCTCCGCGGCACCGCCCGCGCCGACGTGCCCCCCCCACCACACACGCCACTGGGCGAGGCTCTGGCCCGCGTTCAGGCCGAGACCCCCGAAGCCACGCTGCTGGCCCGCGCGGCCCTGAGCGGCCTGCACGCCCGCGCTGGCGCGGTGATGGAGAGGGCCGAGACACCGCCCCCCGCGACCCTGCCCCCCGCCGGGAAGCCGCTGCCCGCCCCGCTGTGGCCGCTGCTGCGGCAACTGCTGAACGGTCCGGCCTTCGAAAGTGCCCTGCACGACCTGTCGGCAAGAGAATGGACGCTGAGCGCCGCGCAAGTGCTTCAGCTTTACGCGAGCCATCCGACGCTGGCGGCGGGGCTGTGGCCGTTGCTGGACGAACGCGGCAAAGCTGTGCTGAACGCGCACCCACTGCACAAAGCCTGGGAAAAAGCCGAGGCGCAGGCCCAGTGGGAAGCCCGCCTGGACGCCCTGCGGGAAGCGCGAGAAGCTGATGCAGGTGCGGGCGCGGCGCAAACCCTGGAACTCTGGAAGGAAACCGACGCCGACGGACGGCGCGACCTGCTGGACATGCTGAAGCAGGACATCCTCCCTGAAGATTTGCCACTCCTCCAACACGCCGAAAAAGACCGCTCGGCAGAGGTGCGGCGGCGGGCGCGAATGCTTCAGGGGCATCTGCCGGGGCCGCTGCAAGACGAACTTCTGGCGCTGCTTCCGCAAGCGGTGCAGGTGCAGCAGAACAAGATTTCTTTCAAGCCCTTCGACCTCCCCGAAGCGTTGGGCAAGGTTAAAACGGGTGCCTACGACGACTCTGACCTTCACCGTCTGCTGGGGGCACTGCCTTTTGAACTTATTCGTAAAACGTTAGGCGTACAAGGCCCGGCTCTGGCGACGGCTGCCCAGAAGAAAAACTGGGCGCTGGGGCAGTCCATCCATCAACTGGCGCGGGAGTACACGCGCAGACTGGTGGCCAAGCGCGATCTCATACGGATTCCGCTTAATTCCTGCACAGTCGGGAAAGCGCCGCCTGTGCATCCATATCGCGGAATCCGTATTTTTTCCTACTCGCATCCGCTCGGATTGAATCTGAAACTACCAGATTCAATCGGAATCCGTATCAGGCAGCCTCAAGCTGGCGAAGTGCCTGCCACCACCACGCCTGAGCAGGTTGTGGAGTGGCTCAAGTCCATTCAGGAGAAGGGGCAGCGCGACCCAGCGACCCTTGACCTTCTCGCTCAGTCCCTCGACCCCGCCACCGAAATTGCTATGCCTGAGCCGTTGCCGTTGGTGCTGCCGCGCCCTCAAGGTTCCCACCATCCGCCTGCCGCCTGGCAGGAAAACCAGCAACACCTCCATGCCGAACGTCAGGCCGAAGCTGAAGCCGCGTGGCGTTCGCTGACCGGAATTTTGCGGCTGCGGCGCGAGTGGGCGCGGATACTGGAGGAAATGACATGACCGACCTCGCCGCCCTCAAGCGCGAAGCCCGCCGCAAAGGAACGCCGCCAGAGCGTTTGCTGGAGCTGGCAAGGATGGGGCCAGAGTTGGCGCGGGAAGTGGCGAGGAGCGACAACACGCTGCCGGACATCCTGGCGCGACTGGTCAACATTCAGCCGGACGATTTGCCGACCTTGCAGAAGGTGGCCGCCAACAAACGCACGCCTGCGCAAACGCTGACCGAACTGGCGGCGCACCCACAGGCCGAAGTGGTGTGGTGGGCAGCAGGAAACCCAGCGACTCCCCTGGCCTGCCTGGAAGCCCTGACCGAGCATCCCGCGCCCAAAGTCCGTTCCTGGCTGGTGAGCAACCCGGTGATGCCGCTGTCGGTACTGGTGCGCTGGCAGCATGAATTTCCACATCTGACGTATCAGGCCCTCAAAACGCTGGTGGAGTACGGCGAGGGAGCGGAATTCTCAGCGGAAGAATTGACCCGCGCGCTCATTTTGACCGACTTGATCCCCGCTCCCGCCGCCCTACGGCTGCTTCCTTTTCCAGAATTCCACCGCACATTGCTGCAAAACGCCGACAAAATCGCTGCTTCCGTCCGCCCTCAAATTCTCGCCCAACTTCAAGGAGAAACCCCATGACCAAGAAAACCCCTAAAGCCCAAGCCCTCGCCGAAGCCCCTCAGCCCGAAGTCCTGCGCCAGCACGCCGAGCAGCAGTACGCGCACGAACTCGCCGCGCTTGCCGAGGCCGATGCGTTCCCCCGCCCGCCCAAATGGAACCTCTCGCCCCGCGCCGTGCTGACGTACTTGCTGGGCGGCACGGCAGGCGACACCGAAATCACGCCCAAGTACGTGGGCGAGCGCCGCTTGATGGAAATCGCGGTGGCGACGCTGGCAACCGACCGCGCCCTGCTGCTCATCGGCGTGCCCGGCACGGCCAAAAGCTGGGTCAGCGAACATCTGGCGGCCGCCATTTCGGGCGACTCCACGCTGCTGGTGCAGGGTACGGCGGGCACCGACGAGCAGGCCATCCGCTACGGCTGGAACTACGCCCGCTTGCTGGCCGAGGGGCCGAGCGAGGCCGCGCTGGTGGAAAGCCCCGTGATGCACGCCATGCGGGGGGGCAAAATCGCCCGCCTGGAGGAACTCACCCGTGTGCAGAGCGACGTGCAGGACACGCTGATTACCGTGCTGTCCGAAAAGACGCTGCCCGTCCCCGAGCTGAACACCGAGGTGCAGGCGGTGCGCGGCTTCAACCTGATTGCCACCGCCAACAACCGCGACAAGGGCGTGAACGAGCTGTCCAGTGCGCTCAAGCGCCGCTTCAACACCGTCGTGCTGCCCGTGCCCGACAGCCTCGAAGACGAACTGAGCATCGTCACCCGCCGCGTGGACGCGCTGGGCCGCAGCCTCGGCCTGCCCGAAGTCCCGCCCGCGCTGGACGAACTGCGCCGCGTGGTCACGGTCTTCCGCGAGTTGCGCTCCGGCGTCACCGAGGACGGCAAGACCAAACTCAAGACCCCCAGCGGCAGCCTCAGCGTGGCCGAGGCCATCAGCGTGGCGGTGAACGGCCTGACACTGGCCGCACATTTTGGCGACGGTGAACTGAGTAGCCGCGACATCGCCGCCAGTTTGGTGGGCGCAGTGGTCAAAGACCCCGTGCAAGACCAGCAGGTCTGGAACGAGTATCTGGAAACGGCGATTAAAAAGCGCGAGGGGTGGAAGGAGTTTTATCTGGCGTGCCGGGAGGTGAGTTGATTAGAGGCCCAGCACGAGACGCAGTCCCGCGTCTACGGCCCGCATGTCCAAGAGGCTCAGCGTATGCACATAGTCCAGAAATTCGCTCTTGTTCACGACTTGCAGACTGGTCACGTTGACCACGCTGGGCTTAGGCAGGCGCGTTTGCTCAGGCTCCAACAACACATTGCCAGGGGCATTCGCCAAGACTTCTTTGCTGCTAAGAATGGCGGTCAGGACGGTATTCAGCCCGCTGCGGTTGTAGCTATCGGCCTGAATGACCAACACAGGGCGGCGAAAGCCGGGGCGACTGCCCACGGGTTCACCGAGGTCAACCCACCAGATGTCACCGCGCTGAATCACCATTCGCTGCGCTCAAAAGCACGGCGGGCGGCTTCTTTGCGAAATTCGGCAGTTTCGGGGTCTTCGCCACCCAGCGGCCCGTACACAGCGTTGAGTTGCTCCGTGATGGCTGCGTCCTCCTGCTCCTTCAAGAAGTGACGCAGGGCCGTGGCATACAACTCGCTGCGGCTCAGGCCCATGCGCTGGGCATAGGCTTCGGCAGCATGGAACGTCTGGTCATCAAGCGAAATAGCCGTTTTCATACCCAAAGTATAACCAAAAGGAGAACTCATGGAGAATCAGCAAACCAGCAAATTTGGTCGCCCACTTTCTGAACTTTCCCAAGTGGACTGGGCCAATTTGGAGCACGCTTACGGCAGCGCCGAGGACGTGCCCGCGCAGCTTGAGGCCATTGCCGCAGGCGACGAGGAAGCCTATGCCGACGCCTTCGGCAATCTGTGGCACCAGTGGACGACTTACAGCGCGACGCCACACGCAATTCCGTTTCTGATTGGGATTTTGGAGACGGGCCAAAGTGAACTGGACATTCTCAGTTTGCTTTCGGTTATAGGTAGTGGCCATGGAGACGCGCAGGAAGCTGTACTGGCGGCGCTCCTCAAAGGTTTGCCCGTCTACTTGCCTTATCTGCACAGTCAGCAGCCCGAAATCCTTACTTCGGCGGCTCGCCTTTGCCGTGACCTGATTCTGGAAACCAAGGACGCCGCCGCACTTGAGGCCATGCAGGACGCACTTCTAGCCCAGCCTGACCCCGATTTGCAGGCCGCCCTGCTGTACTTTCTGGGTTGTGCGGCTCCGCTGATTTCGGAGGTCGAAGCCTTCGCCAGAGCGCAACTTGAGCGGGAAGACGCGCCGCTCCTATCGCTCTCAGCGGCGTTGGCGCTGGCTCATCACTTGGGAAAAGATGCGCCGTCCGAGGTTACGGAAGTCATCCTCTCCGCTCTTGCCGACGAAGAAACTGAGGAACGTGGTGAAGCTCTTTTCCTCGACCCAGACAACATTTTTGATGAGATAGCGAAGGCGGGCAAAGCCCTTGGGCAAGCTCAGGCTTTTGCGGTGGCTTTCAGGAAACAAGCTGAAGTGACAGGTGACGAGCATTTACTGGACTACTTAGACGAGTTGGAGGACTGGGAATGACCCTCCACCTCCTCCCCATCCGGCACCATGGCCCCGGCAGCGCCCGCAGCGTGCTGGCCGCGCTCGACGCCCTGGCCCCCGCCACGCTGCTCGTCGAAGGCCCGCCCGATGCCGACCCGCTGATTCCCTTTCTGGCCGACCAAGGCACGGTGCCACCCGTCGCGGTGCTGGCGCATGTGCATCTGTCTCCCGAACAGTCCGTGTTCTACCCGCTGGCCGAGTTTTCGCCCGAGTGGGTGGCGATTCGCTGGGCGCTGGAACGGGGCGTGCCGGTGGGGTTCATGGATTTGCCCGCTGCGGTGACTTTGGCGCAGGAACCCTCACCCCTCGCTGCGCGAGACCCTCTCCCAGAGGTAGAGGGTGAAAAAAGCTCTCTCCAAGGGGAGAGGGAAGGAGAAGCGCAGCTTCGGGAGGGTGACTTGCAAAGCTGCGAAGCAGAGGGGTTAGTTCAAGACCCCCTCGCCCTGCTCGCTCAGGCGGCAGGCTACAGCGACTTTGAGCGCTGGTGGGACGCGCTAGTCGAGTCACGTGGCGAGGGCATTTTTGACGCGGTGAACGAGGTGATGGCCGCCCTGCGCGAAGAGGACGCAGGCCACACCTCAGAGCGCGACCTGCTGCGCGAGGCCCAGATGCGCGAAATCATCCGCACTGCCCTGAAAAAAGGCGATGTAGCCGTGGTCTGCGGCGCATGGCACGCGCCCGCCCTGACGTCTGAAGCGCTGGAGCGCGAGAAAAAGGCCGACCCCGCTCGCCTCAAGGGGCTGCCCAAAGTCAAAACCAGCCTCACGGTGACGCCCTGGACGCACGGACGGCTCACGCAGGCGAGCGGCTACGGCGCGGGCATCACCTCGCCGGGGTGGTACGCGCACCTGTTTCGCACGCCGCAGCACGTCTCCGAAAGCTGGCTGACCCGCTCCGCGCGGCTGCTGCGCGAAAAGGGGCTGGACGCCTCCAGCGCACAGGTCATTGACGCGACGCGCCTGGCCGACGCTCTGGCCGCTTTGCGTGGGCGCAGTCTCGCGGGGCTGGACGAACTCACCGACGCGACGCAGGCCGTGTTTGCGTGGGACAGCGACACGCCGCTGCGCCTGCTGTCCGAGCAGCTTTTCGTGGGCGAGGTGCTGGGCAGCGTCCCCGCCGAGGTGCCCGCCGTGCCGCTGGCGCAAGACCTCGCGGCGACGCTCAAAACATTGCGGCTCAAGCAGGAGGCGACCACCCGCGAAGTCACCCTCGACCTGCGCGAGGACGCGGGTCTGAACAAATCGCACCTCTTTCACCGCCTGAACGTGCTGGGCATTCCCTGGGCGCGGGAAAGTCATGCGCGGGGCACGGGCACCTTCAAGGAAGAATGGACGCTGCGCTGGGAACCCGAGTACGCCGTGCGGCTGATTGAGGCGAGTCGCTACGGCAATACGCTGGTGCGGGCGGCGAATGCGGCGGCGGTGTCCCGTGCCCGCCGCGCCGACCTCGCGGAACTCTCCAGGCTGCTGGAAGTCACCCGACTGGCGAACCTGCCTGACGCGGCCCGTTTTGCCCTCGCCAAACTGGACGAACGCGCCGCGAGTGCCGACACCGCCGCGCTGCTGGACGCTCTGCCGCCGCTGGCCCGTCTCGCCCGCTACGGCGACGTGCGCAGCCGCGAGGGAGACGACCCGCGCCCCGTCTTCCGCACGCTGACCGCCCGCGCCGCCGCAGGACTGCCCAATGCCGCCCACGCCCTGAAAGACGACGCCGCGCAGGACTTGCAAAAGCAGTTGGCCGAGGCTGACCGCGCCGTGAGGCTGCTCGACGACGCCGAAGCGACGGCGGAATGGGTGTTGGCCCTGCACGCGCTGGACGCCGAAGGCACCGCCCCATTGCTGCGCGGGGACGCGGTGGCGCGGCTGCGTGACCGTCAGCTTCTCGACGAAGACACCGTGCGGGGACGCCTCGGCGCGGCATTGGCCCCCGGCCAGGACGTGCCCACCGTCGCCGCGTGGCTGGACGGGTTTCTGGGCGAAGGCGGCGTGACCCTGCTGCACGACTCCGCTGCATTGGGGCTGCTGGACGACTGGGTGGTGGCACTGGACGAGGAACAATTTGGGGAAGTGCTGCCCGCGCTGCGGCGTTCGCTCTCGCGCATCAGCCCGCCGGAGCGTCGGCGATTGGGCGAAGATTTGCGCGGCCTGGAGCGGGAAACCGCGAGTGCTGAGGTGAATGACGAACTGGGGATGCTGGCCGTGGCGACTGGGCTACGGCTGCTGGGGGTGGGAGACGCAAAATGAACAGATACACGCGAACGGTCATCAACTATCTCAGAAATGCACCTGACGAACACTGGATATCTTATGTCTGTCAATCAAATGATGATGCCAATAAAGACGTTCTGGCTTGGATGATTGAGCAACCGCGCATGCCCGATTCTGCTGCGCTTGCGCTGTACTGGATAATGGACCCCGTTTTCTTCTTGAAAGTTGAGGACGAAAAAGACATCTGGGACAAGGTGGATCACGAAATCGTTCGCACCTTGGAACGAGGCCTGCTGGAAGTCTCATACAAGGCCGCGGCTTTCGGTTTCGACCCACGCAAGGACCGGATTATGCGAGAAGATTGGGTCACCAGTCAGGGCTTCTACTTGAAAGAGGGCTCAGTAGGTGACAACTTCAGTTCGATGTCGTCCCAGACGGGAAAAATCAACAGTCGGCCCCATCAAGCTTGATGGGGCCGACTGTTCGCGGTCTCCTGGGAGTGTGAAATCGACAGAATCCACTGCTCAACAAGCTACCGTACTCACACAGCACTTCAAAGCGCACGCCAGTCATCTCCGCATCGACACGCTCCAGCGGCTCATTGACGTCCTCCTGGCGATGATTGCCGCGAGAAGCGTCAATCATCACGATCTGAGTGCCCATATGCCAGGGATGAGTACCCCGCAGGGCAAGAAGAGACGAGCAGACCGGACCTTCCGGGATGAGCAGCTGGACATGGGCTTTTTCATCGCCCTGCTCGTCGCCCACCTGCCACCAGGAAAGGTTTTGCTGAGTCTGGACCGCACCAACTGGGAACACGGGGAGACGCCCATCAACTTTCTGGTGCTTGGAGCCGTGGTCCACGGCTTCACCCTGCCCCTGATCTGGGTGCCCCTCGACGAGTCCGGGAACAGTCACACGTACGCCCGGATGTGGCTGGTGTTGAAGCTGCTTCGGGCCTTGCCAGCGAAACGCTGGCTGGGCCTAGTGGCTGATCGTGAGTTCATCGGTGCGGAATGGTTCCGTTTTCTCCGTCGTCAGGGCATCAAGCGGGCCATCCGCATTCGGCACAGCGACATGCTGGACGATATGAGCGGGAAAGAGTGGTTTGAGCATGTCCAGCACGGTCATTTTCACGAGATCAGCGAAAAGGTGTTTGTGTTCGGGGAGTTGATGCGGGTGGTGGCGACGAGGTCACCTGTGGGTGACCTCATCATCATCGCTACCGATTTCAATGCTCGGAAGACCTGGAAGCTTTACAAGCAGCGCTGGTCAATTGAGTGCACCTTCAGCAGCTTCAAAACGCGAGGCTTCGACCTGGAGCGAACGGGGATTACAGAAAAAAGCCGTCTACAACGGCTCTTTGGTCTGGTGACGCTGGCCTGGATGTTCTGTTTGCAGCTGGGGGTCTGGCTCGGCCAGACCCATCCCATTCCCGTCCTGAAACATGGTCGCAGAGCGGTCAGCCTGGTGCGTCACGGTGCTCAGCATCTCGTGGATGCCCTGCGTTGGAAACCCGAACGATGCAGGGCTTTCCTGGAACTGCTCACCCGTCCTTTCTGCCCGCCAGGCGCGGCTGGAGACGAAGTTGTCACCTACTGAGGAAAGAGGGAACCTCCATTCCGCCCCAGCTGCTGGAAGCAATAGACCGCCCGCAGCTTGACCCCGCTCCTCTGCCAGACGGCAACGAGGGGCTTCCTGAATATGTGCTGGCAGACATGTATGACTGGGAGGAGGAATGACCCAACCCGAATCCCAAGAACGCCTCCGCCGCTGGCGACTCCTCCTCGGCGGCCCTGGTCGCAGCGGCCAAAGCGCCGACGGCATCGGCTGCGAACTGAATGCTCAGGACACCCGCCTCGACGCCGCCTTAGCCGCCCTCTACGATGGCGCAGGCTTCAAAGTGCAGGGCGACAAGCCGACCAAAAAGGAAAGCAAAGGCGTGGGCCTGGGCCAATCCGCCCCGACGGTGGCCGCGTGGCTGGGCGAGGTGCGCGACCTGTTTCCGCAATCCACCGTGCAGGTGCTGCAAAAGGACGCGGTGGAGCGCCTCAACCTGCGCCACCTGCTCCTGGAACCCGAACTGATGGACACCATTGAGCCGGACGTGAATATGGCGGCGACCCTGCTGAGCCTCAAAGACGCGATGCCGTCCGAGGCCAAAGCGGTGGCGCGGCAGGTGGTCAAGAAGGTGGTGGACGAGCTTTCGGCGCGGCTGGCCGAACCGCTCCGCAGCGCCGTCACGGGCAGCCTCAACCGCTCGCAGCGCAACCTCCGCCCCCGCCAGAACGAAATCGACTGGGGCAAGACGGTGCTGAAAAACCTCAAGACCTACGACCCGGAGCGCAAAACCGTCATCCCCGAAAAGTTGGTCGGCTACGGGCGGGCGCGGCGGCACCTCAAGTCGGTCACGCTCTGCCTCGACCAGTCGGGGAGTATGGCCTCCAGCGTGGTCTACGCAGGTATTTTCGGTGCGGTGCTGGCGAGTTTGCCCGCTCTCAAGACGAATGTGGTGGTGTACGACACGGCGGTGGTGGACCTCACCGAGCAGCTGTCCGACCCGGTGGACGTGCTGTTCGGCGTGCAACTCGGCGGCGGTACGGACACCTCACCTGCGCTGGAGTATTGCAAGTCCTTCCTGAAGTCGCCCGAAGACCATGTGTTTGTCCTGATTTCCGACCTCTACGACTCGGACGGCCCGCAGATGATTCGCCGCCTGGCCGAGTTCCGGGAAGCGGGCGTGCGCGTCATCGTGCTGCCCGCGCTCGACGACGACGGCACGCCGAGCTACCACCACGAGTACGCCGCGCAGATTGCCGCGCACGACATCCCCGTATTCGCCTGCACGCCCGAGCATTTCCCAGGGCTGATGGCGGCGGCCCTCGGTGGGGAGGACGTGGCAGCGTGGGCTGCCGCGCGGGGGTTGGTCGCGGCGCGGGCCAAAACGCAATAGCGGGCACCCGTCAGAGGCTCAAGTCTGGGTTATCTGGACGATGTACGGATTCCGATTGAATCTGAACCTCCCAGATTCAATCGGAATCCGTATAAAGTGAGCTATGGCTCTGGCGTGCATCCTTCTGGCGGCGGGCGCGGGGTCGCGGCTGGGCGGGGGAAAGCCGTTGGCCCTCCTGGCCGGGCGTCCGCTGGTGCGCTGGGCGGCGGAGGTGGTGCTGGCAGCGGACTTTGACCACCTCCTGGTCGTGGGGCCACCCGGCGAACGGGGAGAAGCGGTGCGGGCAGCGCTGAGTGGTTTGCCCGTCCAATTTGTCACCCAGCCGCAGCCCGAACTGGGCCTGCTGGCGTCCTTTCAGGTTGGCCTCCAAGCCCTACCGGAAGGACTAGAGGGCACTGCACTGGCCCTAGCGGACATGCCTTTCGTGACCCTGCAGACGTATCAGAACCTGCTCGGCCTGCACGCCCAGACCCGCTCCCCGCTGGTGCTGACGCGCTACGGCGGCGAAGTCTCAGCCCCGCCGCACCTGTTCCGGCGTGACCTGTTTCCCGAACTGCTGGCGCTCCCCGCCGCCGACAGAGGACCGCGTGAAGTCGTGCGACGTTACCGAGGGGAAGCGGTCATCAGCGAGCGCCCCACCGAGGAAGGCCGCGACATCGACACCCCGGCTGACCTTGCCCGCGCCCAGCAGGAGTGGGCATCGGGTCATTCCACTCGCTCGGATAAGGGCTGAGCGCCCGCGCCCCGCACCGTCTGTACGTACTCGGAGAGCACACTAAGGGCAATTCCGGCAGGCGAACTCAGACCGAGGTCAAGCCCCGCCGGGGTGCGGAGGTGGGCTAGAGCGTCCGGCGGCGTGCCCGTCTCGGCCATGAAGCGCACCAGGGCCTGCCCCCGGCGGCGCGAGGCCACCAGCGCCACATACGACGCCGGGCCGCCCAGCACCCGCCCCAGCACCGAGAGTTCGTGGGCGTAGTTGTGGGAGAGCACCACCACACCATCACCCGGCTTCAGGTCGGGCAAGAGCAGGTCATGCCCCGCCGGAACAATCAGCCGCTCGTGTGCGTCGGGCAGGTGCGCGGGGGTCATCCGCCCGGCTTGGTCGTCGGTCACCACCACCCGCAGCCCCAGCGTCCGCGCCATCTTCGCCATCGGCGGGGCCACCGGGTCAGCGCCTACGATGAGGAAAGTGGGGGGGGCAGGACGCTGCTCGGTGAAGGCCTTCGCCTCGTCCGGCACGGCCTGCGGCGAGAGGTCGCCCGCCGCACTCCTGGCCCAGGTCGGCCCCGCGCCGTCGCCCAGCGGCGTGAAGACCTGCACGTCCTCGCCCGCCTCGCGCCGCGCCGCCAGCCACGCCCACAGGGGATGCCCCGGCGACATCGGCGTGAGCTGCGCGGTCACGTTTCCTGAGCAGGTCAGCCCGAACTCGTAGTCGTCCCCGCTGCCCAGGTTCAGCGAAACGAGCCGCCCCGAGCCGCTCTCCTGCACCGCCTCCACCTCGCGCCGCAACTGCCCGTCGGCGCAACTGCCGAGGGTGAGCGTGCCGCGCAGGGTGCCGTCGGCCAAAGCCCAGGCGCGGCGGCCTGCCGCCTGGCCCCGGCCCCCGCTGCCGACGAGGGTGATGAGCACCGCCCCCTGTTCCCCCTGCCCGGCCCCCTGCCCCGCAAGCTCGGCGCAGAGGGACAGGAAGGTGGGGTAGGTCTCGTCAATGGCGTTCAGAGCGTCAGAACTTGCCAAAGCGGGTGAGTTGGAAAGGCGTGAACTGCTGGGCCGTCGGCTCGTTCCTGGTGACGGTGGCGCTGACGGGCTTTTCCGGCGCGGGCAGCGTGCGGGGGGTGAGCGCGGGGGGAGTCTGAACTGGAGCGGTCTGGGCGAGGGCCACCGTGAGCAGGGCGGCGGTCAGGGGCAAAATTCGTTGCATGTGAAATCCTCCAGGGGAAGTTTGCCGGGAATGGAATGAGTGAACAGTGTGCCAGTTGCCGCTTGCCTCAGCCCGGCGTCAGTCTGGAATCTCGGCAATACTTTTTGGCTCTACGCGGGGCTGCACATTCATCTCATGGCGGAAGCGGCTGGACATCTCGTAGGCCGGGATGCGGACGCGCATGATAGACCCCAGCGGGCGGTGCTCGGGCAGGCAGTGCCAGGGGTTGAACGAGAGCTTGTCTTCGGAAAAGACGCGCCGGGCGGGGCTGTAGGCTTCCTGCGGCGGAATGACGAGTTTGGCGATGGGCTGATGCGGCGAAAGGGCTTCGTCCCACAGCACCGAGGCGTCTTCCACCGGCATCTGCTCCAAGTCCACGCACAGTTGCGCCCGCAGTTCGTACTCGGCTCCGTGCTCGCGGAAAAAATCCACCAGCAGGTCGCGGTGAAGCGACGGATTCTTGCTGGCGTCCACAACCTGCCCGGTCAGCGCCCGAACCTCCGGGGAGAGCGGCGCGGCGCTGAGTTTGGCAATGTAATCGCCGTAGCGCAAAGCCGCCATCGTGTGATAGGTCTGCCCCAGCAGGTGCTCGTTGGGCGCAGCGACATTCTGCACGAGCGGGTTTTGGAGGCCGAGGAACTCCAGCACCTTGTTCGTACCGCGTGCCAGCGCCGCCAGTGCCCGCTGCGCTTCCTCGGGGGCGTCTTCTTGCATCGCCAGGATGGTCTGCATTTCCAGGTACTTCTCGACGGTGCCAAAGGGAATCACGGGTTGCGACACCATCAGAAAATCCTGCGTCAGCTCGTGCTTCTGGCTTTCCAGCACCTTTTCGCCGGGCACGCCTATCACCTTGACCGCCATGCCGTGCGGCACGGGGATGCTGTCGTCGCGGATTTCGCCAGGTGCACTGGAAAAGCGGATGACCACCGGGTAGGTCTGGGGAGTGGCAAAGAGGCCCTGCGCGAGGTGCGGCGGCAGATCGGGGTAAATCTGGAGCTGGCCCACCACCGTGCCGTGCCCCTTGGCGTGGGCGTCGCGGATGGCGTGGCGGTGGCGGTCAAACGACTTGACGTTGGCCGCGTGCATCAGCTCCACGATTTTGTGAATCTGCTCCTGCTCGTTGGGCTGCAAGGTTTCGACTTCGGGGGAGTAGGGGACGTAGGTCATGGGGACTCCTGGTAAGCGTCAGAAAAAGAGCGGGGCCGGGAATACTGCCCCACCCGCCGCCGCTCGGGGAATTCAGCCTGCCGCGCCCCCGAACCGGACAATCGAATCGGCTTGAGGGTACGGCCCCTTTCCGAGTCCTCGGCGGCCCGGTTGATGTCGGCGGCCTGTACGGGGATGGTCTGTTGCTCGGTCATGGGGGGTTCCTCCTGGGTGGGGGGGGGGAGGTCGGGGCGGGCCGGGAACTCAGCCGCGCCGTTTGCCCAGCGCCCCCTTGTTGCCAATTGCCCCCGTACTCCACAGCGCCGCCGCTACCAGCACGGGCTGGAAAAACAGCCGGATAAAGCGCTTCTGGTCGGTGTCCAGGCCAAAGGCACTCGTGCGGGTGAGGTACTGCGAGATGTTGCCGGGGAAAATGGCGACGAAGAAGGCGGCCAAGAGCATCCCCACCGTGCGGCGCTGCGGCTGCTTGGTCGCCAGCATCGCCACGCCGAAGGAAATCTCGGCCACGCCCGAGGCCAGCACCACGAAGTCTTTGTCGAGCGGCAAAAAGTCCGGCACCTGCGCCTGAAAGTCCTCCCGCACGAAGGTCATGTGGCCGATGCCCGCGAACGTCATGAAGCCCCCGAGCGCCAGCCGGGTCAGCGTCTGCGCCGTGGTTTCTTTTGTCTGGTCACGCCCGCTCATGCTTCCGCCCCCTTATGGCCGTCTTGTGCCCCGGTCATCCCATGCGGGAAGGGGCAGCCCGCGCCCAGATTCGGCCCTGCCCCGTTCAGCCCTGCCCCGTTCAGCCCTGCCTCGCCGGGTTTGGGGTGCTTGAAGGTGCCCAGCTCCTCGATGCGGAAGCCGTTGGAGTAAGATTTGACGTTCCCTTCCGAGAAGAAGGCAACGCTCTCCTTGGGCGGCAGCAACTTGACGACCTCTGCCCGCAGCCGCAGCGCCCCGCGCACCAGCGTCCGCGCCAGCTTGCCGGGGTCGTCGTAGCGGAAGGCCTCAAGCAGCGGCTCGTCCATCACCGCACGGCTCATGACGCTCACCGCCGGGGCCGCCTGCGCGGGGTAGAACTCCTCTAGGGTGCGCAGCGTGGCGTCGGCCACCTTGCGCCCGCCCGCGTCAAAGGCGAAATGCGCGGCCTCGTAGGAATCCATCAGGTGCGCGAAGCCCTCGTAGGTCTCGGGGATGTCCTGAATGCCCATCAGCCGCCCCAGTTCGCGGTACACATTGGTGATGGCCGCTTCCTCCTGCGGCAGCAGCTTGCGCCAGCCGTAGTCCCGAATCCAGCGCACGGGCACGACCACGAAGGTGGAGAGCACGTACAGCATCTCGCCCTGGGAGATGTCGTACATCCCGTGCATCTGGTTGATGCGGCGAATGGCGGCGCGGCCCGTCGGGCTGGTCAGGCCGTCTTTCAGCGGGATTTCCAGCAGCAGCGCGGTGTCGTCGTAGCGCTTCTGGGTGTGCTCGGTGAGTTGGCGGGTACGCAACAGCAGCGACCCGATGGACGGCACGCCGTAGGTGCGGAAGAGCGCGAGGTTGAGCGCCTGATTCATATCCCACGGAAAATCGTGGAAGGTGAGGTTCTGGAAGATTTGCAGGTAATCGGTGTCGGGGTTCAGCTTGGCGTTGGCACGCTGGTAGTAGGAGCGGTCTTTCACGCGGGGCTCTCCTTGGCCGGATTCCAGGCCAGCAGGCGGGCGACGTCCTCTTCGCCGGGGGCGGGGGGCAGCGGGCGAGGCGGCGGACGAACGGAAACGGCCTCTAAAAAGAGTTCGGCGTAACGGATCCACAGTTCAGGCTGCCCGGCGCTGCGTTCCAGCAGGGCGCTGAGCATCAGGTGCAGCACCCGCAAGTCCTGGTGGGTGATGTCGGCCCGCACCTTGCCCTGAGCGTGGCCCCGCTCGGTGAGGGATTGCAGCACCGCCGTCAGCTCCTGCGCCTGCGCGTGCCCGGCGGCTCCGAGCTTGTCGGGGCTGAACATGATTTCGCGCAAGGCCCGGTGCCGCGCTTGGAGGCCGACTGTCTCATGCAGAAAGTGGCGCAGCCCTTCCCAGGCGTCGGGAAAGGTAAGCGCCTCCTGCGCGGTAGCAATCGCGGTGTGGGTGATGTCGGCCATGACCTCGGCGAGGAGTGTGCCCTTGTTGGGGTAATTGCGGTAGATGGTGCCCACGCCGACGCCCGCGTGGTGGGCAATGTTGTCCAGCGTGACACTCAGCCCCTGCTCGGCAAACACCTCGTGTGCCGCCGCCAGAATCCGCCCCCGGTTCTGGGCGGCGTCCCGGCGCTGGGGCCTGCGGGAGGCGAGTGCGGATGGCTGCGGCGACATGGCGATGTTGTAGCATAAATGGAGATGGCTTCTCCACTTGATGTGCGGAAGCTGGTATGGGAGGACTCCCCATGAACAAAACTGTAACCAACCCCCTCGGCCTCGCCCTCTTTGCTGGCGTGGGCCTCGCCGCCTATCGCTATTGGGGGGTGTTTTAAGGAAGCTGCTACGAAGCGCAAAGTGAGGACTTTCACGAGCCGAAAGCTCACGGTGCCGTGAAGGGGATAAAAACTGCCTACGCAGATCGCGCAGGCAGCAGACAAGTCATTTCATTGAGTTCCGCAGCTCTGATACGGATTCCGCTTAATTCCTGCACAGTCGGGAAAGCGCCGCCTGTGCATCCATATCGCAGAATCCGTATTTTTTCCTACTCGCATCCGCTCGGATTGAATCTGAAACTACCAGATTCAATCGGAATCCGTATTACCTTCAACGAGGTAAAACTACCCGTGATGCAGCCTGAAATTCAGGCTGCTTGTTGCAATGCCTCTTGCCAAGCCTGTATTGAGGAGGTCTGGTTCACTCGTCTTTGCCCTCAGTAGGTGACAGCTTCACTTTCAGCCGCTCCTGGCGGGCAAAAAGCCTGGATTGACACCTCCAGGATCGCCATGAACTGTTGGGGTTTCCACCGGAGGGCATCCACGAGATGCTGAGCACCGTGCCGCACCAGACTGACCGCTCTCCGACCATGCTTCAGAACGGGGATGGGCCAGGTCTGGCTGAGCCAGACCCCCAGGCGCAAACAGAACATCCAGGCCAGTGTCACCAGGCCGAAGAGTCGCTGTAGACGACTTCTCTCCGTAATTCCGGTCCGCTCCAGGTCGAAGCCTCGCTTCTTGAAGCTGCTGAAGGTGCACAGGGTGGACCAGCGCTGCTTGTAGAGCTTCCAGGTCTTCCGAGCGCTGAAATCTGTGGCGATGATGACGAGGTCACCTACAGGTGACCTCGTCGCGACTACCCGCATCAACTCCCCGAACACGAACACCTTTTCAGCGATCTCGTGAAAGTGACCGTGCTGGACATGCTCAAACCACTCTTTCCCACTCATGTCGTCCAGCATGTCGCTGTGCCGAATGCGGATGGCCCGCTTGATGCCCTGACGACGGAGAAAACGGAACCATTCCGCACCGATGAACTCACGATCAGCCACCAGGCCCAGCCAGCGTTTCGCTGGCAAGGCCCGAAGCAGCTTCAACACCAGCCACATCCGGGCGTACGTGTGACTGTTCCCGGACTCGTCGAGGGGCACCCAGATCAGGGGCAGGGTGAAGCCGTGGACCACGGCTCCAAGCACCAGAAAGTTGATGGGCGTCTCCCCGTGTTCCCAGTTGGTGCGGTCCAGACTCAGCAAGACCTTCCCTGGTGGGAGATGCACGACGAGCAGCGCGATGAAAAAGCCCATGTCCAGTTGGTCATCCCGGAAGGTGCGGTCCGCCCGCCTTTTCTTGGCTTGTGGCGTGCTGATACCGGGCATGTGGGCACTCAAATCGTGATGATTGACGCTCCTCGCGGCAATCATCGCCAGAAGGACGTCAATCAGGCGCTGGAGGGTATCGATTCGGAGGTGACTGGCGTGCGCTTTGAAGTGTCTTGTCAGTGCGGTAGCCTGCTGGGCAGCGGATTCTGTTGATTTCACACTCCCAGGAGACCGCGAACAGTCGGCCCCATCAAGCTTGATGGGGCCGACTGTTGGTTTTTTCCCTCTGGGACGAGGGCAGACCGAAGTTGTCGCCTGCTGAGGGTTGTGATCACTTCTGCCGTACAGACCCTAGAAGCTTTGCTACACGGAAGCGTCCCGTACCACAGGCAGCCCGAAAGCCACACGACACCTCAACACTACGAATTGTGGCAAACAAAACTGTGGCACCTCAGTAGGTGACAACTTCAGTTCGATGTCGTCCCAGACGGGAAAAATCAACAGTCGGCCCCATCAAGCTTGATGGGGCCGACTGTTCGCGGTCTCCTGGGAGTGTGAAATCGACAGAATCCACTGCTCAACAAGCTACCGTACTCACACAGCACTTCAAAGCGCACGCCAGTCATCTCCGCATCGACACGCTCCAGCGGCTCATTGACGTCCTCCTGGCGATGATTGCCGCGAGAAGCGTCAATCATCACGATCTGAGTGCCCATATGCCAGGGATGAGTACCCCGCAGGGCAAGAAGAGACGAGCAGACCGGACCTTCCGGGATGAGCAGCTGGACATGGGCTTTTTCATCGCCCTGCTCGTCGCCCACCTGCCACCAGGAAAGGTTTTGCTGAGTCTGGACCGCACCAACTGGGAACACGGGGAGACGCCCATCAACTTTCTGGTGCTTGGAGCCGTGGTCCACGGCTTCACCCTGCCCCTGATCTGGGTGCCCCTCGACGAGT
This sequence comes from Deinococcus wulumuqiensis R12, assembly GCF_011067105.1. Lineage (NCBI taxonomy): Bacteria > Thermotogati > Deinococcota > Deinococci > Deinococcales > Deinococcaceae > Deinococcus > Deinococcus wulumuqiensis. The sequence goes on along the minus strand of NZ_CP049357.1, from coordinate 799,160 downwards.
CCGGGAACAGTCACACGTACGCCCGGATGTGGCTGGTGTTGAAGCTGCTTCGGGCCTTGCCAGCGAAACGCTGGCTGGGCCTAGTGGCTGATCGTGAGTTCATCGGTGCGGAATGGTTCCGTTTTCTCCGTCGTCAGGGCATCAAGCGGGCCATCCGCATTCGGCACAGCGACATGCTGGACGATATGAGCGGGAAAGAGTGGTTTGAGCATGTCCAGCACGGTCATTTTCACGAGATCAGCGAAAAGGTGTTTGTGTTCGGGGAGTTGATGCGGGTGGTGGCGACGAGGTCACCTGTGGGTGACCTCATCATCATCGCTACCGATTTCAATGCTCGGAAGACCTGGAAGCTTTACAAGCAGCGCTGGTCAATTGAGTGCACCTTCAGCAGCTTCAAAACGCGAGGCTTCGACCTGGAGCGAACGGGGATTACAGAAAAAAGCCGTCTACAACGGCTCTTTGGTCTGGTGACGCTGGCCTGGATGTTCTGTTTGCAGCTGGGGGTCTGGCTCGGCCAGACCCATCCCATTCCCGTCCTGAAACATGGTCGCAGAGCGGTCAGCCTGGTGCGTCACGGTGCTCAGCATCTCGTGGATGCCCTGCGTTGGAAACCCGAACGATGCAGGGCTTTCCTGGAACTGCTCACCCGTCCTTTCTGCCCGCCAGGCGCGGCTGGAGACGAAGTTGTCACCTACTGAGCTGTGGCACAACCCGTTTGGTGGCGCACCTACTGCAAACCACTAAAGCAAAAACCCCGCGCTAGGCGGGGCTTTTTCTTGGAGCTGAGGGTTGGACTTGAACCGACGACCTACTGATTACGAATACTCATCCGGGTTTTCCGGCATTTTCCGTGATGTTCCAAAAACGCCCACTGGGAGAGGGTTTTTGCGTGTGAGGCGTCTGGCTTTTTCCGGCTTTTTCCAAGGCTTTCCAGAAAAACTGTGGCACAACTGTGGCACAAAAGCCTTGGCTGTTTTCCGTGTTGACAGGTCGATTCTGGGTAAGCGAATCCTTGGTCTAGCGGCCCAGCCACGAGCCAGCGGCCGGCGCAGGTTCTTGATCTTCGTGTTTCAGTGCCCTAACGCTGGGCTTCCTTGATGTGGCGCTCGCCGGAGTTCGCTGCTGCCGCTGCTGTCTGTTTCAGTGGCCTAACGCTGGGCTTCTTCGATGTGGCATTCGAAGCGATGAAGGCAGCGCAAGCCCTGTTTCCTGTTTCAGTGCCCTAACGCTGGGCTTCTCCGATGTGGCTTCGTCCCGATGCCCGAAGCGCCCTCTCCCCTACCGTTTCAGTGCCCTAACGCTGGGCTTCTCCGATGTGGCGTTCCCGGCCTTTGGCCTGCGCTTGCCGCCCCTCTCCTCTGCCGGTTTCAGTGCCCTAACGCTGGGCTTCTTCGATGTGGCTTCCGGGCGAGGCTCCGCACATGGCTCGGCGTGAGGTTTCAGTGCCCTAACGCTGGGCTTCTTCGATGTGGCCGACCTCGAAGCCGAGATGAACAAGCCTGCGCTGACGTTTCAGTGCCCTAACGCTGGGCTTCTTCGATGTGGCTGGCTGACCCAGCGCGACAGCTATGGCACGCCGCAGTTTCAGTGCCCTAACGCTGGGCTTCTTCGATGTGGCTTGTCGCCGCCGTCGATGTACTCGCCGTCGCGGGGTTTCAGTGCCCTAACGCTGGGCTTCTTCGATGTGGCTTGGCGGCGTTCGCGTTGCCCTGGAACAGCAGGTAGTTTCAGTGCCCTAACGCTGGGCTTCTTCGATGTGGCTCGAGGGTTGCGCCGTCTTTGGTGACGTGCAGCGTCTGTTTCAGTGCCCTAACGCTGGGCTTCTTCGATGTGGCTTCAGGCTTTCGTTCGCCTGGAGGATCTCGTCCAACTGTTTCAGTGCCCTAACGCTGGGCTTCTTCGATGTGGCAGAGGTCTAGCGTCTCGTCGCCCCACTTTTTGAGCGTTTCAGTGCCCTAACGCTGGGCTTCTTCGATGTGGCGCTGGTGACTTCCTGCCACGTCGCGCCGTCGCGGAGTTTCAGTGCCCTAACGCTGGGCTTCTTCGATGTGGCTTGGGCAGGGCAGCAGTCCCACCGCCAGCAACAGGTTTCAGTGCCCTAACGCTGGGCTTCTTCGATGTGGCCTACACGCCCAGGCTGTGGCGCTGGCCGAGCGGGGTTTCAGTGCCCTAACGCTGGGCTTCTTCGATGTGGCGGTACGCCCCAAGTTCGCGCACCTGCTCACTCGGGTTTCAGTGCCCTAACGCTGGGCTTCTTCGATGTGGCAGCCATGTGGTCACTCCCATAGGCCCGATGATGGCGGTTTCAGTGCCCTAACGCTGGGCTTCTTCGATGTGGCGAGCGTGAGCAGCACCGTGCCGTGCGTGCTGCGCTGTTTCAGTGCCCTAACGCTGGGCTTCTTCGATGTGGCCGGGCACGTTGCCCTGAATGACCGTGCCCTGAGCGTTTCAGTGCCCTAACGCTGGGCTTCTTCGATGTGGCGGCTCCCTCAATTCCGGCTACGTTTACGGCGTCAGTCGTTTCAGTGCCCTAACGCTGGGCTTCTTCGATGTGGCTCTGCCGATTTCTGCCACCAGAAGATGACGTGGCTGTTTCAGTGCCCTAACGCTGGGCTTCTTCGATGTGGCGTCTGCTTCCCAGCGAGAAATCAGCGACTGGTGCCGTTTCAGTGCCCTAACGCTGGGCTTCTTCGATGTGGCGCGTTCAAGGAGCCGAACATCATCCTGCGCGAGACGTTTCAGTGCCCTAACGCTGGGCTTCTTCGATGTGGCCCGGGCTTCACCGGCGCCCCCAGTCCCCGCGAATCACGTTTCAGTGCCCTAACGCTGGGCTTCTTCGATGTGGCTGCCTAAGCCCACGCGCCTCATTTCCGGGCTGCTGGTTTCAGTGCCCTAACGCTGGGCTTCTTCGATGTGGCACCTCTCACACCTACCTGCCGCTTTCGGCTTGAACTGTTTCAGTGCCCTAACGCTGGGCTTCTTCGATGTGGCTAGGCCATTTTGGGAGTGCCGTCCGGGTTATAGACGTTTCAGTGCCCTAACGCTGGGCTTCTTCGATGTGGCGCGTTCAAGGAGCCGAACATCATCCTGCGCGAGACGTTTCAGTGCCCTAACGCTGGGCTTCTTCGATGTGGCCCGGAGAAGGTGGAGGAGAAGCGGGAGCCGAGGCGGTTTCAGTGCCCTAACGCTGGGCTTCTTCGATGTGGCGGGGCCGGGGTTGGTCAGCAGCAGCGTGGTGGTCAGTTTCAGTGCCCTAACGCTGGGCTTCTTCGATGTGGCCCGGGCTTCACCGGCGCCCCCAGTCCCCGCGAATCACGTTTCAGTGCCCTAACGCTGGGCTTCTTCGATGTGGCGAACGCGATCAGGGCCAGCACGAAGGCCTGACTCCAGGGCATGGTTTCAGTGCCCTAACGCTGGGCTTCTTCGATGTGGCTCGAAGCAAAAGCCCAGGCCCTACTCAGCCCCGAACTGTTTCAGTGCCCTAACGCTGGGCTTCTTCGATGTGGCCCGGCCCGCTGTTGATGGCCGTGTCCATATGGACCAGTTTCAGTGCCCTAACGCTGGGCTTCTTCGATGTGGCCGGCTGAGGCTCAGGCCGGGGTTTTTCCGGCAGCGGCAGTTTCAGTGCCCTAACGCTGGGCTTCTTCGATGTGGCGCAGGGACGCCCACACGAACCGCCCCGTCAGTTCCTCGTTTCAGTGCCCTAACGCTGGGCTTCTTCGATGTGGCCCCGCCACGCCCGGTTACGCCGCGTACATGGCAGAGTTTCAGTGCCCTAACGCTGGGCTTCTTCGATGTGGCCCGCTCTGGCCTTCGACCAGACGCCGATTGACTGTTTCAGTGCCCTAACGCTGGGCTTCTTCGATGTGGCGGTGCTGCCCAACGGCGATGAGTGGGTCATCTACACGTTTCAGTGCCCTAACGCTGGGCTTCTTCGATGTGGCTGCCGCGCACCGTGCCGCGCTCGGTGTCCAGACACTGTTTCAGTGCCCTAACGCTGGGCTTCTTCGATGTGGCCTTCCAGACGAACATGATCTTCGGGGCGCCTTCGGGTTTCAGTGCCCTAACGCTGGGCTTCTTCGATGTGGCCGTGCCGTTTCCTTCGGCGTGGGTGGAGATATGAATGTTTCAGTGCCCTAACGCTGGGCTTCTTCGATGTGGCTGCGGTGGAACAGGCCGTGCAGGAACTGGACCGTCGTTTCAGTGCCCTAACGCTGGGCTTCTTCGATGTGGCACTTTGCTCAGGGCCTTTTGCGAGCGAGCCTCACCGGTTTCAGTGCCCTAACGCTGGGCTTCTTCGATGTGGCCAAGCACCTGGCGCTGCATGGCGGCCGGGGACCGAAGTTTCAGTGCCCTAACGCTGGGCTTCTTCGATGTGGCGGCCCACGAGCACGCCGACCAGCAGCGCGAGGAGCAGTTTCAGTGCCCTAACGCTGGGCTTCTTCGATGTGGCCGTGCCGTTTCCTTCGGCGTGGGTGGAGATATGAATGTTTCAGTGCCCTAACGCTGGGCTTCTTCGATGTGGCCGCTTATTTCACGCGTTTTCTCAAATTCATTTGGGCTGTCATGTAGCGCGTGATGCCTCCATCACGGCAAAAGTATAGCCTGTCCATGTTGGTCGCAAATGACAGGAGAGACGTTGGATAGGGCCATTTGCGGTGTGTCTGACACACTCTTATTTTCCATGAGGAGCGGATCTCTGGGTTGCTCATCACCGAAAAGCGGCAAAATTGCCGTGACAACGCTTCGCAAATCAGGCGGCTCTGCGTGCAGCCTCAGCTTTTGCGAACGGGTCACAGCGTATCTCCGCAGAAGTTCCTCAGTTCGCATTCCAAGCATTTTACCGTTTTTGAGGTGGGAGGCGGGCACCGCTCAAGCTCAATGAAAGCGCGCACTTCGGCAATCGCTTGAAGGGTACGCCTTCGCAATCGGGTATCTATGGGGACGGTATGGGTTTGCCGGGTGCGGCTCGAGTGCCAGTACCCATAGGGGCAAGTCAGCCCCAGTTCGGCCTCAACGAGCAGGGCGTAGGCACACAGCTGAAGTTTGTGTCCGGGATCGGGTGAGCGATGCGTGTGTTTGAACTCGACTGGGTATGCTTCCTGTCCATTCACAATCAGCAAGTCCAGTTCGCCATTTAGGCCCAAGGCAGAGTTGGTGAGCCGCACGTCGTACCTTCGCTCGCCTTCGGCCAGGTCATAACGTGAAAGGGTACGCCGCCTTTCTTTGACCAGTTCGGTCTGATGTTTCTCGCGCCCGTGCATCATCAAGATGGTTTCGCGCCGCCTGACCGGGGTGCAGCGTTCAAAGAACACCACGCGGGGACAGTAATGCCATTGCCGCAGTTCGGTGGGGGTGATGAGGAGCGCCTCAGTCATCTTCGGGCACCTGAAAGATGATGGTGGCGTCGTCAATCTGCCACTGCTCCAGTTGCAAAATCGCTATCAGTCCGCCGCTGTCCCCAAGTGCCTTTTCCAGTCGCGTCTCTAGTTCACGTCGCGCCGCGTGGGTGAGCTTGCCCTGATAGGCACTGTACTGCCAGCGGGCGAGGCCGTAATCCTTGCAGGCGTTCATGACCTTGGTGCGGCGTTTGTCGTCCTGCACGTCGTACAGCACCAGTGTCGGCTGACCCGCTTTGCGTTCATCTTGAATGACTTTGACCATGTATCGTCACCAGCTCGCCACGTACACGGGGTAATCACCCTCGTCCCGCAGGAAGGTCGCCAGTTTGCGGGCTTGCATGACCATGATGTTTTGCAGACGGAATTTCTTGCTGCCCACGTTGTCGCGGGTGTCCAGCCGGTCATTCACCGCCGTGGCAATCCGCTTGCGCGTTTCGGGCGTCAATTTGCCGTGTTCGTCCAGTTCGGGTCGCCAGCCGCGTCCCAGCAAGGCCAACGTGGGCCGGTCAACGCAGGCGGCGCGGAACCCTTCCACAAAGTCCAGCACCAGCGAGGGTTTGCCAGGTCTGTCGGTGTGCAAAAACCCGGCAAATGGTTCAAGGCCCACCGTCGCCAACACGCCTGCCGCCCGCGCATAGAGAATGCCGTAGCCGTAGTTCAGGGTCATGTTGGTAGGGTCGGTTGCTCCGCGCCCCGTACGACCTGGAAAGCCGAGGTCGGCGGGCAGCATGGCGGCGATGGCCCCCCAGTACACCACGCCGCCCCGTCCCTCGATACCCAGCAGGACATCGCGGACTTCATCGATGTTTGCGCCCTGAATGCCGTCCAGTTCGGCCTCCAGTGCTGTGAGGCTGGGCAGTGCCCTCTGTATCGCTTCGTAGGCGACGGGGTCGGCCTCCTTGCGGTACTTGCCGAAGTATTTCAGCAAGCTGGCCTGATTGCGGAGGCGGGCGCGAATGGCGTGGCGGGCGACCTCCAACCCAGCAGGCGTGAGGTAAGCCGTCATCTGGGCGCGGCGGGTGCTGACGGTGCCGACCAAATATGGGCTGCTGAATTTGGCATACGGCGCACCCAGTCCATCGACAAGGTCAATCTGCACGCCAAACTTGGCACAGGCGCGAATGGCCTCGGCACTGAGGGTACAGGCGGTGGTCGTCACCGTGACCGTTTGCAGGTCACGCAGGGCGACTTCCTGCGGTTCCTGCTGCGGCACTTGTAGGCGCAGGCGTTCGCTGCGAAGGGCCAGAAAAGTGCCACGCTCCGAGATGATGAGATTCATACGGGGAACGTGGCACGAGGGGGCGTCACTGGATGACGCTTAGAAATGCCTATCTTGGCCCACTTATGGTGTGCAAAAATTAGCCCATGACTCAGGCCCATAGAAAACATGTCGTCTTTGATGCACAGGTGATGAAGTTTCTAGAGGATTATCAGACTCGCCACCGCCTCCCTTCCTTCAGTGCGGCAGTCGAGGCAGCGGCGGCGGCCCTCAGGGAACAGGAACTCAAGCGCGAATACGAGCGTTTTGCCAGCGACTATGCTGCTGACCCTACCGCTCAGGCCGAGGCCGAAGCCTGGTTGGGGCTTCCCATGCAGGAGCAGGAATGAGGCGCGGCGACATCTATCAGGTCAACTTTGAACCGAGTGTGCAGGGTGAACCCGCCCGAACCCGCCCCGCTGTGCTACTGACCAACAACCTTGCGAATGAGACTTTGCCTCATCTGGTCGTCGCGCCAATCACCAGCAATGTCAGCCGCGAATATCCGTTTGATGTAATGCTCCCGGCGGGAACGTGTGGCCTGCCCGAATCCAGCCGCGTGCAACTCAACTACGTTCGCGGCCTGAACCGCACTCGCTTCGGCAACTATTTGGGAAGTTTGAGCGCGGCTCAACTGGAAGACGTGGACAGAAAGCTGAAGGTGCATCTGGGGCTGGGCTGAAGTCAGCCTACCCGCTCATACACCGTTGAACGCTTGCTGGAGCGCGTCATGCGGTAGGGCACGAGTGCCGACACCACCACACGGTCAGGCGTGGCTTTGTCAAAGGTGCTGATCTTCTCCCACGTCATCTTGGGGCCGTAGTCGTCCAGGTAGTGCATCACCGCGCTGCCCCCCGCCATACGTCCGTCACCTGTGTGAGCGACAAAGTGCGCGTTCAGGTCAGGCATTTCGCTTTGTTGCAGCCACTGCATGAAACCGCCACGTTTACCCAGCATGTTTAGACGCAATAGCAGTTCCGATAGGGTTTGGCGCTGCTCCGCCGTCAGCCCAGACACTTCAAAGGCGAGGCGCAGTTCGCCACGAAACTGGACATATTCGCGGAAGGCCACCGTCGGCTTGAAAGGGTTGCCCGGTTCGGCAGTTTTGGGTGGACGCTGTACCTTCACAAACGAATTGGTCACACAGGCCCACTGCGGCGGACTGCTCCGCATCTGGAGGCCGCGTAGCCAGCCGAAGACTTCTTGCGCGAAAGCCACACCCTGCCAGTTCACCGCTACATCAATCAGGGCCGTCTTGACCGCGTAAGGGCTGGGCACCAGCAGCGATTTGCCCGCCGCGCTGGTGGCCTGCGAGTCCTTCAGGCTGAAGAGGGCCGTCGGTTCGTAGGTTGCCACCAACCAAGTCATACCGTGATTTCGCTCATCTTTTCGGCAAACTGCGCCAGAGAGCCGAAGTCGTGAACACCCACCGCCTTGCCGCTCATCTTCTCCAGCGCAGCTGCAATTCCTTTGACTTGCGCGGCGAAATCGTCGTTCAGGGCACTGACGGTTGGCGCAGGCACGCTATGGTCACTGGTGGTAATCACGCCCTGAAAGTCGGTGAGGTGAGGGCTTTGGGTATTCCGCATAGCTCCCCCTGGGTGGAGGAAAGTCAGCGTCAACGCTCGCAGCACGGCCCGCAACCGCTTCTGCCGTTCTTCTTCGCTAATCGCGTATTCGCGGGTAATGTCGTTCAGGCCAATGCGGTGGGCTTCCACATGAGCTACCAGAGCGTACTGTCCGCTGGAAGCAGGACGGTGGAAGATGGCTTGGCCCTTGTTGCTGCCGTCATCCGCGTCGGTTTTTCCGCGACCCTGCGGGTCATATTTGACGTGAAAGTAACTGCCTGTCTTCACTTTTTCGGGCACGCCCGGAACCCACGAAAATTCCACCACGCTCTTGCGACCCAGTGCGCGGTTTCCCTGAGTAATCAGGATGCCCGCTACATCATCAAGAGCGCAACTGACGGGCAGAAGGTCGAGAATCTCGATATTCGACTTGCCGTTGATCGCTTTCTCAAAGGCGGGGTCGGCGTTCAGACGGTTGGCATTGAGCGTCTGGCAACCTGCGCACAGCGTCAGCCCTTCTTCCTTAGCGATGGCCTGAAAATGCTCGGCGAAGATGTGCTTGAACATGTCGCCTGACACAGCGTTGACGGGGTGCAGGTTGCCGTCCTTGTCCACCACGTCCACCATGCGTGTCTGGATGTGGTTGCCTTCTCCGCCTTCATTGTTCAGCGAGTGCAGGTTGAGGGTGGCAAGGCCGGAGATGGAGAGGGTGCGTAGGGTCATTCGTTTTCCTCCTGATTTTGATGGTCGTTGTCTGGCGTCGGAGTGGGTTCAGGTGTCTCGTCCTTTGGCTCCTTGGCGTAGCCATAGGCGATCAGCAACATGGCGACCATCTGCGGGTCATGCTCGTCCAGCAGCTTGCCTACTGCCAGCAGGTCTTCCGTGGTCACGGGGGCGCGGCCTTTCTTGCCTCGGTCAGCGGCGCGAAGGTTTTCGGTCATGTACTCGGCAACGAACTCGGACAATGTCGCCATGAACTTGACCTTGGTCACGGCGCTCCGCTTCAGCTCTTGCGCCAGCCCGTAGTGCACGTCGTAGGTACGGTCATTGCCCAGTTTGCGCGAGTAAAGCGCCGTACGAGTGGCCCTGCGGATAGCACCCGCCACGCTCTGAAAGCCTGTGTCGGAAATGATGCTCGTAATGTCGTTTTTTCCCATATTGTTCAGTACCCTCCCTAGGTGTTCGGTTTGCACCCACAGCGCGTATTTGCCCTTGTCTGCCAGCCGCAAAGCATGCGGCCCGTAGTCCGACAGGAACTCTAGGAAAGCCCGCACATCCTGCCCGCTGAGAAAATCGCGGTACTTTTCGAGCAGATTGCGTTCTTCCGAATGACTTTCGTCGAGGTTACGAATGATTTGGCGATGCTCCTTGAGGATGTCCAACCACTCGCTCTGTCCCGCATCGTCTTGCAGATTGACCCAGTGCGGCAGGGAGATGAAGGAGATGTTGGTAACGCCTTTTGCACTGCCTAGATTCTGAAAGTAGGCGGTCTGAAAACCGGTGACCACTTCTGCGGGATTGAGCCAGTCGGCGTCCTGCAACTCGTGATACTTGAGCAGCGTTTCCGTGAGCGTCAACGCAGCCAGAATGTCCACCTGAATGGCTCCGCCGCCTATAAAGCTCGCCCGAAAGTCATTCATCAGCCTTTCCAGCGCGTCAATCTCAATATCAGCGGCTTGGACCACCAACACCTTGAGGTCTTTGCTGCCCCTCGGTGTTACCGCGACTGCCCCTACGAACCAGCCTGCGTACTTCAGGGTTTCCAGCACCAGCGGCGCTTTCTCCTGCCCCATGCCAATCGTGTTGGCTTTGGGCGAGTTCATGCCTTTGCCGGTCATAGGGTTAAAAATCTGGACGATGGAAACTTCGTTGGCCTTATTGCCCTTCAGCCGCTTTTTAAGGGCTGCCGTCGCTATTTCAGAAGGCAAGCCGCCGCCACTGAACGCTTCCAGCGCAATCTGAATATGCTCGGCGCGCCGCTCAGAGGCCAGTTCACGGTAAGCCGAAGCGTAGCCGCTGGCGTTAATCGGCTTGAGCATGTCCACCAGACTGGAAAACAGTGAGTAGTTGGGACTCGGTGGCGGAATGTCGTCGGCGTAACGGCCCGCTCTGGCTTCAGTCTTATTGGCGGCTTGCCACTTGAAAAACCTTTCCCTAGCGGCCCTTTTCTTCTCATAATCGTAGGAGTCAGCAGGTGCGTCTTTGTCCTTTTCAGTCTTGATGTACTCGTAAAGCTGCCCCACATTCACGCTTAAATCTGGCTCTGCCGACTCCAGAATGAAGGCGTCTCGACTGCTGTCTAGTCGCAGCCCTACGGGTTGTCCTCCTGTGAAGGCAGTCAGCAACTTAGCGAGACCCAATGCGGTCAGGCTGTCAGCGTAGGTGCCCTGCACGCGGGGAACGGTATAGGTGTTCAAGAAACAGCCTCCTGTAAGCGCACAGCTTCGAATGAACGGGTGTCACCCAAGCGTAACGTACGTGAAGCGAGGGTGTAGACCAACCATGCGAGAGGGTCGGTGGGTGAGAGGGACAGGGGCCTCAGCGTCGCCTTGACGCCACCACGTTGCAGCCTGTCCATCACGGTTGGGTCAAGCTCGGCTGCTGCGATGAGCGTAAACACCCGCTGGGCTTCAGCTGCCGCACCTGCGTCCAGCTTCCAAGCGCTTGTCTCGCCCGTCGCTGCGGCAGAGTGGTGCCGTGTCACTGCGCCCGCTACGCCGTAGGCCACGCTTCTGGCGTTCTTCTCACCTAAACGTTTCCGCAGTACCTCGCCAAATGCTGCCATGAACACAGCAGCCGACTCGCCCGCGTGCGGTGGTCGCTTGCCGCCCTTGTCGAATGCCTGATTCCGTTCCTTGTCATATTTGGGGTGGTAATCGGTGTGGGCGCAATACTCGCCTACTGTCTGAGTCTTGGCGACGCTTTTGCCGTCCCAGAGGGTCTGCTGGCCGTAGTTCGCCACCTGCAACGCCTGCCAGCCCCGCGTCCACCGCTGCCAGCCTTCCGATAACTTCCCAATATCGTGCGCGGCGATGGCGGCCTTGAGAGCCAGCTCGGTCGTGCCATCAGGTAATTCGAATTTCCTGTCCACCTTCGGGCAGATATGCCATACGTCCTTCGCGTGTTTCTGCGCGGAAGCGAGTACCCGCTCAATGTGTTCTTGATAGGTCTCATAGACGTACCAATAGTGACCGCCTTCTCCCGTTGGGCGTGGGTTGTGCGCTGCGGGGATATCTTCCAGCCTCACACCCAAGCGGCCGCCTTCGGGAGCGTCCCAACGAAAGCCCTCTTCGCGGTTGTAGAAGACGAACTCGGGATTCACCAAGACCAGTGTCTGCCCTTGTAACTCTGCCGCACTCGTCACCGGAATCCAGTCCAGCTTGGTGGGCTGGCGGATTTCGCTTTCCGCAGATTTGGGCTCAGGCTCCACTTCACGCGGAATCTTGACCAGCCAGCTTTCACCAGAGTAGTCCGGCCCCCGTGCTTCCCGGTTCCTTTCCAGCGCGGCGAAATCCACTCTCGTTACACCTGACGGCCTGACAGAAAGTATGAGAAAGCGTTCCCGATGCGGATGCTTTTTGTTCGTGACAACAGAAACACTCCTTGGGGACGCTCCTCGACTCTACCAGTCTGTCTTCGATCACGTCAAAAACGCCTTCTGGAACGATATCCGGAACGCTAAAACGTGTGCCTGGATGGTTGCCGCACTCATTCTCTCTCGGCGAGCCACGCCATCAGCGTGGCTTCCTTATTTGCCTGCTGGGCGATATGCCCAGAGCATAGAACGGCAGATTGTGCGCTGGCTCGATAACAAACACATCAATGCGACCGACATCTACGGCCCAGCCGTCATGAAGGCTTTACGCCACTGGGGGCCACACGTCCTCAAATTGGCCTTGGACACCAGCATGCTGTTCAACACGTACTGCATGATCCGCATCTCCATTTTGTTCCGTGGACGAGCGGTTCCGCTCGTCACCCGAGTCATCAAGCATGCCAGCGCACAGGTCAGCACCGAACAATTGACGCCGATCATTGCCCAGGCCAGGGGAATCCTTGCGGCGGCAGGCATCGACAACGTGAGGTTCCTGGCTGATCGAGGCTTTTGTGATGTCGAGTTGATGGATTTACTGTCTCAGTGCGGATGGAACTATATCATTCGCATCAAATCCAGCCTGCTGCTGTGTGCAGCAAACGGGCAGAGGCTGTGTAAAGTGGGTGAGGTCGCTCTTCAAGTTGGCGAAGCGAAGTGCTTCCATAACATGCGACTGACAGGCCAAAAATATGGCCCAGTACATCTGGCGCTTGCTCGTCCCGCTCATGGGCAGGACACCTGGCAAGTCGTGAGCAATGAGCCGACCAGTCTGGAAACCTTGGAAGTCTACGGTGAACGCTTTGGTATCGAAGAAGGCTTCCTGGACGATAAAAGTGGACTCTTCCAGTTGGAAGAGTCCATGTTGCGCGATGAAGGAAAATTGGAGAGATTGTGTCTGATTCTTTCGTTGGCAACGCTCTTTCTCGTATCTGAAGGTGATGCCTGTGTCGCACAAGGCCACCGGAGACTCGTTGATCCGCACTGGGAGCGCGGTATCAGTTTCCTCAAAATCGGTATGAATCGCATCAAACAGGCACTGTCTTGGGGTGAACAGGTGTTGAAGCAGGTCGCACTGATCGGTGGGCCTGATCCCGCCCCGCTCGGTCATCGGAAGCAAAAGAATCCTGACCCTTTTGACTGCTTTAACTGTGTGTGGGTGCTGATTTCCGCTCCGCCCTCATAAAATCTGTCAGGCCGTCAGCACTCCTGAGCCAAGAGAGGGGCGCGACGCGCCCCTCTTACGCCCTATCCAGCGGTTTCAGAACAACTTGGACAGCTTTGCCTTGATTTCATCGAGCCAGCCTTTTCCGCCGCCTCCCCCAGCCGTCTTTTGCTTGACTTTCTTGAGTTCAGCATACAGGGGCTCAAAGTCCTTCTTCTTTCCATAGCCCAGCAGTTCTGCCATTTCCAACTGCTGCCGCGCTTCGTTCAATAATGTCTCCAGGCGCTCATTGGACGCTTCGCTGCGCTGACCATCTTCTACCAAGGTCTCGGCGCGCTGCAGGAGCAGCTTCGCACGCAGGACGGGCAGCGGAAGCACGCTGCGCTCCTCGACCAGCGTGCTGAGCGCTGCCTGCAGCGCGGCTTTGGCTTCTTCAATCTTGCCCTGATCGATCAGCGGCACGACTGACTTCACGGCTGCGGGATAGGACGCCAGAGGGATGCTGGTGACCGTGATCACGATTTCACTGGCCAGCAAAGCCAGCAAGTGACGTGCCTGTTGCACCTCGCCATGTTTGAGGGCATCCAGCGCCTCGTCGGTCATCGCCTCAATGGTTTCCGTGTTGGCGAACAAGTCGTGCACGATGGTGAGCACATCAACGGGGGCCAGGGCGAGCGTGGGTTCGCGCGCAACGATCAGCTCCAGCTTTCCCGTCACTTCGGCCAGCGTTGCCAATGCGCGTGCAGCGTCATTGCCGTCAAGTGCGGCCAGCGCTGATTTGGTCAGCGCCAAGGCCGAGACGGCCTCATCGAGGACTTGTTTACGTTTGTCTGCCACCTGCGAGTCCGTTTCCTTCTGAACCTCAGGCTGTACCTCCGTGACGACTTCAGGCTTGGCCTCTGGAGTGACAGGAAGGCTGCTTACCGCGGCCTGTTCGTTTATTTCTTTGCTCGTCGCATTGGGATTCGATGTTTGCTCGTTCATGGTGATATGCCTCGTATGAGTTAGTGAAAATAGGCGAATCTATTGGGGCTGACTGCGGACATCGCGAGACTGACCGACCGAACAGTCGGCCCCTTCATCACCTCAAAACAGCTTTTGGAGGCGCGTCTTCAACTCGTCGAACCATCCCTTGCCGCTTTTGCCACCAGCCGACTTTTGCTCAATAGCCTTCACCTGATCGAAGATGGGCTTGAAGTCCGCCTTCTTGCCATAACCCAGGATCTGCGCCAGCTCGATTTCCGTGCGCACGTAGGCCAGCAGGGCGCTGAGCTCCTCGTTCTGCTTGGCATTGCGCTTGCCGGTCTCGGCCAGCTTTTCCGCTTTTGCCATCGCGGCTTCGGCCCGTAGCACGGGCAGAGGAAAGGCGACCGAGGTCATCACCAGCGTGTTCAGCGCTCGGGCGAGCACCGCCTTGGCATCGTCAATCTTGCCGCTGTCGATGAGCCGTGCGGCCGACTTGATCGCTGCCGGGTACGTTGCCATCGGCAGGTTGTCGGTTTCGATCACGATTTCGCTGGCAAGATTGGCAACAATGGGCCGTGCCTTTTGCACCTCGCCATCATCCAACAACTCCCGAGACAACTTGACCGCTTTCTTGACCGATTCCACGTTGGCGTGGATGTCATGGGTGATGACGCGTACATCGACGGGCGCCAAAGCAAGTTTGGCGTCGCGTGCCAATACCAGTTCCAGCTTTCCGCTGGCCAGTTCCAGCGCAGCGAGCGCCTCCTTGGTCTTCCTTGCATCAAGGAGGATCAATGCCTCATGGGTCTTGGCCAGCGCAGTGATTGCATCTCGGGCGAGTTTGGCGCGCTTTTTCGCGGCTTCCCGGGCGACCTTGTCATCTACCTGTGGCTGCGCCGCTTTGGATGCGGCAGAGGGTGCTGCAGCACCTGGTCTAGAACCTGCCGCCGATTGGGCCTGGGCCGGTCCGCTCAGTCCGACGACGACCGCCAGGGCAAGTGCGGAGAAGGTTAATTGGGGCTGTTTGATATTCATGATCCTGGGCTCCTGATTGAAGTTAGTTGACTGAGATTTCAATCTGTTTCGGTTTGGCTTGCTCGGCCTTGACAAGCCGCACTTCCAGCACGCCGTCTTTCATGGAAGCCGTCACCTTGGTCGGATCAACGTTGTCAGGCAAGACAAAGCTGCGCACAAAGCGGCCATACGCACGTTCGATGCGGTGGAACTTCTTGCCTTGCTCCTCTTTTTCCAGTTTGCGCTCGCCGCTGATGGTGAGCACGCCGTTTTCCGCGCTGACGCGCACGGCATCCTTGGGGACCTCCGGCAGATCCAGTTTGAGGATGAATGCGTTCTCATCCTCGCTGATGTCCACCATTGGTGCCCAGTCCGCCGTGGTCATGGCTTCGTTGCCGGTACGGGCGCCCTGTCGCTGGGGTGTCCGTCCGAACATCGTCGCCAGGCGGTTTTGCAATTCATCCAGTTCCCGGAAGGGGTCCCACGGAGTCAATGCAGACATATCGGTTCTCCTTGAACAATGCCGGCGAATTGGATGACGCACCGACAGAGCCGCCGGTTCACTCTGAACAGAGCCTACTACTTTTCGTTTCTATCAAGAACAAGTCCTTGGGTCAAGGGTGCATCTCGGTGAAATGGGATGATGGGGTATGGACGCAGCAAAAGAGAAGGAAGTGCTGATGGCGGTCATGGCGCGGCATGTGGAGGAACTGACGGAGGCATCAGAGGGGAAATTCAGCGGTATCTGATTAGCGCCTGAGTGCCATGAGGACATCAACGGGGTCATGGCCACGAAGACGAGCGGTCTCGGTGACGGATTTGATGCGCATGTAGGTGGTGGCTCCACGCTCGTTCTTGCTGCACTGAGAGACTTTCCGGGCTAGGACGACACTGCGTAACTGACGTTCAGCGGCATTATTCGTGGGTGGCAAACTCGGTTTCTCCAGAAACAGTAACAAGCGACCCCTTTGATGCTGTTTCCAGAGTCCCGCTCGGAGCCGTTCGCTTTCCTTCGTTCGCAGATCAGTGCGTTTCAGCAAGCGGTTCACCAAGCGCCGCACTCGATCAGCCCGAATACGAAAGTGCCGTTCATGACAGCGTCCTTCCACAAAATCCCGGTGAACCGTCATGGCCTCCTGGAAGGCCGCTTTGAGTTTCAGGACATATGCCAAGGCTCGTCCAGCACGGCCTTGCACTTGCTCCGCAACATCGCTGATGTTGCGGATGACGTGGGACAGGCACTTTTGCTGAGGAACTTCAGCGAACTGCTGTGCGTCATAGGTGACGAAGCGGTCACAGATCAGTGTCCCAGCAAAACTGTCTTTCAGGACAGCGTGCAACTCCGCCGCCGTGTGCCTGCGATTGGCTTTGAACAGGGCCACGTCCTCAGAACGGTAAGCATTCACCCACGCCTGCTGGCCGTTCATGCGCCAACCCGTGTCGTCGTGGTGGACGTACGCCGCCCCTCGCAGGCGTTCTTCCAACGCGAGAACGTCCTCTGCCAACAGTCCACCATCCTGAGCAAGCCGCTGTGCGGCTTGATTGATGGCCCCCTGCGTCAATGACAGACCCACCGTCATCGCCAGTAAGCGGGGAATCTTCCGCTCTGACACGCCCAATTCATGATGCAGGGTTTGAACCACCGCCGCCAGACGTGGCCCAATTCGGTGCGCGGTCGCGCCACACTGTCCAGCCGCCAGGTCAGGATGTTCCCCACGTACCTTCTGCCCGCACTGCGGGCAGATCATCACAGGCACGTTGTACACCGTCACCTGACCACGCATCCCAGCGGGCAACTCCGTGATGCTGGCCTTCTCGAAGTGGCTCAATTGCAGTTCACCCAAGAAGTCGCAGGCCGGGCAGCGGTTCGGCACTGAGACAGTGATTTCTTCGGTGATGCTCTCTGGCACTTGACGATAGGTGAATGTCCCCTGCCCTGGTTTGCGTCCTGGGCGTTGGGGATCGGCTTTCAGCGCTTCACGGCTGTGAGGCGCGGTGTACTTCTTGCCCTGGCGCTCCAGATCGTTGATGCGCTTCTTCAGTCGCGTGTTCTCTTCGCGCAGACGAGCATTTTCTTCCCGTAACGCTTGGTTCTCCGTTTCGAGGTCTTTGACTCGCTGCGTGAGTTCCCCGATTTGTTGCTGCAACTGGCGGACGACTTCCAGTAATTCCGCTACAGTCGTCGCCGCCTCCATATCTCACAGCTTAACCGCTGCCCCCCTTCCAGGTGCGCTAATCAGATACTGCCAGTGTTTACTGATTTGATGCCAGAGATGAGGCGGCTCTCAATAAGCTCGCGCTGAATCCGGTATAAACGCTGACGAATCTGATGCATAGATAGGGGATACATGGTATAGCCAGCATCTGTCTGCTTGCCCGTATAAAGTCTTAGTATGTGGCAAAGCTGCTCTGCACTATCTGGCGGCCTGACAAACTTGATGAGAAAACGTCCCCGATAGGGGACAATTTCTGTTTGTGACGACAAAAACTTTCCTTGGGGACGTTCCCCGACTCTACCAGAATGTTCGCCCCTTCCTGAGTACCCTTCCCTGGAACGATGTCCGCAACGCGGACACCTGCGCTTGGCTTATTGCAGGCTGTCTGGAAAGCCAAACCTGCTCCATTCCTGCGTGGGTGAGCGGACGAATCTCGAAAGCGCAGTTTGCGCAAAGCCGAGAGATTCAGGGCCGGAGGTTTCTGGAGAACCCGAAGGTTGATCCCTTCGAGACCTACGCGCCGCTCGTCTTCCAAGCTCTTCAACATTGGGGCGAGCACCGTCTGGTGCTCGCGTTGGACACCAGTATGCTCTTTGGGAACTTCTGCCTGATTCGCTTTGCGGTTCTTTTCCGTGGACGCGCTCTTCCACTGCACCAAGAAGTGATCGAACACGAAAGTGCCCAGGTTTCGACCCGTCAGCTTCTCCCCCTGCTCGCCCGTGTCAAAGGCATCCTTGACGTGCTCGGTATTCGTAACGTCCGGCTCCTTGCTGACCGGGGTTTTTGTGACACTGAACTCATGGATTGGCTCTGGGCCTGTGGTTGGCACTACCGCATCCGTATCAAGTCGAACCTGATCCTTGCTGACCTGAAGGGTCAGCGCCTGTGCAAACTGGACGAAATTCGACTTCAGCCCAGAGAGACCCGGTGTTTCCACAACGTCGCGATCACTGGGCAGGTTTTTGGCCCAGTCCATGTGGCGCTCGCTAGACCGACAGACGCTCAGGAGCAGTGGCAGGTCGTGAGCAGTGAGCCGACTGGTCTGGAGACGTTCGCCGAGTACGGCGAACGCTTCCAAATCGAAGAGGGCTTCCTGGACGATAAAAGTGGTCTCCACGGGCTGGAGTCGTCGAAGCTGCGTGATGTCGCGAGCCTGAATAGGCTCGTCATGATTCTGGCGCTGGCCACGCTCTTCCTGATCACCAAGGGCGTGCAAATCGTTGCCGAAGGCAAACGGCGGATGGTGGATCCGCATTGGCAACGCGGACTGAGCTATCTCAAAATTGGGGAACGGGCCATGCGCTGGTTGCTCAGTCGCGGCCTCGAAGTGTTTACCCACCTGGCATTGCCAGGTGGGCCAGATCCAGAAACTCTGGGCAAACGGAAGAAGAAATGCCCTGACCCCAGCACGCTCCTGGAAGTCGGCTGGACGCTGGTTTTACGCCCTCTCTCATAAAGTTTGTCAGGCCGCCAGCTCGTTACACTCAGGCGCTCGAGTCTGTTGACTTCATCCCATGTGCTCAGGTCGGTGTTCGGCCTGACCAGCAACAGGCTGACGTTCTGAATGTCGCGGATGAGGTCGGTGCGGGCAGAGCGGTCGCCCTCAAAGGCTTGGTTCATTTTGCTGCGCAATTTTGAGGTGCGGCTTCTTTCGTAGGCATCCCAGTTGGCCTCATCACCAGTGGTATGCACACGGTCTACCAACCACGCTTCGGCCTCGGGGTTGACGGTTTCAGGCAAGTCGGTCAGAGCGTCCCAAGTCGCCTGAATCACCTCATCTTGTCCCTTATATGGCATCACGTCGGGCTTGCCGTCCTTCTCCGGAAGGGCGTAGACACTGACCACTCCGTGTTCACCCGCGTAGCGCGCGTTGCGACCCGCCCGTTGCAGCAGTGCATTGGCAGGGCAGAGTTCCGTGTGTAGTTGCTCGGAACTGATGTCGATGCCGACTTCCACCGCCTGCGACGCGACCAAGATGACATTTGCGCTGGATTCCCTGCCCAACAATGCTTTCAGCCGAATTTCGTGTTCATTGCGGTGTGTCGGGAAGTAGCGCGAATGCAGCATCACCAATTCAGTGTCGTCACGTTTCAGCCCCTTCAGGTCAGCGTAGAGTGCCTGCACACGGTCAACGGTGTTGGCAATGGCGATGCTGCGGCGCTGGTGGGCCATTGCG
Organism: Deinococcus wulumuqiensis R12; assembly: GCF_011067105.1. Lineage (NCBI taxonomy): Bacteria > Thermotogati > Deinococcota > Deinococci > Deinococcales > Deinococcaceae > Deinococcus > Deinococcus wulumuqiensis. Next base: position 779,803 of record NZ_CP049357.1, on the reverse strand, counting down.
ACAGCCTCGGCACTCAGCAGTGCGTCCACACGGCGAATCTGGCGGGTCTTTTGCTGGCTTTTCATGGTCGCCAGTTCGTCAGCCGTCGGGGTAATGAACTCTGCACCCACGGCCCCCGCCAGCTTTTGCGTCAGGTCTTCGGAGAGAGTTGCCGTCATGAACAGGAACGGCGTGACCCCTTCTAGTGCCCGCGCCATTTCCAACGTGGTGCGGAAGGCCCGCTGCGGGTCGAACAGGTGAAACTCGTCCAGCACGACGTAGCTGGCGACTACTCCGCCCGCGCCGATGTTGCGGCTGCGCCAGCTTTGCGAGTACGGCACATGCAGGGAGTTGCTGAGTAACTGGTCGTAAGTCGTGATGATGATGTCCGCTTCCAGCAGCGGGTCGGCGGGGTCTTCACCCGTGTGAAGCTTGACCTTGAGGCCCAGCGGCTCGCCTGCCTTCTGTGCCCGCTCAAATAGGTCTTTTGCAAGCGTTCGCATAGGCGAAGCGATGATGCACCGCAGCGGAAAATCCCCATGCCTTTGCTGACGTGCCAGCAGAAACGGCCCCAGTGCCGCCTCAGTCTTGCCTGCCCCTGTCGGAGCGCGGAGGATGACGTTTTTGCCGCTGAACAGGGCTTCGGCGGTACGGACTTGATAAGGGTAAGGAAGTTGCCCAAAAAGGTTTTGTAGGTGGTCCGCCGTGTCCATGTGGCAAGCCTCGCATAAGGAAGCGTCTTTGGATGACGCAACAGAAATGTCGCCCCTCCATTCACTAATTTCAGTTCCCTACCGTAGGGATAAGCCAGCAAAGTCGAGACGACTTCGGAAAGTTAGCATTTTTATTCTGCCCTAGTGAATGGAACGTGTTATCCTGTCGCTCATGCGCTTCCTGACTTACCATGACCTCGACATCGGCAAGCTGGGAGCCAAGCTGAAGAAGGTGAGGGAAGCGGTCGAGCGCGACGATTTCAAGACGCCCGACATCAAAAAACTGGCGCAGGGAACCTACTACCGCGCCAAACTGGACGACACCAACCGCCTGCTGCTGACCTTCGTGCGCCACGAGCCAGAGGGCGGCCAGCCCGAAACGGTGTGTCTGGCGCTGGAAGTCATTCACCAACACGCTTACGAGAAGTCGCGCTTCCTGCGGGGAGCACCTATTGACGAGGCCAAGCTGCCCGATTTCAATGTGGCGGCGGTGAATGCTGATGCCCAGCAACTGCGTTACCTGAATCCTGCCCGCAGTGAATTTCACCTGCTGGACAAGGTGATTTCGTTCGACGACACCCAGGACGCGGTGTACCGCACGCCCGCGCCCGTCATTCTGGTGGGGTCGGCGGGCAGCGGAAAAACGGCGCTGACCCTTCAGAAACTGCGCGAGATGCCGGGGCGGGTGCTGTACGTCACGCTCTCCAAGTTTCTGGCCCAGAGCGCGGCGGGCCTGTACGGGGCGCACGGGTTCGAGAACGAGGCGCAGGAGGTCAGTTTCCTGAGTTTTGCCGACTTTCTGCGAACCATCAGAGTCCCCAGCGGGCGCGAGGTGACGTTCGAGGATTTCCGGGGCTGGGTCACGCGCCAGCCGGGGCTGAAGGGCGGCGACGCGCACCAACTGTTCGAGGAATTCAGGGGTGTGCTGAGCAGTTCGCCTGCGGGGGCGCTGAGCCGTGAGGAGTACCTCGGCCTCGGCATTCGCCAGAGCATCTACGCCGCCAGCGAGCGTGCGGGCGTGTATGACCTGTTCAGCAAGTATCTGCGCTGGCTGGACGAGTCGCGGCTGTACGATTCCAGTCTGCTGGCCGCCAGTTATCGCCACGACGCTGCCCCCACTTACGATTTCGTGGTGGTGGACGAGGTGCAAGACCTCACGGCGGCGCAACTGGCCCTTATCCTGCACACCCTCAAAACACCCGGACAATTCCTACTGTGCGGCGACTCCAACCAGATTGTCCACCCAAACTTCTTTTCGTGGGCCGCCGTCAAGTCGCTGCTGTATCAAGACCCCGCACTAGGCGAGCGGCAGAAAATCAGCGTGTTGCAGGCCAATTTCCGCAACTCGCGCCACGTCACGCAGGTCGCCAACGACATCCTGAAGGTCAAGCACGCCCGTTTCGGCAGCGTGGATAGGGAAAGTAACTTTCTGGTGCGGGCAGTCGCTGCAGAGGGCGGTTCGGTCACCTTCTTGCCCGACGACAAGCGCGTGAAAAAGCACCTCGACGACCAGACCCGCGACAGTACCGAGTACGCCGTGCTGGTGCTGCGCGACGAGGACAAGCCTGCGGCCCGCGCCGCGTTCGGCACGCCGCTGGTCTTCAGTGTCCACGAGGCCAAGGGGCTGGAATACCCCAACATCATCCTGCACAACTTCATTTCGGGGGCGCGGCAGACCTACGCCGAGATTGCCGAGGGCGTGACCCGCGCCGACCTGCGAGATACCGACGAGCTGAGCTACCGCCGCGCCAGGGACAAGGCCGACAAGTCGCTGGAAATCTACAAGTTCTATGTCAATGCGCTGTATGTGGCAGTCACCCGGGCTGTCGAACGGGTAATTCTGGTCGAAAACGACACGCGGCATCCGCTCCTGCCGCTGCTGGGCGTGGAATTGGGCGACGAGGCCGAGCAACTGGGGGCCAAGAAAGCCTCCCGCGACGACTGGGAGCGCGAGGCCCGCAAGCTGGAACTGCAGGGCAAGAAGGAGCAGGCCCGCGACATCCGGCAGCGGATTTTGCAGCAAAAGCCCGTGCCGTGGGAAATCTGGACGCCGCCTGTGCTGGCGCGAATGCAGCGTGACGCCCAGCAGCATCCGGGCGACGTGAAAAAGTCGCGGGAATTGACCGATTTCGCCCTGCTGAACCTCGACGAGCGGCTGCTGACCGAACTGGCGGGGCTGAAAATCAAGCCCGCGCAGTCGTTCCTGCGCAACAACGACAAAGACCGCCGGATTCAGCGTCAGGCCATCCTCGACAAGTACCGCAAGCCCTACGAGGCGGGCAACCTGCGGGCGATTCTGGCCGACACCGAACGCTACGGTGTAGACCACCGCACGCCCGAAAACCTGACCCCGCTGATGCTGGCGACCCTCGTGGGCAACGCCGCGCTGGTCCAAGAACTGCTGACACGCGGCGCGGACATCGGTCAAACCGACCTGTATGGCCGCACGCCGCACATGCTCTCGCTCTGGCGGGCCATGCAGGACGAAGAGTACGCCCGCACGAGGCTGGGGCCGCTGTGGGAAATTCTGCACCCCACTCACCTCGACGTGCAGGTCGGTGAGCAACTCGTGCGGCTGCAAAGCGGCGGGGCCGAATACTACTTCCTGAGCGTGATGCTCGCGCAGTTGCCGCACTACACGTCGGCGCTGGGGCAGCCCCATCTCTCGCCGCATGACCTGCGGGAACGGCAAGGCGGCTTTTTCGTCAACGCGCTGCAAACCAACCTGGAGCATTTTCCGACCACCGTGCTAAGAGAGCAGCGGCGAAAGCGTTCCTACTTCAACCACGTGCTGGCCCGCGCCGAGGTGGGCAGCAATTATGTGCCCGCTCGCAAGCTATGGCAACGGGTGAAGATGGGCTCTTACGTTCTGAATCCTGAAATGCATGTCGGACTGGTGCTGGCCCCGAATGCCGAGCCGCAGTGGGTGAACGTCGGCCTGCTGAGTGACCCTCTGGCACGGGGCTGGCTGGCGTCACCGAAAGACGCCGAAACGCTCTAGCATCCTTCTATGCTCCCGCTCGACCTTCCCTTTTCCGTTTTGCGGGTGACACTGACGGCCCGTGAGGAGGTGCGCTTGCCGCCCTTTCCCGGTTCCAAGCTGGAAGGGGCGTTCGGGCGGGCACTGTACAACTTGGCCTGCACCCAGCCACAGCGCGACACCTGTGTGGGCTGCCCCCTGCGTTCCATTTGCCCGTACGGGCTGAGCTACGCGCCCCTGCTTCCCCCAGAAGTCGGCGCATCTTCGCTGGCGACACCGCCGAGGCCGGTCATTTTCCGAGTCGCGTATGGCGCAGAACAGGTCATTAAGGCTGGGGAATCTCTGACCTTCGGGCTGGTGGTGGTTGGTGTGGCCTTGCCGCAGTTGCCCTACATGTTGGCGGCGCTGCGGGAAGTCGGAGAACAGGGTATTGGGCGCACCGGAGGAAGATTGGAACTGGACGAGGTGGTCAGCGTTCAACCGTACACGGGGCAGGAGGTGACTCTGCTGCGCGGCGGAGACCTTAGCGTTCACCTCACGCCTCTCCTCATGCGGCCTGCTGACCTGCCTGCCATCAGTGCGGCGCGGATTCGGCTGCATCTGCGCTCCCCACTTCACGTTAAGCATGGTGGTGTCATGGCCGAGGACATCCAATTTACGGTGTTGGTCAGGGCGTTGCAGCGGCGCATAAGCAACTTGGAGCAGGTTCACGGCGGGCGTCGAAGTCTGGGCGCGGACTTTGGAGCATTGCCCGAACTGGCGCGGAACATTCAGACGACCTACCAATATTTACGCCCCGCCTCGCAACTTCGCAAAGGCCGTCGCCCCGGCGAGAAAACCAGTATTGAAGGTGTGATGGGAACGCTGGAGTACGTCGGGGACTTCACGCCCTTTGCTTCGCTCCTGCGCCTAGGAGAGCAACTGGGCGTGGGCAAATGGGCGCATTTCGGGGCTGGGCTATACGACATTGAGGAGCTGCCTTGACCGTCACCCGCAAACGGGGCCAGGGCCAACGTCTTCTGCGCCTTATTCGTCTGTTGCAACAAGATGCCTTCGACTCGACCACCCTTGCCGACTCCCTGGCATGCACCCAGCAGGAAATTCAGCGTGACCTCCGGCTTCTGCGTTCCGAAGGCTGGAATGTGCAAGAGACTTCAAGGCGACCCAAACGCTATTTTCTCGCCCCAGAAAGCGTGGGCGAACCTGACCCGGTGCGTGCGGTCATCACCCATGCCTTGTTACGGATGCTGCATCACCATGCCCCTACGCCCAGCCGCGTCTACCACCGCGCCGCCTTGGAACTGAGTGAGGCGCTGCCTGAGAAGCTGCGTGCAGGAGTGCCGCTGCACGAGCCGCAGGGGGATACGCCCCGAATTTTGGAGACGCTGGCGGCGGCTTGGTGCTGGGGTCAGGCCGTGGAGTTCACCTACCGAAAACCCGGTGGCGAGCCGAGAAAAGGTGTGGGCGATATCGCGTACATGGAAATCAACCGCACCAATCTGGACTGGTACGTGTTCATTCGGCGCAGGGGACAAGACAAAGTCAAGACCTTTCACCTGTCGCGCTTCACCGACGCTGTTCGGCGGCAGGATGACTTCAGCCCCGATCTCTCCTTTGACCCGCGCTGTGAACTCGACGGAGCGTGGGGCATCATCGGCGGCCACGACTCCTGTGTCATCACGCTGCGGTTTCCCCCGGAGGCTCTGGCTTGGGTGACGCACCGCCGCTGGCCTGGTCAGGTAACCTCCTCACTTGACGGCGAACACTACCGTCTGACCCTGCGTGCTCCCCTCAACCACCAGCAGTTGCCCGTCGAAGTTCTGGCGTGGATTCGTGGATGGGGACCGAGAGTAGAAGTGATCTCGCCGGACTGGGTGCGTGCACTGTGGTTGGCTGAAGCCCAGGCATTGCTTGACCGATACAGTCAGAAATAAGTCATTCCAGTGCTCATCTTGCCTTTCCGGCGTTTTCCAAGCCTCTCTGGAAAAACTTTGGCACAAACGATCTCAAAATCTATCGCTTCAGACGTGCCCTGAGGCTTCACTTCCTCAGCAAGCAGGGACGTTTTCGGTGCGGCTTGTCAGTCTTTGTGCAGCCACAGCGGCCAAGGTCGCCAGGACGCTCAGCAGGAGCAAAGAGGGTAAATAGCTCCCGAACTGTGTAAAAAGCCAGCCCATGCCGAAGGGTGTCAACGCCTGAGCCAGATTTACCCACCAGGACACTTTGCCGTTCACGCTTCCAATAATGGTAGCCGGATAGTGAGCGTGAAGCTGGGGCTGCATCTTGACCTTCCTGTCGCCTACGCTCTGACCGATGAGCCGCTCCACTGGCACCGCATGCACGTCCCCTCGTCGCCACAGCGCATTGTTTATATCGATGACCTGATCTGCACAGGCCAAGGCACGCGTGCGGTAGTCAAATTCCTACGAGACGAAGGCCATGAGGTTCTCGGCGTGAGTGCATGGTTGAGCCGTACCGCCTTGGAACTGATGCTGGTGACGCTGGACGGACATCCGTTTCAAACCTTTTCAGCCGAACATTGCCCCCTTTGTCGACAGGGTGAAGGAGTCGTTTGGCACGGTGTTCGGGAATGAATGTGCCGCATTTCGCCAAGTACTCCAACGCGGCTGACGAGGAGCAGACGTCACAGTGACCCAACTTTGACACGGTACAAATAGCTTGAGCGGGTGAAAAAGATGCTTGCTCTTCTGGTCACCGCGTCGCTCGGAATGGTTGCTGCTCAGCAGACCCAGCCCGCAGTCAGCTTCCTTCCCCTGAGCCCCCAGGCGGGCGAAGCGGTCACGGTCAAAGTGGTTGTTCCGGCCGCCACCACCCTCGCTAAGCTTGGCAACCTCGAAGTCAGCCAGATCGGTAGCTCCAAGCAGGTCTTCAAACCTGTGTCGCTCAAAGACGGCGTGGCGACTTACACCGTCAACCTCGCCAAGGACGGCACCTACCGCATGACGCTGGCTGGTCAGCCCGTTCAGATCATCAAGGTCGGCGTGCCCAAAGACCGCCTGCAAAGCCCCATCCTGCACCTCAACTTCGATGGCAAAAACCCACTGGCTGACCTGTCCGGTTACGGCAACGACGGCAAAGTCATCGGGAAGGTGCAGTACCCGACGGGCAAGGTCGGTAAGGGACTGTCTTTCGATAGCGAAGCCTCCTATATCGAATTCCCCCGCAGCGCCGTACTGGAAACGCCAACGCCCAACATGACCATGAGCGTTTGGGTCAAGCCCGGCGAGCAGCGCGGTTACGCCGACTTCTTTACCAAGGGTGACTGGAACGTACTCAAGACAGACGCCAAAAACGGCTCAATCTCCTTTTTCACGGGGGGCTGGCGTCGTGGTGAAACCGAGCTGGCTCAACCCAAGGACTGGGAAGGCAACTGGCACCACTTGGTCGGTGTGGTGGAGGGTCAGGAAGCCCGTCTGTACCTGGACGGTAAGCTGGTTCAGGAAAGCGAAGTCGAAGGCGAGTTGAAGTACACCTCTTTCCCCTGGAACCTGGGCCGCAACGCTGAGGAACCCAAGGGCCGCGGCTTTACCGGCACGATGGACGAAGTGCGGATCTATCCCTTCGCGCTGACCAGCGCTGAAGTCGCGCAGCTCTACACCATCACCCAGAAATAATTCCCCTGCCGTAAGCCGCAGCGCCCAGTGAGGCTCTGTGGCTTACGACTCTTTTGAAAGGAGCCAGAGATGAGCCTGACCCGCCGTTCCATCTTGAAGACCGCGCCGTTTCTTGCCGGACTGCCGCTGCTGGGCCGTGCCGAAGCGCAGAGCGCAGCCACCGACAGACCCGACCTGATCGTGGCCCACCTGACCGATATCCACTTCGGCGTCGATCTGCTTGACAAAGACCGCCTCAAGCCCGGTGTCTCTGCTCAGGGCTTGGTAGCCACCATTCGCCATGCCCAGGCACAGGGTGCTCAGCTCATTTTGCAAGGCGGTGACCTGCTGGCCGAGGCGTTCAACAAGCCCGCCGATGTCGTGCGTCCGCAGATCGAAGGGGCGGTCAAAGTATTTGCGCAGGAAGCCAAGGTGCCCGTGCGTCACGCCATCGGCAACCACGACATCTGGGGCTGGGACAAAAAGAGCAGCGGCACCACCGGCAACGAGCCGCTGTGGGGCAAAAAGTGGATCATGCAGGCGTTGAAGATGGACAAGCCCTATTACAGCTTCGATCAGGGCAAGTGGCATTTCGTGGTGCTGGACGATATTCAGCCCGGTGAGGACCGTGACTATGTCGTCAAGCTCGACAGCGACCAGATGAGCTGGCTCAAGGACGACCTCGCGGCGAATGCCCAGAAGCCCACCGCCTTGCTGTCACACGCGCCGATCTTTGCCGTCACGCCCTTTTTGGACGGCTCGAACAACCTCAGCGGCGACTGGAAGGTCAGCGGCAGCCTGATGCACCTTGACGCGCCACGCCTCAAGTCCCTCTTCAAGAAAAATCCGCAGGTCAAGCTGACCCTCTCCGGACATACCCACCTGATCGATCAGGTGCTGCTGGCGGGGGTCGTTTACGCCAACGATGGAGCCGTATCGGCGGGGTCCTGGTACAACAACATTCAGGACACCGCGCCGGGCTACGGCCTGATCAAGCTGTGGAACGATGGGCGCGTCAAGGTGGAGTACGTGCCGAGTGGCTTCAGCCTGGGCTGAGCATCAGGGCAGGGTTACTTCAGCGACAACAGGCAGGTGGTCGGAGAAGTAATACTTCCCGTTGTTGTTGTCCAGTACCCGGTAACTGTTCAGCGTCACGGCTGGAGCGCGGCTGACCCAGATGTAGTCGAGTCGCGCTCCATTTTTGTTGTTGACTTCAAAGCCGTAGAAGGTGTTGTCCGGTCCGCTTCGCTTGGGAGCGCGGGCCGCATCCTGAAAGCCTTTTTCCAAGAGCGAGTGAACGGCAGTTCGTTCCCCAGCGTCCGCGCTGTCACTGTTGAAATCGCCGGTCAGGATGACGCTCTGGCTGCCCGCCATGCCGGAGAGTTTGCTCAGCAGCGTTTGCAAGGCGAAACGGCGATCCCGCCGACCACGCTCGCCACTTTCGTAGGGCAAATGGGTATTGAAAGCGAAGAAAGTCTTGCCAGTGGTCTTTTCATGTAGTTTGGCCCAGGTACTGATGCGCGGCAGGCCGAAACCCGGCCCGAACGATCCGGCCTTATCCGGGGTGGCGGAAAGCCAGAAAGTGCCACTGCCAAGGGCCTCGAAGCGGTCTTTGCGATAGAAAATCGGGTTGAACTCCCCCGCCTTTTCGGAGTATTCCATTTTGGGGTTGTCCGGCCCACGGCCCACTCCTACCCAGGCGTAATCCTGCAATTTCTTGGCCAGGTCGCTCACCTGGTATCGCAGGGCTTCCTGTACGCCAAGCACATCAGGTTGCTGGCTGACGATTAGCTCCGACAGTGGGGCGAGGCGCTCATCCCAGACGAAGGGATCCTTAGGCTCGTCGTAGCGGATGTTATAGGTCATGACCTTCAGATTCATGGGGGCAGCGGCAGCTACGGTGGTAAGCAAACCGCACAGGATAACCAATCGGCGCATACCCGTAGAAAACCGTATGCGGGTCAATAATGTGTCAATTTTCCCCCATGTGCTGGCGATCATTGGAAGCAAGTGTTTCCGTACAGTGACGCGGTGCGCACCGGGCACGCCCAGCTGATGAGGCAGCGCGGTGGCCCCCCACCACAAACCTGGATCGAGACATTGGCCCCCTACCTCGGTCATCATGTTCACCTGTGTGACAATGACACCACCAACGACCAGCACATAGCACCAGGAGGCGGCACCACTCTTTGGGGAAGTGTCGAGCGTGCGCTGCACAAGCCCCCTAAGACGGCGCGCCTGCTGGTCGAGGTCAAGGCGTTCGAACTCGGGCTGGGCCGTCAGTGGCTTGAACAGCAGACATGAGTGAACTGCTGAGTCTGTTGGAGGAGGGCTGGGCCCTGCGCCCCGGCCACTTTGATGATGTAGGTCATGACGTGGGCATGGCACAACCGGGTGCCATTCAGAGACGCCGTATATGTAGAAAATGCTTGCATAGAGTCCTCTTTCGTTCAGTTTTCTTTGAAGCTTTGTGGTGTCACGTTCGGCTGAAGGCAATCTGAAAACCTGTATGTTTCTCCGATGTATGTGTCTTTGCTGTGCCTCAGACACTCAGCAACAGTGGTTTCGTTTGTCGGAATTTGTTGTCCGGGAAGGCTTTACTATCGGGTGAATGGAATGGACGGTCGAACAGCAGCGCATCGTGGAACACGGGGAAGGGCATGCCCTCGTATTCGCCGTTGCCGGAAGTGGAAAAACGACGACCCTGGTTGGACGTGTTCGGCACCTCATCAACCATGGGAAAGTTCGCCCTGGCCGCATCCTCACCACGACCTTCACGCGTGAAGCCGGCAGAAGCTTGCGTGAGAAACTGGCCGAATATCCGGAGTGCGCGGGTGTCGAAACACTGACCCTTCATGCCCTGGCGACCCGGATTGTGGACCGGGCACGTCAGATGGGACTCACCGACCTCGTCATCGGCGAGGAGCATTTCAGCCAGCGCCTTTTTGGCGAAGCGCGTAAACAGTGGCTGGCAGACCTGACCGAAGACGACCGTGAAGTCGCGGCCCGCCTGCGGCAGATGACTTTCAAGGATTTCGACACCTACCTTGGCATACAGAAGGGCAACCTGCGCTTGCCCTATGTCCCGCAGGATCTACCAGCGGAAGCCGCCGCCCTGATCACCGAGCCACAGGGCGGCCCTGACCTCTATGCACAGGTCTATGAGCGTCACGACGAATTGCGGCGGCGGGAAGGAAAACTCGATTTCGACGACCTGATCGTCGCGGCGTGGATGCTGATGAGTCGGTTCCCGGCCCTATTGCAAGGCATCCGCGCTCAATGGGACTACGTCAGCGTGGACGAGTTTCAGGACGTGAACCTCGCCCAGAGTGAAATGATGGACCTGGTGGCGGGCGGCTGCCGCTCCTACATGGCCATCGGTGACGACGACCAGACCATTTATCAGTGGCGTGGCGCCCATCCCCGTTTTATCCTCGGCTTCGCGAAGCGGTATGGCGCTCGGGAATACACCTTGCCCGCGAATTTCCGTTGCCCACTCGGTGTTATCGCGCTGGCCGACCGGGTCATCGCTCAGAACCGTGTCCGTGCGCCGAAGCGTCTGAGGGGGACTCGCGAAGGCAACGGCGTTCACGTCCATGCCCCCCGCAGTGGTGAGGCGGCGCGGGTGGCCATTCAGGCCCTGAACGAAGGGCGCAATCCGGACGACATCGTGATTTTGCTGCGGACCTACGCGCAATCCGCCGAAATTGAGCAGGTTCTCCTTGAAGAGCGAGTCCCCTACCGGCTGATCGGTGCCGCGCCCTTTTACCGCCGCGCCGAGGTCACCACACTGCTCGCCTATATCGAACTCGCGCTCGCGGATCTCGACGTGCTGGCCGGGCGTTCCCTGACGACTCAGCGCCGTGAGCGGGTGCAGGCCCACTGGAAAAGTGTCGCCAACCGACCCTCACGCTACCTGCGGGTCGCAGACATCGAACGGATCGCCCGGGATGCGTGGCGCTCGGGGCGTACGCTGGCGACCACATTGGAAGCGTTCGCCGAGGGGCAGCCGGGCCACGTCGCGAAGCCCGTCGCTGTCCTCGCAACCTGGCTTGGCTTCCTCACAGAGGACATGGGCACCACGCCGGGACGCGACGTCCTCCTGGACTTCGTCGGAGCCATCGGCTACCGCGACTACCTGATCAGCACGGCCCCTACGACCGAGTTCGGTGAGGAGAGGGCCGGTATGGTCGACGCTTTGGCCGAAATGGCGCAGACCCGCTCACTGGGGGAACTCGTCACCCACCTCGCTCAGTTGCACGAACAGGTCCGCTACGAAGAGACGCTGCGTAAACGTTCGGCGACCGAGGAGCCAAGACTCACGATCATGACGGCTTTCAGGGCCAAAGGCCTGGAGTGGCCTGTCGTCATCGTCCCGGATTGCACGTCGGCCATTTACAGCAGCAAGCCTCACGCGGACGCGGCAGCGGGGGAAGAGGAGCGGCGCGTGTTTTACGTCGCCATGACCCGCGCACGGCAAGAGTTGCACTTGGTTGTGGGCGATGACGACGACACCACGCGCTTCCTCGAAGACGTGAAGTATGACCGGGTCGTCCACCAGCATGACCGCTTGGATGGTCTGCTCAAACGCGGGCCACGGAGTTGGTCAGCAGGAGATACGTGCGAGGCAGCAGAAATCCTCGGGCACTACGAGCACGAAGGGTTCGTGCAGCGCTGGTTGAATCCCGAAGTACGCCGTGTCCTCCTCGGCCGCTTTCAGAGTCTGAAAGCGCAGCCTGCCATACAGGCCAGCGATCTGGCGGCTCAGGAACTTCAGCGGCTGCTTGACCTGCAGAAGTACGCTGCTCATGGCCCCGTGACGGCAGACGGGGCAGAGTTCAGCGATTGGCCGGATCTTGACGCTGTGCTCCGTGCCCGGCGCGCAGGACACAGCCGGGAAGGCAGTCAGCCGGAAACGACCTCGTCGGCCGCCCGAACGCGAGGGGCACAGGTCGATGCACTGGGCCGGACAGTGGCGTCCGCTCCTGTGACGTCACTGGTGGTCGGCGACCGGGTCAGGCATGCCCGGTTCGGTGATGGGGAAGTGCTGCAAGTGAAGCAGACGGGAACGCAGACCGAGGCCCTAATCCGCTTCGAAGCAGGAACGAAGCGGATGTCCCTCGAATTTGCCCGCCTGGAGAAACTCACCAACTGAGGCGCATGGAAGCGTCAACGCACTCTGCGCCGCTTGGCTGCACGACTGGGTGCGGATTCCAGAGTGGCCCGTTCCTGTAGGAGCGGCCTCACTCTGTTGATGCCCCCTTCGATGAAGCGGCCGAAACCGAAGGCCTCCAGCACTTGACCGGCCTGTTCGACTTCCGATGTCGGTGCGTTCGGGCGGGCCATCAAAGCCTCAATGACCGCCCGGAGTTCGCTGTTAGGAATATGGCTCAGCGGTCGGTCACCACGCAGCCGCGGGCGCACGTCCTGATCTGGCAGGCGGTAGACCAGCCCGATCTGCCCACCTGTGCCGAACTCGTCTTCCGCGAGCAACTCCCCGCGCTGCACCGCGGTATGGAGAAGAGGATTGAGTTCCCGCTTGAGTTGCATCCGGGACAGGGGCACCCGGTCGGTGTGTGCCTGCAAGGCTTCGGCATAGCGGAGAAGCAGGTGATGACCCACCATTGGCCCCTCGACCCGCAGGATGTCTTTGATGCTTTGAAGGACACGGCTGGCTGGTGGGGCCAGCGGATGAGCGACCACGCCGCGCCAGGGCAAGTAAGGGGTAAGGCCTTTCTTGAAATCGGGACCGTCAGGACTTCCTGCTGGTCGGGAAGCAGCTATAGAAACTGCAGGCCGACTGGGCTGCCCCAGTTCCTTGGTTGGGTGGCTCTGGCCTGTATGGGTCGTCCGGACGACTTTCTTTGTGGCCTGCTCCCATAACGCGTCAGGCCAGCTCGCTCCCCGCAGGAGTTGACCTTCGGGAAGTCCCCTGGCCTTGATGGTGCCCTCATCCGTGATGAAGTACAGGCGGTTCTCGCCGATCGGCTCCTGGGTGACCCGCAGATTCAGGTGCTCCGGGAAGCGCTGTTTCAGTTCGCGAAGCAGACCGATTTCCTCGCCCTGCACGAGCATTTGCACTGGCGTGGAGACCAACCACTCTTCGAGGTGATCCCAGAAATGAGGCGTTCGGTTGAGGGCTTGCAGAGTCGTCACCATCCGGTATTCGCGGGCGGGCAGATTCAGCCACGTGTCCGGGCGACGCACCTCGAACTGATAGTGGCCACGGAAAGGCGTCAGGTGCAATTCCTTGCCTGCCTTAACCTCCCACATCAGGAAAAGCTCGGCGAGCGCCTCACCGTGGAGGGCCTGGCCATCGAAAGGAACGTCATAGCGGTCCAGACCATCGGGGGTATAAAGGCGCACGAGAGGCAGATGCCCCTGTGCGGGCAGCCGAGCCTCTTTCAAGTTCTTCGCTGTAATGGTCCAGCTGCAGGTCGGCTGCGAGGTGACAAGATCGTCCACTCCGCTGTCCGAACGGACGCGAGTGAAAAAGCCCCCAGTCAAAGCAAGGTACCCGGCGGTGTTCAGATGATCTGCAACGATACGGATCATCTCCTGCTCGTCCAGTTGAGCATGTCGCGTGACCAATGTGCGCCAGTCGACCGGGTCAGCCGTGATGGGCGGGCAATGCCAGTGGCGCGCTGTGACCTGAGCTTCCACTTTGCCCGCCGTGGTTTCCACTGTGACGGGTCCTCGGTAGCAGCCATTGAAAGCGGGGTTCGTCCTCAAAACGACGCGCTGGCCGTCAACCGTGCTGATCAACCATGGCGGGCAAAGGACTCGAATGATCCGAATGTCCTCATCCCGGCCGTAGCCAGCGTTCCGGACGGTGAGTACACCCTCGTGGCTCTCGGTTCCCTCTGCCCGCCGGGGTTTCAGCGCCACTTCAGTGTGAGTGAGGCCAGCCAGAGGCTGACGCCCAGCTCGGTTAAATTCCCGAGCGATTCGGCCGAAATCAGCCTGGGTTGAGGTGGCCGTCACTCCGGGGAGCTTGCGGGGGTTGCAGTGCAGCACATGCTTCGAAAGCTGTCCGTCGATCATGCTTGGGGGCGAAGAGCGGCAGGTCAGGGCCGGGCTGCCCTGTGCGGCCGTCAGGACATCCTGCACCGTGAGCGGCGTTCTGGGCAGGCGGCGTCTGAGGGCATTCAGGACGTCGACTTCACTCAACTGTGTCGAGGTCCAAGCACTCGCCTCCCGGCGACGGGCGAGGTCTTCGAGGAAGATCACCTCAATCTCACGGGTCAGGAGGTTCCCAGAGGCCGAATTCATGAGCCTCCCCAGGCTTTGGCGGCTTTACGGCCCTGGTCTGTCAGCACGACCACGGGCAGGGGCTGTCCACCCGCGCGGAAAATCCGCTGCTCGACTTGCGTCAGGCCTTCTTCACACAACTTGTCGAGGTCACTGCGGATGTCCTGTGGCCGGATGAACCTCAACTTCCCGAAGTTCGGGGCTTCCCGCTCCTTCCAATGAAAGGGCTTGGGGGCGGAAACGCCTTCCTGGGCGTTCTGAAAAGCCTTCACCTCTTCGTTGCGCAGAATACGCACCAGGGTGCCCTTGCCGACAAAGTGCTCGTGCTTTTCGAGGTGCGCGAGCAGCCGCAGCAGTTCCTTACGCGGGTTCCAGAGGCTGTCGAAATCCAATTCGTTTCCATCCCATGGTGCAGGCTTGTGCGGCGCGCAGACGTCACAGTTCCCACATTTTTCTCCGCGATGCTCGAAGTGGTACTGCAGCTGAGCGCTACGGCAGACCTGACGGTTGAGCAGCACCTTGGTGAGTTCGCGGAAACGTTCATGTTTCGCGCGTTTCAGGGTCTGCACTCTTTCTTCGTAGCCGGTGTACTCGATGCGGTCCTGCCGAAGCTCGATGTCAAGTGCGGGCTCGAGCAGCATGACGCCGAGGCGGCCTTCGCGTTGGAGTTCGATCAGATGGTCTTCGATAGCTGCCGCGCTTTTACGGTAAAGGCGCGAGAGGTGTACGGGTTCCACTTTCGTGCGCTGCACCAAGTCCTGCACCACAGGGTCGTCTGGCAGGTCGACGCCGTAGTAGGGGTAGACGCGGCACAGGCCCGGTACGTAGCGGTAGCGAATGGCTCCACTGACCTCAAGCAGGTGGAGCAGGGTGGGCAGGGTATTCAGGTCCACGCCCTCGCAGGCACCGAGTTCGGAAAGGGTCGGGAAAGAGTGCCCGTTTTTGATGAGGTCGAGGAGCCTCTGCGCCTGCGCCTTGTCCGGGTAACTGTGGTCGATCAGGTATTTCGCCCGGCGTTCGCTGCCGCTGCTCCACAGCAGGACCGCCCGCGCCTGAATATTCGGGTCGCGTCCTGCACGTCCGGCTTCCTGGACGTAACTTTCCAGTGACAGCGGGGCGTCGTAGTGCACCACCAAATGAATGTCCGGCGCGTCCACGCCCATCCCGAAGGCGTTGGTCGCCACCATGACGCGAATCAGCCGTGCCTGGAACTGGTCGAGCAGTTCGGTGCGGACTGCTGGGGAAAGGCCAGCGTGGTAAGCCGCTACCTCGATGCCGATCTCACCGATCATCGCTGCCAGCCGCTCGGCTTTGGCGCGGCTGCCGACATAGACGATGGTGCGGCCGTCCCGGGTGTCGGGGTTGGTCTTGAGCCCCGCGAGCATGGTGAGCAGAACCTCGTCGCGGCTGACCTTCTTGACCTTCTCGTCTTCAGGCGCTTTCCGGGGCCTTCCCTTCTTGGCCGTCACGTCCACGACTTCGTAGTAAAGGTTCTTACGCTTCACGCCGAGTTGGGTACGTTCGGGACCGTCCATACCGAGCACCTGAATAAGCTTGCGGCGCATCTCGGGCGTCGCGGTGGCGGTAAAGGCGCTCACTGCCCCTTTCACGCCCAGGTCGGCGAGCTCCTGGCGAACATGCAGGTAGTCGGGACGGAAGTCATGCCCCCATTCGAGCAGGGTATGAGCTTCATCGAATACGACTCGTTCAGGAGGCTGCTGCTGCAGGAGCTTGCGAACCGCCGCGCCCTTACGGATTCTTTCCGGCGCCAGATACAGCAGTTTGACCTTCCCAGTGCGGACGTCTTCCAAGGTGCTGTCCTGCTCAGCGCGCGAGAGCCCACTCCAAAGACCGGCTGCCGGCAGACCGAGTTGCTGCAGGCGGCTCACCTGGTCCTGAATCAGGGCGACCAGCGGAGAGATGACCACGGTGTAGCTCTCCCCGAGAAAAGCCGGTAACTGGAACACCAGACTCTTCCCGGCGCCCGTCGGCATCACCGAGAGCACGTCGATGCCCTCCAGAGCAGCGACGATACCTTCGTACTGGCCCTCACGGAAGCCGCCGGGGGGAAATTCGAAAAGCTCTACCAGAGCGTCTTCAAGCTTGCGTTTCCGGGCAGGTTCCTGAAGCCCCACCAACTCTTCACGGTAGCGGTGAATCGCCTGCAATTTCGGGGCAACAAGTTCACCGAAAATCAGCGGGCGGTTCCACAGCAGGCTGAGCTGGTCGTAAAAGTCTTGACGGTTGCGGGCCCGCTTCACGTTTTGCGGCGGGATCGGTAAGGCTCCCAGGAAACGGTCCTGGTAATGGGCGAAAGCCAGCCTCTTGTCCCAAACGACGAAAGCACCGGGGGGAAGGTTCTGACGGTCGTTGCGCACCAGTCGGCCGAACCCCTGCACGAACTTCAGTACGGCACGTGGGAGGTACAGGGTGTTCCAATACGTTTCGAAATCTTTGACGTCGCGCCGCTGAGCTTCGAGGATGAGATCAGGAATAGGAAAAGGGGTCTTATCGAGACTGACCAAAGTCAGGTCGGCGATATCGACCCCTTGCAGGAATCCGGCTGATCCGAGGGCATGCGACTCTTCACCCTGACGCAGTTCCTGCACCGTGCGCTGGGTTCCGTCGCGCACCGCGTTGAGGTGCGGCTGCTTGATCTGACGGCTGGCCCGGCGGAGGCGTTCGTTCGCCGTGAAGATGTGCAGTGCCTGATTCGGCGTTTGCGAAACAAGGTTATTGATCTCCTGACCCACCATGTTCGGGAAGTCAGGGTGGTGCACGAGGGGAAGGTGATTGGTCAGGACAACGTGCCCCTTGTCGTAAGGCAGCACGGGGGGCAACACCATGTACTCCGCTGTCGGGATAGCCAGGTCGCGTTCGAACACACCGAAGTCCTCCGGCTCACCGCTCCCGTTCTTGGCAGGCCAGGTTCCTGGAACACGCAGCGTTGCACTGGTAAAGACCAAGCTGTCCGTCTTTTTCCACAATTCTTCGAGTCGCGAAGACAGCCACAGGGGGACCGCCCACAGTGAAGCGCTGTCTTCATGGGCCTGTGCAGCATAGACGTAAGCACCGGGAAGCCCCCGCTTGAGCAGCGTCCCCAGCGTCTCGATCTGCTTGTTCAGTCGAGCTTGAAGTTCCTCAAGGTCCATGCGGTAAGCCGAGTGTTCCGCGAGTGAAGGGATGAAACCTGCACAGTACTTGAGGCTGTTGATGAGGTCCTCTGAAGCGTGGACGACGGCCCGCCACTCGGCGCTTTGCATCGGCAGGCTGTCGATGGCTGCCTGAAATCCAAAGGCTTCGCTGCCCTGACCGAACTGCAATGCGAACGCCCGCAGGGCTGCTTGCCAGGCATCGACCCGACCGACGAGCAAGTCAAATGCCGTCGAGGCTTTCTGTGAATAGGTTGCGAGTTGCAGATCTTTCGCCTGCCGGGCCGCTCGCTCGATGCTTGCCAGCAGGCCAGCAGGTTCACCCTGCGTGCGACGGAAGAACTCACGGGCAACACTGAGCACCGCGTCGCTGCCGATTTCCAGACGCAGGGCGGCGAGGGCCGCGTCTTGCAGGTCGTGTGCCTCGTCGATGATCACGCGCCCAAAAGGCAGCTCTTCTTGCTCAAGTCCGTCCAACTGGTTGCGCAGGAGAAGGGCATGATTGACCACGACCACTTGGGCCTGCTTCACCAGAGCCTGAGTGCGGTGGTAAGAGCAGGCGGTCGAGAAAGGACAGGCCGGGCGGCAGCGTTTGGCCACCGTCGAAGTGATGATCTTGACCTGCTGGTACTCGGGTGAGCGGGTCAGGGCGCTGGGGGGAACGGCGCCATACTCTCCCGACTGCACATGAAGCGCGAGGAGTGCGGCGGCTCTGGCCTGTCCTGGCGACATGATGAGGTGACCAAGTCGAAGCTCTTCGGGCAACTCTGCTGTGGGTTGGGTTGACTCTTCTGGAGCAACGGGCGGCTCCTGTTCGGCTGATGAAGAAGGAGATTCATCTTTCTCCTCGACCGGCTGCACAGGACGGTGACGCCGGGTGAGCAGCAGTTGGAGCCGCTCCGGGCAGATGTAATTGCTCTGACCTTTGAGGGCGACCACCTGAATTTTGAACCCCTGATCCTTGAGGTCGCGCGCTTCACTGACGATCTGATCCTGCAGTTGTTTGGTATGCGTGCTGATCACGACAGGCCGGCCGGGTCGTCCATGAAGCAGTGCCGGATAGAGGTAGGCTCTGGTTTTTCCGGTGCCGGTTGGCGCTTCGACGACCACTCGGCCCGGACCTCTGAGTGTCTTTGCGACGGCGTCGGCCATGTCCATCTGACCAGGTCGTGGGGTCGGGAGCATGTCGCTGATGGTCCGTGGCTCACGGCCGTGACTCCAAACTGCACTGACGTCTGTCGCGGCGGCGGCCACCTGGGACGAGAGACTTTCCAAGTCCTTTCGCGTAATGGGGGCTGGTGAAAATGCCAGAGCAAGTTCCGGAACGGGCAGAACCGAGAGGAGTTGGCGTTGGTCGTCAGGCCGGTTTTGCAGGCGTGCGATCATGACGTCGAGCAACCGCGCCGTCGCTGCACAGTCCGCTAGTGCACGGTGAGCATCGTCGTGAACCTCTCCGCAGAAGCGAGCATGCAGTCCTTCGAGACTGAAACTTTCAACGGGCGGCTGCTCACCGGCGAACGCAAGAGGGGCCAGCAGCATGGTGTCCAACACAAACGGAACGTGGAAGGGCAGACCTTGCTCGCGGTACAGGCGCCTGAGCAAAGGCACGTCGAAGGCCTGAGCGTTGTGACCGACCAACGGAAGCTGGCCGATGAACTGGCTCAACTGCTGCAGGACTTGAGCGAGCGGTTGACCTTCACGGTCCAGTTCGTCTTGTTGGATGCCAGTCAATTCGGCAACGTTACGGGGCACGCGTGCACCAGCAACGAGCAGTTGGAGTTGCCCTGCGAGCTTCCCATTTTCGATCCGGAGTGCTGCGACTTCCAGGAGGCGCGCCTCCGCACGGTCGACGGAAGTCGTCTCGGTATCGATGATGATGTAAGAAGTGATGTGCTCTTTGGGCACACCATGCAACTCCGCGACGCGCTCTTCCTGCCCTGGAATGAACAGGTATTCGCCCTGCTGACGCAACTGACTTCGGCTTGCTTTGAGGAGACGGGTAAGCAGTGAACGCTTCAAGTCGAAGTGCTCAAGCAGGTCTTCCTCCGTTTGCGGACCATGCATCCGGAGGTAATCGAGGACGCGGCGCAGGAGCGGAGACATCAGGCGGCGTCGCGAAAGTGGAATGTCTTTCGGGGGATAACTGTGATCACGATGTCGTCTGAAACTAACATACTCAGTGTCAAGTGGGTGAGGCATTGACCGACGTGCATCCTCTTTCGGTAGGCGTCAGTGGTGTGCAGAGGGCATCTGTTGTACAGCCCTTTGCTTTGATCAAGTCGTCGAAGTGCGAGTTTTTAAGTTGCACTTCGAGTGACTGTCATGGTGGCCATAGAGGTAGTCGAGGTCGTCGAAGGCGGGTTGCGAACCGCTATCGACTCTCAAAGATTTGGAATTTGAACTTGAAATTGTCCAGGTAAAGTTGGGGCTTGGGGACCATTGAGGTGGCATTCAATGTCACAGCAGGAGTAAAAGTTGCGATCACCGTGAACAGTGATTGCACCAGTTTTGTGTCTGCGCGTCCGAACCTGTTTGACCGCTTGTGACCTTTCCCCGGTGGTGTTGTTGCGTGTGCATGTCACTCACTTTTGCCACCACATGGCCTCAACAAGAGATGAGGTAAGGGCAGCGTTAGTGGCAAGCGGTGACGCTATTGTTCTGCACATCGCGCGCACAACTGACGATAACTGAGTGTCTCCTTCAGACCTTGAACCCTCAGATACAAAGACTTGCAACGCTCATTTTTTATGTGTATTTCGTGAGTGGCATGGTGGCGAACAGTAGTGCAGGAGGGTGGTCAAACAGCCTGTCCAAAAAACCCCGATTTTTACATTTCTTCCAGTGTCCACGATACATGCCCGGGGGGCGACAGGCGACCTTAGAGCCATATTCCCTCTCTGGGAGGACGTTTCTCGAATTTCTGTATCCTTTTTTCACGCTTGGCTTTCTCTGCAGTCATGGACAGGCAGGGTGGCGCAAATAATTTCTCATCAGGAGGGTGTTTGGACCAGGTCAGGCTGCACATGGCGTGTCGAGTCGGCTTCGTTTTAGCCTGCGCGATAGCCGTCCAGACCACATGAGTGACCCGAAAAAGAGCATGAGATGACGAGCGGAGTAGTTGAGATCAGCGGAAGTGGCGTGCTACTGAAGGGGGGTTGATGGCTGCATGATCGCTGCACTGACACCACCGGACCCGTGAGTTTGGCAAGCAGCACTCGCCGGTGATGTCGCCCCAATGCCAATCGACGCAGCCAATTTTACCGACCCGCTTACCCCCCAAGGGTGATACAGGTAGGTAGAGGGCATTGCCATTTTGGTTGCCGACAGTCGATTTGCTGCAACCCTCCTCACCGTTTTTTGGAGATCACGGGTGACTGATGATCAACGCAATGACCCGATCGAGAGGAATACATTTCGGCGACTGACCTCTCCTTGACTTGCCCCAACGGTGACTCGTCTGCATCAAATGAGCATGCACCGAACCGCATCCCGACCTGATGGGTGGCAGCATTTTTGCCAGGGCTCCGGCCGCACCAGGAGTATGATGTATCGTCCAAAATCACAGAGTGACTATTCAAAGTCAGTGCTCTTGAGGGTCTCTCGTGAGAGCAGTAGCCCCTTCCGTCATTGCCCAAAGAGCGAGCAAGGGGTCGAAGAGAAGTCACTGGTGAGGTCTCGACACGTGCGCAAGTTGCCAGGTCATGTAGGCTTTATGTATCCAACTGCCTCACCGTATCGCGACAACGCTGGAACCTGATGGATTCAATTTCGCAGAGCGTTGGTCGCCTGGTGAGAGGTCATCGCAACTGTAATACCGGCAGATCAACCCGTCGGTTGAGTTCAAATGCAGTCGCTTTAGGTGACGGCAGAGTGGCACATCGCAACTCAAAATCGCTGCTTTACTGTGCAGGGACAGCGCGACATGGACGCGTCGGCTCCGTCCAAAACTACGCAAGTGAGCAGCGGCAATCATCACCGCAGGAGGGCAAACCTCGTATGGCTGAGCGGTAAGCTAGGCCAAAGCCAGTAGCTCCTGAACTTCCCGCACGATGTCTTCAACCGCCATCTTGACCTCTTCCGGAGTGGTACCTTTCCCCAAACTTGAAGCGGCTTCCTCTCTCGATAGACCAAGTTCAGTGAGGACATACGAAGGTTCCAGGGCCCCTGCGTTGCAAGCCGAGCCTAGGCTGAGGCCGAGGTGAGGCAAGAGAGTGAGGAACGCGTCGACTTGTATACCTGGGATAGTGACGTTACCAGTGCTTGGCACGAGCCTGACCATCTCTCACTGCTAGTTGTTAATGCGCGAGGCTCGCAAACCCGGATCACGGTTTTTTCATCACGGCCTAGTCGGCATCTGGGCGGCAGCAGTATTTCGGTGCTGACTTAGTCCCTACCACCATGCAAATACACCAGAGTTCTGGTTCCCGTTAGCCCGCAAGATTGCATCCTATCGCTCAATCGTAGGAAGACCCTCCGGCATATTGTTGAGTTTGGCAAGCTTGCTATCTGATAAGGCAGCGCGACTCTTCGCAGTCTCAGCACATCACGTTGCGTGAGTTGCTGCAGGGCGCCAAAGCTACTCAGTACCATTACACTCGCCCCGGTGAGGGTGTTCGGCAGACGAGTTTGCTGCCAGAAACGCCATCGCCGTGTAAGCATGGCGCGTCTCTTCAGCCCTATGTATCCAGCCTGTACGATCACCTGAACTTGAGGTGCTACCTCCCGATGCCCAGGGATAGAGTCCAGTCCGGCCAACCGCGATACTGGTTCACGGAGACCGGGGACGTACAGTGTGCCGAGGCATCAGTTGCAGCGTTTTGTTCAGGTGGAGTCAAATAATTCTGGCGAACGTGGGCGTGTTACGTGAATCGGCAATAGCGAAAATCAGTCTTATGGCAGCCTCGGAAAGTTCCTGAGCATCTCCTATACTCCCGACGCCGAAACGGTGATTCACGCCACGCTCCAAGATGCTCCGCATGTTGTGACGGTCAAAATAGGTCTGGTAAATGTGGGGCAGACGCTCACGCATGACGGGAAGCCAGGTCTGATCGGGCATCCTGTCGCGCTTCTTGAAACGGTTGAACTCGGATTCGGACGGGACAAGGTTCCAAAGTTCGTTAATTGGAAATGTGGTGATCGGGATGATGTGGTCAACGTCATAGTTCTGGGGGGTCAGCGGCTTGTCCGTCCAGAAGCAGCGCAAGCCCTTGCCTTCCATCATCAACAGTTCAAACTGGTTACGCTCCCAACTCAGCGGGCGCCTGCTGTCGGGTCTGTCGGTGAGTGCTAAATACACTTGGCCCCTGTCGGTTCCTGAACCGTCCCTATCGGCGCTTTCTACGAACAGCGCCCATTCGTGCAGGCAGAGTGCCTCAATATAGAGTGAATAGAACTTGAAGTCCTCCCACATTCCATCGTCTACAACGGTGAAGAGTTCGGACGCGTTTTGATGGGGGAGGGTCACAGTGTGCGGATCAAGCTCGGGGATTCTTTTCACTCTGGTGAACACGCTGAATTGGACATTTCCGTCACCTGCGTACCGGATAGGCTGCTGAATGGCCCTGATCAACACTTTAACGCAGCGGTCATAACTGTTCCTGACCTCAGTCGATACGTTGCCTTTGACGACTTCGGACACCAGCAAGACGCCGTCTGACGGACGGTCCGAGCCGAGCTCAGTGTTCTTCCAAAGGCACTTGAGTTGAGTCAATTCATGCCTGAATACCACATCTGCCGCCCCTTCCCTGAATCCGCCCTGATAAACGGGCTTCTGCTCACTTACGAAAGGCCAGTAGTAACCCAACCAGAGATCGGCGATAAGTTTGAGCGGCACAGCCACGCCCGCTCCTCTGCCTTGAATACCTGCGTAAGTCAGGGCAAGGTCATTGAGTGCGCGGATAAGGGCAATCTTGTAGTTGTTGGTCTTTTTGTCGTGCTTAACGACTTTTTGAATAACTTTGACCGCCACGCCTGACCCGTCCATAACCCTTTTGTATCAGTGTCATTTGCAATTTCAAATGGCATTGGCTTTCAGTTCAGATGGCATTGCCGCTCGCCACGGCACTACCGCTCTGAAAAGGCCGTATTGAAGACCTGTTATGAGCGCTGCTCCGGGGAAAGGCTGTGGGGTAAGCCACAACACACCAGCACAAGGGATATCCCATGGGTGTCCCTTCTTTTTCCCTTACCGTTCTTTGTATCTAAATGATACATTCCGAGTATGGCGAAGCGGTTTATGGTCAATCTCGGAACCACCCTGGACGCCGAAGTTGACCGTCTGGCTACGGAAGCCGGTGTCGGGAAATCTGAAGTGGTCAGGCAGGCGCTGCGCTTTTACCTTCCACTGGAAGCGGCAACAGCACAGGGTGTGACAGTTCTTCTCGTCCATCCGGACGGCATCACCGAACAATTCAAGATGTACAGCATCCACGGCACACCACTGCGCAGCCATGTTCAGGCCGACAAAGGTCAAGCGACCATGCCCGCAAAGGAAGATGACGCCGTGTCAGGCGGACGTGATACCCGCCACAGTATTGTGCTTCCAGTCAAACCACTCAAACCGAAGTGAATCAAAATGATGCACTTTTCTGTTCAGGAGATCCCATGACCCAGCCCACTGCCTTTACGCTTCGCGCCCTTCTTCAGCCCCGCGCCTCCGTGTTCGAAAACAACAAGAGCGACACGACGCTGGAGATCAATAAACTTACCGAGGGCAGTGTCGATCCTCAAACGTTCTTCGACGAGAACGTGGTTACAGACGGCATGCAGCACCTGCTCACCCAGAGCTTCAAGCGTCTCGCCGGGCAGTCGGCCAATAGCGTCTTCTTTCTGAAGCAGAGCATGGGGGGCGGGAAGACGCATAACCTCATCACGCTGGGTCTGCTGGCGTCCCACCCTCTCGTGCGCCCGCAGGTCATCACCGATCCCGCGATGGAGTCTGTCCTACGCGAGGTGGGAACCGTTCAGGTGGTCGCGTTCAACGGTCGCAACAACCCTCCGCACGGCCTGTGGGGCGTGGTGGCCGAGCAACTGGGCAACAAGGCCGCTTTCGCCAATTTCTACGCTCCACCCGACGCGCCGGGGCAGGAGGACTGGGAGAATCTGCTCCGGGGACGCACGGTGTTGATCCTGATCGACGAGTTGCCGCCCTACCTTGAATCAGTGGAAAGTCGTGTGGTCGGCGACAGCAACATGGCCCGCCTCACCGCCCGCGCCCTGACCAACCTGATGGCCGCCGTACAAAGGCCGGGGTGTGAGCGAGTCGCACTGGTACTCACCGATCTCGGCGGTGCCGCTTATGGGCGTGCCAACACCTACCTCCACGACGTCCTGAGTGACCTCACGAAAGAAACGCAGCGCCTCGCACTGGAAATCGAGCCTGTTCAGCAAAACTCCAACGAGGTCTACGACATTCTGCGCAAACGCCTTTTTGAGTCCGGGCCGTCAGATGATGTCGTCCGCCAGATTCAGGCTCAATACGCTGCCGAAATCGATCAGGCTCACAAGATGGGGCTGACACCCTCAGACGGCCAGCAGGCCAGCATGGCGCTCCTCGACACCTACCCGTTCCACCCGAGCCTGCGTGACCTGTACGCCCGTTTCCGTGACAACCCCGGCTTCCAGCAGACCCGCGGCCTGATTCGCATGATGCGGGCTGTCACGGCTCACCTGTGGAACAGCGGTCTTGCGGACGAGCGCACCACCATCGGGCTTCAGGACTTCGATCTGAACAATGAACGTATTCGCGGCGAAATCCTCAACATCAACGACAAGCTCAAGAACGCGCTCTCGCACGATGTCGCCGACCAGGGCAGGGCCGTCGCGGAACTCAACGAACCCACCGACCTGTCCCGCCGCGCCGCGACCCTGCTGCTGACGTCTTCCCTCGCGCACGTGGTCGACGGAGTCGTCGGCTTGCCACCGCAACTCGTCGCGGATTACCTCGCCGCACCGGGGCTGGATCTCGCGCCCATCAAAACCGTACTGAATGACCTGGCTCACAAATCGTGGTACCTGCACAAGGATGGCGACGCCTACTACTTCAGTTCCACCCGCAACATCAACGCCGAGATCGAAGCGACCATCCAGTCGACCAGTGAGGACAAAGCGCTCGACATCGTCCGTGAGCAACTCAACATGCTGTTCAACCCGTTGCCGGACGGCGCTTACAAGGAACTGCTGATCTTCCCCGTCCTTGACCAGATCGAACCGAAACAGGGGCATGTCACCCTGATCCTCTCCCGTCCACAGGGCAGCGGCCTGAACCCCAAACTCAAGGAACTCTTCGAAGCCAGCACCCTCCGCAACCGCATGATGTTCCTGACGGGCGAAGAGTCCAACTACCGCCTGCTTCTCGACCGCGCCAAGGCTCTGCGCGCCACCCAGACGGCCCTGAGCAAGATCAAACGCAGCGAGAAGCCCAACCCGGACATGATCCTCGAACTGGAAGAACGCGAACAGGCCACGATGATGCACTTCCTGACCGCCGCACAGGAAGCCTTCACACACCTGCACTTTCCTGAACAGTCCGGCCTGACCAGCCTCGATTTCACCGGCAAATTCGCTGATAAGCATCCGGCCAGCCGTGGCGCACAACAGGTGCAGGAGATTCTCGAAAGCCGCAAGAAGTTCGTGAAGGTGCTGGACGCTTCCGAAGGTCGCAAGTTCGAACAGCGCGTATTTGGCAACGCCAAGCGCATGACGTGGAACGAACTGCTCGCCCGCGCGGCCAACACGACCGGCTGGCCGTGGCACCCGAGTGGCGCTCTGGAGCAGTTGCGCCGCGACAAGATCGACCGCGACGAGTGGCGGCAAGATGGACAGGAAATCGAGCGCGGGCCCTTCCCCCTCGAACCCACGTCCGTGACGGTGCGCCATGACGTACTGGACGCGGCCAAAGACCACTACCGCCTGACGGTCACACCGAAGTACGGCACACAGGTTCATTACGCTGAGGGGGCCAGCGTGGACACCAGTGCCCCCGTGATGACCGACGCTTCTATGGAAGTCACCGGGCAAACCTTTTCCTTCCTCGCGGTGGATCCCAGCCACGATCCGGCCACCAACAAGGGGCACCCGACCGGCGAAAGCGTGACGTGGCAGGCCCCTACGCATTTGAAGGGAAGCTGGGAAGACGAGAGCCTCAACTTCGAAACCTCACCGGATGTGGAAGTGCGCGTCACCTTCGACGGCAGTGCCCCCGAGAAGGGCCAGATCGTCAAACCCGGTCAGCCGATCATCCCGCCCCCCGGCACCCACGTCGTACAGGCCGTTGCCACGCGTGCCGGGATCGCCAGCCCCCCGATCACCCTGAAACGCAATGTCACCGGGCCAGAACCCATGACCCCCGCCCGCTGGACACGCACCCACAAGACCACGGCCACGGCCGACAGTGTGAAACTGATGGATCGACTGGAGAAACATGGCGGCAAGGCCGCCGGAGTGAAAGTGACGGTCGAAGGGAAAGGCGACCATTACGGCACCGCCACTTTCTCGGAAGGCACGGTCTTCACGGCCGAAACCCTGCGTGACCTGACGGACTATATTCGCAAGCTGGTCAGCACGGACACCAACCTGCACCTCGATGTGAAAGAACTTCAGTTTGAGCGAGGCCAGCACCTCAGCGACTGGGTGGCCGAGACAGGTGACAAGCTCAACATGAGCGAAGTCAAGCAGTAACGCGAACCACGCCAACGACCGTCAAAGGACTCGACATGACGAAACAAAGCACCACAGCCACGCTGGGCCACTTCGACGCCCCGAACGTCGAACGTCCGCACATGCTGGTCAGCGTGCCCAGCAGTAAGAAAGAACTCGTGCAGTTTTACGAAGTGCGTGAAAACCTTTCCGGTCGCCTCGTACAGACCCTGCGGGCCCAACTGACACACAAACAATGGGCATCCGTCTCCAGAACCGCAGAGTTCACCTTCAACGAGCAACTCCGCGAGGCTGGTGAGCGCCCCGGACGCTTCCTGAAAACAGGTGATAGCCGCCTGAGCATCAACAACCTCGGCAAGGAACTCATGGTGCTCGTCTGGGCTGCTGAAGACGCCACCGAGGATGAACTGGAAATCATCCGGGTAAGTTGGCAGCGCCTGCACCGTATCGAACGCTGGTGGCTGTTCAATCAGACAGTCGCCCTGAACGGCGATCTGCGCGGCCGTGGCAAAGGCTGGCGGGCTGCACTCAGGCTCATGCTGGCCGCCACACCGACTGGGCCGGGCAGCGAAACTGCCGTGAACGACCCCGAAACGACCCTGAAACTGATGCCTACCCGTACCGTGAAAACCAAGAACGGGAAGAACAGCATGGAACCGATGTTCAAAAAGGCCAAAAGCGCATGATCCAATCTCAACACACACCGCTGGCCGACCAGCCCGCCCTGATCGAACACTCCTTCCCCGTCGCAAAGCTCAGTGCGGAGAGTTACAAGGAACGGAAGGCCGGATCTGGTCAGCGCCTGACCGGCATCGGAAAATGGTGGGGTCGCAAGCCCCTCGTTCTGGTGCGGGCGAGCATCCTTGGTGCCCTTTTGCCTGCCACGGACGACCCCCAGAAGGACAACGAGGTCTTCGAACGCCTGATGGGCATGGACGACTTCGGCCTGTACGAACGGCGCACACGCAAGGCCCTGAGCAAAGCCCAGTTCGATGCCATGACGCCCGAAGAGCAACTCAAGGGAGCGATCCTCGCGGAGGCTTACGAAGGCCCCAGCGACGAGGAAAGCTGGAAGATGATTAACGATCATCTCGGCACGAACGCCCACACCTTGCAGGAAGTCGTGGAGCAACTCGGCGTCATGCGCTTCGGCGAGAAGCCCAAAGTCGGAGACGTGTTCTCCGGGGGCGGTTCCATTCCTTTCGAAGCCGCCCGTCTTGGGTGTGACACCTACGCCAGTGATCTCAACCCGGTGGCCGCTTTGCTCACGTGGAGCAACCAGGCCTTGCTGTGCGCCACGCCCGAAGATAAGGAACGCATCGACGCCGCCCAGAAGTGGGTTTACGAAGAGGTCGACCGTCAGATCACCGAGTGGGGCATCGAGCACGACGAACAGGGACGGCGTGCTGACGCTTACCTGTGGTGCAATGAAGTCCTTGACCCGGAAACCGGGTACATGGTGCCTCTTGCAGCGACTTGGGTCATCAGCGTGAAAGATCGGGTGGTGGCCGAGTTAGTGCCCGACGATGCCAACAAGCGCTATGACATTCGGGTCGTTACGGGAGCCAGCGACGAGCAGATGAAGAAGGCCAAGCAGGGAACTGTGGTCGATCAGCAGCTGGTACCGCCTCCAACCAAGGACAACCCGCAGCCCCACAAAACTCAAATGAGCAAACTGCGTGACCGTCACAACAACGGTCAGGGCCTGCGGGCTTGGCACAGCGACGATCTAGTACCGAGTCCTGATGATTTCTATCAAGAGCGGCTTTACTGCGTGCGCTGGATCGACTCGGATGGGAACAGAAATTACGAAGCCGTTACACCTGCCGACGAAGCACGTGAAGCAAAAGCATTGGCCCTGCTACATGAACGATGGAGAAATTGGCAGGAGGATGGCTTCATACCTTCACGTGCTATTGAGGAGGGCCCTCGTGCCGGACGCATCTTCGCAGGGCGCAATTGGCGGTACTGGTCGAACCTGTTTACGCCCCGACAGTTATTAACGAACGGTCTTTTCGCTGCGAATATAAGCCGCAGCAATGCGCCAAAAGAACTGCTGGTTTTGCTTGGAAAACTTAATGATAACAACTCTAAAATGTGCAGGTGGAATGAAGGCGGAAGCAAACCTAACAATGTCTTTAATAGTCAAAGTATCAATCCAATTTATAATTACGCTGTTCGCGGATCAAAACAGCTACACAATCAGAAAATTGATACGATCAGCCATGATTGTTTTCCCATTTCGGTAGGATTGTCGGATGCACGGTTAGTCGCAACTAATCGCGATTTGTGGATCACTGATCCACCTTACGCTGATGCCATCGACTATGAAGAAATTTCAGAGTATTTCCTGTCTTGGTACGAAAAACGTATCCCGAATCTTTTCCCCGATTGGTATACTGATACACGTCGTGCTCTTGCTGTTAAAGGTAAAGGAACGGCATTCAATGAGTCCATGATCGAGGTGTACAGCAACCTCACTCACCACATGCCAAACAACGGCATGCAGATCGTGATGTTTACCCATCAGGATGCCGAGGTGTGGGCCGACCTCGCTATGACCATGTGGGCTTCTGGACTCCGTGTATCGGCGGCATGGACGGTCGCAACTGAAACGACCGACGGCATCAACGGTGGGGACAACTATGTACAGGGTACGGTTCTCCTTGTTCTCCGTAAGCGCGGTGAAGTCGAGACCCTCTTTGACGATGAAATCCTGACCCTTATGGAGCAGGAGGCATCCAAACAACTCAAGGACATGCAACTCCTTGAAGGAGCGGGACTTCGCTGGAGCGACGCCGATTTGCAATTGGCGACTTACGCCGCGGCTTTGCGAGTCATCACGTCCCATGACATCGACGGAATCGACCCTCGGCAGGAACTCCTCAAGGTTAGGGCCAAGGGGGAGAAATCGCCTGTCCACCGCCTGATCGAGCAGGCTTCACAGGTCGCCAGCCGCGAACTTATGCCTCGCGGCCTCGACCCGGCGATCTGGCGTGACCTTGGTGCCCATGAACGCTTCTATCTCAAAGGTCTCGACACCGAAAACCGTGGTGAGCACCGCAGTGGCGTGTACCAAGAACTCTCGAAGGGCTTCGCCGCGACCTCATGGCGTGACCTGCTCGGTGACGAACGCGCCAACCATGTGCGTCTCCAGACCGCCAGTGAAATGGGCAGCCGTTCGGTGACCACCGGGCCGCTCGCGGGAACCCTTCTTCGGCATGTGCTGATGGCCATTCAGATCACGGCGCGTGAGGGAGAACCCGAGAAGGGCATCGCCTGGCTTCAGGGTGAAGTGCCCAGCTTCGACATGCAGCAGACCCGCACCATCAAGTTGCTGGAACACCTCGGCAAGCAGAACCTGCCCCACTGGACACAAGATGCCGCAGCGGCCCGTCTCCTGCGCGGCGCTTTGATGAACATCGGCGTATAACACCATGACCCAGACCCCAGTGCCGCCCTTACGTGACGCTCCGGCCCTCATCGAACGCTGCTTTCCTGTGGCGAAACTGAGTGCTGAAAGTCGCAAGGAGCGGATTTCCGGGGCAGCCCAGCGGCTCACCGGGGTTGGGAAGTGGTGGGGGCGCAAACCGTTGGTGCTGGTCAGAGCCAGCATCCTTGGAGCGCTGCTTCCGGCCACAGATGACCCTCAGAAGGACATCGAGGTTTTTGAACGTCTTCTGGGCATCGATGATGTCAGTGTGCATGAGCGTTCGGGTTTGTCCACCACGAAATTCACCACCTCATCTTCGGATGAAAGGCGAAAAAAAGCCGGGCTGGCTGAGGATTACGACGGGCCCACCGACTGGGCCAGTTGGATGATGATCAACGATCACCTTGGAACGAACGCCTACAGCCTGACGGAACTCATCGCGCAACTGGGGCACCTGCGCTTCGGTGGTACGCCGAGTGTAGGAGACGTGTTCTGTGGTGGTGGTTCTATTCCCTTTGAGGCAGCCCGGCTCGGTTGCGAGACAATCAGCAGTGACCTCAACCCGGTGGCAGGTCTGCTCACGTGGAGCAACCAAGCGCTGCTGTGTGCCAGCCCATCAGACCGGAAACGCATCGAGACGGCTCAGCAGTGGATGTACGAGGAGGCTGACCGTCAGATCACCGAGTGGGGTATCGAACATGACGCTCAGGGCCGGCGAGCCGATGCTTACCTCTGGTGTACCGAGGTACTCGACCCGGAGACGGGCTACATCGTTCCCCTGTCCACCACCTGGGTCATCTCGCCGAAAGACCGGGTAGTTGCTGAATTAGTCCCTGACCACAAGGGGCGACGGTACGACATTCACATCATCAGCAATGCTACCGACGAACAGATGGACAGGGCAAAACAGGGCACCGTGGTGGATCAACACCTCGTTCCGCCGGGCACACCTGACCACCCTGAACCTCAACGGACGTTGCTTTCGCGCCTGCGCGCCCGACATCGTCACGGTCAAGGGTTGCGGCCGTGGATGGTCTCCGAGTTCGGCCCTGCCCCTGATGATTTCTTTCAGGAGCGGTTGTACTGCATTCGTTGGGTCGAGGAAGTTCAAACAGGCCGGAAGGTCAAAACCATCAAGCGTTATGAAGGCGTGACCGAGGCCGATCTCGCCCGCGAAAAAACCTGTGAGAAGTTGTTACTGGAACGCCTCACAGACTGGCAGGAGCGGGGGTATCTTCCCAAGGCGGCCCTTCCGGTGAATGACCGTCAGCGGAACAACCTGCTGGCCGTGCGCGGTTGGACGCACTGGCATCACCTGTTCACGCCACGGCAACTGTTGGTCATCGGGTTGCTCGCTGAGCTTTCTGAAGTCAGTGAAGCGCCTCGTGAATTACTCGCTCTGACGGGGAAGCACACCGACCGGGGAACCAAGCTGTGTCTGTGGAGCCGCGTGACCGACACGCCCACCAACACCTTCACCACGCACGTGCTGGCTCCGGTGTACAACTGGAGCGCACGCGGTCTGAAACTGTTCCGCAGCCTCAGCCTCCCTACCTCCTCGCTGCCCGCCATCCCAGTGAACGTCGAGTTACGGGACGCCCGGACGGCCAACGCACCTTGCTCCCTATGGATCACTGACCCGCCGTATGCCGATGCGATTCCCTATGAGTACCTGAGTGAGTTCTTTCTGGCGTGGTACGGCCAGCGTCTGACCAAGTATTTTCCCGAGTGGTATGCCGATCCCAAACAGGCGCTGGCCTTGCAGGGTAAGGACGCCGCTTTTCACGGTGCCATGATCGAGGTGTACTCGAATCTCGCTCGCCTGATGTCGGAGGGCGGGCTTCAAATCGTGATGTTCACCCACAGGGACGTTCGCCTGTGGGCTGACCTCGGCATGATCATGTGGGCTTCTGGACTCCGCGTATCGGCAGCCTGGACAGTGGCGACAGAAAATACAGAGGGACACCGGGCCGGCAGCGGCGCGGTACAGAGCACTGTCTTGCTGGTGCTCCGCAAACGGGGGGCAGTCGACATGCTCTTCGAGGATGAAATCCTATCGCTGATGGAGCAAGAGGTCGCCGAGCAACGCGCCAGTATGCAAACGCTCGCGGATGCGGGTTTGCAATGGAGCGATGCCGACCTGCAACTCGCAGCTTATGCCGCTGCACTACGGGTCATCACGTCTCATGACATTGACGGGATCGACCCACGGCAGGAACTTCTGAAGGTCAGGCCGAAAGGAGAGGTCTCACCTGTTCACCGCCTGCTTGAGCAGGCTGCACAGGTCGCCAGCCGTGAACTTCTGCCCAGCGGTCTGAATGCGGCTGTGTGGCACGTACTGAGTGCCCATGAACGCTTCTACCTGAAGGCCCTTGACGCCGAGCGCCGACATCGCACCCACCGGGGGCTGTATCAGGAGCTTTCGAAAGGCCTGACCGCCAATCACTGGCAGGAACTCGTTTACGAGAAACGCGGACAGGAACCAAGGGTATTCACGGCCACCGAGTTCGGCGGACGGGGAATGCAAAGCGGGCCGCTGGCGGGCACCTTGCTGCGGCACGTGCTGATGGCGGTCAAACTCACGACTCAAACCGGCGAGCCCGCCAAAGGCGTCGACTGGCTTTTCAAAGAGGTGGATCAATTCGATATGCAGCAGACCCACGCCCTTCACCTGCTCGAATACCTCGGCCGCCAGACTGAACCGCACTGGACAGCTGATGCCGCCAACGCCCGCGTTCTGCGCGGCGCTCTGATGAACGTGGGAGTCTGATGACCATGCAACGCTTCAGTGCCCGGCTGGGCCGTATCGACGAGGACTTCCTGATCCCGCGCCTGACCGGGGCCAGCACGTACGACCGTCTGAGCGGGTACTTCACTTCCTCTGTCCTTCACCTGCTCCGTGAACCGTTCAGCACGGTTGGGCACATCCGCATGGTCTGTAACTCCGACCTAAATCCGGCTGACGTGGCCGTGGCGAAGATCGCCGAAGAGCAGCAACGTCGCCAGTGGCATGCCAGTCGTCCGGAACAGCAACTCCTGCACGCGCCGCCCGAGATGCGTGAACGATTGCGGCTCCTGCATGCCGCGCTGCTCAGTGGACAGGTGGAAATTCGTGTCCTGCCTGATGAAGCCTTCGGGTTCATGCACGGCAAAGCTGGCGTTATCACGAATGGCACGAAGACCTCGTTTATGGGCAGTGTCAACGATACGGCGAATGCCTGGAGTCGCAACTACGAACTGCTCTGGGAGGACGCTTCCCCAGAGGGTGTGGCATGGGTACAGGCGGAATTCGACGCCTTGTGGCACCATCCGCTGGCTGTGCCACTCGCAAGGGCCGTGATCGACGACCTCAAACGCCTCGCGGGCCGCCATAGCCTGACCTTACAGGAATGGCGCGACCTGCTGGGTAACCGACTTGAAGGCGGGGGCTACGATCTGCCGGAAGTGATGGCCCCGCTTATCGAAGCACCGCTGTACACCAAAGAAATGGGCCTGTGGCCCCATCAAAAAGCTTTCATTCACCAGACGGTACTGGCGCACTCTGGGCCTTTTCAGCACGCGAGGCTGCTCCTCGCGGATCAAGTCGGCCTCGGCAAGACCCTGCAACTGGCGGTGAGCGCCGAGATCATCGCGTTGCAGGGGGACAAGCCGGTGCTAATCGCCGTACCCAAGACGCTGCTGAGTCAGTGGCAAGGAGAAATGTGGGAACTCCTGCGGGTTCCGAGTGCCCGCTGGGACACCGAATCGAAAGGCTGGATTGACGAACGGGGACGAATTACGCGTGGGTTCGTGAACTGTCCGCGCCGCATCGCTTTGGTTTCTTCCAACTGGCTTTCTTTCCTTGGGGACAGTGACCATGAGGTCTTCAAGAGGAAATACGATCTGGTCATCCTTGATGAAGCTCACCGCGCCCGCAAGTCCGGGAAAGGCCGACAACGCAAACCCAACAACCTGTACCGCGCTATACAGCGACTCGCTCATCAAAGCCGCAGCGTCCTGCTCGCTACCGCTACACCCGTCCAACTCGACCTGATCGAGGCGCATGACCTGCTGGAGATCCTGTCGGAAGAGGCCCCTGAAGTGCTTGGAGGCCCGTTCTCGCACTGGAATCTCCGCACCGCTGAGGGATTGGAACTGGCGGTAGGCCGTGAAGCCGCGCCCACCGAGTTCATAGAGCAGTGGGCGTGGTACCGCTCCCCTGTCGCTCAAAGCCGGGATGCCCATGGTCGCCTTGACCCGGAACTGCTGGACATCCGCCGCAGCCTTGGCTTACGGGACGGTGAGTACCAGGCTACGAGCGACGGGTACAACCGGCTGAATCCCATCGAGGAACGCAACTTGAGACGTGATTTTGCCCAGTGGATTCGGGACGGTAACCCATACATTCAGCGGATCGTTATGCGTACCCGTAAGGCCCTCGAAGAGCAGGGTCAACTGGAACGCATCGAGGTCAACCTGCAAGGTGACCGGGCGGATGAGGCGGTGCCCGTTGATCCGGAAGTGACGCGCGCCTATGAGATCGCTGAAGAGGTGTGCGACACCCTCGGCAAGCAGTACAACCTGACCGGCTTCGCCAAGACCGCTTTGTTGCGCCGTATCAGTTCAAGCCTTGAAGCCGGGTACATCAGTGTCAGTCGCCTGCTTCAGGGTGAAACCGCGATTCCGGATGAGGAGACCGACGAGGACGAGGATCAACTGACTCCTGAAAATGCGGGCGTCGTTCGCAACCAACTAGAAGAACTCCACTGGATGCTGAGCCGCGTTCGCGGTCATGATCCGAAGATTCGGCTCGCCATCGACCTCCTGAGCGGTGCTTCTCACGCCACCCGTGGTCAACCCGACTGGTTACAGGACGGGTGCATCCTTTTCTCACAGTATCTCGACACGGCCCGCACGGTCGCCGAACAGTTGAGTCGTCATTTCAGGACGACGCGAGTCGGGCTGTACACCAATGAGCAGCAGAGCGGCTATTACGAAAACGGACTCTTCACAGGCTGTGATCGCCAAGTCCTCAAGGAGCAGGTCAGGGACGGAACACTGACCCTGCTGGTCGGAACGGACGCAGCCTCGGAAGGCCTGAACCTGCAACGCCTGTCCAACTTGATCAACATCGACCTGCCGTGGAACCCGACGAGACTTGAGCAGCGCAAGGGACGAATCCAGCGCATTGGTCAAAAGCACTCGACGGTGCGGATCTACAACATGCGTTACCGAGGCTCCATCGAAGACCGCGTGCACCAACGCCTGTCCGAGCGCTTCGGGGATATTGCGGCCCTGTTCGGCTTGATCCCGCAGGTGCTCGAAGACCACTGGGTCGAGTTGGCGAAAGCCGAGGCGAAACGGGTGAAGGTCTTGCTGGATCATGTGGGTGAAGCTGAAAAGACGGCACTTCTGCACCCCTTTGAGCGGGTCCATCAGCAGATTCCTGATCTCGCTTACTGGGATGAATGCACCGCTGTCTTGCAGCACGCTGAAGCCATCTCCCATCTGGAGCAGGGCTGGAATTTCAAGGCAGAAAGATAGAGCTCGAATCATCACCATGTTGGTGGTGAATGACGGCAGCCAAATGGCTGCCGTTTTGTTCGGTCATGCAATGGCTAAGTGAACACCCAGATTCTCCGGGCCTCCTAGAACATATACCTGGTAAAAGTTCAGCACGCTCTCGTACATGCTCCGCTCAGGCCGGAAAGAATCGCTCGGCATCCCTAGCCGCGCCTGCTTACGCTTCTCGGGGTCGAACATCGCTTTAATCAGACTACTGAGCCTGTCGAATTCGTGCGCAACAAGGGTGGGGGCGTTATGGAACGACCATCGACTGAGCGTTGACACCAAGCCGAACAACGTTTTTTCGCTGAGGTGGGATCCAAGGCAGAGGAGCCGGGTAATGATCTCACTAGGACTCGATATGCCCAACAAGTGAGACGGAGCGCTGCGCGCTCCGTTTTTTTTGGCATGTACGACACCAGTTAGGGATGTCACTCCCGTCAGCCACCTTCAATCACCTCTCACCACCCAAGGAAATCACACCATGCTCCTATCCACCGACCAGCACCACGTCAAAGTCCACCGCAAGAGCTACAGCAGCATCAACGCCCTCATCGGAAAGGGTTTCTTCGTCCCAGTTGCCAAGGACGACACAATCAAAGGCATCTGCCCGACCGCTACCTATCGCCTGCAGGACAAGGCCGACATCGCACTGCTTAATGACCGCACACTCACCATCAACGGCGCACCCGTCAACGGCTGCTACGCCCACGTCCCTTCGCCGGCTCACAATGCCCTCGTCGCAGGTAGTCCTACCTACACCGCCTACCCTGGCCTCGATCAGCTGCTTACCTCTGCTCGGACGCCGACTACCTACCCTGATTACCTCACGGCCCTGATTAATGAGATCGTCAAAGAGGGGGCCCAGCCCACGCGGGCTGCTCCGATGACCACGCCGTCGCAACAGTTTCGTGCGCAGTGGCTGCCAGATCAGACCCTGCTCCACCTGACGGCCGGGGGAGATTATTACTGCACGCTCTCCTTCGATGTCCGCTTTACGCGTGTGAGTCGGGTGGCCACGCCCTGCGCTGTGGGACTCGACGTCGGCCTCAGTCCCATCGCCGCACTCCACTATGACGACGGTCGGCCTCAGGTCTTCGCGGCCACGCCGCTCGTGCGCCCTGATATGCAGACGCTCAGTTGCAAGGGCCAGGCCCTGCTCGACGACATCACGTACGCCAGTGGTCGGCAAGACGCCGAGCAGGTCGTGCGCCACCTCGTTTACAGCGCCAGCGAGGTTTTCGCTGAGCACCTCCGGCTCGGAGACATGCACCGCCGCTACGTCTTTACCTCCCGCGACCGCGCTTTGCAGGATTTTCACCAGTCTTGGCTCCCGCAGTATCTCTGGGCCGCCAAGATCCCGTTTTTCCGCGTCGCCTCGGGTTACACGTCCACTGAGTGCCCCAAATGCCGCCACACCAGCCCCAATAACCGTTGCCGCGACCACTTTCGCTGCCAGCAGTGCGGATTCGGGGGTGATGCGCACCTTGTCGCAGCGAGCAACATCCTACGGCGTGGAAGACGTGGAAAGAGGAGATAAGGTTGATTTGTTGCAGGTGGTGCTCTCCCGACAGGGCTGGCGTGCCTGTCAGGCGTTTTACCGCGCTATCGGTCAGACGCCGACCCACCTGCTGCTCTCCGGCCCGGCCCTACTCCTTCTCCTCCTTGCGGATGACGACGCTTATGCCCTCCATGACCTCGCGGGTCAGGGCACCATCATCACCGTCACGCAGGTCACCCTCGATGCTTACGATCTCGACAGCGGTCACCTGCCTGCCTATATCTACGTCGTCCGGGATCTCGAAACTGGCGCCCTCTCGCGGCAGACCGTCTCGCTGCTCTGGCCCTAAATTCCTCGTAGCCCCCTTACATTGGGGGCTTCTCTCATTTCTGGAGTCTCATGACCTCACGTTTACATCGTTACCTTCTGGGTGCACTGGCGTTGCCGCCCGGCCCCGCTACTTCTACCGCTTTCACCACCACCACGATCGAGTCACCCGCCCTCAACACATTTCACCAGCAACTGACGGCCCCCGGATGGTGGGCGACTGGCAACCTGTACGGTCATATCGCCGACGACACCCTGCGCATCACGCACGCGGCGGTAGGCGGTTATCCGGTATGGCGGCCCCTGCCGATCACCGGGGATGACCATTACCAACTCGGTTACCTCGACGCTCTACGGAGCACCGATTCGCGGATCGACTGGGTCGGACACTGGGTCACCCGCCCCGATTCGCAACTGCCGACCATTGCTGAGGCGGGACGCTGGCTTCAAGCAGGCGCAACTCAGGGTCTGTTCACAGCAGTGCACATTCTTCTTGCTGTGGGCTACGTCGATGAGCGTCTCGAGGTCGAGGCGTACCGCATCATCGACGGACGCATTGACCTGCTGCCTGTTCAACTTCCCTGACTACAGCAGGTCGCGCAAGGGCAGTCCCAGACCTCGCGCGATAGCGTCCATGTTGTCCACGGTGATGTTGCGGATGCCCCGTTCGACTTGTGAGAGGTAGCTCCATTCGAGGTTACTGCGTTCCCCGAGATCTTCCAGTGTCAAGCCCTGAGCATGCCGTTCACGGCGCACGGAGGCGGCGAATGTTTTTCGAGACTCGCTCGGTTCGCGGCTCTTGGGTACTTTTGGCACTCTGGGCATTGCCTCAGCGTCGCCCTCCCTTGGCCAGTGCTCCATGTACTTGATATCTTGTTAGTTGATATTCAATTTCTGGGGAGGTCTATATGAAACTTGTTCCATGGCTCTACATTTCGCTCGCCGCCGCAAGTACCGCACAAGCGGCTGACACGTGGCTCTCGGTGAGTGACCTCTGGATTGATGCTCCTACCCAGGCCCTGACGCTGACGTACTCCGCCGACACCGGTTTTCCGGCAGGGCGACGCTACGCCCAGACGACACTCGACTGCCGCACGAGTCAGACCACGTCTCGTGGCTATGTATATTCCGGTTCGCTTGATCCCCAGTATGCGGACGAGGATAAAGGGGCTCCGGCGGCCATCCTGTCGACCAAGTTGCTCAACATCGGCAAAGGTGCCCTGAGTTACAAGGACTTGGGTGCCCAACCACGCTTCTTCTGCCGTAACGGTGTTCTGGTGAGTGACCTGAGCACCTACGCTAAAAGCAACCGAGCGCGCATGTTCGACGTTTCCTACTCAGACAGCAACCTCAATGTGAGTGCGGGGATAGGCAGTGTGCTCATGACCGTACCGGCTTTCACTTTCCGGCGCGAGGACGGAAAACTGGCGACGGCGACCATCGATCTTGAAGTCGCTGGTGATTCACTGGCCACCGCGAAGTCCCTGATCGGTTTCCGCGGAAACGCTCCGCTGTTCCGGCCACGTGAAGCAGTCTTCCTTTTGGAAAAAGACGGTAAGACGCTGCGCCCCCTGATGTACAACGGTCAAGCGCCAGGCCTACGAACGTCTGTCGCCGTTAAGGCGGGAAAGGGAGGTACTGTTCTGACCATCTATTACACCGAGGATTACAACAGCACAGCGTGGCAGAAGGCCGTGGTCGACCTGAGCACCTTCCAGACGTACACAACGAAAACAGGCCGCCCGGCCAACCTCAAATTCGGTCAGTAAGTGCCGGAAACATGGATGAGGGCAGAGAGGCATATACCTATCGTTTTGCAGAGCGTTCAGTGCAAAGGCAACGCCCTCAGCAACCTGTTCGTGCGACATGGTGTCGTGTCGGTCGGAGTGAAGTGGCCTTCATCACTGATCAGCGACAAGTCGCACGCAATAGGTGGTACACGCTGACGGGAGTGATACAAGAGCGTGACAGTAAACAAGGAAGGCGGCGCAGGCTGCCTTCCTTGTTCTGGAGTGAGGGTTTTAGCGGGGCGTGACGGCTTTCCTGTGGTAGTACACGGTGCCGTCGATGATGGGCTGGTCCAGGGGGCTGAGCGGGTAAAACAGGCCGTCACCGTCGACGGCGCAGCCGAGGTCCCTGCTATCACACACGACGTTGATACGGTTCCCGGCGGCCGTGTCGTAGGTGCCGGTCTTGAGGGTGTTGCCTTGGGCGTAGATGACGTTGTTCAGGGTGTACGCGGCGAGGTTGGTGGGCAGGGTGGTGTCGTCGCGGTCGAGCACGACGATGGGCCGGGTGTCGACGTTCTTGAGGGTCTGCACGTAGGCGTCACACAGCTTGCGGCGGGATTCGCTGCTGTCTTTGGCGGTCGCGCAGGCGCTGTAGTAGTCGCTCAGCGTCTTGGGGGCGTTGACGGACTTGTCCCAGCCGCAGGCGGTGAGGTTGAGGCCGAGGAGGGGCAGAAGCAGGGTCAGGGTTCGTGTTATGGTGGGGGCTCCTTTGCAGAGTAGCCTTGTGCCTGCTTACTGCCTGTGGCTTACCGATGTCGACTGTTTGACCATCTGAGCCTTGACTGTAGCGTAGACGTGTCTTCGAGCAGGTCGGGGACCGGGTGGTCCGTGGCCCACAAACGTTGATTGCATACTCATAGGGGATGGCGCCTTTGATGCAAGATTCAAGCCTCGTCGTTGCTGCTGTTTGTTCAGTGACCCGGCAGGCTGAGTCTTTCCGCTGCCAGGCCGCTATGGTGAGGCCACCCATCTCGGTAGCACGCGCCGCACGCGCCTCATGCCTCTCGGGGTTTATGGGACGCCATGTGCTCCAGGGAGCTTGGGCTGGGGCTGGTGGTGTGGGTCCGCCGCGGGGCCACCGCGCAAATGAATCCGAAGGGGAGGAGGTCAAAGACCGACGCAAACCGCCCTGTAGGTAGCACATCTTGCACCATCATGATTTCCCAAAATCACTTCTTTTTACTCTTTGCAAGGGCACGGTACAGCCTCGACTCCCGAATTCCACTGCGCAGTCGGCGGACAGCCTTGATGACCTTGTCGATGGTGGGCCAGCCGAGCCGTTCGAGGGTGTTGTACACCGTGGATTTAGAGACGTGATCTTTTCTAGCCTGCCATGCTTTATAAACGTTGCGCTGATCCTGAGCCGCTCTCACTAGGGTGATGACACTCTGGCGTTCGCGCTCTAAAGCTCGCCTTGTCTTCCACTTCTTCTTGATCAGGATCTGGACTTCCTGAGCTTCCCATTCAGCTTGGCTGATGCTCATGACAGGTTGTGTTTCGACCTTCATGTTCTCCAACACCTTCAAGGCTGCAATCCGTTGAGCGTCGGTCAGCCGTGGAATGAAAAGACCGAACGTTCGGCGCGGCATGCGCTTGAGTCCCAAAGCAATCCGCCGGGCTCGTCCGATCTGCCAGTCTTTCAATGCCGCCCGAAACCCAGGCGGTTGCCGCGGGTCGTCAGCGGGCAGTTGCTGGTTAAAATCTTTTGCACCGACGTGTCCAACCTTGCGCAGGTATTGGGCGAGTTTGCGAGGAGTGCCCAGTTTCGAGCGTCCAGCTTCGCGACTGAAGATGGCAATGACCTCACCTTTGAGATTTTTAATGGTCAGTATGGCTGGGAGCGGCGCATCATCCCGACTCATGATGTGCAGATGCAGTGGATGCGGACCCTCACCTACCTCCACAGTCACCCATGCCGGGTGGCCTGAGCGGGCGCGCTTGCGAAGGGCCTTCCGCATGCGCTGGGCCACACCAAGTAACAGTTCCGGATCAAAACATCTTCCCTTCGTCTCGTCAAGGATCGCGAAATAAAGGGTATGCATCCTACAAGCCCCCACCACATTTAACAGTGAAATGAAGCTGGCTGGGGAATGCAGCAGTTGTCGCTGCACACGGCGCCCTGCTGGGTTTAAGGCGTCCGGCGGGTAATGAATCGGCCCTCCTTGCGGAGGGCCAGACTTTTGGATGCGGGCAGATCTTCGTCTTCCCGCACTCGTAGCGAGGTCCGCCCGCAACAGTTCCCGCAAGCTGTCTTTGGCAGCTGCACTTAGCTGCTCAGTCATACTTCACTGGCCCTCCGCATGAAGCAGTCATCAAGCCACGCTCTGGTGGTCATGCGTTTTCGCTTACCTATCAGGATGGTTCGCAGCTTGTTTGATTTCGCGAACTCGTAGAGCGCCGCTCTCGGATATCCGAATCGCTTGTGGGCCTCGATGAGACTGAAAAACTCATCATTGAAGAATTGCTCTGGCGTTTTCGCGTGGGTCTGCTGCTCTACAGGAGGACTTATCTGCGGTGCTGTTTCACCGTCTGCAGTGGGAAAGTCAAACTCGGACAGGAACGA
The DNA here is from genome assembly GCF_011067105.1 of Deinococcus wulumuqiensis R12. NCBI lineage: Bacteria > Thermotogati > Deinococcota > Deinococci > Deinococcales > Deinococcaceae > Deinococcus > Deinococcus wulumuqiensis. Next base: position 737,299 of record NZ_CP049357.1, on the reverse strand, counting down.
TTGGACGTTGCTGAGGAGTTGGATGGCAGCCAGGATCTGGTTGATGGTGTCTTTGTCGAGTGGGTTTTTTCTTCTCATGAACACAGAATTCCGCGTGTGAGACGTGATTCAGGAAATTCTGATGCCTGTTTCCTGATCGCGTTTTTGCCTCCAGTTGTTAGCTGCTCTGCTACTGAAAACAACGTCAAAATCAGCGGTCCGAGACAGAACTTTTTGGTGCCCGTTTTAGAACGGCGTTGGAAGTATCAGTTCTTCGTGGTAGACCCTGGCACAATGTGGTAATGACACCTAAAAAACAGAAAATGAGTCATCCGTCGAGTCGCCTCCGTTTACTCCGCAAACGCCACAGGCTTTCGCAAAACGAGATGGCGGACCAGATGCAGGTCAGTGTCAACACGTACCGTGAACTTGAGGAGTTTGAGCAGGGTCTCGAAAATGAGCAGAAGTTGCGCGACCGACTCCTCGCTGAAAGGAAAAAGCTGCCTTTCAAAGAAGATGTACATGGGAAAATCATGACGCCGTCATACGCGGCGGCAATTGCTCACATCTTCAAGATGGATATCGAGGAGCTCCTCAACCAGCTTCACCTCGAGCCTGAGGAGGAGCTTGAAATAGATCCCGACGAAATCATTGATGAGGGCCATCAGCCCAGCGCTGACCACGGTGGGCGATATGTTCCCCTCGCGCCTCAGCATGCCATTCACAGCCACGAGTCCCTCAACTTGAGGACGTCGAAAGCGAATGACGAAGCCGAGCAGCTTTCACTTGGATTACTGCGCCTTCCTCCGGATATGGATATTGGCTCAGGCTCGTTTGCTTACGTTTGGACGGACGAGTTTGAGAACAGCCGGGATGCGCTGAACATGGGGGAACTCGTCTTTATTGATGATTCGTCACCAAAGTCCCCTCTCGAAGAGGGCGCCATCTACGTGATCAAGGACAGGGGCGAAGTACTGCTCCGGCGCGCCGCAAAGAATGGAAAAAAGTGGTATCTAACCAGCGACCATTGGAACGCAAGACAGCTGTCTGCCACAGAGCGTGACAGTCGAGTGTATGGGCGGGTATACCGCTACAGCGAGCTGATGCGGCAACACCTGCAGAAGGGAGGCCCTCAGAAGTCGAAGTGACATTCGGTTACTACGGCATATGGCTCACCGCGAAGAAGGTAGAAGAAAGATTGGCTCCCCTGCGGGGAGCAGAAGGAGATAGGCCTTTTCGATAAAGTTCAGGGAAGAGCCTGTGGATGACAATAACTCCACCAGTACGTCTTTCCGTGCTGGTGGAGTTCCCTGAACTGTGGAATCGGCAGGAGAGTAACGATGACGAAAAACAAACGCCGGGGAAACGGCGAAGGCACCATTCGTGAGCGTGTAAGAGATGGCAAGGTGATCGGTTGGGAGGCCCTGATAAGCTATATCGACCTCGAAACGGGTCTAGTGCGCCGCAAATCCCTGTCAGCGAAAACGCGCCCAGCCGTGCTGGCAAGAAAAAAAGCGTTTGAGCAGGAATTGGAGAAACTGGGCGGTCTGCCGAGCCAGGAGCGCACGGTCGCCCATCTGCTGGACGAATGGCTGAACTCGGTGCGCATGCGCGTGGGCCTCAAAACCTTGGAGGACTACACTCGCATCGTCGAGACGCGACTCAAACCCGCGCTGGGAGAAATACCTATCACCAAGTTGAAACTGGTGGATATCGAGAAAATGGCCCGAAAACTCGTCGAGGCCGGAAAACCGAACGAGGCCAACCGTGCAGTGGCTCGCCTGCGGATGGCGCTGTCCTATGCGGTGGAACATGACTGGATTGCAAGTAATGTCGCAGAGCGTTACAAGCCTGTACCAGTGCCCGCAAAGCATCATGGAATATGGCAGCCTGATCAGGTAAGGACATTTCTTGAAGTGATGCAGGGACACAAAGAGCATGTCATGTACACGGTGTTTCTGACGACGGGTATGCGTAGCGCGGAAGTGCGCGGCTTGCGCTGGAAGGACATCAACCTAACCGATAGGACAATCCATGTCCGTCAGCAGTGGCTGGAAGCCGCTAAGGCCTCCGAGAGCCGGTTTGCGCCACCGAAACGGGGCAGTGCCCGTCACATTCATATTCAAGAGGGCCTTGTGCAATTACTTTTGCAGCACAGGGCACGTCAGGAAGCAGAGAGAGCCGAGCTCGGAGAGGCCTGGGTTGATTTTGATCTGGTCTTCCCAAGTGCCATAGGGACGCCGATGCTGTCGACCAACTTGCTTAGGCAGTTCAAAAGGGATACTGAATTGGCTGGTCTGCCGGTCATACGAGTTCATGACATGCGCGACACAGCAGCGTCCGTGATGCTGGCGAGCGGCACACCACTGACGCTGGTTTCCGAGATTCTGGGACATCAGGACACCAGCGTCACCCTAAAAAAGTATGTACACGTTCTTGACCAGCAGCGTGCTGCATATCCCGTCGGACAGGCCATGTATACCGCGAGTGATGAACACAATGACCGATAAACGTGGGCGCAACGCTGGCAGTGGAGGAGGTTGCTAGGTGACAACTACCCTTTTGCCATCCAGTTAAAGCGGAGAGGGTTGGCATTTCTAAAATGCGGCGCTGCTTAGAGCATTTGACATAAGAAGGCTCCAGGGTGTGCGTGAGTGATCCAGCCAAAGATGTCCCGCAATGACACTGCGGCAAGGCCATCCCAGATCGCTTGAATCAAGGTCTCCACCTCACGGAACTCACCGGCACGAATCCATGCTTTGAGCTTGGAAAACATCATCTCAATCGGGTTGAAATCTGGACTGTAGGGCGGCAGAAAGAGGAGCGTGCATCCACGCTCCTCGATGAACGTCCTCACACCCTCACGGTGATGAGCTGAGAGATTGTCCAGGACAACGACCTGTCCAGGTGTCAATGTCGGACCCAACACTTCACGGACGTACCACTCGAACACAACGCCATTGACCGACCCTTCGACGACCAGCGGGGCAGTGGCCCCGCTGCACTGCATCGCACAAATCAAAGTTTGGTTCGTGCCCCAATTCCGTGGTGTACGCCCGATTGCCCGTTGACTGCTCGGGGCACGACCGTACAGACGGGTCAGTGCCGTGTTAAAGCCGCATTCATCGAGAAAAACGAGTCTTGCAGGACTGAGGAGGAGCGAAGCAATCTCATTTTGGAACTGCGTTCGCAGTTCCTCACTCCGTTCGCTGGCGACCAGCGTTTTTTTTATGCGTGATGTGGTGACGCTGGAAAACACGGTCAACGGTTCGGTAGGAGATCTTCAAACCTGTGGCTTCGTGAAGCATGCGAGCATGCTCCTCCAAAGTTGCGTCTGGATGGCTATCGAGTTGCTCAAGAAGCTTCGCTTCATGTTCCGCTTGGACGGTACGCGGGCGTCCAGGCGGAGAGATACGCTGTTCAAGCGTCCCCTCCTGCATCTTCTTGAGGTAAGTCCGAACTGTGATGTGCGCAACCTCATACTGACGGGCGACCTCAGTGATGGTCGCTCCCCGCTGCACACTGGCGACAATCCGCTCCCGTAGGTCGTTCCCATACCCAGCTGCCCCAACAACTTTCATAGCCTCATTATGTCAAATGCTCTAGAGCGAGTCTTTTCCCACCCGACTGGTAGTGAAGCGAAGAAGAGGGAGACACAATTCGCTTCTTCCCATTTGTCTATGAGTCCCGTGACCTGCCCTGCCTTAATCAGCAGGGCAGAAATTTTCCCAAGCTTTTCCAAGTCATTCTTGAATTTGCTGAAATTTCCCCTAAATTACAAGATTGTACCTCATAAATATTATGTTTTTGCTTCTATTATTTTAGGTGAAGAGGAATTAGATATCTGGAGGCTACCTGAATAAAACAATATCTTAGAGGACACACTTGGTAACCAGAGAGTTACCTATATAAGCGACTACGAAGCTATATGTAAAGGAGAACAAATGTCGAATAGAGATTTGATTGCTAAGGAGATTGAAAGATCTATAGAGGAGATAAGAGGAATCCCCAAGCTTGCTGCGGTTAGGACTTTCCGTATCACCATAATGATTCATGAAAATGGGCGGCTCTCGGCCTGGTACCACAAAGGCCTTATTAGAGAGCGCTTTGAAAATGATAGTGATCGTTCGGTCGAATTCAGTCCGCTCGTCAGTGGTGACAAGATCGCCGATTTCGTTAGAAAGTATTCTTCCCTCTTTCAAAAGGTTTCTGAGGAAACCGTTAGCATGGGAGAGCCCGGGAAAGGTGCGGTGCTAAGTCCAAAAGGCAAAGCAGCAATAAGGGAAATCCAAGTATTGGCTTGGGAGATGGAGCCTGATCTGTATCCTGTTGATCCCTGCTGCTTTTATGCCTTGGACGGGTACCGTGAAAGGCTGCGTTCCCAAGCATCGTTAGATGAGGCTCTTAAAGTAGCGACTGGAATTGCTGAAGAATATACTTCTAGATTCCCTAATGCAGTGTTCGATCCTTATACAGTGGAAGAATGTGTGAGGTGCATTTGGCACTTTAATTCGTGATGTCCAACGGTTCCACGGCAAGAGTTTTCGTTCGTTAAACTATCCGGGCAAGGCTCACCGTGGGACCCCCTTTTATTTTCCCACTGTATCTAAATCAATTAAATGCGCACTACTTTGTATGAATGACTCGCTCCATGAGTGGAAGATTCAGTACACTCACGGGTGAGCTGCCTGACGCCCGCGTTACCCTCACAGAACGGACATCATGACCGTAGAGGATTAGGCGGGCGCAGCAGCAAACCGGCATCCAGGGACAGGAAGAAGCGTTGCGGTATGACCGCTGTCTGGTTGACACGTTTCTCATCGGTGACGAACTCAGCAGCAGCCTGCGCCTGGAGGCTGCTGAACTTGATCTGCCTCTGGCATCCGGAATCTCAAATGCGGGGAAAGCGCCGGAGCTTCACGATGCGTCATTGCCTCAAGCCGGGATAAGCTTTATTGGGCGGTCCGCTGAACTGACGGAACTGCACGACTTGCTCCACGACCTGCACAGCCGGCTGCTGACACTCGTCGGTCCCGGCGGCATCGGTAAAACAAGACTCGCTCTGGAATTGGCCCGGCAACTTCAGGACGAGTCGGTGACGTACATGGACCTGCAACAGGTGGATGATCCGATCCTCGTCCCCACGGCGATAGCGCTGAAGTTGAAGCCCAGTTCCACGCCCAACGCCCTGGAAATCCTTCGAAACGCCCTTTCCGACAGTGCTCACGTGATCTTGCTCGATAACTTCGAACAGGTGCTCGACGCTGGAAACGTTCTGACAACTCTACTTGAGGCCTGTCCAAAAGCGAAGTTCGTGGTCACTTCCCGTAAGCGACTGGCACAACCCTCGGAAGTCCTTTACCCGGTCGACGGCCTTCACTTTGCTGAGGAGGCTTCGGACGCGGTGAAGCTGTTCAACAGTCGGGCACGGCAGGCCAATGCCCGGTTCCGACCCAGCCCAGGCAACCTGACTTTCATTTTGGAAATCTGCCGCCTTGTCGAAAGTTCTCCTCTCGCTATCGAATTGGCGGCCGCGTGGCTTCGTTCTGTTCCGGTCGAGCAGATCGCGGCGGAGTTGCAGCGGGGGCCGGAGCTGCTGGAGGAGGGTGTGGGAAAAGGACGAAGGAGTTTGCGAGCCATCTTCGAGGAGTCGTACAAGCGGCTGAACGAAAAGGAACGTGAACTCCTGAGCAGTCTGAGCGTTTTCCGAGGCGGCTTCACCCGGGCGGATGCGCTGCAAATGATGGACGCGCCCCTGCGAACCCTTCTGGGACTCGCCGACGCGGCGATGCTTCGTCTGACACCGCAAGGCCGTTATGTCCACCACCCAGTCCTTCAGCACTTTGCCCGCGAGAAGCTGCTTGAAGCTCCGACTCGGAAGGCGGCGTTGGAAGACGCCTTCCGAGTCGGAGGAGCGCCGCGGCTTGGCAGGACTATTACTCTGGACAGAACCAAGAAGGTTCGGCGAATTGGGGACTTGAGGAGTACGACAACATTCAAGCTGCCCTGAAATACGCTGAAGCGCATGGGCAGGTTGAAGCGGCACTGGACATCCCTAGATTCCAGGCCAAAGAGTGAATCAACCGTGGCTTGATGGAAGAGGGGGTCACGCGCCTTTCCAAACTGCTGTCCCTGACCCAGGATCAATCCACCGTTGCCTATCGGTGGGCCGCTCTGACCCGCCTGCAACTTCAAGTTTGTCTCGGGACACTCAATCCAGAATTTCCGGAGCAGTTGGAAGAAACCATTTCGTTAGCCCGCTCGGCTGGTGACTTGGCTTGTCTGGCTGAAGCACTGAATGTGAGTGGCGTCGTCAAGGCCTACAGCGGCCTCTTTGAAGAAGCCGTCCCTCTCTTTGAGGAGGCCGTGGAAGCAGCCAGTGCGTCTGGTTACCATTACGGACAAGTGGCTGCGCTCAACAACATCGGTGCCATGTTCAGCAACGTCAATCAGTTCACTAGAGCGAAACACGTCCTCGCTCAAGCTGTTCACTTGGCCAGTGAGCATCATTTTGACTCTGTTCTTGCGGCCTTAGCGCTTCTGAACACCGAGGTGCAGATCAATGTGGGTGATCACCGAGTAGCCGAGGAAGCATGCCAGGTTGCCGAAGCGCTGTTCCAGAAACTGGGCAGCCGACGCGACCTTGGCTTCGTGGCGCTGTTACGTGGGATCATTGCTTTGTGGCAGGACGTGCCGAGTGTGGCGCGAATCAACGGCAATTTTGAGCGGGCAGAGCAGCACTTCCAGGAGGCAGAACGTCTTCTGAAACCTGGCGCCGTTGGCCAACAGATGGACCTTCTTCGACCTGGGCCGGTAGATGTTCTGATCGGTCGGGGGCAATGGGCTGAAGCCCGCGAGCAACTGGAGCGAACGCTGGCTAAAGCGGTGGAAGACGATGATCAGGTAGCGGTGATGAATGCTCACTTTGCACTGGGCCGTGTCGAACATGGAGAACAGCATTACCTGGAAGCCCTCCTGCACTTTCAGACGATGCTCGGGCTGACGCAGTATGAACTGGCCCAGGTCGAGGGCTTGGAGGTCGCTACGGCCACCGTCAGCCGACTTGGCTATCGGGAGATGGCAGCCAGTATCTGGGGAGCTACAGCACGCTTCCGAGAGCAAACCGGGCTGGTGCGACAACCGTACTTTGCTGAACCGCATGATAGAGAACGGCAATGGACACGACAACAACTGGGACAAATGGCCTTCGATGAGGCGTTCACCCAAGGCAAAGCCATGTCCTTGAAGGAGGCTGTGGGGAGGTTGCTTTCACTTCAATGCACTAAAGAGGGGCAGAGTCACCCGAGCCATGGTGTTCAG